>NHDW01000002.1 GCA_002170535.1 Methylococcaceae bacterium TMED69
CCGGAGGTAAAAGAGCAGGTCGAGAGCATGGGGGCAGACTTTCTTCTACTAGATTTCGAGGAGGACGGTTCAGGTAGCGGTGGATATGCGAAGGTAATGAGCGACGAATTTATTAAGGCGGAAATGGCTTTGTTTGCTGACCAAGCCAAGGAAGTCGATATAATTGTTACAACGGCACTGATACCAGGCAAACCAGCTCCTACTTTAATTACCCAAGATATGGTCGAGTCTATGAAGCCTGGAAGCGTTATAGTTGATATGGCTGCAGAGCAAGGAGGAAATTGCCAATTATCAGAAGCTGATAAAGTAGTCAGCTACAAAGGAATTAATATAATTGGATACACTGATCTTCCTAGTAGACTGGCCGCCCAATCTTCAGAATTATATGCAACTAATTTGGTGCATTTGCTCAGCGACATGACGCCTGAAAAAGATGGAAATCTCAAATTCGATTTGGAAGACGAAGTAGTGAGAGGAGCAACTGTCATTAGGTCGGGAGAGGTCATATGGCCAGCACCGCCTCCAAAACTAAATGTAGCTCAACAATCTGATAGTCAAAAGGTCGAGCCTGAAGAAGAAAAAAATAAAACTGAAAAAACTAGCAAAGGCTTCGGTCAGATAGGGTTTTTAGGAATAATAGCTTTAGTTATTTGGGTGCTAGGCTTTTTTGCCCCGGCGGATTTTATGGCCCATTTTACTGTGTTCGTTCTGGCATGCTTTGTGGGTTATCAAGTAATCTGGAACGTCACACCGGCTTTGCATACACCATTAATGAGCGTTACTAATGCAATTTCAGGGATTATTGTTTTGGGCGCTGTATTACAAATATCTTCAAATTCAATGGTGACGATAATTTTAGCCACTGTCTCGGTATTTATCGCAACAATCAATATTGTGGGTGGTTTTACAGTAACTAAACGAATGTTGCAAATGTTCCAGAAATAGGAGAGTTAAATGACAGAAGGAGTGGTAACAGCAAGTTATATTGTTTCGGCAATATTTTTTATTTTGAGCCTATCAGGATTGAGTCACCCCGAGACCTCTAGAAGAGGCAATTTGTTCGGTATTATCGGAATGATTATAGCCATTACCGCAACAGTCATGAGCGCCCAAGTAACCGCCTACTCGATTTTAATTGTGACCATGTTATCAGCGGCGGTGGTAGGAACACTTGTTGCAAAAAAAGTGCAAATGACAGAAATGCCAGAACTCGTGGCTATTTTGCACAGTTTCGTGGGCATGGCGGCTGTTTTAATTGGATTTGCAAGTTTCTTAGAAGGAACAGATTACACAGGTGCCGAAAAAGTTATCCACGACGTTGAAATTTATTTGGGAGTATTGATAGGGGCGGTAACTTTCACCGGCTCCGTAGTCGCGTTTGGGAAATTAAAAGGTGTTATAGACGGCAAGCCATTTCTTATCCCAGGTAGGCATTGGTTTAATCTAGTGTTGGGCCTAGTTAGTCTCGTGATTCTCGTCAAATTCGTCTCATCAGCTAACATTTCAGATGGCTTAATTTTACTTTTAATCATGACGTTAATTGCTTTTACTTTCGGAGTGCATATGGTTATGGCGATTGGCGGGGCGGATATGCCTGTTGTTGTCTCAATGTTAAATAGTTATTCGGGATGGGCAGCCGCTGCCACTGGGTTTATGCTTTCGAATGATTTATTAATCGTTACAGGCGCTTTAGTTGGATCGAGTGGAGCAATTTTGAGTTACATTATGTGTAAGGCAATGAACAGAAAATTTTTACACGTGATTGCCGGCGGATTTGGTACCAGCGGATCAACTGGGTCTAAAGGATTTACCGGCGAGGCCCATGAAATTTCAGCAGTTGAAACTGCTGAAATTTTTAAACAAAGCCAGAGTATCATTTTTGTGCCCGGTTACGGAATGGCGGTAGCTCAAGCGCAAGCAGTGGTTCAACAAATTACTAAAAAATTAAAAGAACAACGAAAGAAAGTTAGATTTGCAATACACCCAGTTGCGGGGCGGATGCCAGGGCATATGAATGTGCTTCTAGCCGAAGCCAGAGTCCCGTACGATATTGTATTAGAGATGGATGAGATTAATGAGGAATTTACTAACACAGATGTAGTGGTAGTCATCGGAGCTAATGATATAGTAAATCCCTCCGCGCAAACTGAGCCGGAAAGTCCTATTGCCGGAATGCCGGTTTTAGAGGTTTGGAACTCAGGTACCGTTGTTGTGCTAAAACGAAGCCTTGCGAGCGGGTATGCTGGGGTGGATAACCCATTGTTTTTCGGGGACAATACACGAATGCTGTTTGGTGATGCTAAAGAAAGCTTGGACGAGCTATTAAAAAACCTTTAGAAATTAATTTTTCCAGTACGTCATCGCAAATTTGGGATAAATTTTCATAAGTTCCGGTACAACTTTCTCTCCTATAGTTTTTTGCCTGATTTTATCAGGTGCAGATGTTGTATCAGTTTGTGCTGAATAATCAAATATAAATCCCGTTTTCGCCTTGATTTCTTCCAAGCTATTTCCTGGGTGAATTGATTTTAATTTGAATATCCCTTTACGCCTATCAAATTTGAAACAACAGAGATCAGTTATTAAATAATCAGCCCCGCCTCTTCTGAAAGTTAATGTATCAGAACTGCCGGCTGCGGTAACGAAGTCGACCTTCTCAACGAGGGAATTGGTGTTATGACCTAGCTTAAACAGAATAATCTGTGGGACAACCATATAAAGAAAAGACGAACCAAAAGCTCCCGACCATCTTTTGGATATTTGGTTTTTACTAGTGAGATAATTTAGATTGATATTTGCTTGACCATCAATTTGACCACCGCTTAAGAAAAATGAATCTAATTTTCCTTGGCCCGCTATATCAAATATCTCTGTAGCGCTTTCAGGCGCATATGGTGCTTCTTCGCTCCCGAGTATTATTACTCTTTTTTCATCTTTAGCTTCGATTTTAGCGAGGATTGATGCTGCTCCTGGGATAGGTGATAAAACGCCTACTCCAATAGCGTTTGAGTTCTTGAGCATATTGCAAATTTCAGAGATTAATATTTCAACTTTGTTGGTATCCATAATTTTTAGAGAAAAGGTTTCAAAATAAGAGTTTCATTCTTTCTTATCGTTTCGGTAATTCCGTCTATATAAAAATTAGAAATTGTATTATTTTTATAATCAGGATCTTTGAGCAGATTAGTTTCAACAATCATATCAGCACTGACTAGTGTTTTTTTTGACACATGTGCTAATAATTTAAGCTCTGAATCAGACCCGATAAATATGTTACCTTGAGAATCAGCTAAGGGCACATGAAAAAAAGTGAAATCTGGGACTATTGGCGGAACACAAACAATGAGATCGTCTTTTTTAAAGGGATTGTTGATAACTTTCAATTCCTCGCGCTTCTGAAGAATGTCTGAGCCGAGCAACCCTCTGATTGGCATAAAAGGTATACCTTTCTCAGCTGCTTGAAGACCTGCATAAATCGCTGGACATGTGGCATCAGTTATTTTGATTCCATTCCCACGATGTTCCGAGTCGATTAAATTTTTTCCTTCCATCGCGGCAGTAAAGTTTTTCGCTGGCCCGTCTTCTCCTAGAGAAACGCCCGAGGTTTCAATATGAGAAATTTTTTGGTGTTTAATTAAAAGATCAATTAATAAACCTCCGGTTGGCACAGTGATCACATGTAAATCTGTTACTGCGCTATTAAGAAGTTGGGCGCCAATTTCATAGGATACTGAATTTTTAAAAAGTGCTAAAGAACTCCCACTTGTAATTGTGGCGACCATAGCTTTGCAATTTGAGTAAAATTTTGTAGTCATGATAGAGTTGTTAATTTGAGGTCAAAGATAAATCTTTAACAATGTTTAAAAAACTAAAATTATACGGTCTCGCTTCTGCCTTTAAAATAATTAAAAAGTTCGTGCTAATTTATCTTGGTTTGAAGCAAGAGTCTAGTTATGTTGGCAAGCAGAAGATCGTATTTTACAAAACAAAAATCTTCAAACCTCCTCCATACCCTACAATTGTTCTTATTCATGGTTTTGGGGCAGATAAAAACCATTGGCTTGCAGTTGCGAGGTTTTTGAGAGGCAAATTTAACTTTATTATTTTAGATGTTCCAGGATTCGGGGAATCCCCTATAAACCCATTTGCAAAATACACTTTGGATGAGCAAGTTAGAATGATAATGGAATTACTTTTGCGAATTGTACCGAGTGATCAATATATTATCGGCGGCAACTCCTTAGGAGGGTTTTTTTCTGCCGCAATTGCCGCAAAAGCTCAACAAAAAGTCAGTGGCTTGTGGTTGCTTGCTCCCGCTGGAGTAACCACGGAGGAGCACGCAGAGGGCGTGAAACTTATTTTAGAGGGAAAAAATCCTCTGTTGGTTAAAAATTCTTTCGACTTTGCGCGGCTCTCACAATTGTGTTTTTATAATCCTCCGGCCAAGGGCTGGTTTTATGAGGTTTTCGAACAAAAAGCAATAAAGAGATTTGCGACTAATCAATATTTGTTTACACAGATGTTCGGATTGGTCAGTAGTAAATCGGAGAATCTTTTGAAACTTGAGGAAATAGCTAGAAGCATTGAATGTGAAACGTTGATTGTCTGGGGCGCAAGTGATCAGATTATAACGCCCAATGGAATGGGGGTATTGATGAAGAACATTAAATTAAATGAGTCAAAATTAATGTTACAAGTAGGACACTTGCCTATGGTTGAAGCTCCAAAGAAATGCGCTCAGGATTTGATTGAGTTTTATAATAGAAAAATTTTTTCAAAAAATTAATAAGCTGACCACTTGCCTTTGTTTTGAACTACTAGTTTTTCTGACTCTAATTTAATTAAATGCGCTAGAAGTGATTTTGATGCCCAAAAATGCAAGTTTTCATTAACGTCTCCATAAGCTTTTTTGGTAAGTTCTTCTAACGAAGAAGGTGTGGTTTCTGTGACAATTTTTAAGATTTTTTTTTCTCTTTTTACTCGATGTCGATAAACACGCTCAATTTCTTGTTTCGGCTTATTCATAACCATACCGTGTCCGGGTCCGATATATTTAAAATTATATTCCAAAAGCTTGCGTAGTGAATCCATATAGTCTTTCATGCTACCCGAGGGAGGGATAATAACCACTGTGGTTCCTTCCATAAGATGGTCTCCGGTAATAAGAAATTGGTCTGATTCAACGAGATAGCATATGTGATTTGCCACGTGCCCCGGAGTTTTAATGGCCTTAACGGTACTTTCCGAAAATTTTAAAATCTCGTTATCTTCGATCGTTTTTTGTGATGAGAACGTTGTGTCTTGATGCCCGTCATTTTCTATCACGCTCCCAAAGAGTTTTGCTCCCGTTTCTTGTGCAATAATTCTAGCCGCTGGTGAATGGTCTTTATGAGTATGAGTAACCAATACGGCTTCTATATATTGACCAAAGTACAGCAAAATATTTTGGATATGAGACTCCAATGCTGGCCCTGGGTCTATTACTATAAAGCTCGAACGTCCTATGATGTAAGTATTTGTACCCGGGCCTGTCATCTGACTAGGATTTTTTGAAGTTAACCTATAAATATTGTTCGTTAATTTGACAGGTCTATTATAATCAATGGTATCTAGTTCAATCATGCTATAATCGTATCTTTTATGTTCGTCAGGATTATCCCGATATAATACCTAAAAAAGGNGGCATCATGAAATCTTTATTGTTGGAAGGCAAACTTTTAGCTAAGAAATTTGAGAACGAATTTAGGACTAGAGTTCACAAGGTAGCTGAAAAGGGTATGACGCCGTCGTTAGCTACTATTCTTGTTGGAGATGATCCAGCTTCGGCCACATATGTAAAAATGAAACAAGCTGCATGTCAAAGAGTTGGTTTGAATTCGGAAAAAGTTGAGCTCCCGGTGAGAACCACTACTAATCAGCTATTGGGGCGGATCGAGGAATTAAACGACAACGAAAAGGTGAAAGGTATATTGCTTCAACACCCAGTTCCTTCTGGAATTGATGAACGTGTGTGTTTTGATGCAATTAACGCGGCAAAAGACGTCGATGGCGTGACCACCCTTGGATTCGGAAGAATGTCGATGGGGGTTCCAGCTTATGGCTCTGCCACACCAATGGGAATTATGCGCATTATTCGACACTATGGCATTAATTGTGAAGGAAAACACGCTGTAGTCGTTGGCCGAAGCCCTATCCTAGGCAAGCCGATGTCAATGATGTTATTGGCCGCGAACGCTACTGTTACTATCTGCCACTCGAAGACACAAAGGTTAAGCGATATTATAAAAACTGCAGATATTGTAGTTGGCGCAGTGGGAAGACCTGAATATATAAGAGCTGATTGGATAAAAGATGATGCTGTGGTGATTGATGCGGGTTATCATCCTGGAGGTGTTGGAGACATTCAGCTTGAACCACTTAAAAATCGTGTTTTTGCGTATACTCCCGTACCAGGTGGGGTAGGACCAATGACTATCAATACATTAATAGAGCAAACAATTCAGTCCGCTGAAAAATAGTTTATTCTAGTAAAATAAAACTTATGACTAATAATCAAAACACAAATGGGGGAATTCTAGCGGGCGTAGTTGTATTGGACCTTACTCAAATGCTGGCTGGTCCTTACTGCACAATGATCCTGGCTGACCACGGAGCAGATGTTATAAAAATTGAACCCCCTCACGGAGACATGTCTAGAGGTCTGGGTCCTTATGCAGCTCTAGATAAAAAAAGAGAAAATAGCGGCTATTTTCATAGCATAAATAGAAACAAAAGAAGCATTATCCTTAACCTGAAGAAGGAATATGACAGGGAAATTTTTTTTCAAATGGTTGCAAAAGCCGACGTTGTTATTGAGAACTTTCGAGCCGGTGTAATGGAGCGTCTGGGATTGTCTTATGAAAAATTACTAGAGGTTAATAATAAACTTGTTTACGCTACAATAAGAGGTTTTGGTGATCATAGAACAGGAAAGGGTCCTTACAATGATTGGCCCGCTTTTGATATTGTTGCNCAAGCCATGGGTGGGTTTATGGCGATGACTGGGGAAAAAGATTCGCCGACAAAAGCTGGGCCGGGTATAGGTGATATTGTACCGGGAATTATGTGTGCTTTTGGGGTAACCGCCGCTTTGCGGAAGTCTGAGCAAACAGGGCAAGGTGAGTTCGTAGATGTGAGTATGTTTGACGCGATGGTGGCCTTCTGTGAAAGACAGATTTATCGGTACTCTTTTGTTGAAGATGTATCATATGGAGAAGGAAACGATCATCCATTGGTAAATCCTTTTTCTATTTATAAAGCAGCTGATGGATGGTACGCGATAGGCTGCGCTTTGGAATCTCAATGGCAGGCTTTAGTTGAAATTATGGGTCTTATTGAACTAAAAGATGATGATAGATTTAATTCTAATGATGCCCGAATTAAAAACGCGGAGCTTGTCCGAAATACGATTACGGAGTGGACACGCTCGTATACTAAAGCTGAGTTGAAGAAAAAGCTAGCTGGAAAAGTACCGAGCGGTCCGGCCAATAATGTCGAGGACATTTATAGGGATGAGCATTTAAAAGTCAGAGACATGTTGAAAGATATAGATGTACCCGGACTCGGAAAGAAAAAAATAGCTGGTGTCCCTGTAAAATTCCTAAGAAATCCAGGTTTTGTAAAATCACCTGGTCCAGAACTGGGCTCCCATACAAAAGAGGTTATGGAACAGTTTGGGATTAAAAATTTGAAGGATGATTGACATTGGTTGATTCTATTAATTACTATTTATATAAATATTAGGTTGAATTAGGCAATGATTATGGAAACGTTTTTTGATTTAGAGGATGTCAAAAACCGGATAAACAATGACAAAGAATATCAGCTCGTAAGTAGATTCTGGTCGGCGAATATTCGATTTAAAGTGGAAGAAGAATTTTACTTTATGGAAATTGGAGAAGGTAAAGTTCAGAAATTTTATAGGGGCACCAGCGGGTTTGATCCATATGATATACACATCGGTGGCCCTAAAGATGTTTGGTTAAAAATGTTAGTTAAAACACCTAAACCATTCTACCATGATTGGTTTGCTGCTTCTTTTCACCATGAATTTGAGTTCGGAGGTAATTTAGAATCGGCTTATGCTTATTATTATGCCATTTTAAGAATTCAAAGCTGCATGGTTGAGAGCGCGTTTTTCAAAAAAGGGGGTACATAATGGCTAGATATGCCGCCATTACGGGAAAATATATTTACGTGACTGTTGAAGGAATAGAGTACAGAGTCTACTTTGAAGAGGCGGGTACTGGGATTCCAATTGTGTGTCAGCATACCGCAGGTTCTGATGGCAGACAATGGAGACATCTATTGGAAGACCCGGATTTAACTAAAAGATTCAGATTCATTGCAATCGATTTACCGTATCACGGCAAGTCTCTTCCACCGGATTCTGTGAGATTTTGGGAACAAAAGTACGAGTTACATAAAGAGTGGTTTATGAACTTCTGGATAGAGCTAATACGCCAGCTGGAGTTGGTCCGGCCGGTTTATATGGGTTGTTCAATGGGCGGTCACTTGGCGGGTGATTTAGCTTTAAACTATCCAGATGAGTTCGCGGCATGTATTGGACTGGAGGCTTCTCTGTGGAGTGGTAATATGGAACGCCTGATTGAACAATGGTGGCATCATCCCCGACTCTCAAATGAATCAAAGCCAGCCATGATGCTGAGTCTTTGTTCGCCCAACGCACCCGCAGAGAGAGTGCGCGAGACGGTTTGGATGTATAGTCAAGGTGCTCCTTCAGTCTTCGTAGGTGACTTAGTTTATTATGGAATTGAACATGATTTGAGGGACACCGCTAAAGACATAGATACTTCTAAGTGTATGCTTTACGTATTGGGTGGTGATTATGACTGGAGCGCTTATCCAGCCGCATGCAAAGAACTTTGTGATGCTGTAAAAGGTAGCTCTTATACTTTAATGGAGGGTATGGGCCACTTTCCTATGTCTGAAGATCCGAAAAAGTTTAAAGAATATCTTTTGCCCGTGTTAGATCGAATTCAATCTGAGTTCGATAAAGCAAGTTGATCAACTCTTAATGTTAATTGAGCATAACCTCAGCAAACAGTTAATTAGAACCTTTAATAAAACCCTTTACAGAATTCCAGAAATTGAACCTCTAAAAAAGCCGGCGGTTGTCGCTCTTATCATTAATCAGAGTGATCCTTATAGTATATGTTTCATTGAAAGAACCCAAAGAAAGGGGGACCCATGGTCGGGCCATGTTTCTTTGCCGGGGGGTAAGATAGCGAAAGATGATAAAACATTAGTTGATGGTGTTATACGTGAAACGTGTGAAGAGATAGGTATTCAATTAGAAAAAGAATGTATGATCGGTAATCTTGGCGCCATAGAGGCGCCAAATAATTTATCAGGAAAATCTTTCCATATTATACCCTTTGTTTTTTTGGTAAGTGATTCATTGGCTGACACAGCATTTGTTGCTAGTCGTGAAGAGGTGGCAAACTTTTTTTGGGTTCCGATAAACCTAATTTATCGGGAACAAGGTTTAACCATGATTGAATATGCTGGGATAAAACAAAAAACTTACCCGGCTATTCCATACAAACAATATTTTATATGGGGTTTGACTTTACGAGTTTTGAGAATTTTTAATAATATGATAAAGACAGAAGCGCTATTTGATAATCAATAAGGTTTCGCTCCTCTATGAGTGATCCTATACATGACCCTTTCAAACCCATGGTAATCATTTAACGCATTGTGCTGGCATGCAATGTTATCCCATAACGCAATCGTCCCTTTTTTCCATTTGTATCTGCAGGTATACTCCTCTTTTGTTTGTTGAGAAAACAAAAATTGTAGAATCCCCTTGCTCTCCTCATTACTCATCCCTTCAATATGTGTAGTGTGAGCATTGCTGCAGTATAAGCTCAATTTTTTTGTAATAGGATGAGTTCTTACTATGGGGTGAAAGGCGCTGGTTTTTATACTCTTTGTATTTTTTGGACTGTCTGCCATCCTATGAGTGCGAGTAACTGCCGCATCAGCTTTATCTGATGTGTTATAGCCTCTTAGATTTGACAGGATAGCCTTGTAAGCTGGTGTGAGATTTTCGTAAGCTAGATACATATTAGAAAACAGGGTGTCTCCTCCGACTGGCGGTATTTCCACCGCATATAGTATAGAACTAGCCGGGGGCTCCGGTAAATAACTGGTATCTGTATGCCACAGTCCGCCAAAATTAATTTTCTCATCTTTCTTTTTTCGCACTTCAACTATCTCAGGAAAATGGTCCATGCCCTTTACAAAAGGATAGGCGCCTAGCTCGCCGAAGTGTTTAGAAAATCTTATGAACTGTCTTGGGTCAATATCTTGATCTTCAATAAAAATTACCAAGTGATTATAAAAAGCTTCCTTTATTTTTTCTATCAGGGTATCAGTTGTTTTCTCATTAAGATTGATTTCTCGGATGACTGCCCCTATCTGCGGTGTTAGTTTTTCAATATGCATCTGATTGGATTTTTTTTTTGGATCAAATAAGTGGCTTAATGTATTTTTCTAGTTTTTCGATTATTTGACAATAGTGATCCACGGTTTCATAGCCTTGAGTGTGAACGAGCTGTGTAGCTCCAGCATCCTTATAAGCAATCGCCATTTTTTTCGCTGACTCGAGATCATCAAGGGGTAATGTTTTCATTGCAATAATCTCAATCTTATCTCTTCCAGCAGCTTTTGCTTGCTTTTTGAGCTCTATTACTTTTGGACCCAGCTCTTCCGGAGATATACTAACTGGCATCCACCCTCTTCCGAACCGGATGGTCCTATCGAACGCAACTTTCGCCATTTGTCCAATGTAGATCGGAGGTAACGTGAGTTTTGGTTCTAAAAGTATTTCTTGTCCATTACTAATGATTTTAGAATCTTTCGATGCTTTTAAAAGGAAATCTAGAGTCTCGTTTGTAATTTTGCCCCTATCTTTTAGGTTGATTCCCAAAGCATTGAACTCTTCTTCGAGATAACCGGGGCCAACCCCTAGTAAAAAACGATTATTGGATAGTTGCTGGATAGAAGCGATCATTTTGGTTGTAACAATTTTTTCCCTGTAGGGTAAGACCAAAACCGCTGTTCCAAATTTTATTCTTTTGGTAATGCCAGCTATAAAAGAAGCGAGGCTCAGCGGATCTATAATACTGCCCATTGTCTGAGGAACGTTGTAAAAATTGTCTGCAATGAATGGTGGAAAACACAAGTGATCGTTAAACCATAATGCATCCATACTTGACTCGTCTGCTACTAAAACACTGTCGCGAATAAATTCGACGGTAGCTGTTGGCCCCCAATTCCGCACGTTGATTGCTAATTCCATATTCTTTTCTCGATTTAATCTAAATTTAGTAGTAATTATACATTTGTATATTTTAATTAGAGTATACCAAATGTCGAGTGTGACGGTATCCTGTATGTTTGGTGTACTTATCTGCACCATGAACGCACAACCATAATGAGAGCAATTTGTTCAATGTGGAGATCGCCAAAACCCGACTGGGACGAGTTTTTCACCAGTTTTGAGTATCTCGAGAGATTCTTTAAGATTACTAGGGAACTTAGTGTTAGTGAGACTTTTGAGTGTCTGCAGCTTAGGTTAAAAAGAAATTCTACTGTAAACGGGATTCACCTTAGCATTCTGATACTGACGTGTTTAGAGGGGCTTTTATTCGCAAAAAATAGCAATTTGGATAATCTTTCAGGGTTAGAGCCAACCATGGAAATGTTCTGTGAATAAACTCAAAAATGTTGTAAATGTGAGCTTCAATTTATTCGTGTGGCCAAAAAACCGCTATCTGCTTGATAATTCTCGAGCTCTTTGAGTTAGCTTGTGTTCGTCCTAGGACATGATACAATTTAAAAATAATTTGTGACAAGCTGGGGGTGCATTTGTTAGAAGTGCTGAGAATAGACCCTTTGAACCTGACTTGGTAAATGAGGCAGGGAAGCGAAAGGCCTCTGCTTGATTTATAAACTTAAAAAAACAGAGGAATAATATATGTCGGACTCAAAGCTGGTAAGTATAAAAACCAAAAANCCCTCACTTGAAGACGTGAACAAGTCTTTTCCTAATTCGAAGAAAATATATATTACAGGTACTAGGAGCGATATCAAGGTTCCTATGAGAGAGATCTCTCAAAGTGACACGATGGTGGATGAAAAAAGGGTAAAAAATGCCAGTTTCCAAGTCTATGATACTTCTGGTTTTTATTCCGATACAGATGTCCCTGTAGACGTCAACTCAGGATTGAAGCTAATCAGAGACTCATGGATAGTCGAAAGAAAAGATACAATTAAGTTAGAGGAGTGCTCTTCTGACTACAGTAAAAAAATAGAAACCGAGCCTGCAAACTTTTCCACCTTTAAAGGAAAAACTCTTCCTCGTGTAGCAAGAAAGGGGAAAAACGTTTCTCAAATGCATTATGCGAAAAAAGGGATAATTACACCCGAAATGGAGTTTGTCGCGATAAGAGAAAACGAAAACTTGCAAGAAAATGGGGAATGCTTTGTAACCGATCATCATAAAGGTGAATCTTTTGGTGCCTCTATTCCAAAAATTATTACTCCAGAGTTTGTGAGAGAAGAGATTGCTCGTGGCAGGGCAGTTCTTCCCGCGAATATCAATCACCCCGAACTCGAACCCATGATTATAGGTAGAAATTTTCTTGTAAAAATCAATGCTAATATTGGTAATTCTGCGGTCTCATCTTCTGTAGAGGAGGAAGTTGAAAAAATGACATGGGCAACGCGATGGGGTGCTGATACCATCATGGACCTTTCAACAGGAAAAAATATTCACCAAACTAGAGAATGGATTTTGAGAAACTCGCCAGTGCCCGTTGGTACTGTCCCAATTTATCAAGCACTTGAGAAGGTGGACGGCATCGCAGAAAATCTTTCTTGGGATATATTTAGGGATACTTTAATCGAACAGGCTGAACAGGGTGTGGATTACTTTACAATTCATGCTGGGCTGAGGTTGCCTTTTATACCAATGACAACGAAAAGAACTACGGGTATTGTTTCTCGAGGAGGCTCAATAATGGCCAAATGGTGTTTGACGCATCACAAAGAAAACTTTTTATATACTCATTTTGAAGAAATATGTGAAATTATGAAAGTCTATGACGTTACATTTTCACTTGGAGATGGTCTGAGACCTGGCAGTATTGCTGATGCTAATGACGACGCGCAATTCGCTGAATTAAAAACACTTGGAGAACTTACCAAACTAGCTTGGAAGCATGATGTACAGACGATGATAGAAGGTCCAGGGCATGTGCCTATGCAACTTATAAAGGAGAATATGGATCTTCAGCTCGAGCACTGTGGGGAGGCTCCGTTTTACACATTAGGCCCGCTTACAACAGATATTGCACCCGGTTACGACCATATTACCTCCGGTATTGGCGCGGCTATGATCGGNTGGTACGGAACCGCTATGTTATGTTATGTAACTCCAAAGGAACACTTGGGCCTTCCAGATAAAGATGACGTGAAAGAAGGCATAATTACATATAAACTGGCTGCTCATGCGGCTGATCTTGCGAAAGGCCATCCAAGTGCGCAACGAAGGGATGATGCTCTTTCTAAAGCTCGATTTGAGTTCAGATGGGAGGATCAATTTAACTTGAGCCTCGATCCCGAAAGAGCCCGCTCGTTTCATGATCAAACCCTTCCAAAGGAAGGTCATAAAGCAGCTCATTTTTGTTCAATGTGCGGACCTAAATTTTGTTCAATGAAGATTACGCAAGAGGTTAGGGATTATGCTGAGAAAAATAATCTGAGTGACGAGTCAGTCGTTAAAGTAGGAATGAAAAATAAGGCAGAGGAATATAAGAAAACTAAAANTGAGATTGGATAGCTGATGAACAAACAAAAGAAAACAGCGCTTATTACTGGCGCGGGACGCGGGCTAGGATTCGAAATATGCNTCCAGCTCGGTAAGCTTGGGCACAAAATTATTTTAGGAGTTCGTGACCCAGGCGTATTGGGTAGCCAGATAATTAATCTAGAAAAAGAACAAATTGAGTGTACTACGTTGAAATTAGATATGGGAGACATTTCGAGTATTGAATTGGCAGTTGAAAATTTAAAAGAAGAGATTAGTTGTTTGGATGTCTTAGTTAATAATGCGGGTACTTTTGAGGAAGATTGGGGTACACTGCCCAGCGAGCTAGATTTTACAGATTTAAAGCGCACTTTTGATGTTAACTTTTTTGGACCTTACAGACTTACACAACTTTTGGTTCCTATAATCAAGAAGAGCTCTCAAGGGAGGATAGTGAATATATCAAGCGATATGGGATCTCTTGAAGGAATCAATGATCCAAATTCATTGGTTTACGAGGTAATGGGTCCTGCTTATCAGGCGTCGAAAGTTTCGATAAATTCTATCACTGCATTGTTTGCAAAAGAGTTACGAGATACAAATTGTAAAGTAAATTCCGCTTCTCCTGGCTGGTGTAGAACCGATATGGGTACAGATAGCGCTCCTTTAACAGTTGCTGAAGGCGCGGCTACGCCGGTCTGGCTTGCCACTTTACCAAATGATGGTCCAACCGGAAAATTCTTCTCATCAACTCGAGGTAAGGGGAGAATGGAATGGTAGAAAAATTTTTAAATGTAATTAGATAAAGGGGTTATTGTAATGGTGAAATTCGGTGCTATGATTTTTGCGACTGATAAATGCATGCCAGCGGTCGATCTGGCGATAGAGCTAGAAAAGCGTGGTTTAGATTCATTTTTTGTGCCGGAGCATACTCATATTCCAAATGATACGAGTTCACCCTTCTTTGATGGTTTACCTCCCGAGTTTTATTTAAGAACGTTTGATCCCTTTGTGGTGCTGGGCCAGTGCGCTGCTGTTACGAAAAAGATTCTTCTCGGAACTGGAATCTGTTTGGTTTCTCAGCGTCATCCAATTACTCTTGCAAAGGAAGTCGCGACTATCGATAGGTTAAGCGGGGGAAGATTTATTTTTGGAATAGGAGCTGGGTGGAATAAGCCAGAGGTTGAAAACCATGGCGCACCCTTTGCTAAGCGCTGGAAGATTACCAGAGAGAGAATCCTAGCCATGAAAGAGATATGGACAAAAGACGAGGCAGAATATCATGGGGAGTATGTGAATTTCGATAAAATGTGGTCTTATCCTAAACCAATTCAAGAAGGTGGCCCGCCAATTTGGGTTGGCGCGAACGCAAAATTTGTAGAAGAGAGGATAGCTGAATACGGAGATGGGTGGATTCCTATTGGCGGAAGAAAAGGGGGTGCAACCGTAGAAGGTTTGAAACAAGCATGCGAGGCGGCTGGTCGNGATTTTAAGGAAATTACACTCGCCTACTTTTTCGCCCCTATGGATGTCGATGAAATTAAAAAAAACATAGACCTTGGTTTTAGTCATTTTATTTTTAATCTTCCCAGTGAAAGTGATAAGACTGTTTTGCCTACACTTGACAAAATTCAAGACATCATCGAAAAAATCAAAAGTTAAAGGAGGATACTATGACGCCAGTTGGTTATTTCCCATGTACTCAAGATCCACCTGATGGGAAAAATATTTCGAATCTAATTAAAGAGTTAGTTGAACAGGCCGAGCTTTGTGAAAAAGTCGGTTTTGATGGTTTTTACTTTACAGAGCATCATCAACAGTCGGACGGATATTTGCCATCACCGGTTTTATTATCGGGAATGATAGGTATGCGAACAACCCGTTTGAAAGTCGGAACTTGTGTGCTTCTGTCGCCCCTATATCATCCGATCCGTTTAGCAGAGGACATAGCAGTGGTTGATCAGGCAACGGAAGGAAGAATGGTAGCTGCAATGGGTATAGGTTATCAACCAGATGATTTTGACGCTTTCGGGGTCTCGATAAAAGAGCGGGCTGCTAGAACCGAGGAGAGCGTAGAGATTTTAAAAAGAGCATGGAAAGGTGAGAGATTCTCCTATCCGAGCAGGTTTCACAAAATTGAAAATGTAAGGGTTACACCGAACTCATTCCAAAAAAACGGCCCCCCAATTTGGCTTGCAGGCTGGGTTCCCGCTGGATTGAAACGTGCGGCAAGAATGGGGGACGGATGGATAGCCGATCCTATTCAATCTTTGGAGGTCATCCGTGACTATGCTAATCAATATAGAAAAGAAGCAAAAAAGTATAACAAAAAGCCATTTGTAGTCTTAATGAGGGACTGCATCATTGGAAAAGATTGGGAAGCGGTTGTTTCAAAAAGTGGCCCGACCATGGCAACACATAAATGGTACTTTCATTATGGGGCATACGTTAAAGATGAACACATAAAAAATATTGCGGCCGAGGAGGAGCTCACATTTGAAACGATTTCTAAAGAGAGGCTGATTGCGGGTTCTCCCGAGCAATGCTTGGAACAACTCAGTTTTTGGAAAGAAGAAATTGAACCGGACTATATAATGCTCAGAATGCGGCAACCCGGTGGTCCTGCTCAAGCCGAAGCATTAGACGATATCAGATTATTTGGGGAGAAAGTAATAGGTCAGTTATAGTTATAGTTAGAGGAGTATAAGATATGAAGTATTTTGACAACAATGCATTGTCAATTGGTGAGACCCCTTTGGTGAAATTGAATAATGTGGTTAATAGTAAAAAAACGCTAGTATTAGCTAAAATAGAAGGTCGGAATCCGGCATACTCTGTTAAATGCAGGATCGGAGCATCCATGATCTGGGATGCTGAAAAAAAAGGAATTCTAAAAAAAGGAATAGAAATCATCGAACCTACAAGTGGAAATACCGGTATTGCCCTAGCTTTTGTTTGTGCAGCTAAAGGATACAAACTTACCTTGACTATGCCTGAAACTATGTCAATTGAGAGAAGAAAAGTTTTAAAAGCTTTTGGGGCTAATCTGATTCTAACTGACGGTTCAAAAGGGATGAAAGGTGCTATTGAGGCTGCGGAATCAATTCTTAGTAAAAATCCAGGCAAAACTTTTATGCCGCAGCAATTTTCTAACCCAGCTAATCCATTAATACATGAGCAAACAACAGGACCGGAAATTTGGAGTCAGACCGACGGCAAAATCGATGTTCTTGTTTCTGGGATTGGCACAGGAGGCACCATCACGGGAGTCTCTCGTTACATAAAAAAGAAAGTTAAAAAACCTATTTTGTCGGTTGGTGTGGAGCCGGCAGAGAGTCCTGTTATTACAATGACTCTGAATGATGATGAAATTAAACCTGCCCCACATAAAATTCAAGGGATCGGCGCTGGTTTTGTACCCAAAAACCTAGACCTAGATCTAGTTGATCAAATAGAATGCGTTAGTAGTGATGAGGCATTACAAATGGGAAGAAGACTTGCAAAGGAGGAAGGCATTTTTGCCGGTATTTCATGCGGCGCGGCTGCAAGTGTAGCTTCAAAATTATCCTATGACAAAACTTTTGAAGGTAAGACGATAGTGGTGGTTTTACCCGATGCAGGAGAAAGATATCTTTCTAGCAATCTTTTTGAATGCTAATTTCATTAAAAGTGAGTCATTAAGTCATTCGTTTATTATTACTAGTTTAATAGGCAGCCATGAAAATCCTAATTGTAGAAGACGATAGTGAAACTCTCTCATTTATTAAAAAAGGATTTGAGCAAGATGGTAATTTAGTTGACGCTGCAACAAATGGCGAAGACGGCCTATTGATGGCAACCACCTCCGATTATGATGTGATAATTCTTGACAGGATGTTGCCACGAATAGACGGGTTATCTGTAGTAAGAACACTTCGTGCTAACGATAATAATACGCCTATTCTTATTTTAAGCGCCATGTCTGAAGTGGATCAACGTGTAGAGGGGCTAGAGGCAGGCTGCGACGATTATTTAGTCAAACCTTTTGCATATAGCGAGCTTAAAGCGCGTACAATTATTTTGTCCAGGAGAAGGGACAGTCGAATCACATCCAATGAAATTACTGTGGGGAAGTTAAAATTGGATCAGCGCAAGAGGCAAGTTTTTTTGGGCGGATCCGAGGTAATCTTGAAACCAAGAGAGTTCAAATTACTGGAATACTTAATGTTGCATTCAGGACAGGTAGTAACCCGGACTATGTTATTGGAGCATGTTTGGGATTATCATTTTGATCCTCAAACTAATATTATCGATGTACATATAAGCCGTCTAAGAACTAAAATTGATCGGAGTCAATCGGATTCAATGATTGAAACCGTACGGGGCGCAGGTTATAGGATAGTTGGATAAAGATGTTTTATCGTCAAAGTAAAAATATTTTTCGCTCATTATCATTTAGGCTAACGATTTCTTTTAGCTTATTCATGGGCGCATCACTTTCCATTCTCATTTATTTTTTATATTGGTCTAGTATTGCTTTATTAGTAAAAGAAACAGATGCAACTTTGGATGCCGAAATAAAATCACTGGCCAGTCAATACAATGAACGTGGGATACAGCGTCTTGTGAGAGTTATAGGAGCTAAAGTTAGATTGAGCAAGGACGAGGATATGCTCTATTTATTACAGAGTTCTGCTGGTAAAAATATAGTAGGTAATTTAAATAAGTGGCCTTCTAATGGGGTCGAAAACAATGAAAAATTTGAATTTTCTTTAGTTATAAACAACAAATCAATTGGGGCTAGAGCTCAAATTTTTCAATTAGAGAGAGGATTGAATCTTCTGGTTGGTAGGAATATAAAAAAAATAAATGAGTTGAGAGCAATCTTTCAAGGAGCAGCAATCTTTTCGCTCATCCTAGTAATAATATTTGCTATTTGTAATGCCATTTATATTAGCCGACGAGCAACTTCAAGAATAACTGAGTTTACAAACGTTACTTCGCGTATTGTTGAAGGCAACCTAACCGAAAGAGTTCTAGTATCAAAAAATAATGATGAATTTGATCTATTAGCGAAACATTTGAATGAGATGCTAGATAGACTTGAAAAACTAGTTTCGGGAGTCAAGCACGTGTCAGACAATATCGCACATGATTTGAGGACACCTTTGACTAGGTTGAGAAATAGGATCGAAAGTTTAACCCATGATAATACTAATGAGATATGGTCAGAATTAAGAATATGCGTTAAAGAAGCTGACGACCTACTTAAAATTTTTTCAAGCTTATTAAGAATATCCCGAATAGAGTCAGGTAGCTATGCTGGCAGTATTGAAGCTTTAGATTTAAATTCAATTATTTATGATGCAGTGGAACTGTATCAAGCCAATGCAGAAAACAAATTCGTAACAATTGTTGTAGAGCTTGACGAAAAGATGACTCTTAATGGAGACAAAAATCTGTGTTTTCAACTGATAGCTAATTTGCTTGACAATGCAATTAAATACAGCCCAGAGCATAGTGCAATAGCATTTCATGGCGAAACAATCGGAAATAAAATTTCTTTATCCGTAGCTGACAAAGGGCCAGGTGTCGCAAGTTCTGACTATGATAAAATGGTCGAGAAATTCACTCGTCTTGATCCTAGTAGGAGCTATCCCGGCAGTGGACTTGGTTTAAGTTTAGTTAAGGTTGTCGTTGAATTTCATAGAGGTAATCTAACCTTTATTGATAACAATCCTGGCCTTAAAGTTTTGGTAGAGTTCCCGGTCAGTTGAAAAAAAATATCAGAATAATTAAGGTGAGGCTCTATGTTTACGGGATATGAATCTGATTCAGTAAAATTTCTTGAAGATTTAAGATTGAACAATAACCGCACTTGGTTTAAAAGCAACCAAAATAGATATGAAGAATCTGTGCGAAGTCCATCTTTAGAACTAATAAGGGACTTTCAAAGAGAGCTTGATAAAATTTCTTCCAATTTTGTAGCTGTTCCTAAAAAAGTTGGTGGTTCATTGATGAGAATTCAAAGAGATGTTCGATTTTCAAAAGACAAATCTCCTTATAAAAATAACATCGGTATTCATTTTAGACACAAACTTGGTAAAAACATCCATGCTCCAGGTTTCTATTTGCATATTTCACCTGAGAACTGCCATTTAGGCGCAGGGATTTGGCGACCCGACTCAATCACGCTTAAGAAGATAAGATCATTCATAGCGGACAACCCTAATGCATGGCAGGAGACTCTGAAAAAGCATAAGAAAAGAAATTTGTCAAACAAGTGGCGGCTGGTTGGAGGAAGTCTAAAGAGATCTCCGCTAGGATTTGACAAAGATCATCCAGCCATAGAGGATTTAAAAAGAATCGATTTTATCTTACAGCTGAAAATTAAAAAAGAGCAAATTATGGACCGAGATTTTCTTGTTTTCTTAGGTAAAGTTTATGCTGACACTTCAGAATTCGTTGAATACTTATGTTTGGCGATTAATATAGAATTTTAATTATCAAGTTGTTGGCCTAGTATCCTTATATCGATTTTTGAAATGCTCACAGAACCTTGTTCGAGCGCGAATACGTCTGAATTTTTATTTTCTTCAGTCCTGGTCTTCGCTAGCGCAAACTGAAAACCGCTTTCGTGAGGTTTGAAGCAATTATCATAATAAGTTTCGCTTAAAATAGTATTCTTGACCACCACATCTTCAGGAACATTCGAAGAGTACTTTTTCGGAAAATTCACATTCCAAGTTATCGGTTCATNGCTATCTTTATCTCTCAAGTAATCCCAAACTTTGTTAACGGAAAACGTAAGCCTTTGTAGTAATGTATTTTGTGTGTTGCTACTAAAAGTTCTGTTGTTGTCCCAATACTTAAAATCTTCAGGAAAAAACTCTTGCGATAAAGCAATGGCTGGCACACCTGCTATGTTAGCCTCGATACAAGCTCCTATGGTGCCCGAAGCTAAAGAGAAACCAACACCTATATTTTTTCCGATATTTATTCCTGAAATTACAAAATCGGGTTTCTGTCTTGCAATATTGTGTATTCCGATATTTGTGCAGTCAGCTGGTGTCCCATCAACCGCCCAGCAACTAGTGTCCCCGATAAAAATTTCTTTTTTTTCTAGGTATCCACGCCGTGTCATTGATTTACCCTTCCAACTTTGTTCCTCCGCAGGAGCTACCACTAGCAAATTATTTTTATGTTTAAGTGTGTTGATAAGAATAGCAAGCAAAGGTGAATCTACACTGTCGTCATTAGTGATTAAGATAAAGGGTTTACGATTCTTGAATTGATTACGCATATTTGTGCTTGATTGATCTCTATAAGTGGTACTTAAGATTAGCATTTTTGTTGCAATCCATCCACTTCGATTTTTTTATTTGATTACATGTTGTTATACTCAGAAAATGGTATCATCATCAGAATTTATAGAAAAAAGTTTAAAAAAATAAAGCTCTTTTTTTCGTGATTTTAGGTTCTTTTTATGAAGCTAGGCCTTATTCAATGTGATTACGTTCCGACTCTATTGGAGCCTGCGTTTAATGACTATCCAGTAATGTTTGAAAAGGCATTCAATGGATTTGATGTTGACTTGGATTGGACAGTGATTGATATTTGTGCAGGCATGCATGACGTAGAGGTCGGCAAATTTGACGGATTTATTATTAGTGGAAGTCGCTCCTCAGTAAACGATCCTAAATCATGGATTGTTCTTCTATTAAACTTAATCAGAAGAATCATCCAGAAAGAAGTTCCACTTGTTGGTCTATGCTTCGGCCATCAGGCTATTGCTAAAGCTTTAGGTGGTCAGGTTTCCAAATCCAAGAAAGGATGGAACATAGGTTGTGTTCCAGTAGAGCTAACAGCTACTGGAAAAAGTATATTAAACGTCACACAGCAATCTCGTCTTTATGCTTTTCATCAGGACAGTGTTGCGACTTTGCCGGAAAATGCTCGCTCCCTTGGGTCAACGAAAGTATGTAAAAATTTTATCGTAGAGTTTAAGAAGGGAGTAATTGGTTTTCAAGGACATCCAGAATTTGATGTGGCATACATGCAAGGATTGTTGGATATAAACATCGCGAACTTAGATGATAGAGAGTTAACCTGTGTGGAACAGACTTTAAAAAAAGCGTCTGACAGTTGCGCTGTTCGACGCTTTATTATTAANTATATCAAAAAAAATAAGTCAGGATATTAATTAAATTCTGGCATAATTTCAGAGGCAACTTGCTCGACAACCTCACGAGTTGGTCTGATTGGTTGAATTGCTACTTGGTCTACCCCAGCTTGCTTCATTTTGTGTATCATTTGGATTACTTCATCTTTCGTGCCCGTCAGGGTTGTCGCTTGAATAATCTCCTTGCTCATNATTTCTTCGTGCTCGTCCTTTAGTTGTTGAAGATAACCCGAATAAAGCTTTAAATGTCTAGTCTCAACAGGCTCATCAGGTTCTTTGTATACGCCAGTAAATTTGACTATTTCATTTCGAAATTTCTCTGGTANTAACGATGGGTCATGATGGCAAGATAATGCAAATATATTGCTACTCGATGCAACCATTGGGCCTACTGCTTCCTTGACTGGCCTTGAGGCGATCTCTTCGTTTGTTTTAGTAAGATAAAAGGCANTCATCGANACGACATAAACATCATCGGGGTTTCTGCCTGCTTCCTTAGCTCCCTTGCGAACGTTATCCACCATCCATCCAATTATTGTTGGGTCTACCGCACCGAACAAAATCACCCCATCTGCAATTCTTCCAGCCATTTGAGCAACTTTTGGCCCGCTGGCCGCAATATATACCGGGATTTTATCATCAATATTGATGTAATCAGTATCAGGATTAAGAAACTTAATTTTTCGGTGTCTTGACCCCTCCTGATAGTCAACAATTTGATCGCGCTGAAATAAACCTTTGCAGACATTGATGTGTTCTTCTAATTCAGCAACTTTGGCTGCCGGCATGCCCATGGTCCGTCTTGTTGTATTGCCTGTGCCTATTCCAAGAATTGCCCTTCCAGGGGCAATCGAATTAATGGTTGCCATTCCGCATGCAGTCAAAGGTGCTATCCTAGACTTTGGGTTGGTCACTCCTGGTCCAAGTTTAATTTTACTGGTTTCATGAGCGCAAAGGGCTAATGATGCATACACCTCGCTTCCCAACATTTGCGAGTCATAAAGCCAACCGTGGGAAAAACCGTGATTCTCCGCGTATTTTACGTCACCGTGGACATTAATATCTCCCATAAAAACAAAACCAAATTCCATAGTCTCCTCCTAGAAATGTTCCTTAAGTTGTTTTATAAACTGAAAATAAAGAATTTATCCAATCTCCTATCTCCTTGCATTGAAGCGGTATTACCTGATGCTCCATGTCGTACTCAGTATACTGCACTTTATGGCCATTTTCTTCAAAATAATGCTTAGCTTCTTTTCCTAACGCTACGGGGACGATCTCGTCATATCTCCCATGACATATAAACACTTCAGTTTTTTGATTTGATGGATGGTGCTCCAATTTTAAGTCCTTAGGGAAGTAAGTTGATAGGCCAAGTATGCCAGCAAGTTTACTGTTATATGAAATCCCAGCGCCATATGCTATGACTCCTCCTTGCGAGAATCCTGCTAATACGATGTTTTNTGTAGTGATTTTTACTTTTATCTGATCAATTAGCATGCCTATGGAATTAATAGATTCATTTATTCCCTTGATGTCGGCCTTACGATTAATATTCATCTCAAAAATGTCATACCAGGCTGGCATTGTAATTGAGTTATTTATGGTTACCCTAATCTTTGGAGCATTAGGAAATACGAACCAGGGGCGAATTCCTTCGTCTATTTCCAAATGTGGAACGATGGGCTCGAAATCATGACCATTCGCTCCCAATCCGTGTAGCCAAATAATGCAGATATTTGGGTCTGTCTCAGGTTGTACCTGGACGCATTCACTGATTAGCATTTGTTGTCTCACTTTTTTGTCATATTGTAATATATACAAAAACAGAGCACCTGTCATCGCCACACTCGTTGAATCTTTGGTATAGTCTTAGCCAAATGATTATTAAAAAAGATGAATTGTTTGGGGATATCCTATTTGTAATTCAATTGTTCGCTGCAATTTGTTTTTGTGGCGCCCAAATTTACGTTTTTACGACAAATATTGAGGGTGCTAGCATCACATGGGTTTTATTTTGGTTAGGGTTTGTTTTTATAAACCTAGTCTTATCCATACAAGCGTTTTTTGATGCAAAGGATAGAATAATAAAGCAGACTGTTATTAATTACGCGGCTTGGACAGTATCCATAACCATCACTTTTAGCGTGTTGCTTTGGCAAGGAGCAAAGTGGAGCGCAGTTGATTCTATTACTTCGACTATAGTTGGTATTGGGTTTGTAAGCCTATTAATTTACAAGTTTAAAAAAAAATTGAATATCTACAATCCACGCCTGAAATCCGGAACTGCTATCCTATTAAAAGCGGTGCCGCAATTAATGTTAGCTTATAATATTATTCTCTTTGGAGGCAGTGGAATTGCAACCTATACAATTATCATTGGTCATATAATGATAAACCTAAGAATTTTTCAGGTATCTCTATCAGCAAGAGTGGTTGGTTGGGATGAGAATAGAAAAAGCATAGTTTTCGGCGAGTTAGGTAATGAATTGAGTTGGATAGTCGCGACTATAGCCTGGATAATCTTTCGTTGATCGAAATTACAAATCTGGAGAGTAGACATGATTAAATCACTTTTGATAGCAAATCGTGGGGAAATAGCTGTACGAATAATAAAAACGTGTAAAAAAATGGGAATCAGGACGGTTCAAGTATTTAGTGATGCAGACAAAGATTCTCTATCAACGAGGCTTGCCGACGACATGGTGAATATAGGACCAGCTCCTGCAGCGCAATCCTATCTTCGAGATGATATCATCATTGAAAAAGCGTTAGAAAAAGGAGTAGATGCGATTCATCCTGGTTATGGTTTTCTTTCGGAAAATGCCGCGTTTTCTGCAAATGTGGCAAAAAAAGGATTGATATTTATTGGTCCATCGTCTGAAGTAATAAAGAGTTTAGGAGATAAAATAGCAGCCCGCCGGATTGCTGAAAAGGCTGGTTTAGAAGCCGTCCCCGGATGTGAGATAGGTGATTTAGACGCGGTAGAGATGGATGAAATAGCGTCAAAAATCGGATTCCCTTTGATGATTAAAGCCGCAGCTGGAGGGGGTGGAAGAGGTATTAGAGTAGTGCACTCCGTTTCGGATTTAAAATCATGTTTAGCGACGGCTTCAGCCGAAGCTAAGGCGTCCTTTGGAGATGGCACCATCTATCTTGAGAGATACATAAAAAACGCTCGACATATCGAAGTCCAGTTTTTAGGGGATGGTCAAACATTTCTACACCTTTTTGAAAGAGAGTGTTCCATACAGCGGAGGAGACAAAAAATATGGGAAGAAGCGCCAGCCTTTTGTCTAACAAGTGCAGAGAGAAAAAAGGTTTGCGAGATGGCAATCAAGTTAGCTGCCCATGTAAAATATAAAGGGGTGGGCACCGTTGAGTTTTTGTATGATACGGATCGAAAAACATTTTATTTTATAGAAGTAAACACTAGAATTCAGGTTGAGCATCCAACGACCGAACTTATCACGGGACTAGATATTGTTGAATTGATGATTAACGTGGCAGCAGGAGCAAAGCTAGATTTGGACCAGAGCACAATTGTATTCGAAGGACATGCAATTGAATGCAGGATAAATGCAGAAGATCCAGAAAATGGTTTTTTCCCATCTCCCGGTATCGTTAAAAAAATATCCGTTCCTTCTTCAGAAAATATTCGGTTTGATACGTTTCTTACTGACGGGGCTGAAGTGCCGGCTTTTTATGATTCAATGATAGGAAAGCTAATTGCTTTCGGAGAGAATAGGAAAGAGGCTTTGAAAAATCTATCGAATGCACTCGACGATTTACATATAAGCAGTATCGCGACCACTATACCATTGCATAAGAAATTAGCTAAGAACGTTGATGTTATTAACAATGATGTTAATATCAACTTCTTAGAAAAAAAATTTTTAGATTAATTTATCTGGGACAAGGGCATGGAGACACGGTTTTCTTTTGGCGGCGATGAACACTTATTGTGCGAATGTTCTGAGGATATGTCTTTCGAGGCGTTCTTCAAAGCGATTAATTCAGTAGAAGTGATAAGGAAGTCCAATACAAAGGGTATTCTCGAGGTGTGCGGGGGTAATGCTGCTTACCTTGTTAAATTTGACCCTGATTTAGTTCATCCTGATCAGTTGTTAGAAACTGTTAAGGATCTTGAACTGAAAGCGTCAAGTAGGACTCCAGTAATTCGGACTAGAATAATTGAGGTGCCTGTCTACTATGATGATCCTTGGACCAAAAAAACAATGCATGTATTCCGCGATCGGCATCAAGAGCCGTCTATGACGGATTTAGAATACGCTGCAAAGTTAAATGGACTTGCTACTGTTAAAGATTTCATAAGCATGCATCACAACTCACCGTGGTTTGTTTCCCAAGTTGGTTTTGTCTGCGGAGTTCCCTGGCTATATCAATTAGCATCACAAGAAAACCAAATAGAAGTTCCTAAATACGTCAGACCAAGGACAGATACCCCCAGACACACAATTGGACATGGAGGTTGCTTCGCAGCTATTTATGCTGTTAGAGGTGCTGGTGGTTATCAAATGTTTGGTATAACACCTATGCCTATTTTTGAACCGGAAAACAAATTTAGTTACTTTAATGGTGAAATGGTTTTTTCGAAGCCTGGAGATATTTTTAAGTTCAAGCCAATTGAAGAGGATGAATTCAAAGAAATTGAACTTGCAGTAGGCAAGGATAATTTTGAGCCCTTGATCAAACAAGTGGAATTTAATTTGGATGATTTCTTAAAGGATATCGATGGATATAATAGGAATTTAGTAAAGGAATTGTATGCAAATTGAAGTTTTGGAAAGTGGATTGGCCGTTTCTATTCAGGATTTGGGTAGGATTGGATTCTATAGATATGGGATACCAATGGGCGGGGCAATGGATAGAGAGTCGCTTAAAATTGCCAACCTTCTCGTTGGAAACGAAGAAAATGCGGCATGTTTTGAAGCTCCATTTCTTGGGCCTAAATTACGCTTCGAGGACCACAGGAGAATCGCGGTTACTGGTGGAGAGGTTTCGATAAAGGTTGATGGAAGAGAGTTTAGAACTTGGGAAGCAATAACTGTTGAAGCGGGTAGTGTTGTTGAGTTCGGCTTTATTGAAAGTGGTGCGCGTCTTTACATAAGCGTATCTGGAGGACTGAACGTTCCCGTTGTTTTAAACAGTAGGTCTACTTATACAATAGGAGCTCTTGGCGGGTTTAAAGGTAGATTACTACAGTCCGGTGATTTGATTCCGTTAAGTGAGATAAATGTTGACGTAGATGAAAAAAACAGGCGCCTCCCATTCAATTTGATACCAAAAATAAATGAACCAACTGACATTAGGGTGCTGCCTGGCCTCTATTGGCATAGGCTTACTTCCGCATCTGGAGAATCTTTCTTTAGAGATGCTTGGACAGTCGCAACTGAGGCCGATCGAATGGGATACCGGTTTGGCGGCGGAAATAAAATTGATTTTGTCGAACGAAAGCAGCCATTTGGAGCCGGCTCAGACCCTTGGAATATAGTAGATAGCCCCTATCCATATGGTTCAATTCAAATCCCCGGAGGCACTGAGCCAATCGTTTTACATCGAGATGCTGTCTCCGGGGGTGGCTATTTCCAGGTCGGCGCAGTTATCTCTTCTGATATGGATATTATTGGTCAGCTTCAACCTAATAAGATTGTAAATTTTGTTAAAGTAACCATGGAAGAAGCCCTGGTTGCCCGTCGACAAAAAAACACTAGAATGGACCAGATTAGACAAATCTTGATTTAAAATCTAGTCATGAAAATAGGTACTTTTATCTCATCTGGATGCCAGCCTCCATGAATACCTTTTAATTTTGGCAGGGTTTCATTCTCCAGGACATCAAAAATAGAGTGATTGTCATTCATACAAAGCACAAAATCTCCCAGTCTGCTAACCAAATCAGGATGTGCATTGCCAACGCCAAACCATCCTTCGTCAATCATAGCAAGAGGATCTTTGATGGTTATCTCGTCCGATAAAAATGTCTTAATATAATCTTGGAAATTTTTTTTATCGTCTGGATTTACGTAAGCAAATGCGGTCCGTGGCTCGCCGCATAATGGTAAGGCTAACATCCTCTGAAAATCCGGATGGTTTCTTGTTGTAATTGTATTCTTCTTTGAGTTCGATACGAAACCGTGGTCAGCTGTGACGATAATAGTAGCGTTATGAAGTTCAGCGATTTTCATTAGATTTCGAATTGTTTTGCCTATCACTTGAGCCTCTTCGAATACTTGTTTGCTTTCTTGGCCATGCTTGTGAGAAAGGGAATCAATAGTTGGAATGTAGGCATAGGCGAAGTTTTTACTACGGCATCCTGTAATAAATGACTCTAACAAGTTAGAAAATTCTCTGTAGTTTCGATAGCTTTGTCTGATGGCGAATTTGCTTAGGTGCTTTGAGTATATGGTCTCACTCAAATAATTGGGCTGCAAAGAAAGCATTTGTTTTGAAAGTTCGCCCGCTGCATTAGAGAAATGGATATAGTGATCTGGAATTGTTTCCTTCATTTTATTATTGTTGTAGCTAAATCTCTGTTTGAAAGGAAGAATATTCACAACACTTGATATATCTTTAAAATAAGTGTTCCATCCAGGTATCCCGTGTTCTAACGGAGTTAGTCCGGTTAGTATCGACGTAATAGACGATGCTGTAGTGGATGGATAAACTGAGTGTATATGTCCGAGATACCAATCATTGAGCCCAAGTTCTTCTTTGTAGCGCTTATAGAAAGAATCTCCAGCCCCGTCAACAACGATTAAAATTATTCTATCTTTTAATTGCTCTTGATTGTTTTTAAAAATTCTTAGCCCCATTGTGTTTTTTAGGTTGCTTGAAAGTCCAAATTTTTCATAGATAGATTGAATTAAGTTTACAATTGTATTGTCCGCATAGTTTGGTTTTAGTGGTGGCATTAAAATTAAGAACTACAAGATAGGCTGGAGCAACCTGGTTTATTATCAGCCCAGTTAGGTCGCTTAATATTAAATTGCTTGTAAGATAACCCTTGGTCAGTATAAGGATTTTGCATAACTTTCATTAATTCGTGTATCAGCGTGAAATCGTCTTTTTGTGCCTTTTCTATTGCCTGCTGCAGGATAAAATTTCTAGGTACATAAATTGGGTTTGTGGCATTCATTAATTTAATTCTTTCTTCTGATTTAATTTCTTCCGTTTTTATTTGATAGATATAGTTACTAAGCCACTGATCGACTTCGTTCTCAAAACTCGCATTTCTTATTTGATAAGAAGAAGAAGCAACTAATTCTAAATTGTGCTTCTTTGAAGTTTTGTTATTTCCAAAGTTAATTGATGACAATTGTCTGAAAAATATAGTCCAATCCAGGCCAAATTTCTTAAAAATATCGATTAAGCTGTTAATTAATACGTCATGTTTATTACCAGAATATTGTTTAAATCCTAATTTGGTAACAAACGTTTTCTGCCAGCTGTTGATATATCGATTTTTATACTCATCCAAACATTCAATTAATGACTTTTCATCGATGTCTAACTGACGCAGTGCATTGGCTAGTTGGTAGAGATTCCAGAAGGCAATCTCCGGTTGTTTTCCGTAACAATATCTTCTGCCCGGAATATCGGTCGTGTTTGGAGTCCACGATTCGTCATAGTTTTCAAGCCACCCAAAAGGACCATAGTCGATTGTCTGACCCATAATTGACATATTATCAGTATTCATCACTCCATGGACGAACCCGAGCTGCATCCATTTTACCAGTAAGTCAGCGGTTTTCAGGCATATCGATCGAAAAAAAGCAATTGATTGCTGGTTAAGTTCCTTGAATGAGCAGTCGTTATTTACATGGCTTAATTCGGGATTTTCATTTATGCAGTAAATCAGTAATTTTTTTAGAGCATCCAATTCCCCTCTTGCTGCTAAAATTTCAAAGTTACCGAACCTTATAAATGATTCAGATAGTCGAGCAACAATTGCACCTTTCTCTAACTGGGGATTCCCGTCGTAAAACATATCTCTCAAAACTTCTTCACCCGTTGTCACGATTGACAACGCTCGGGTTGTCGGCACACCCAGATAATACATCCATTCACTGCACAAGAATTCTCTGATAGAAGAACGGAGGACTGCTAGTCCGTCAGCTGTTCTAGAGTAGGGCGTTGGTCCAGCCCCTTTAAGTTGTAATGACCATTTTTTCCCTCTTCGATTAACAATCTCACCGAAATTGATGGCCCGTCCGTCGCCTAGTTGGCCTGCCCAGTTTCCAAATTGATGTCCTCCATAACACATAGCGTATGGTTTTGTACCAGCGGGTATGTAATTCCCAGACAGTATTTCGATAAAGGCTGGGTCCTCAAATGACTCCGGTTCAATGTCAATCAATCTGGCGCAATCTGTTGAAAAGGCGACTAAGTTAGGATCGACTACTGGTTTAGGAAGAGCATACGAATAACATGAATTGATAACTTGGCGTGGGTAGTTATCGAATTCTGAATCTCCAGGAAGTTCTTCAACAAAATTAGATCGAAATTTGATCATTGTATTACGCTAATTACCCACTCCAACTTATAATGGCTCTTTTAATTTCAAGATTACTTATTCAAATGTTTTAATCATTCTAATTACATCGTATCATAAGCCTTCAAAATATTTAATACAGGAAAAGCTATGGCTCAGTATGTTTTTCAATTACAAAAGGTTGGTAAGATCGTCCCCCCAAAAAAACAAATATTAAGTGACATATCTCTGAGCTTTTTCCCTGGGGCTAAGATAGGGGTTTTAGGGCTAAATGGTGCCGGTAAATCCACGTTATTAAAAATTATGGCAGGATTGGATAAAGAAATAGAGGGAAATGCGATTCCACTTAAGAATTTGAAGATCGGCTATCTCCCCCAAGAACCTCAGCTTGACGAGACGCTCGATGTAAAAGGTAATCTTAAAAAAGGTCTAGATGAATCTTTTGAGCTACTCAATAAGTTTAATGAGCTAAGTGCTCGTTTCGGTGAACCTATGTCAGATGCTGAAATGGAGTCCCTTCTAGAAGAACAGGGGGAGCTCCAAAATCAACTTGATGCAAATAATGTTTGGGATTTGGACCGAAAGATGGAGATCGCTTCCGAGGCCTTAAATCTACCAGGTTTAGAAAGCTCTGTTCTGAATTTGTCTGGCGGTGAAAAACGAAGGGTTGCTCTATGCCAATTGCTTATCTCAGAGCCAGATATGCTCTTACTAGATGAGCCAACAAATCATTTAGACACTGAGTCTGTGTATTGGCTAGAAAAATACTTGGATAATTATAAAGGCACGGTTGTTGCCATCACCCATGACCGTTATTTTCTGGATAATATTGCGGGTTGGATTCTTGAGCTCGACAGGGGATCTGGTTTTCCTTGGGAAGGTAACTATTCCTCTTGGCTAGAGCAGAAAGAACAGAGATTAGTAACTGAGCAAAAAAGCGAAGCCGCCTATAGAAAAAATCTTACCGCAGAGCTCGAGTGGGTACGGCAAAACCCAAAAGGTAGGCGTTCAAAAAATAAGGCTAGAATTCAGAAAATAGAAGAGATGCAGACGAAAGAGTTTCAAAAAAGAAACGAAACTAACGAGATTTTCATTCCTCCTGGCCCCAGATTAGGCAAACAAGTTTTAAAAGTGAATAACTTGAAAAAAACTTTTCTTGAAAAGAAGCTATTTGATAATTTATCTTTTGATGTGCCAGCAGGCGCTGTAGTTGGAGTTATCGGACCTAATGGCGCTGGTAAAACAACATTATGTAATATGTTGACTGGTTCAATTGCNCCAGATGAAGGAAATGTAGAAGTTGGTGAAACAGTAAAATTTGGTTTTGTAAGTCAAGGTAGAGATGGGTTGGACGCTAAGAAAACTGTTTGGGAAGAGTTGTCGGGAGGACAGGATATCTTGAAGATAGGAGATTTCGAAATAAATTCTAGAGCATACTGCGGCAGATTTAATTTCAAAGGAAACGATCAACAAAAATTTGTTAGCCAGCTTTCTGGTGGGGAGCGTAATAGGTTGCACCTTGCCAAAACTTTATTAGAGGGATCTAATTTTATTTTTCTTGACGAGCCAACAAACGATTTGGACGTTGAGACTTTAAGAGCCTTGGAAGAGGCGATTCTAAATTTTCCGGGATGCATGTTCATAGTCTCGCATGATCGTTGGTTTCTAGATCGGATAGTTACCCATATTTTAGCCTTCGAAGGCAATAATGATGTTAAATGGTTTGCAGGAAACTATTCTGAATATCACGAAGGTCTAAGGNAACAAAGGGAAGACTCTCAGGAGTCAAAGAAATTCAAACCATTAACCCGCTAAATTTTAAGGGAAACTAATCCATCTGCTAATTTAGGTTCAAACCAAGTAGATTTAGGGGGCATGAGTTGACCATTGTCGGATATTTTTATTAACTCTCCTATTGCAGTAGTGGGCAACACAATTCCAATTTTCATTACTGCGGAATCAACTAAATTTATGATCTTCCCCGTACTTTGCGGGCCTCCGACAAAGTCAATGCGGTCGTCAGTTCTAACATCTTTTATTCCTAAAATTGGTTTCAGAATTGACTCTTCAATAATGTGTGTATCAAGATTCTCTAGAACATTATCGATATCTTGAGGAATTTGCCTAAGTTGAAGTTGGTACCATGATTTTTCTAGGTATATAAAATAGCAATATTTTTGGTTCAAAAAATTATCGCCGGTTATCTTATTAACTTCAAACGTTTCTGATAATTTAGTTAAAAATTCATTCGCTGTGAGTTGGTTTAAATCACGGACTACCCTATTGTAGGGTAAGATGCTTAATTCGGTTTCATCAAAAGTTACAGCTAGAAAACAATCCGTCGTTTGTGTTTTTCGTTTTATGAATATTTTTGAAGCAGCGGCACTTCTGTGGTGTCCGTCTGCAATGTATAGCTCTTGAATAGAATTCAAGTGATTCTGGATTTGCTCAACCTGTTGAGCATTATTTATCACCCAGAGCTCATGTTGCCAGTTTTCTAAAATAGTGTTTATTTCTGAAGCTTTTTCTAGGGTAATCTTGTTCAAAATAGATTTAAGAATTTTGTTTTCTCTATGAATCAGCATGACCGGACCAGTTTGCGCTTGTACTGCCTCGATCTGTTTGATTCTATCCAATTCCTTTTTCTGCCTTGTAAGTTCATGACGCTTTATTCTACCTTCAAGATAAGCGCTTATTGAAGCTCCAAAAACTAACCCGGTCTGAGCGTGGTGTTTAGAACTTATTTTGTAAACATAAAAAGAGTTTTTTTCATCTGCGCGAATTATATCGCTCGTTAATAATTCATTGAAATTCTTTGAGGCTTGCTGGTAAACCTCATCACAGTAGGGGTTAATGCATTCATCAAAATCGACTTCAGCCCTTGATACTCGGAGAAATGAATCAGGATTTTCTCTTACTATTTCTTTGACTTGTTCTCTGGAAAGCACGTCATAGGGAGGGGCGATTAACTTGCTTGTGAAATTTATTGTGGGTCTAAGACCTTTGAAGGGTTTGCCTATAAAATAATCGCTCAAACTAGGTTGCTCCTCATACGTAAAAATTAGTTAAGAGTCTAACCCATTTAGAAAGTCTAATACAGCTTCATTAAATAATCTTGGCGCTTCAAGATTTGCAAAATGACCACTGTCTTCGATAACTAAAAGCTTAGAATTTTTGATCTTTTTATTCATTTGAACGGAAATGGTTGGTGGAGTTATAGCGTCTTTACTACCTGTTACTATTAACGTTGGTACTTTAATAGATTCTAAATCACAAACTCTCTCGTACATAACCATGCTTTCAACTGTATTAAGATAACTTTCTACATTAAGGGTTAATATGGTTTGTAGGATTTTCTCTTCTACGGATTTACAGGCGTTTGGCCCTATCATCTGGGGTATGATTTTCTTCCCAAATTGTCTCAGGGTCAAGCCGTTGTCTTTTAATGGCTTCTTTCTTTTTTGAAGAAACCCCAAGCGTTGAATTTTTGTAAAGCTTTCATCATATCCAAAAAAAGTATTTGCTAGAATTAAGGAGCTTACTAATTTAGGGTATTTTTCTGTAAAGTCTAGTGCAATTCTGCCTCCCATTGAATGGCCGCATAGAATAATTTGGTCAAGTTTGAGATGCTGCGTGAGTTCGTATAAGTCACTTGCAAATTGATCAAAATCAAATAACTTTTTAATTGGCTCTGTCTGACCATATCCGCGGGCATCCCAGCTTATTGTTCTGAACTGTTTGCTAAAAAGTTTGAGTTGAGGGATCCAAATTTCTTTATTGCCGCTTATGCCATGAAGAAAAATAATTGTGGGGCCAGCACCTGCTTCTAGGTAATTTAGACCAAGACTAGTGTCAAGAATTTTCTTAATTATCCTGGGTTGTCCCATGCGTATATCATTTATAAATATAAAATTTATTTATAATCTTCCAACCACTTTTTGTTTTAGCAAGATGAAAGAAATCTATGTACTGGTTATTGAAATTAAATGTAACGGTGGCCGCCGGGCCATACACGCGGATGGAAAGTATTTCACCCCTCATTTCTGGTCTTTTCTCTTTTGATACCCATCTTTTAATCACTTCTTTGATTGGTGTCGCTGTGAGCTCTATATCTTTATTTGCTTCTACTAAAAAACCTTTCATATGCGCTTTATCTAGTTCAAAAGCTTTGTTTAACAGTGTTTCATCAGAATTTTTGACACCATTAAAATAATTGTAAATCGTCTCCTGTATCCGCTTTGTTTCATCTATTAAAAGATTTTCTGATAAAACGGGGAAAGAGAAACCAAGTAACAGGATGCTGAAAAAAACCGATCTCATAATAATTTACTCCTTAAATTTAAAAAAAAGCTATTGTACGAACTTCAATGCTACGCCGGGATGGTGCAACAGAAGCAGTTGAATTGTTTTGAAAGGCTGCGTGAATACCGAATTTAGCTTTAACACGTTCGCGCGTATCAAAGCACTTTATCATTATGATCTCATTACATTTCATGTGACTAAAATATGACCATTGATGATTTGGATTATGTTTGATCCCTAATATTTTGCCTGTACGATTTTTATAAATTAAAGAAATATCAATAAGGTCCTGAGTGTCTATTGAGTTGTGGCTAATTAAAGCAAGCGGTGTATCTACTACTGGCTCACGCAAGGGTTGCCAAATATTGTAGAATCCAAAATTAGAAAAGCTTTTGTAAGTTTTATCGGGATCAAGTTGACTCAGCCTTAATGCAGCTGATTTTTCTGTGTAATCATTGTGTGCAAATTTAACAGGCTTATAAGCGTTTGGATGTTTTTTCGCAAGCGTATAATCTCTTACATTATGATCAAAAGCGAAGGCGTGTTTGCAACCACTAAATTTTTTGACGATGTTTGAACATTCTGGGTAAAAATCTTTTTCGATTTGCTTGCTATTCAAATGATCGAAATTTGGTTCATTTTGATTTTTTAAAAATTTAAATCCATGCATGTCAAGCTCAAATTCCTCGCTTATTTTTCGAGCATCATGTATATTCACATTAACTTTATTCATTTTTGCCGGCTCTCTTTTATATTCTCCTGTTTCTTTGTGCATGTAAATAATAGGCGCTGCTTCTGAATCATCTACATAATGCATTGATGCCGATGTTTGAGGTAAAGATTTAAAATTAATCATAGTTTTGTGAACTCTTTATTTTTATAATTAGGTTATTTACTCTTAATCTATAATATCATTTTAGGGTGAATATGAAATTTATCCAAGCAGCGGAAAATAATAAAACTGAGATTTTACGATTTTTTAAAAAAATCGTAAAATCTGGGGATATAGTTCTGGAGATTGGTTCTGGAACCGGCCAACATATCGTTTATTTTGCATCTAAAATGAAGGATGTCGTTTGGCAGCCAAGCGAGAAGGGAGATAATATCACTTCAGTTGAGCAGCGTGTAAATAAGGCTAAATTGGTCAATTTAAACAAACCCTGGGTAGTAGATATTGGTTGTCCGCCTAATTCAAACCAGCTTTTTAACTTTGTGTATGCATCGAACGTACTGCAATGCATTTCTTTAAAAGAGTTAGGGCACTTTATGTTTACCGCTCGGAAATTTTTAGGAAATAGAGGAATACTTGTAATTTATGGGCCCTTTCTAAGAGAAGGAAAATATGCGAGTGTCGGGGATAATTTGTTAGATAATTATTTAAAAATACGCAATACAGAGATAGGCATTAAAAATCTCGGATTTGTCAGAGAAACAGCAAAATCATATGGATTTGAATTTTTAGACACTGTCAGCATGGAAAAAAATAACTTAATTCTTCTATTTACTGCTGTTTAAATGATTCGTCCACGTCAACTTGCATCGTTGATACGAGCCCGTTTGTGTGGTGGGCTAGTCCAATTACCTCAAGTAACTCCTTGTATTGTTCATCTGTAAGCCCTTTTTTTTTCGCGGAAGCCGTATGTGAATGAATACAATATTCACACGAATTGGCAACTGATACTGCAATATATATAAGTTCTTTTGTAAGGGGGTCAAGTGCTCCTCCCTTCATGATGGTTTTTACCTGATTCCAGGTTCTGTCGAGCTGTTCCGGATTGTTCGCTAAGGCTAGCCAAAAGTTATTAATGAATTCTGCTCCTCTTGTTTTTCTTATGTCATCATAGATTGCTCTTACTTCGCTACTGCTTTCTTCATATTTTATTAATTTTACTGTTGCCATATTCGCTCTCTTAATCTATTTTTGTTATATTGTATGAATCCAATTAAAAGGGTCATTTTCGATCCCATATTGAATAGCTGTCAAACCATCATAAATAGTTTTTGCAACTTTACCAGATTTGCCATTGTTTATTTCTATTTCTTGATCTTTATATAAAAGTTTCCCTATTGGTGCTACGACTGCCCCTGTGCCCATTCCAAATATTTCTGTAATTTCTTTAGTTCTAATTTTTTTAATTACTTCATTGATGCTTATCTTCCTCTCTAAAAATCCAAGACCTAATTTTGGAGCTAATGTTTTTATAGAATCTCTCGTTATACCGTGCAAGATTGCCCCATTTAGTTCCGGCGTAATGATATGCTCGCCACGTTCAACAAAGGCAATATTCATAGCACCGACCTCGTCTATAAATTCCCTGTGAACAGCATCAAGCCAAAGAACTTGGTGGTATCCTTTCTTCAGTGCTGTTTCGGTAGCGGCAATAGAGCCGGCATAATTACCTGGGGTCTTGGCTTCTCCCGTTCCACCTGGTGTTGAACGGACGAATTTATCTGCTACAAGTACTGAGATTGGATCGAATCCTGAATCAAAATACGGTGCGACTGGAGAGAGTATAATATAATGCAAATATTGATTGCTTGATCTTACTTCTAGAGTAGGCTCGGTGGCGATCATCACCGGTCGAATGTAAAGAGCAGAACCAGCTGCGTTAGGCACCCATTTTTTTTCTAAGTCGATAAGTTGTTTAATTGCCTCAAAATGTAAATCTGGGTCTACCTCTGGCATCCCCATTCTTTGAGCAGACAGGTTAAATCTTCTAATATTTTCTTTTGTACGAAATAAATTTATTTTTCCGTCTCTCGCTTTATAAGCCTTAGTGCCGTCAAAAACCATTTGACCATTATGAAAAACTGTACAAGATGGCGGTAATTCAAAGTTTTTTTGATCACTAATCACTTGATCATGCCATCCCGCTTTCCTATTAAATTTTTGAGAAAACATTCTGTCAGTAAAGATCCTCCCAAACCCAAGTCGTTCGGGCAAATCTATCGGGTTCGTCTCTTCAATTTTTTCAATCTTAATTTTTAACATTGAACATAAAGTTCCTTGGCTTAATTATCTGGAACGCTTTAAGCTCGTTTTATTAAAGTCGGAATCGGAAAGACCTTTGTTAAACTCCCAATTTTTCCACAGTAACGTAGTAGATTTTCCAGTTTGATGGTTGATCATTTCCATTCTGCTCGGCCTCCAGTAAGTGCCGAGATATTGTTTAAATTCATGTTGAGTCAGAGTCTTCAGTAATGCTCCTTTTCTATCAAAATACGTAATTTTGATAGGTCTCATAATATTACGATCTATACTAAGTAGCAACGAGGTATAGCCTGAATATTTGTATTGAGGAATCGCCTGTACAATATTATAAGTAACATCGTTTTTAATTTCGTTCTTTTGCCATTCAAAATTATATTTTTCAAGTTCAAATGAGCTTAAGTCTTCATATGCAAATTCACTACCTACAAAAGGCCCAGACTTATTCGCTGACGCAATTCTTTTTACTCTTTTAATGGCCGGGAGATAAAGCCATTGATCATCAGGTTTAAGGCTATGGGTGTGACTGAGAAAAGCGGTTCCTTTGACATCTTTTGGTTCATCGAAGACCGATAAACTTTTATCCCCATCACCAACAACTTCAAATGATTTTATCCGAAGAAATCGTTCACTTACCTGTCCATTTTTGTTCTTAAGTAACATTCTAAGTTGAGCCTCGGAGTCTTTCCAGCCGGAATTTAGTGTATCAACTTCTTCCATGATTGATTGCCCATTAGGTTGATGCTCATGTCCAGTAGCTGATAATGCAATCGCGATAAATATCGAGAAAAATGTAAACTTATTGAACAAGAGACCCGCCTTTCTGCAATAGTGTTGGTAAAAAAATAAAAGTTGATAGTAAGGCTATCATTATAATGATAGCTGTCATTAATCCCATGCCCGAATTCATGTAAAATGAAGAAGTTGTGAGTAAAGCAAAGCCAGCAATCAACACTAAACTAGTTATTAGCAGAGCCTTTCCAACTGAATCAAACGCAAACTTTATTGCTTCGGGTTTGGAGAAATTTTGAATTCTGCGCGCTTTTAAATATTTCGTTAAAAAGTGGACAGTATCATCAATGACAATACCAAAAGTCATCCCTGTGACCACAGAGAGCGATAAACCTACTTGGCCGACAAAAATCCCCCAAATACCGAAACCAATTACAGCAGGCACTAGATTAGCAAAAAGACTAATCAAACCGATGGAGATTGACTTTAATGACAACGCCAAAATTATCGAAATTAAAAATATTGCGGATGTGGTTCCAACAAGCATTGCTTTTATGTTTCGTTCGCCAATGTTTGAAAACATTAGTACGGTTCCAGCCCCGTGAACCTTTTGAATAGAGGAGCAATTTTTTTCTACCCACCGTAATATCTTATTATTTAGTTGAATGGTCTCTTTCGTAGAAAGTGTCTTGGTTGTAAGGGTTAATTTTGATGAGGACTTGTCTACATTAATTTGATTATTTAAGTCAAGACCATAAGGTAGAGACATTTCATAGAGAAGCAGATATTGCGCTGCAGCTTCTCGTGAGTCGGGTAGCCTATAATGTTGCTCATTGCCAAAGTTAATATATTTGTTTAACGATTTGATTGCTGTTGTAAAGGAAAGCACGTGAACTGTTTCAGGTAAGTTTTGTAGCCATGTGTAAAGTTTTTCGATATCACGTTGATATTCTGGATTATTTATTCCGTTTGTAACTCCAGAATCGAGTGAATAATTTATTGAATAGATTCCAGTTAAGTTATCTTCCATAAAATCGGTTGCTTTCCTAAAATCGACCCTTTGGTCGAACCAATGAACAAAGATATCATTTAGCTCGTTTTTTGGGATATTTATTAAACTTATTGTAATTAGAATTATAGAGCACCAAAGTATAGGGTGCGTATGATTTAGGACAATTTCTTTTGAATAAATAAGTGTTCCTTTGAGAATTTTATCAGCTCTGTTGCTTTTCGGGTTTGGTTTGACCGGAAGCCACATGAGAACAATGGGGAGGATAGTGAAAGTAAAAATCAGTGAAAAGATTATCCCAATCGAAACAATGTTACCTAAATGATTAAATGGCGGGACCTCAGAAAAATTCATTGTTAAAAATCCGATTGCTGTGGTTATGCTTGCCAAGAAAACTGGTTGTAAATTTTGTTGAATACTCGCTTTTAACGCCTCTTCTTTGCCGAGCCGATAATTGTCAAGAAACGATGATAAAACATGAACTGAATTGGCTATAGCTACTGTAAGAATGATAATTGGCGCAGTAACGGTAACGGATGTCAAAGGATAATTAAAAAATCCTCCAGCGCCCATAGCTGAGATAATCGACATGATTGTAATCGTTAATATAGGTGTTGCCCCAATAAAAGTTCCGACCAAAATTCCTAAAATAACGAACATTAAAGTTACGCTTATTGGTACTAAAAACGTAGAGTCTTGCGTGCCTATTTCGGTAAACGTGTAATCCATTATCACTGTACCACTTAACGCAACAGTAAATTGTGTATTATACTCTTTTGCAAAATTTGTAATTAATGACTTCGACCACTGGGCGATTTCTGTAGTGGCTTCAGTGCGTTTGTCCGCAGGTATTTGTACGGTGGCGATTATTCCGGTTGTTTTTCCATCAGGAGATATTATCTTATTTCTTAGTTCAGGTTGTTTTAACAATCGAGTCCTAAGTAATTCAAGTTCCCCGGCATTCAAATCTGCAGCATTTTCAACCGCGTTCTTAATCTCAATTGTCTCACCAAAGTTCGAAATTAGCTGAAAGTTGGTAATTGAATCCACCCTGATTGAATATGGCATGTTCCAGGTTCTTTTCGTTAGCTCCTCAATAGGTCGCAGGTTTTTTGCTTGAAATAGATTTCCTTCTTTCGATTTCAAGATAATAATTATATTGTCTTCTTTAGTATAAATCTTTTCCATAGATTCAAAAGCAATCAGTTCTGGATTTTCTTCGCTAAAATAGGCGCGATAACTAGAATCAAAATATAAATTAGATAGTCCCCCGGCGAAAATTAGGAATAAAGTTGTCGAGATTGTCGCTAATTGATTTCTTTTTTCAAAAACGAATCGAGCAATTCTTCTGTCTAAGGGAGTTTTCATATTTGCGTATAGAAAATAGTTTGGTTCTGGTATATATCTTAATTTAAATTATTAGTTGGAACCTATGGGTTTATAGTATTATAACTTACTAAATAAAATTCGCTTATAAAATTAATTGATTTTATCTTGAAGGAGGAGTCCAAATGTCAACAAGCCTTTTAAATCAGGGCGATTCTTACGAAACCGTTTATAGCAATTTTAAATGGAACATACCTCAGAAATATAATATTGCCTATGATGTTTGCGATAGATGGGCTGACGATAAGGATAGAATCGCATTGGTCTATGAAGATGACCAAAAAAATTGCAATATTTTTTATTTTCGCGATATTCAAAAATACGCTAATCAACTAGCAAACGTTTTTACTGGTTTAGGGTTAAAAAAAGGAGATGTGGTTACTTTACTGCTCGGCCAGGATCCAGAATGTGCGATAGCTCATGTAGCCTGTTGGAAAGCAGGAATCATATCAAGCCCCTGCTCAGTTCTCTTTGCGTCAGATGCTATTAAATATCGGTTAAATGATTGCGAGACAAAAATTCTTATTACTGATGAAGCAAATTACCAAAAAGTGAGCGACATGAAAAAGGATTGTCCGAGTCTTGAACATATCATTTTGACTAATACAAGCACCAAGGAAGCTTGTAACTTTTGGAAACTTATTGAAAATGAAAATTCAAATTTTACCAATGTGGTGACCAAAGCAGAAGACGTGGCTTGGATTAGTTACACTTCTGGTACAACTGGCATGCCGAAAGGGTCGGTTCAGCCACATCGAATGATGCTTGGTCACATGCCTAGTCTTGAATTTATTTACGATTTTTTTCCAAAAAAAAGAGAAGCCCTGTGGTCACCTGCAGATTGGGCTTGGATGGCAGGTTTGATGGATATTCTAATGCCTGGGTGGTTTCACGGTTGTAAGGTAGTTGCAACCGCTATGAAGGGTTTTGATGCCGAAGATGCTTATAGGATCCTAGCTCAGCATGAGGTTACTCTGGCGCTTCTAACTCCCACAATGCTCAAATTGATGAAGCAAGTTGATGCCCCATTGTCGAAATATTCATTGAAATTGAGGGCAGTGTTGTCGGGTGGGGAAGCTGTGGGCGCCTCTTTGCTTGAATGGGCTCAGAAAGAACTAAAATTAATGGTACATGAGGGTTTTGGTCAAACTGAATGTAACGTGATTTTAGGTAACAATGGTAAGTTGTTTCCTATTAAGCCGGGTTCGTTAGGGAAACCAACTCCTGGCTCAATAGTGAAGGTTATTAATAATGACGGCGTCGAGCTAGCGCCAGGAGAGGAGGGGCATATTGCATGCTTGAGACCAGACCCGGTCATGCTCCTAGAGTATTTGAATAAACCTGAGGCCACGAAAGAAAAGTTTATTGGGGATTGGTTGATTACTGGAGACTTAGGCCACATGGATGACGAGGGATATTTTTGGTTCCATGGACGAGCGGATGATGTTATTACCAGCTCAGGGTACAGAATCGGCCCAAGTGAAATTGAGGATGCTTTAATTAAACATAAGGCTGTTCAAATAGCAGCAGCTATTGGTGTCCCAGACCCGATTCGCACTGAAACTATAAAAGCTTTTATCATTTTATCCGAGGGTTTCGAGGGTAATCAGCAACTTGAAGAAGAGTTAAAAAATTTTGTGAGACAAAAATTAGCCAAACATGAAGTCCCAAAAGAAATAGAGTTTGTTAACTCATTGCCGATGACCACAACAGGAAAAATAATGAGAAAGGAGCTTCGGCAGAAAGAAATGAACTCTTAAGGTATTATTTTAAAACTGTGAAAGTTGTTTTCAATTAGAGCCAAAAACTCGTTGTAAATGTTCTTCACTGGGTGGTTTGGTCATCAGCGAGACGATTACCATGGACAATAGAGATATTATAGAGGCGACAGTTGCACATGAAAAAGGGTTGCTTGCCTGATAGGAAAGCCATTTAGCTGACTGAAATAAGATATCAAAATGAATGAACCAATTAGGATTTATTAATTTTGCATAAATAATTGGAAAAACACTTCCGCCTACAACAAACCCAACCAACGCGCCGGTTTTCGTTGCTCTTCTCCAAAGAACACCTAAGAACATTGGAGCGGCTGTTGCTGCCATCATTCCGCCAACGCCAATCCAAACCAGTAAGGCTATGTTGGTATTCCTTGCATATGACGCGATTAAAATTGCTATTATTAAAATGATTACTGTCGCGACTCTGCTAATTAATAAGCTGATCGAATCAATTTTTTTTGCATCTAGATTGGAAGAAATTTTAGGAGCTATTGTTCGCCTATATATGTCGTTAGCAAAGATTTGAGCGGTACTCACAACGAGGCCGTCAGCCGTAGACATCACAGCGGCAAGAACGCCAGCGCAGATGAAAGCCGCTGCCCAGGCGGGTAGGGTAGCAATAAATAATTGTGGTATTGCCTGATTTGGATTAGCTCCGTCAGCAAACAGAGAATCGCCTAATAATGCCCTGGCCAGAATTCCCCCTAATGTCATCGCAGGCAATAACATTCCAAAAGCAAAAGCGATACTAATAAATTTTATTTGATCTCGATCACTTTTAAGAGCCCACAGTTTATTTCCTATATGAGGCAACAAACCTAAAGGAAGGTGCGCTACAAAAATAGCAAATATGTCCCATTTAGAGTTGTAAAGGGGAAATGATGGATGCAGCACTGTTACTAAATCTGGATCATTTTTTTCGAGGGTATCCAGCATTCCGCTAAAACCCCCATCTACGCCAAATCCTGAAAAGAACATAAACACCACTACACAAGCTAAAATTAGCATCAAAGCTCCTTGCACCCCATCGGTTAAAATGTCAGCGTGTGCTCCTCCCAGCACTATATAAAACATCACGATAAGAGCTGTTACCCCGAGGGCAGGCAATACTTTAAGTCCAAGCATTTCTGTAAACATTACTGCACCCGCTAGTAATTGCCCAGCTAAATAAAACAACAGGAGTATCGAAAATAAAGCAGCTAGTAACCTAACAACGTCGGAATTAAACCTATCACCAAGGTACTCGGGAATTGACCTACTTCCGAATGCATCACCCGCGCGCCTTACTCCATGTAAGCATATAATTACTCCAATATAGACCCCCATCGGATATACGAATGCATAGATTAAGCATGATAAACCGCTGGTATAGGCTAATCCCGGTAGACCTAAGAATGTTGCCCCACTGGCGGTTGTAGCAGTTAATGCAAAGGCTAAAAAAATTGGGCCGTAACTAGATCGTGCCGTAGCGAAATCATCACTATTTTTGATACGATTCATGCCTACGAAACCAAAGACGATCATTAAGCCCAAATAAAAGCTTAAGAAAATCCACCCCCAAAATTGCAAAGGCTCTAGTCCAAACACTATTTTCCTCTCCTCTAAATAACCTTTCTAGTCGAACTTGCTATTTTAATATAAACTTAACAACATTGACATTTTATTTGGTAAAAGACTCTTGATTTTGGTCAGAGTCGATTTTTCTTCAATAATGAATTATTTGTACTAAATTAGAAGGGGATAAATGGAAATAATCAGTCCTGCAGAAATAATAAGAAAAATTAGAGCGTCAAAAAATATTATTATGCCTGGTGGTTGCGCTAACGCCTCCGGCTTTTTTGATGAATTTTTGAATTCTGTCGACGAATTTACAAATTTGGAAGTTTTGTCAGGATTGTCTCTAGGTAGCTATCCTTATTTAAGTAGAGAATCGGACACGAAGATTAATTATTCGACTTGGCAGGCTGGGATGGGATTGAGAAAATACTTCTCTGAAAATTTGGAACAATTAAATTTAATTCCCTTAAGACTGGGTGATCTAGTAGAAGTAGTTGGACGAAAGCGAATGATCGAACCGGATGTAGTCGTCGTTCAGGCTTCTCTTCCTCAGAACGACGGTTCCATAAATCTAGGCCTTTCAGTAGGGGCAAACCCTCATTTTATTAGTCAAGCAAATATCGTTGTGGCTGAACTCAACCATAATATGCCGGTTACGCGAGGTGATAGTGCAATTGATATGAGCTTGGTTAACTTCGCGTATGAGTCTGAGAGCGATTTATTGATATATGATACTGGGGTGGCTGAGGAGAGAGATGGCGACATAGTGAATAACGTCCTCAATTTGATCCCAGAAGGCGCTACTGTTCAAGTTGGAATAGGTGGAATACCTGACAGAATTACCGAAAGGCTTGCGTCAATAAGTGGTGTGTCCATTTTTACCGGCATAATTTCGAATGGGCTTTTGAATTTTATAGAAGGTACAAATGGTAATAGCAAGGTGGTTACAGGGGAAGTAGCAGGCAGCAAGTTGCTTTATCAAGAAATTCATGAAAACGACGCTGTTGAGCTTGCCAGAATCGAAAAGACGCATAATGTCATAGCTCTATCAAATACTGAAAAATTTGTTTCTATTAATTCAACTATTGAAATTGACTTGAGTGGCCAAGCTAATGGAGAAGTAATAAATGGGCAACAAGTCAGTGGTGTTGGAGGTAGTTTAGATTATATCGAAGCTGCGTCTTGGTCAAAAAATGGATTATCAATAATAGCGTTGCCCTCGACAACAAGAAATGGTAAGTGTTCAAAGATAGTACCGTCATTGGCTGATGCGGTAGTAACTACGCCTAGATATAGTGTTGATTATGTAGTGACAGAATTTGGAGTCGCACGGTTGCGTGGGGCTTCCCTAAGAAAAAGAGCTCAATCATTAATTAATATAGCTCACCCTGAGTTCCGAGAGGAACTAGAGCATAGTTTTTTCCGCAAATAATTTGTCAATTGTAACAGTCTTAGTTAAAACGAAAGAATCAAAGATTTGTTGATACTTCAATCTATTAGCATAAATAGATATTTCCTCTTTTACCCGATGACCATCGTATGTATCGGTTTCTAAGATTAGTTTGTTTTCATCAAAGTAGGCGAGTGTGTATCCAAAAATATTTTTTGAAAGTTCGTTTCCTTTTGCGGAGAACATTCTGCCAGTATTACTTATTGTAAACTTTCTCTCTAGTACATTGTCGTAGATAAAAATAAATTGCGTAACGTTATCTGTTATCGTCTTTTTTATCTGTAAGGATTGGCAGTTTATCAAAGGAAGAAGTAAACCGAGACGTTTTAGGTTTCTTGCGCTTTTCCTTTTTTGACTATCTAGGTGTTGTTTTTGATAATCGGCAAGTCGCTCTCGATATGGGCCGTCAGGAAGCCCTTTGTCTTCTCGAGCTTTCCATTTTAAAGCTAAAGTTCTTAGTTTTCCTTTAAACTCATCCTCAGGTTTTGTGCTTTGTTTTGGGTCTAATTTCCAATGACCAGCAAAGTTGTTTGTTTGTACCGCAAAGCAAAAATAATGGAAAGAACAAAAGAATAGTATCGTAAAAATCTCAAGTGATAGTTTTATCCTATTGCGAAGAGGACGATTAGGTTTGACAAAGTGGAATAATTTCATTCGCAAAGTCGTTAGCTATTTCTCTGATATGTCTAAGGGGAGGTAATAGACTTACTTCTTTTAGGCCATTTTTTTCAGCTGCTTTTAATTTATCGGCAATCTCAGAAGGGCTCCCAACAATTGAAGTTCCTTCGATCATTTTGGGAGTAACAAATTTATGTTCACCGTTAGGAACATAACTACAGTGGCCATCATGTATCCTTTGATGCCATTTATCTTCAGGGAGATCGAATTGCTTTACATGATCATTGTATTCTTCCCAAATATCTTTCATATAATCGGGGACCACGGCGTCGTCTTTTGTGTACCTCCAAACCTCATAAACAAAATGTAACGCTGTTACAACCCAGGAGCCGGCCCTTTCTTTTACCGATTCATCGGTGAGTTTTTCTCCAGCCTTTAAAATAACTGCATTCGTCAAAGACACGGTATGATAATTATCAAGTCCGCGTTTTGCTATTTTAGCACCTTCTTTGACCTTGTTTAAATTGAATTCCAGCACATCTTTTTGTTCATTAAAGATAGAGACTAGTCCGTCCCCGTACATCCCGGCTGTCCTAAGAGCACGAGGTCCATTTGCCGCTACATAAATTGGAATTTTTACGTCAGTGTTACGAAACCCCCGGCCGTGGTCCTGCCAAACAATGGATGTAGTCCTATCTCGGTAGGTGTACTCTGTTTCTTCATTATTAAGCATTGACCGCACTACCCTCAAATATTCACGAAACTCGGCAACTGGCAAAGGGTCCTGTCCCATCACCCTCATCGCTGTGTGGCCTGTACCAATCCCTAAAAATATTCTACCTGGGGCTAATGCATTTACAGAGGAGATAGCCGCTGCCGTAGTTGGCGCAATTCGGGTTCCAGCAATCGCGACTCCAGTTCCAATTCTTATTCTGTCTGTATTTTGGGCAGCTAGAGCCATAGTGGAATAGCAATCGCTCCACATCATCTGGGTATCGGGTACCCAAACGGAGTCATAACCCAAAAGTTCCAAATCTTTTATTATTTGCCAATCTGTTATTCGTGTTTGAATATGTAAACTGAATTCCATGTTCGCAGCCCTCCTCAACAATTGTCCGTTTTTTAGCGCCGATCTATAAAATAAAAATCAATAGCTAATTATCTAAATCTTTTACCAGAGTTCATCCTTGTCACATCAAAATCTCTAACCTCAACCTCATCAGAATTGATGAAAGTTAGCATATTAATGGTAGTGCATCTATTAGTTTGAATATCAATTGTAGAAAATGCTGTTCCAACTGGCGCAAAATTGCTGGTATTTTCGGGTATATGAGATTCAGAACTTGAATATGCACTTATGACAATTTTCCAAAGTTTTTTATTTTGGCTGTAAATTTTCCAAATCATCGGGACGTGTGTTTGCGCGTCTAGATAGAAAATTCGCCTCTTAGCCCTCTTTTTTGAATCTTTTTCAATTCCCTCAAGTATATGTACTTCTCTTATTTGCCACTCAACTCCTGGGAAGCATGATGCTTTGCCGCCAAATTTTACATGATGGTAATTTTGCTTTTTCGATTTTTGGCCTACAGTTTTTAGGCTATTGTGCTCGTACAGTGGTAATAATAAATAAGAGGTTCCGAGATAATTCCATTTCGATTCAGCTAGGGATCCAGAAAACGATAAAAAATCGGTCGGCAGGACATCGCTTCCAAACATTGAGTCATCATTTCGAAAAGAAGCTAACGTTTGAGTTCTCTCGAGTTGCGGAACGTAGACCCAGCCGTTCGGTGGTTTTGCTTCATTTCTGTTGGCATAAATAAGAGCTTGCAGACCGGAATAGCTACCTGCGTTAATCGCAGTGAGAAAAGCCGCTCCATAAATATCTTTTTTATTCTGTTTAATTTCTGGGGTAGGTTGTCGAACTGATCTGAATAGAAACCTCATTAATTTCATGGAAAAATCCATTTTGAATTCAAGCGTCTCTTTGGTCCAATCCATAAGGCGCCACTTCATTTCGGGTATGAAACCGTTGTCTCCCAAGTAGGCGTAACGCATATTAAATGCAAGCTTAATTCCGGCATCTTGTTCGTTTAAAATAGGAGGTCCGGAAAACGGGAGCCCTGATGAGAAATTAAGTAATGATGTTTGCTCGTCGGATAAAGTGGCCTTGGATCTGCCTTGTCTCGTCGCAAAAATAAAGGCTGGGTGAGGTTTCAATGATATTGGTGCTCCGATCCGTATTGAAAAATGATCATTGCGTATGAATTTAGCAATGTCTGGATCTATTAGGTTCTTAAAATTTTTGAAATTTTTGGAATTGATAAGTGTGCCGGGTTTCGGATTTAATTCGATAAGTTGTTCTAGATCAGCTTCGAAGGATTCGGAAAAAGTCTTCGGCGCTATGAGGTTCAAGGCAAACGTTAAACCACAGAGCAGAGCCAGTCTTTTTTGCCTTATGCTGCCCAATCAATATTTCCAGTGATGCTTATAGCCTTAAGTTTGGGGAGCACTTCGGTTGCGAATAGTTGGATATTTGCTTGTGCTATTTCAAAGGGCATGCCAGCAAAACTAAATACTCCTATGTAGGCCTCTGCGCCAATTCGACTACAGTTCTTTTCGATTTGGTGAAGGCATTGCTCAGGTGTTCCCCAGGTTTGCAAACCCATAAAAAACTCTATTGCCCCACTAACGCCAGTTTTTTTCATGTTTTCAGCGAACTTGCCGTAATACTCATAGCCTTTTTGATTCTTTAGATGGTTAGTATTAAAATTATAATGATCAAGCACGGTTTGCCAGTAACCCCCGATATATTTTTCTGCTAATTTTCTTGCGGTATTTTTATCTTTATGGCAAATCGTCCAACCGGCGAGCAGAGGAGCAGGCGGGTCTTCACTATTTAATTTTTTGTAAGTTTTATTATAGTTTTCAATCTCTTTTTCTACCTGTTCCCATGGTTTTTGGGGAATAACCAATAGGCCTATTCTTAGCTTTGCCATTATTTCGATTGACTCTGGTGATACGGCTGCGGCATAGGTGCGGCCCTTAAAGGAGGCTGAGGGTAGTGGTCTTATCGCTGCTTTTGGTTGAGTTACAAACTTGCCCTTGTACTCGCAGACACCGTTTTCAAGTCCATCTAAAACACATTCGGCGCTTTCAATAAATCTTTCTCTAGAATCCTTCATATCTTGTCTAAAAGCGTCGAATTCTACTCTACCAGCGCCTCTACCGAGGCCTAAAATTAGACGTCCATTCGATAATGTATCTAACATGGAGATTTGTTCAGCAATTCTAATTGGGTCATGCCAAGGTAGCACTACCACCATTGAGCCAAGTTTGATTATTTTGGTTTTAGCTGCCATGTAGGTTAAAAATTGCATTGGATCTGGGCACATGGTGTAATTAGTAAAGTGATGTTCTACTGTCCATATTGATTGGAAACCCAATGGTTCTGCCAATTCGGCCAACTGAACTTCATTTGAATAAACTAGTTGATCACTCACAGCATTATTAGGATTTTGAAAAATAGAACACATACCTACATGCATTTTTAGAATCTCCAACTCTACAGGTCAAAATCTTAATCTAAGGAATAATCACAAAAAAGTAAAGACTGAGAACAGTTGCGAGAAACTGTTGAACACTGAATAATAAATCAATATACTAGAGCGATAGTAAGCTAGGAGAGTCGCTGTGCTTTACCAGTTTTATGAATCTGCCCATGCTGCCGTAAAACCTTTAAGGATTCTTTCTTCAATGCAAAGGGCGCTAATTGATAACCCCTTGAATCCTATGAGTGATCTATCGTTCGTTAAAGCTTACTCAGCTTCATTGCAAGTTTTTGAACGAACTACTCGGCAATACGCAAAGCCAAGGTGGTCGACATTCGATGTATCTCCTCCGGGTCAGAAAGTTAAAATGGCTAGAGTCTTACGGCTCGACTTTTGCGATTTATTAGAGTTTACCACTCGTCCGGGCGGTAATAGACCAAAAATTCTCTTGGTGGCCCCACTATCAGGTCACTATGCCACCTTGCTTACTGGAACTGTTAAGTCTTTGGTTGAAGATTTTGACGTATATCTGACTGATTGGAAGGACGCAAGAGATATTCCTTTGTATAAAGGAAGCTTCAATTTTTCGAGTTACGTAGATTACCTTATTCGGTTTATGAATATTCTCGGCCCTAATCATCATCTAATAGCGGTATGTCAACCCGGACCTGCAGCGCTCGTTGCAACGGCATATACTGCGCAGTTAAAAAGTAACTACAGTCCAAGCTCTTTGATCTTAATGGGTTGTCCGATTGACACGCGGTTAAGTCCGACTGAGCCTAACAAACTTGCTAAATCCAAGTCTCTAGATTGGTTTGAGTCAAATGTTGTTGTACACGTTCCTTATCCGAGGCTTGGCTATTTGAGAAGAGTATACCCTGGATTTTTACAGTTAACCGGTTTTATGACAATGAATTTAGATAGACACATGCTGGCCCACAAAGAACTTTTCACTGATCTCGTAAAAGGTGATGGTGACTCTGTACAGTCTCATTTAGCTTTTTATGACGAGTATCTCGCAGTGATGGATCTACCAGCTGAATACTATCTCGAAACTCTTGATATAGTATTTCAACGACATTTAATTGCAGATGGCAGATTTATTTATCGCGGAACAAAAATCGACCTTGGGTCAATAGTATCTACAGCTTTAATGACTGTGGAGGGTGAAAAGGATGATATATCTGGAATCGGCCAAACACAAGCAGCTCACAGTCTTTGTAGTAATATACCAAGTGATCACAGAGCAGACCACGTCCAAAAAGGAGTTGGTCATTATGGAGTTTTTAATGGCTCTAGATGGAGAGGTGAGATCGCCCCGAGGGTAAGAGACTTTATTAAAACCCATTCATGCTAATTTAATTTTTAGGGGGACCATAGAGATGGCGTATACAGTATTTGTACAGAGAGAAATAGATTTATCTCAAAAATTTGTTTTTGATGCTTTGAATGACTTCTGTGGTATAAAGAAGCTACTGCCTGATATGATAGATTCTGTAGAGTGTTCCGGAAGCGGAATAGGAATGTTACGCAACATAACTCTACAGGGAGGGGGTAAGGTTATAGAGCGACTGGAGATAAGCCGAGACGATGATCTGTTTGGGTATTCAATAATCGAAAATGATGCTTTGCCTCTGAAGGATTATTTTGCTTTCGTCGAATTGAAAACTACCTCGGCCACAAAAACTGAAATTACTTATCAAAGTAATTTTAGAGCAACAGGCGATGACTCCAACGAAATGGCTGGGGCGATTACTCAACTTTATAATTCTATAATAGACGGGATAGTAGCTTCAGGGTAATCAGGGGCTTTTTGTAAAGTTACATTATTTTCTAAATTTTGGCATAACTTTTTCCCCAAACAGTTTGAGGGCGTTTGTTCCAAGTTTAGGGTTAAGCCCAGGGAATTGCGTCCCCATGATAAGGTCGGTGCAAGTGAAATCAATTTGGAATTGAGATAGTTTCTCGGAGACTTGTTCAGGGGTTCCGATCATGAAATGGTCTGCAAGAACTGAGTTCCTCATATCTTCAGGCCTACTTATGGGCAAAGGAGCATCGTCTCCGTCCGCATCATTAGCTTCCGACAGAATATCATGATAGAACTCTATCAAGTGAAACAAATGTTCTTGACATTCTTCCCAAGCCTGGTCTTCTGAATCTGCGCAATACACCATTCTAAGCTGCGCTATTTTGTAATCGACTGGATTTCTCCCGGACTCTTTAAGTGCTGAGATATAATCCGGCGCTGGATCCGGACCAATCGTAGCCATTAAATGGAAACCCATCTGAGCCGCTTTTTTTACCGCCTTAGGTCCTCTCCCTCCTATCCAAATCGGTGGATGAGGGTCTTGTACTGGTTTAGGAGACAATTTTGCCTCATGAGTTTTAAAAAATTTACCATTATGAGTAACTTTTTCTTCATTAAATAGTCGCTCAATTAACTGGATACTTTCTCTTGTTTTAGGACCTCTTTCAGAGCGTTCCATGCAGAATGCTTTGTATTCATGATAGGAATAGCCCTGGCCTACACCGAACTCAAACCTCCCATTTGAGAGTATATCAACATTTGCGACTTCTTCAGCTAAAAGAACGGGGTGTTGATACGGTAAAATTACTATAAAAGTTCCAATTCTTATTTGTTTTGTTGCCGTTGCAACCCCAGCAGCAGTTGTCATCAGAGAGGGGTTGTATCCATCATCGGTAAAATGGTGTTCTGTTAGCCAAACGTTATCATATCCAATTTGTTCGCATATTTTTATTTGCTCCAGTATCTGCTGATAAAATTCGGCAAACGGTCTTCTCCACTTAACAGGATTTCTAAAATCTTCCATAAACCCGAATCGCATTTCGTTCTCCCTTGTTAAAATGACCTAGGTAAACCTAGGACTTTCTCCGAAATAAAATTAAAAATCATTTCCCTACTCACGGGAGCTATTCGAGGTATCATTACCTCCCTCATTAATCTTTCTACATGATATTCTTTCGCGTATCCCATACCACCATGTGTCAAAACAGCCTGTTCGCAAGCGTTAAACCCTGCCTCGGCTGCAAGGTATTTACACGCATTCGCCTCTGCACCGCACTCCTGACCCGAGTCATATAGAGCCGCTGCTTTGAAAACCATTAGATTTGCCGCTTCAAGTTCCATCCAATTTTTTGCCAGAGGATGAGCAATCCCTTGGTTTTTACCAATCGGTCTATCAAACACAACACGGTCCTTGGCATAGTCAACGGCCCGATTTAAAGCTGCTCTGCCAATACCGACTGCCTCGGCTGCAATTAAAATTCTTTCAGGATTCAAACCATGTAAGATATAATGAAAGCCTTTCCCTTCATCGCCAATTAAATCTTCTTGAGGAACGGGCATACCATCATAGAACACGCTGTTTGAATCAACAGCTTTTCTTCCCATTTTTTCGATTTCTCGAATCTCGACATAGTCTCGATTTAAGTCTGTATAAAAAAGAGATAACCCTTCTGTTTTTTTCTTGACTTGGTCTTTGGGTGTTGTTCTGGCTAACAAAAGCACTTTATTCGCTCTTTGGGCCATAGAGGTCCAAATTTTTTGTCCGTGGATTAGATATCCATCGCCCGATTTTTCAGCTCTTACCTCAAGGCTGGTTGTGTCCAAGCCCGCATTTGGTTCTGTGACCCCAAAACAAGCATTATCCTCACCTCTTATCATTGGTGGCAGCATTCTTTGTTTTTGTTCTTCAGTTCCGAAAATAACAATGGGATGCAGCCCAAAAAGATTTAAGTGCACAGAAGAGGCGCCAGTGTATCCAGCCCCCGACTCGGTGATTGTTTGCATCATAAGTGAAGCTTCCGTCATACCTAATCCGCTACCTCCATATTTTTCTGGCATTGCAATTCCGAACCATCCAGCCTCGCAAACTTCGGTTACGAATTCCTGCGGAAATTCTCCATTGCTATCACGTTCTAGCCAATATTCAGCTGAAAAATTATCACATATCTTGGAAATAGCTTGCTTTATAGCTATTTGATCATCGTTTATGGAAAAAGTCATTTCTTATCTCTTTATATCTGTTATTGGTCAATATAATTCTATATCCTACTAACTTTACACTTTTGAGCAAAAAAAGGAAAATTAGTTGAGCGAACCAATATCTTCTCAAGACGGACAATTCAAGCTTTCAGAACATCATTCACTTATTTTTGAACAAGCGGATAAATTTGCCAAGAGGGAATTGTATCCTTTGGCTTCCAGAATGGACGCAGACGAATGGTGGCCAGNGGGCATTTTTAAAAAAATTGGTGATGAAGGTTTTTGCGGCATAACGATTCCGGAAAAATTTGGGGGTCAAGGGCTGGATATTTTGGCTAGTGGATTGATCGCTCAAGCCATTGGCCGTTGGAACTATGCGTTAGCATTAAGCTGGATTGCCCACGAAAACTTGTGCTTAGATAATCTTTTTAGAAACTGCAACGATGAACAAAAAGAGAAATATTTGCCCGCGCTTTGTTCAGGGCAAAATATTGGTGCGCTTGGACTCACGGAACCTGGAGCCGGTTCGGACGCTTTGGGTGCCATGAATACCACAGCAGAAAAACAAGGAGATGTTTTTGTTCTCAATGGATCTAAAATGTATATCACAAATGGACCTGTCGCCGATATTTTATTAGTTTATGCAAAAACCGCGAGGGAATTAGGTAAGAATGGNATATCAGCCTTTATCGTTGAAAAGGATTTTCCAGGTTTTTCCGTAGCACAAAAACTTAACAAAATGGGCTTTAGAGGAAGTCAGACAGGCGAATTGGTTTTTAATAATTGTGAGGTTCCCGTAGAGAATCTATTGGGCAACGTGAATGAAGGTGTTGGGGTCGTTATGAGCGGTCTTGATTTTGAGCGAGCCGTGATCGCGCCAATTTGTGTGGGGATGGCAGAAAGAGCTCTTCAACTTAGTCTTGAACATGCATCTCACCGTACTCAATTTGGCAAAAAGATAGCTAATTTTCAAATGATTCAGTCTAAGTTGGCCGATATGTATGCAAGACTAGAGGCTATGAAAGCTCTTAATCTTAAAGTCTTAAGTCAAATTAATTATGCAACTAGTCAAGACGCGGGTAGGGGAATGATCCATGCAGATGCAGCAGCTTCGATTATGTTCTGCGCTAATACGCTTAATTTTGTTCTTGATGAAGCGGTCCAGATTCATGGAGGATCAGGTTATATTTGGGAATCAGAAATCAATAGGCTATACAGAGGGAATAAACTGTTAGAGATAGGTGCGGGCACGACTGAGGTAAGGAAGATGATTATCAGTCAAGAGCTTATTTCAATCGAGAATGTTATGTAATAGTCTCTTCTTTGGGAAGGCTGATAGCCGCCAGATTAAAAGAATGCTTGGATCCCTGTCTGAGCTCTTCCTAGGATTAAAGCATGAATGTCATGGGTTCCCTCATAAGTGTTCACTGCCTCAAGGTTCAAAACGTGACGAATAATGTGATATTCATCCGAGACCCCATTTCCGCCTAACATATCCCTGGCAGTCCGTGCAATGTCCAACGCTTTTCCACAATTATTTCGTTTGATCAGCGAAATCATCTCAGGAGCTGCTTTTCCTTCGTCGATAAGCCTGCCAACTTGTAGCGCAGCCTGATAACCAAGCGCTATTTCAGTTTGCATGTCTGCTAATTTTTTTTGGACCAGCTGATTTGCTGCAAGAGGCCTTCCAAACTGACTTCTATCGAGAACGTATTGTCGGGCTTGTTTCCAACAAAATTCTGCTGCCCCCATTGCACCCCAAGCAATACCATAACGGGCTCTATTGAGACAACTAAATGGACCCTTTAATCCCATTACATTTGGTAGAAGATTCTCTTCAGGGACAAAAACATCATCTAACACGATTTCACCAGTGATAGATGCCCTAAGAGAAAATTTACCCTCGATTTTCGGTGTTGAAAGACCTTTCATGGACCTTTCTACGATAAAGCCCCTTATTTGTCCGGATTCCTTAGCCCAAACGACAAACACATCCGCGATTGGTGAGTTAGAAATCCACATCTTCGAACCATTTAGAATGTATCCATCAGGGGCTGCTGAAGCATTGGTTTGCATACTTGACGGGTCAGAACCGTGATCAGGTTCGGTCAGACCGAATGCGCCTATCTTCTTGCCTGTTGCTAGATCAGGCAAATATTTTAACCTTTGAGCCTCTGTGCCAAAGGCGTTGATTGGATGCATCACCAAGCTGCTCTGTACGCTCATTGCAGACCGGTATCCTGAATCGACCGATTCAACGTTTTTTGCGATTAATCCATAATCTACGTAGCTTAGGCCGGCGCCCCCGTATTCTTCGGGAATTGTTGGACCCAAGAAGCCATTATCTCCGAATTTGTTCATAATGTTACGGTCAAAGTTTTCATGCCTGTGAGCTAAAGTAACACCTGGAAGCAACTCTCCTTCGCAAAAAACTTTGGCTGCATTATTGATGAGTCTTTCGTCTTCGGATAGCATTTCTGAGAGCAATAATGGGTCTTCCCAGCTAAAAGCTTGTTCTGCGCTCGAATTAGAAGTGGTTTTAGTGTCTTTTGCTAAAGTTGCCATTAAGTTTCCTCGTAGGTGCTGATTAGATGCTTTTGAATAAGAACGCCCAAAAACACCTTGTCTATAAGTTGAGCGAGTTCGCTCTATTACTCGTATTAGTATAAAACTTGTGTTAATTAATACTTTTACCCAATTGTATCACGAATTTTCTATATCACGAATTTTCAAATTTGGAGAAATCTCTCGATATTGGTAAAATGACATTAATTTAATATTATTTACGATCAAGCATTAAATGGTAGATCATTTGCAGGAGTCTTTATGAAAATCTTAGTCGCCGTTAAAAGAGCCATTGACTATAATGTTAAAGCAAGACCAAAAGCTGACGGGACGGGTGTGGAACTTTCTAATGTCAAAATGTCCATGAATCCGTTTGACGAAATCGCGGTTGAAGAGGCAGTCAAATTACAAGAGTCTGGGGTTGCGACAGAGACGATTGCGGTTTCAATTGGACCGAAACAAGCCCAAGAAACACTAAGAACCGCCATGGCCATGGGAGTAGACAGAAGCATACTGGTTGAGACCGAAGTAAACGTACAGCCTTTATCGGTGGCCAAAATTCTTGCGAACATCGCGGAAAAAGAAAATCCTGACGTCATTATTTTGGGTAAACAGGCGATTGACGATGATTCAAACCAAACTGGACAAATGCTCTCGGCTTTATTGGGATGGTCGCAAGGTACTTTTGCCTGTAATCTTGAAATCGAGGGTGGAGAAGCCATAGTGGCGAGAGAAATTGACGGGGGAATTCAGACCCTCAACNTAAAACTACCAACGATAATTACTACTGATTTAAGATTAAACGAACCTCGGTATGTGAAATTGCCGAACATAATGAAGGCAAAAAAAAGACCACTCGAGGTATTAAACCCTGAAGAGATTGGAGTTGATATTGCACCGAGATTAGAATTAGTAAACGTAGCTGAACCGCCTGAACGTCAAGCGGGCATCAAAGTTGAAGATGTGGGACAGCTACTTGATAAATTAAAAAATGACGCAAAGGTNATTTAAATTATGAACGTATTAATCGTAGCAGAACACGATAATAAACATCTGTCGGTCGTAACCCACAGCGCAGTTGCGGCGGGACAACTCTTAAATCCTAACAAGATTGATATTTTAGTTGCCGGGCTCGATTGCGCAAAAGTTGCAGAAGAGGCCTGTCGAATAAACGGCGTGTCTTCAGTCAAACTTTGCGAATCTGAGTCTTTGAAGGACGGATTAGCTGAAAATTTAGCGACCGTGGTTGTTAGTCATTCAACCGATTATCAATTCATCATCACGGCCTCTTCAACTAGTGGTAAAAATTTTATGCCTAGAGTTGCCGCCCTAATTGACGTGGCTCAAATATCTGATGTCATTGACATAGTTGACCAAGAAACATTTAAACGCCCAATGTATGCCGGTAATATCATTGCTACAGTAAAATCGAAAGACGACACGAAGGTTCTTACCATTAGACCCACTGCGTTTGAACCGAATGGGATAAGCGATTCTTCTTCGCCTATTGAAAATATTGGCGCGCCAGATAGCCCGAATCTCTCTAAATTTGTTAGAGAAGAGTTGACTAAGTCAGACAGGCCTGAACTAGGAGCAGCGGAAATTATCGTATCTGGTGGAAGAGGAGTGGGTAGTTCTGAAGACTTTGCTATTATTGAAACTCTTGCNGATAAATTAGGTGCCGCAGTTGGCGCTTCCAGAGCGGCAGTTGACGCTGGATATGTTCCAAATGATTATCAGGTTGGTCAGACCGGTAAAATAGTTGCCCCTCAACTGTATATCGCTGTTGGGATTTCTGGAGCGATTCAACATCTTGCAGGCATGAAGGATTCGAAAGTTATAGTTGCAATCAATAAAGACGAAGAGGCACCTATCTTTGGAGTAGCAGACTATGGATTGGTTGGTGACCTTTTTAAAGAAGTCCCGGAAATGTCTGAGCAACTTTCTGAATAGAACAAGGTTTATAAAATAAAATCAATTTCGAGCTAGTATGGTATGACAGATAGAGAGGTGATGGAATACGACGTTGTGGTAGTAGGCGGTGGTCCAGCAGGCCTCAGTTTTGCCATTAAGTTGAAGCAGCTATCCATCGAAGCAAAAACCGATCTCTCTGTCTGTTTGGTTGAGAAAGGTTCCGAGGTGGGAGCGCACATACTCTCAGGTGCGGTTATAGAAACGAAGTCGCTAGATGAATTGATACCAGATTGGGAATCGAGAGGTGCCCCACTTGAGACCTCGGCTACCTCTGATAAATTTTATCTGTTATCAAAACGATTTGCTCTGAGGTTGCCGACTCCACCACAGATGCATAATCAGGGAAATTACATAACCAGTTTGGGAAACTTGTGTAAATGGCTTGGAGAACAAGCTGAAGAACTAGGGGTTGATATTTTTCCAGGTTTCTCTTGCTCAGAACTATCTGTTGATTCTGAAGGAAATATCAAGGGAGTATTAACCGGAGACATGGGTCGAACTAAAGATGGAGAGAAGGGTGAAAATTTCGAAGCAGGAATTGAGCTTAAAGGCAGACAAACCATCTTTGCCGAGGGTTGTCGGGGCTCTCTGACGAAAAAATTGTTTGATCGGTTTAANCTACGAGCCGACTGCGATCCTCAAGTATATGGCATTGGCATTAAAGAAATCTGGGAACTTGACCCCTCTAAATTCGCTTCGGGTCAAATTACTCATACCGCAGGTTGGCCTATGGACCTAAGTACTTATGGTGGTTCGTGGATGTATCACTATGGAGAAAACCTACTGTCCGTAGGCTTTGTTTTGGGTTTGAACTATAAAAATCCCCACTTAAGTCCTTTTGAGGAGATGCAGAGATTTAAAACCCATCCCAAATTCAGGAACTTATTCGATGGGGCTAAAAGAATTTCGTACGGTGCGAGAGCTATAAGTGCGGGTGGCATACAGTCTCTACCTAAACTATCTTTTCCGGGCGGGTTAATTATAGGTGATGCTGCAGGATTTTTAAATGTGCCGAAAATTAAAGGTACACACACTGCAATGAAGTCTGGGATTCTAGCGGCTGAAAGCGTATTCGAGGAGGCGATTAATGGTTGGGAGAATAAAGAAATAACTAGCTTCCAAGATAAATTACAAAAAAGTTGGTTATGGGATGAATTATATAAAGTTAGAAACATAAAGCCGTCGTTCAAATGGGGGTTATTATTTGCCATGATTTATTCAGCGATTGATACTTATATTTTCCGCGGTAGAGCGCCCTGGACTTTTTCGAATAAGGCAGATCATTTGCAGACAGAGAAAGCTGACAGCTCAAAAACTAAGGATTATCCTAAACCGGATGGTGTCGTAACATTTGATAAAGCCTCTTCTGTCTTCCTGTCTAATACCTATCATGAAGAGAACCAGCCGTGTCACCTGGTTTTACAGCAACCGGATATGGCACTACAGAGAAATTTGAAATTTTATGCAGGACTTGAGCAAAATTATTGTCCAGCCGGAGTTTATGAATATGTGGATGATGGATCCAACAAAAGGTTGCAGATAAATGCTCAAAACTGCGTGCACTGTAAAACATGTGATATAAAGGATCCGGGCCAAAATATTAATTGGTGCCCACCAGAGGGCGGCGGTGGGCCTAACTATTCCAGTATGTAAAGACTAACAGCAGATCAATGCCAAAAGTTATATTTAAAGATACAAATAACGTCATCATAAAAACTGTCAACGCCAAGATAGGTTGGTCATTAATGGAGACTGCCCTTGAAAACCAAATTCCTGGAATCCATGGTGAATGTGGAGGGGGGTGTTCTTGTGCGACGTGCCATGTGTATATTGAACCGGATTGTACCGATAAAATATCAGTCATTTCAGAAATCGAAGAGGAAACTCTAGAGTTTGTTGACAATAAAGTTGATGGTCTCTCCCGCTTATCTTGTCAAATTGAAATCACGGAAGCGCTTGACGGAATGTCTTTTCAAGTTCCGACAGATTGATATCTGTTGAATGAACTTCTAGATAATTAATGGGCTCAATGAGCTAGGATGCCCATACCTTGGCTTTATAGATAATTAGGTTTTCAATCTTCTTTGCTTATTGGAATGGATTTTAGCCTTATGTTAAGTGAGTCATTATGTAACTTGTCATTTGGTCTAAAAAAACTATTCTCTATTCCATAGATAAAAATCTGTTCCGCTTTTGAGTGGAAGTCTCGCTTTAATAAAAGTTCATAAAAATATCTCGTTTCGGATCGATCCAGCGAAAAATTATCGTTTATAGTTTCCCAAATATTTAGATGATTGTCTGTCTCATTCAGGAGAGCGTAAATATAAGCGAGGCGCCTAAAATTCTTTTTAGTAGGGTTACTCTGCACGACAGTTTCGATTACTTTCAAGGCTTCATTTAGCTCAGAGTTTTTAACGTATGCCAAGAATAAAAGTTCATTCAGTTTTCTCGATTGAGATTTCGTTAGATTTTGCCCCTTATGAACAACTAAAACTAACGTATCGATTGTTCGAATAAAGTCAGAAGACTGATAAAGAAAGTCCGCAAGGCTTAGCTGTAAATCGATATTTTCTTGTTTATCATCGATAATTTTGATTCTTTTTAGAACGAACTCTTTCTGTTCTCTGTTTAAATAATTTAGTGACAACTTCTTTAGTGACTCAAGATACAATAACGTCGGAATACTGTCGTATGTCAGTACTCTCAGAAAGCTTGTATTTGCGTTTAAAAAATTTTTAAGGTTAAAGTGNGCTGTTGCGAACAAAAAATGTAAACTGGCTTTTTCGAAATCATTGAGCGTCTTTTTTTTGATTATTGGCTTTAAAATTTCAATTGCTTTGTTATTCAAGTTTTTATCGAGAAGCTCCTCAGTTTTAAGAATGGCGTCTAGTATCTTCGGAGAATAAGTTTGGGTAAGACTTTTATCGTTATCAAGCGTGTAAACCACTCCTACCGGCACTACCATCAAAACTAGCGCAAAAAACAGACTATTTTTCAAGGATTTTAAAAACAAATTTATTCCTTACATTTTCCACTTTTACAGACATTCCATTTTTTACCCTGGGTTTGTATACAAATAATTTTGCAGCATCGATTGACGCTTTACGGAACCAAACGTCACATTCCGAATCAACAGCTGTCACATTTCTAACTTTTCCGTTAGTTTCTATGGTGTAATTAACCAAACAAACTCCCTCGCGTCCTTTTTCGAGAGCATGCGATGGGTAATCTGGCTTTAGTTTAAAAAGAGGAAAGTAATCACCTTCAAGTGTGAAAATAGATAGCTGTTTTGTATCCTTCTCGTTTGAGGAATAATGTAATTTCGAAGGCACAGTCTCTGAAGTATTTTGAGAAGCACTAGGACTATTTCTCCCTTTAGTTTTTTCTGTATTAATTACTTGACTAGTTGCGTTGTCGTTATCGACTTGAAGTTTGTTATTACTAGCTGTGGAAAATTTAATCGAATCGAGAGCCGTAAACATTGATGCAGGTTGCTCTACAAAAATCAGGTTGCCAGCAATAAAAAACAAAAACAAAGTAATTAAGAGAGAAAAAAAGAATACGATACTTCTATTTACTGTTAACTTTTGCATCTATTGTTCTATTTTTTTTCTGTACTGATTGTTATGTCTTGGATACCCGCGGATTTTGCAGTATCGACTACTTGTACGAAAATTGATAATTCACTTCTTTGATCGGCTTCTATTACTAATGAACCCAATGGTTTGTTTTTTAATTCGACTATAAGTTTCTCCTTTAGAGACTCCGGCTCGATTAAATTATTTTGGAAATATAAGANGTTATTCCTATCTATTCTTATTTTGATACTATCGGGTTGCGCAGATTGTTCGCTATTCGATTTCGGCTTTTCTATGGCTAGTCTGCCTTCATCCACAAATGTTGTGGTTAATATAAAAAATATAAGAATTATAAAGCTCACATCTAAAAGTGGTGTAAGATCTATACTGAGATCATCTTTGGCATCACTTTTATTCGTAAATCTCATTTTAATTAGCTCTATTTTTGGGAATTTCTCTTGGCCTTATTACTTTTAGGCCAATTAGTCCCGATATAGATATCATCAATGAAACTAAGGTTGGTATTACTACTCTTGGCAGGGAGAGTCCGACTTGGGGTGCATCTGTCCCATGTATTTCTATAACTCTAAAAACCGCAACCATTCCAGTTGTACTGCCGAGCAATCCGACTAATGGGCAAATTGATACGAGTATTTTTACTAATGCAATGTTTTTTTTATTAGCAATTGTGATTTTTTTTGTGACATCATCCCATGGTTTGCCATAGTTGTACGGCGAGCAAATTTTCCCAGATGGTCCTTGAAATAAAAACGAAAGCAGGAAAAACCAAATACTTAAACCTAGTCCAAAAATAACAATCATAATTGGCCCGCCGTTTTCGAAGATGTATTCGAATTTAGAAATTTGATCTAAGAAAAAACTATTAATCATTGGAATCTAGCATTATCTGAAAAGCAAACTGTTCTAAACTTTCTTCAATAAACTTTACTCTGCTTGATAATAAGGTGAACAGAAGAAGAGAGGGGACTGCGACAATTAATCCAAGGATGGTTGTTGTCAGAGCTTGCGATATACCGGCTGCTACAATTGAGCTGTCGCTGTTACCTGATAAGTTAAAAGATTGAAAGGTGATGACTAACCCACTGACAGTGCCAAGCAACCCTAACATAGGCGAAATTGTTGCAATGAATCTTATATAGTCGATAGTGCCCCGTAATTTTGCCGAATGTTGATGTAAAACTTTACTAAGCAGGACTTCTTTTTGTTCAAAGCTATAATCACGGGTTTCTATTGAACTAAACCCACTAAAGAGCGCCGTTTCGATTAGAGCTGGATCTTCTATAACCAGATTAAATTTCTGTAGATTGCGATAATTCACTAGCCCTAAAATCAAAACTATTAATCCACTTAAAATTATTATGCTTCCTATTAAACCGCCATCATTGATAAATTCTATGAGTGACGAAGAGGCCGTTTTAACATTTTCAGTTTCGCTCTGAATTGAATTCTGTTTATTTCCTATGATTACGCCAAGTGGTTGCGCTTCATTCGATGCTAAATTAAATTCTGCAGCATTTTTTTGTATGGCTTTAGTCAATTTAGCGGGGGAATCTAAGCTAAGCCTTTTTTTATCTTTTTGATCTGTCAAATAGCCCTCATTCGATAGAAAAATTCTATTCGATATGGCAATGATTTCAGGAGAATTTTCTGTAGCTTTAATCAAATGCGATTGGTTAAGTAGATTAAGACTTCGTTCTAGCTTAATTGATTTTAGGGGAAAAAATAACATATCGTGCTTGGTGCTTTTATATTTATCTAGTTGTGCTCTAGTTGTATTTGTGACCGCAGTCCCAGTATCTATTTGCTTTTTCGTATATGATATGAAGCTGTCTAACTTCTGAAGGCTTTCTCGGTTTTCGAGTTTTTCTTTACTTATTACTTTGACTAAATTTTCAGTAATTTTTTCGAGGCCAAGTGAATCCGCTAAAAGATTCTGAGAGTTCTGAGTGAGGAAAATAATGGCTACTATGAACNCGTAGTATTTACTCGACATTGGCTTTACTCATAGCTTCGACAGGTAAAATTATATATCTTTCAGTAAGTGCATTTTCGATTATCTCAATTGCCTTTTTGAAGTTATTGGCATAAGTATCAAAATCAACTAATTTCCATTGTGCTCGTTTTAGTGAGAATAAACCCGCCAATTTTTTTTCCTCGTCTATGAAATAGTATCCAACTCGTCCGATATTAAAAGTTACTGCTTCTATGTTGTCATCAGCAATGGCTATAGACTCTGTCCTCACTCGATCTTCCTGTGAAAAACCAATTTCATTATGCAGAATATTGTAAAATTCTTCCATAAGACTTGGGGACAAGGAACTCTTTCTTAGTTTGGTTTGTAACTTCTTAACGACTTCTAGCCGTGCCAACCGCTCTATAGGATAGTCCTTTTCTATAAATCGATAGAGTAGTTCTAGATTTTCGCGCACGATACTAGTACGTTGTACTAAAGTAATATCGGCGTGATTTTTTCCGAAGATAAGTGTTTCAAGCAGTCGGAATTTTTCCGTTTTCAATTGTTTAGCTGTTTCCTGGATGTTTCTTAATTCTTCGTTGAGTTTTTTATAAGTTTTAATTTTAGTACGGATTTGTTTGTTATTTTGTTCTCTATCTTTAATACGGATATTTTGCATTGTATGAATAGTATCTAAATCCGATGCGTAGCAATATACCTGTCCAATACCAATTAATAGAAGACAAGCGGTAACAGTTATAAGCGTCAGGGTTTTAAAAAAACCAAACGCTTGATGCTTAAACTGATATGGCATTGGCATAGAAGAGACGACGACCTTTTTAGCAAATTGTTGTCTAACTAGTTGAAATCTTTTCACTCAGNTTTTTTCTTCTTTTCACTCAGCTAGATATTACTCTATGGCTAGGTAGAAGAGGCATTACGCCTTTTATCGACCGCATCAGCAAGCTGATAAAGCACAGGCGTTGTCGTCTCCCAAGCCATGCAAGCATCAGTAATACTTTGTCCGTATTTAAGGCTTTTTTTAGTTGTGAGTGACTGATTACCTTCTTCCAAAAAGCTCTCTAGCATTACCCCGCATATATGATTATTTTGTTCAAGTTGACTAGAAATCTCACCTACAACCTTCGGTTGATTCAAATGATTCTTGCTGCTATTTCCATGGCTGCAATCGATCATTAGACGGGCATTGAGGTTACTTTTTTCTAATCGTTTATAAGTTTCTAAGACATTTTTCTTGTCGTAATTTGTTCCTGTTGAGGATCCTCTTAAGATGACGTGGCAGGTTTTATTACCTTTAGTGCTGATTATCGCGGCTAAACTCTGTTCGGTTACCCCTAGAAATTGGTGGGGATGTCCAACTGCTTTTAATGCATCAATTGCGACTTGCACATTGCCGTCTGTACCATTTTTGAAGCCTATGGGCATTGATAAACCTGACGCCATCTCTCGATGGATTTGGGATTCCGTAGTTCTAGCGCCTATCGCCCCCCATGTGATTAAATCCGCAATGAATTGCGGGGTAATTACATCCAAGAATTCTGTCCCGCACGGTAGCCCAATCTCACTAATATCAACTAAAAGTTTTCGGGCTGTACGAAGGCCATTATTGATGTCAAATGTATTATTTAGATGAGGATCATTTATTAAACCCTTCCACCCAATCGTTGTTCTCGGCTTCTCGAAATAGACCCGCATAACGATAACAAGATTATCATCAAGCGTCTTTTGTAATTCACTAAGCTTATGTGCGTAGTCAATCGCCGCGTTGCAGTCGTGAATTGAACATGGTCCTGTGATTACTAGCAGGCGCGGATCTTTGCTGAGAATAATGTTTTCACAATCTTGCCGACTTTTATCTACTAGCTCTGAGCATTGGGTAGGTATTGGTATTTCTTCTTTTAAAATTGTGGGAGATAAGAGTGGCCTATAGCTATTAACCCTATTATCGTAAGTTTCCTTTACCATGATCGACTACTCACAAGTTACAAGTTTTCAACCAACTTGGTGGCAAATTCACTACATTTTACTTCATTGGGGTTGTCCATTAGTCTAGCAAAATCATATGTAACGAATCTACTGCTTATAGTTTTGTCCATTGAGGCGATTATTAAGTCTGCTGCCTCCGTCCAGCCTAAATACCTAAGCATCATTTCTCCTGAAAGTAATACAGAGCCTGGGTTAACTTTATCAAGATTGGCATATTTTGGAGCGGTCCCATGAGTGGCTTCAAATATAGCATGTCCGGTTTCATAGTTTACGTTTCCACCCGGCGCGATTCCGATACCTCCGACCTGAGCCGCTAAGGCGTCAGATAAGTAATCTCCATTTAGATTCATGGTAGCTATGACGTCGAATTCTTTAGGTCTAGTGAGGACTTGCTGTAACGTAATATCAGCGATAGCATCTTTAACGAGAATTTTCCCGCTTGCTAGTTCTTTTTCTTGCTCGAGGTTGGCTGCTTTCGCACCTTTCATAGCATTAGTTTTTTCCCATTGCTCCCAAGTATACGCATTATCAGGGAACTCTTTTTCTACATAATCATAACCCCAGTTTCTAAAAGCGCCTTCTGTAAACTTCATAATGTTGCCTTTATGCACGAAAGTTAGACTTTTTCTGTCATTAGCAATCGCATAATTTATTGCTGCCCTGACTAGTCGCGTGGTGCCCTCTTGAGAAACTGGCTTAAGTCCCATACCAGACGTGTTGGGGAATCTTATTTTTTCAAATAGATCGGGAAAGTTTGTTTCCATCAAGGACAAGAATTTTTTACACTCGGTTGTACCTTCCTCAAATTCAATTCCGGCATAGATATCTTCAGTATTTTCGCGGAAAATAACCATGTCTACGCTGTTGGGCTCTTTGACTGGAGAGGGTACTCCGTTGAACCACCTTACTGGTCTTATACAAACATATAGGTCTAAAACTTGTCTTAACGTGACGTTCAGTGAGCGAAAACCTCCGCCAATAGGAGTGGTTAGTGGCCCTTTAATTGCTACAAGATATTCTCTGCACATTTCAAGGGTTTCTGACGGCAACCATTCACCGGTTTTATTGAAGGCTTTTTCTCCTGCAAGAGCTTCAATCCAATTTATAGTTCGTTGGTTGTCGTATGCTTTTTCTATTGCTGCATCCAGCACTCGTCTACTGGCACGCCATACGTCTGCGCCGATGCCGTCACCTTCAATAAAAGGTATGATTGGCTTGTCGGGTACCTTTAATAATCCATTTTCTATAGTGATAATGTCGCCACCTTTTATTGTATTACCAGAAGAGCTCAACTTAATATTCTCCAACTTTAGTTCGTAAACTTTATATTATACCAAAAGACTTTGCAGATGGGCTGCAAATTTCTTATATTCTTATAATTAACCTATTGTTATAGGTTTTAGGAATCACAAAATTTGGAAAAAATTGAATAAAATGGAATTACTTTTAATAGGAGCGGGTTATCTGGCTCGAAAAATTATTACGCAATCGCCAAATTCAAATATTATCGCCCTACGAAGGGAGAAAAGAAGTCAAGATTTAGTTGATAGATGTCCTTATAAATATGGAGATGTTTTTAGACTTGAAAATGATTTAGTTAAAAATATAACTCTAACATTTGGAGGTTCTGCGGTTGTGATGTTAAGTCCGAGCACGTACACGAACAATTTAGCCGAATCTGTTTTCAGGGTAGTTCGGCTTTTTAATCCAAATCTTCTCAAAAAAGTAATTTTAGTTTCGAGTACGGGAATATTTTCAGACGGAAGTGAAAAATTAATAGATAGTTCTTATCATCAACTGACGCCTTTAAATAGCAGAGCAAAAAAGATTCATGCTATTGAGACAGAATGGTGTAGACAGTTCAAAAATACAGTAGTGGTTAGGCTGGGCGGGTTGTATTGCTCCGAGCGGATTGTTGGTCTCAATTCTGTACTCTCCAATGAGATGTTAGATGGAAATGGGGAGGAATACTTAAATTTAATTCATTCTGTTGACGCTGCTCGCGCAATTTTACAATTGTGCTCTAAACACATATACAAGGGTACATATTTAATTACTGACTGTAATCCAGTAATAAGAAAAGAATATTATTCCTATCTTGCCAAACTTTATGGATCGAAATCCCCAAAGTTTTCAAATTCAATCAGGAAGACATATGCTTGTGTAGCCCATGATGTTTGGGCAAGATTGGGGATTCTTCCAAAATTTCCGGATTATATATCTGGCCTTGTTTAATCGATTTGAATACAATATTTTTTCCTCTGAGGCTCGTTCTTCTGCTAGGTACGTTGTCTATCTCGTCGACTAGTCCCTCTAAAACGCTAACACTCGAAATCTTTAATGGCAGGACTGATTCTCACTTAGTCACTTTTTGGGTAAAGGTTGCTATTACAGAAGAGGAAAAGGCAGTCGGTCTTTCAAATCATTTTTTTCTACCAGAAAAAGAGGGTTTATTGTTTATTTTCGATGAAGCTAAAAGTGTAAAAATCTGGACAAGATTTATGAACTTCCCGATAGACATCATTTTTATAAATGAAAAAGGTCAAATAAGCAGAATTTATCGGTCGGCGCTCCCTGGAAGCGATAAAATTTTTGGAACTTACTCACCTTCAAAATTTGTTTTAGAATTGAATGCTGGCGACGCGGAGCGGTTTAATATTAAAAAAGATGACTATATTATCCCCGAAAAAATATTATTCAAGTAGTGTTTTATATGTATCTTTGAAGCCTTGAAGATTGACTGGGATCTTAATCTTAACTCGGTCTGAGTCGAAAAAAGAAACAGTAAGAAGTTTGCCTAGAAATAGCTGGTTAAGGGTAGAATCCGTTAATGACATGAATAAATGGCATCCGTCTGGGTCACACCTTTCAACAGGAAAATTTTTTTCAGGATTGTTATCGATTTGAATTGCCACACCTCCAGGTAGGTATATTCCTAACGGCACGATTAGAAGAGCATGAGGAGGTTCTTCCTTATTTAATCGAGCTAGTGTTAGTTGTAATACAGGCAGTTGTGAATTTTTCATGATTATTTCTTGCTGCATCGTGCATTCAGTTGAGCCACTTGTATTTGAAGGTGAGCAATTAATATTCCATGAACTTGCTACTGATTCTAAAAGAGGCCCGATCAAAATAAAAAAAGGAAAGACAGTAAGTGTTGATAAACTTAATCTTTTGGATATATTACTCATAAAACGATTTCATCGCGGTGTGGTCACTTCGTTAAACCAACTTGGTGTTAAGGGATTCGAAACAATATCATAGTTATCGTAGGGTTTGATATCTACTACTACAGTGCCGTCAAAAGCATCTAATTTTAGAACTTTCAAAATATTTTTCTTTCTTTCTAGCAAATCACATACGGCTAGACCAATTGGATTAGGGTGGTTTCGCCCCCTATATGCAAATGCCCCAATTTTTTTATATTTACTATTTCCCCTCGGAAAACCAGTTAGAGCTCTATTTTCATTGTTTTTTGCCATCCAGAATAATACAAAAATATTAGAGTAATCCTCGATCCCTTCGAGCGCAGATTCAAACTGTGGGTGTATCTTTATTGTTTTGATATTGGTTTTTCTAGTCGGTCCAATGTCTTCGTCTTTAATTCCGGTTTCTACAACACCTATGGGCATGAAATTGAAATCGCTGTTATCTTTCGATTGCGAATTCATGGTCGCAACACCAGGGTAATATATGGCCCCCATGAAATTAGAATTAAAATTAAGGAGATTGCCTGCGTTAACGATCTAAACTTCCAGTATTCGTTGTTTGGTATATGTCTCTGAATAACTAAAAGCATGGTAATATCTAATAATAATGTGAAAACTAACATCACACCTACACTAGAGCCTATTATATTTAACAGCCGTATTTCGAAGGCCGTGTCAAAAGAAAACAAGGCGTAATTGCCCAATATGCATGTGAACAAAATTACAATTAGAAGCAAAAACCTCAAAACACCTAACTTATAAATAAATTGCATATTGCGATAATCATGTATATATGTTTTTAATGAGCTTAATAGTATCAAACTAATCGAAAGACTTGCACAATAATAATGAAAGTATTTTCCTCTGAACGTTTTTCTATACCATTACCAAAGAATCATAAATTTCCTATGATGAAATATAAAAAACTGAGGGACCTTGTTACCAGCGATAAAAGGTTTGAATTAGTTGAAGCGCACCCAATTGATTTGGATGTTTTAAAGTCAGTGCATGATGAAAACTATGTAATGAAAGTCGTTAAAGGAGGCTTAACTCCCCGCGAAATACAGAAATTAGGTTTTCCGTGGAGTGTAAATTTAGTAAATCGTGCCATGTATTCCGTGGGTAGTACATTAGCAACGGTAAGAGCTGCAGTTGAAGACAGAGCGGCTTGTTCATTGGCTGGAGGAACTCATCATGCCTCTTTTGCCCAGGGATCCGGTTTTTGCGTGTTTAATGATATAGCGGTTGCGTGTTATGTTATTTTAAAACAATATTCGGATGTAAATATCGTAGTTATTGATACAGACGTTCATCAGGGTGATGGAACTGCAATGATGTTGTCTCACTGTTCGAGGGTTACGACGGTTTCTATACATGCGAATTCAAATTTCCCTCCTCACAAACGTTGCAGTGATTTAGATGTTTTTTTGCCGAATATGGTTAACGATATCGACTACCTGGAAATATTTCAAGAAACGTTGTTAGATATGCTTAATACAATAAGGCCAGAATTAATAATCTTTGTTTCAGGCGCAGATATCTATCAAGGTGATAGGTTGGGAAGGTTGACAATATCAAAAGAAGCTATTGAGATTAGGGATAAGGTGCTTTTCCGACATGCGGCTAAGTTTGGTTCTAATGTGGCTACTCTAATGGCAGGAGGATATGCAACTGATCTCAATGATATTGTTGATATACATTTCAACACGGTTAAACAAGCATACAAATTTTGGAGTTCTTAAGACATCTTCAGGTTGTCAAAAATGTTACCAGCCTTCTTAAAAAAATTTTTGTAAATAGAACGTTTTACTTTTTTTTTCACTTTGAAGAGGTTAGCCGAGTTAATTAGTCTAGAAATTACTTCATCGCTAGTTGCTAGTTCATCAACTAAATTTAATTCTTTTGCAGTTATTGCCTGCCAAAATTCTCCGGTAGCAACTTTGTCAAGATCTAGACTGGGCCGTTTTTTAAGAACGAATTCTTGAAATATTTTGTGTGTTCTATCGATGTCTGCTTGAAATTTGCTCCGACCTTCTTCAGTATTTTCACCGAATAACGTAAGCGTTCTTTTATATTTACCTGCTGTGATTTGCTCGTAATCTATATTATTTCTTTTTAAAACTTTATTAAAATTTGGGATCTGTGCAACAACCCCAATCGAACCAATTATAGCAAATGGCGCGGCTACAATTTTGTCTGCAACGCAGGCCATCAGGTAACCACCGCTAGCTGCAATTTTATCAACAACAACGGTCAATTTGATTTTTGCATCGATTATCCTTTGTAGTTGCGACGCTGCAAGACCGTAACCCTGAACAGTACCGCCTGCACTCTCAAGCACTATAATAATCTCATCATTATTGTTAACTACTGAAAGTATCGCTGTGATCTCATCTCTTAAAGTGTCAACTGATGTTGCTCCAATATCCCCAAAAAAATCACAAATAAAAATATTTTTTTCAAAAGTTTCCTTTGTTTCTTTTATTCTTCTTTTTTTATTTGGTGATTTTTCTAATATATTTGAAAGCATATGTTTTTTTACGGCGGCATGCTCGCGATTAATGTTTATAATTTCGATTTGATTTAACTTTGTTTTTTGGTCCGTTTTACTGTTCTTTAACAAGACCACGAATAGAAATAGGAAAATAAATAAGGATAAGGTTTTTCCACTGAATAACAAAAAATCAAAAATGTATTCCATGTGTGACTCCACGCTAAAATCTACTTAAGTAATAGAACGAGAATTAAAATGAATATAGTTGCATGAAAAAATGGCATTATGAAATTACCGTCTTGTTTGATTGAAAGGTGTGCCCCAATCCAACCTCCTGCCATGTTGCCTACAGCCAGAGCGATTCCTGCCCACCATAAAATTGATGAGCCAATAAAAAATACCGTTAATGCGGCGACCGAATAAGGGACCACTGCAATTACTTTATGCATATTTGTCTGAATTAAATTCATTCCTCCTATTGAGCTAAGTACAAACATTAGTAGAAATCCAATCCCCACGTGAATAAAACCGCCATAGAATCCGATACCAATCAATAGAATATATACAAATGGCTTTCGCTTGAGATTATTGGAGAAGGCAAAGGTATCATATATGTTTTTATGTCTGTATTTCCTTATAGCCATGCTGATAGCTACGATAATCATTATGAAAGCTAAGATTTTGTTAAATAGGAAATCCGGCATTCTAACACCCGCTAAGGCTCCAAGTACTGCTCCGGGAATCAACGCAATAGCTATATATATGCTCTGTTTAATGTCCTTATATCCTTTTTTGAAAAAAACAAATGTTGCGGGTAGTGCCTGCGCTATTATCGCGATTCGGTTAGTACCATTAGCTACGGTAGAGGGTATACCAAAAAGTATCATTATAGGGAGACTTATTAAAGATCCACCTCCCGCGACCGTATTAATAACTCCTGCCGCGATTCCCGCTAAAGTAAGTGACAAAACAATTACGACTTCACTTATCATCGCTCCCCCTAAGTTGGCATGGGATGCCAACCAGCGTCAGCCCATAGTTGGCCACTAACAGCTGAGTTCCGTATTAAAAAACTGATTGCATCAGCTATTTCTTCGGGTCTGATCAAGCGGCCTATCTGCGTAGCGGGTAAGACGTGGCTGTTGATGTATTCCTCGCCTAATGCGCGCACCATAGGTGTATCTGTAAACCCCGGGTGTAAAACAGCGCATCTAACTCCATGATAAATAGACTCTTTCATCAACGTAGCCGCAGCAGCTTCTAGCCCACCTTTAGTCGCGGCATAAGATAACTGGCCTTTATTACCCTGGGATGATACTGAACCTATAAATATAATCACACCCTGGGTGCCTTCCTCGGGGGTCCATTTAGAATTATTTGATCTGCTTCTTTGTTCTGCATGCTGTGCAACAAGTTCAAGAGCCCAGTATATTGGCGCGATCAAATTAACTTCTACTACCTGACGAAAATTTTCCACTGGGTATATTCGCGCTTTTGATTTTTCTTTATTCAATTTAACACTAAGTGCATCTCGCGTTATTCCAGCGGCCGGAACGCATATATTTACAGGACCAAACTCCGAAGACATTGAGGAAAAAACATTGTGTCGAAACTCATTATCTGTGGTGTCACCTTGAAAAACTTTGAGCTGTACTTCAGGGTAGGTTTTTTGGATGCATTCCGCTACATCAAAAACTTCATTTGATAAATCCACTAATGCGATAGCCGAAGTATCTTGTTTTGCTAATTCATCAGCTGTAGCCCTTCCAATTCCGCTTCCCGCTCCTGTTATAATTGCTGTTTTTCCGTCAATTTCCATATTTCTTATGCCTAAAACTGTTAAACCGACATGATACTCGTACTTGTGCAGTGCCGCAAATCAGTATTGTTTATTAATAATCACTATTTACCCTTAATCTTCGTGAGCAACTTACTTGGAACATAACTTGCAGCAAATGCTATTGCTAGTGAAGTAATAGTTATTGCGAAGAGGTCGCTCGTTTTGATTTTAATCGGTAGATAATCCACAAAGTAGATTTCCGGGTTAATTAACTTAATTGAGATTAAATTTTCGATTATAATCATGAGCTTTGGTGCGAAAAGAGTCATTGAAACGCCTAAAACTAAGCCAGCAACCACCCCTACTATTGATATCATTGACCCCATCGTTATGATAATTTTCGATAGAATAGTTGGGTTCGCTCCCATGCTTCTCAAAAATCCTAGTGCGGATTTTTTTTCTTTCGTAGCGAGAATGACAGCCGTTGCAATATTAAAGCTTGCCACAAATATAATTAAGCTTAATATCACGAATAAGATTCTCTTTTGAGATTTGAGTGCTAAAAAAAATTGTTGGTTGAACACTGTCCATGGATATACTGCTAAAAGATCGCCATAAATGTCACTGATAGTTGATGCAGTTTTTTCGGCAGTTGATGGGTCTTCTAGATACACTCTAAAACCGGATATATGCCCTTCTAGTTGAAAAACATTCTGCGCTGTTTTTTTACTCATGATTATAAATCTTGAGTCAACTTCATGAAGTCCTATTTTAAAGAATCCCGAAACTATCATTTTCGAAGCTTTAGCACCTGCCTCGGTAGTGATCAAGGTCAGAGCTTTGCCGATTGACGTTTTTAGGTTATCGAGAAGGGTCTTGCCAAGGATAATATTGTTTTCATTATTTTCTATGTCGGCTATATCCAAGTAATTAGCTAGGCCACTTCTCCCTTCGTTGCCCCCCATATATACTGCTTCAACAATTACCGGGGTGAAAGAGTCTCCCGACTCAATAAGGGCGTCCTTTCTTATGAAAGGTTCAATTGCCTGAACATTTTCTTGACTTTTTAGCCATGCCTCCTCGGTCTCCCAGTTGGGTTTGTTTTCTCTATAGAATATCACGATGTCAGAAGTAACGCCCAGAGTGTGTTTGAGTATGGCATACTCAAATCCATTTATTATTGAAGTTGCGATCGTGATAGTGGCAACTCCTATACAAATTGAGAAAGCGGCTACTAACGCTGCTAAATTCAGAGATTTATTTTTTTTTATTCCCAAAAAAAATCTGAAACCAACAAAAAGTATTTCAATTAGACGCATGCGACATTCCGTTTTCGTCAAGTTTAACAGTCTTTAAAACCAGTGTCTTTTTTATTAAAATAAAATTAAGCTGATAACTTATGGGATATAGTAAATGATATTTGAAAAAAAATTTTTATTGACCCTTGTCGATGAACACTCCGCAGTTAAGGGCCGAAAAAAACCCATTACTGTTGCAAAAACTCATTTATTTTTTCAAAAAAAAATAGATACCGATCTTGGCAAAAATGTTGAGCGAATATGTTTCGGAGCTGGATGTTTTTGGGGAGTCGAAAAAAGATTTTGGGAAATTGATGGCGTTGTCTCTACTTCTGTTGGTTATGCTGGTGGTTTTACTGAAAATCCGACCTACGAGGAGGTCTGTTCGGGGAAGACTGGCCATACAGAGGTAGTGTTAGTTACTTTCGACAAGTCAGTCGTTAAAATTAATGAGATTATAAAGGTTTTTTGGGAGATGCACGATCCCACTCAGGGGTTTCGGCAAGGCAATGATGTTGGGACCCAGTATCGTTCTGCTATTTATTATTCTGAAAAAGAGCATGAAGATGCTCTTATTAATTCTAAAAAAAATTATCAAAGAACCTTAAAAAAGGCAGGAAAAGAAGAGGTGACCACGGAAATTAAGCAACTAAGTATATTTTATTTTGCTGAAGATTATCACCAACAATACTTAATTAAAAATCCAAACGGATATTGTTCTTTGCACGGCACTGGTTGCAAGTATGTCGATGAGTGATGATTAAACTTTTAGGGGGTTAATGAATGGGGTTAACTACAGACTGTAGATTGATTGATAATCAGGTTGTTGGTATTTGCTCGCTGATGGGTAAGAAAAAGTTAAACCTGATAGACGAGCGTATTCTGGAAACGGCGGCTCAAGATCTTCGTGATTTGATTGCTTTACAGCCAATACGTTGCATAATAATGCAAGGTAGTAGTCCTTATGCCTTCTCAGGTGGTGTAGATTTAAATCAACTCGGCCGGCTAAATAAAAATACGGCAAAAAATTTTATAAATAAACTCCACACTTTTTGTAACATGATTCGAGAGCTTCCTGTCCCTGTGATTGCAAAAATGCAAGGCTTTTGTATTGGTGGAGGATTAGAGATAGCAGCAGCTTGTGATTTTAGAATAGGAGATTATTCAGTAATGTGTGGTATGCCAGAGGTAAAAGTTGGAGTACCTTCGGTTATCGAAGCAAATTTGCTTTTAGGCCTTGTGGGGTGGGGAAAAGCTAAAGAACTAATGTTGAGAGGCAATATGATAGATGCAGAAGAGTGCTTCAGGATAGGGTTGATTCAACATGTGCTAAAACCCGAGAAATTGTCTTCATTTATTGATGATATTTGCAAAGAAATCATTTCAAACGGGAAAAACGCATTAAGGCTTCAGAAACAACTAATACTCGAATGGGAAAGAGTGATGAACTCAAATTCAATAGCTGCCAGTGTTAATTATTTCCAAGAAAATTTTGAATCAGAAGAGTGCTCCGACCTTACAAGGGATTTTTTTCAAAAAAAAATCACCGATTAGGCTCGATTAATTTATTGTTAAAATCTATCATTATTTGGCCTGTTTCCATTAGTAAGGAGTCATATTTTGGCTCGTCATAAGGGTCACTAGCTTCCTCCTCATTGTTTTCTGCCCCATCAGAATCTACTCGGGTAAGTGGTTTTAGATCGTGTAAGAATCGAAACTCATTCTCGAAGGCTAATTGATTTTTCTTGTTTTTCTCATGCTCACTCTCTCGTATGGACTGGACTAAAGAAAGCGTAGTTTTGCCTTGTGCTTCTAATATTCTTTTTTCCGTTTCGACTAAGTGTTGGAATTTCTTGTTATTTTTTATTCGAGATTGATGAGACTTAACCAAACTGTTAATTACACTTTCATCAAAATTGGATCTTCGGTACGAGGCTTGGCTTATTTTTGCCCAAGGCAAAGCGTTTTCCAGTCCTTTTTCACCATGATTTTTTGGAGCTGGTAGTCCGAAAAACTGAATATCAGGGATGACCCCACGGTGTTGCGTGCTTTCTCCGTTGACTCGGAAGAATTGAGCCATGGTGGTTTTTAGTTGGCCTAACTTGCCAGCTCCTTCGCTATAGCGATTAAGATCTACGAGGTTTTGAACGGTACCCTTCCCGAAAGTTGGTTCGCCTATTACTAGACCCCTCCCGTAATCTTGAATGGCACCAGAGAAAATTTCGGATGCTGAGGCGCTGTTCCTGTTTACCAGGACTAATAAAGGTCCATCATACGCTACTCCTTTTTGGTTATCTCTCTCTAGGTCTAATCGTCCTCTCCAATTTTTTACTTGAACTACTGGGCCTTTATTGATGAACAAACCAGTTAAGCTTGTAGCCTCTGAGAGTGAGCCCCCTCCATTATTCCTTACATCTACAATCAGACCGCTCAGTTTTTTCTTCGTAAGTTCCTCTATGATTTTTTGAACATCCTTTGTAGTGCTTTTATAATCGTCTTTGCCGGCGGTTTTCGCATCGAAATCCTGATAAAACGTCGGGATTTCGATCACACCAACTAGGCTGTTGCTGCCTTTATCTGATTCGACCGAGATGGTGAATCCCTTGGCTGCTTGCTCTTCTAATTTAATCTCGTCTCTGATTATTTCGACAAGGTTGGTTTTGCCTCCTAAGCTTTCTTTTTTCGGTAGGATCTCCAATCTAACAGTGGAGCCTTTAGGCCCACGAATTAGGTCTACTACATCATCTAATCTCCAACCTACTACATCAACTAAATTTCCATTTAAGTTTTGACCAATTGAAATTATGCGGTCATTAGGAAATAGTTTTCTGCTGAAATCGGCAGGTCCTCCAGGAATAATTCTTCTAATTACAGTCAGTTCATCTTTATTCTGAAGAACTGCTCCTATCCCTTCAAGAGACAGGCTCATCTGTATCTTGAAATTCTCGACTGAACGAGGAGAGAAGTAAGCCGTATGAGGATCGATAGACGTTGTATAGGAATTCATAATAATCTGATAGACATCATCTCGATTTAGTTGCTTCGTTCTTCTGGCTATCCCTTCGTATCTTTGGGCCAAGGTTTCTTTGTATGAATCAGTCGATTTTCCATTTAGCTTTAAATTTAAGGTTTCATTTTTAATTTTTTTTCGCCAAATTTGGTCAAGTTCAAGCTCCGATTCAGCCCAATCCACTAAATCTCTATCAAGTGTAATATTTTCATTAATCTCAAAATTAAAATTTGAATTTTTGATTAATTCTTTGGCTTTTTCGGATCGTGATACTAATTTTGTCCTGAATTCTTTAAAAATTTCAAAAAGGGGCGTCAGTAAGGCCTTTTCTAGATAATCATCAGTTTTCAAGCTGTGATATTCAAATCGCTTAATATCTTCTAAAGTGAAGTAGATTTTCATGGGATCTAGTGCATTTATATATTTATTGAAGACAAGTAAAGACAAATCATCAGTAAGTTTGACCGGTTTATAGTGATAATTTTCTAAAAGTTGGGTTATTATTCTTGTAGCAAGAACGTGTTCTTTAGTCGGGCCGAGCTCGGTTTTTGGCACTAACTTGGTATCAGAGTAAACGTTCGGGATCAGGAAAATGACAAAAACAAAACTGAAAATAAATTTTTTGTAAGAATGCATTTTGATAAGTTTAGTCATTTTGAAATAATGTCCTTAAGTATAGCTATCTTATGAGATTGGATAAAGTTTGTTCTTAAATTATTTGCCAAATGGAACCAATAGACAGTTATTTAACAACTCCAACTGAACTCATAGAGTGGTGCAATAGACATGACTCGAGGCAGTTCGTGGCAATTGATACTGAGTTTGAAAGAAGACGTACGTTTTATCCAATTCCCTGCTTGATTCAGGTAGCTACACAAGACTCAATCTGCTGCATCGATACGGTTGCGATAACCAATTTAGATCCTCTAATAAATTTTTTTAACTCAACGAAGCGTACGCTGATATTTCATGCGGCAAGGCAGGATATAGAACTTTTGATGCCTCTTGGTTTAAAACCTCATGCAGTAATCTTTGATACCCAGCTGGCGGCTTCATTTTGCGGTTTAGGAGATCAATTGGGTTATGCAGATTTGGTTTTTAATTTACTCAAATTCGAAATTGATAAATCTAACCAACGTGCTAATTGGTTGAAACGCCCACTAACAGGAAGTCAGTTAAATTACGCGATTGAAGACGTAAAACATCTATATAAATTACATGATATTTTGAAAACGCAATTGGTTTCCCTCGGTCGATTAGATTGGTTTAGTGAAGAATGTTTGCTGGTATCGTCCTTTTGGTTTAATGACTCTCCTCATGAGGCATGGAAAAAATTAAAAAACATTAATAGTCTCCCTCAAATTTTGGCTAAACGTGCTTGTGAGGTTGCAGTCTGGCGAGAATTTTTGGCTAGAGAACTTGATAAGCCGCGTAATTGGGTATTATCGGATAGGGGAATAAAAGATTTGGTAGTCACGGATTTTGAGTCTCGTGCTGAACTAGAAATGGCTTTAAAAAGCAGCTTCTATATTCGCGGTAAGTCTGTTGGGCAACTATATAAAATTCTTAAAGGAAATAGTATCTACAAACACATTGCGTATTCTCGGCCAGGCAAACCAGATGCCCAACAGAAACAGGCTCTTGAAAATGCGATGCAGAGTATTCAATTAATAGCAAAACAGCACCAAATCGAGCCACACGTTATAGCCACAAAACGTGAATTAAAGTCTCTCTTAATTGATAGGGCAACCAACAGATTAGTGGCTAGTTGGCGGAGGAAAATTCTGGCAGAAGTATATCAAAAACTCGATTTGGACTTAACTTATTCTGAAAGGAAAATAGAAGATTGAGGAATCAACTTTTTTAGATGTTCGCTAAGCTGTGTTTCAACGTCGCGTATTTTATGGTCAGGTTGCCATAACTTTTCTTTATAACTATATCTATTATCCAATAATAGTCGATTTTGCATGTCATTTTTAACCATTTTCTTATGATGGCTCTCTGACAACCTTAAGCTTCCAAGTGACACAGAGTGGATGTTACTTTTTGGAATGCAGTTAACAGCTAGCTCAAATAATTCGAGATAGTCTTCCTTGCTAGCCTCGGTCAAGATGAGAGGATCGAATCTAAGGCCTATTTTCCAACCGTTTTCAGAAAGCAATTTAATAGACTGAATTCTGCTCGATAAATTGGGAGTACCTTTTTCAAAAAGGTCAATTAAATTTTGCGGATTTAAACTGAAAGCACAAACAACATTTGAGTTCGGCTTAATTTTGAGCAATTCAGTAGTCCGTGAACTTTTTGTTCTGATTTCAAGCATACAGTTTTGCAACTTAGAAAAAAAAGGTACAAAGTATTCTGCGAAGCCCGTTATCTTTTCCGATGCAAGGCTATCGCAGTCGTAACCTGAAAAAAACCATATTTTAGTTTTCGTTTTCATCGATTCATTCGAAATTGCTTTTCCAAAGTCCTCGTAATTAATAAAATATACGTGATATGCGGAATTGAAATGGCCTTGAAGAAAACAATAATCACAATCGTAAATGCAGTTGTACATATGAGAAAAGTAAAAGCCCTTAACTGATGTCGTAGAAGGGGGGATTGGTATGACTAAATTATTTTTCTTGGCTGCGATAATATAATTTAAACTATCTTTTTGTATCCTGAAATTTTGTTTATTGCGATTAAATATTTCCCCATAATGGTTTATTCTAATGATATTGCGTGCTTTGATAATATTAAGTATCTTTTTAGTGCGGAAATGTTCAAAAACATTATTCTCAATAAAAATCGTTTTTGCCATCCTAATTGCCTTCCCTGTTCCATTCTCGCTTTATTTGACTTAAGATTTTTCGAGTCGGTGCGTTTTTTAGAATTCTTAAAAATGGCAACTTTTGATCTTTAAATTTAACCCTATAGTTATTAATTAAGCGTTTAACTTCATTTCGCTGAGTTACAGTGAATTTTACGGTTCTTAACCACCACGGTAAGCTAATTGGCTTAATCGATTCAGCAATTACTGCTGCTTTAACCAAATAGTCTGTGACTAGTGATTGAATCACATTTCTTTCTTTTTTGATGCTCATCTCTATCTCATTAATACTTAGATGCTGGATTGGTTTAGAATCGTTGTCAGTGACGACCTTTACCACCGCTAGTTGCTCAGGAATCGAATTGATCTGGGCTAATTCTATAAATCCCGAAGCTTCCATATCGTAAAAGACGTTGTTCGGGTAATTTTCTGCCGGTTTAGCGTATGTGTTTACCTCAACTACTGGAATGCTTTTTTTAAAAGGAGTTGAAGGATACCACGAACGATTTAGTTCTTGATCATGAATTTTCCCAGCTTGAACCACAGTTCCGATTTGAAAATCTCGATGTCCGACACAACCGATGTTTAACCAAAAGATAATTTTATGCTCACATAGAGCTTTTGCAAAAGATACTGCTCCGGCTGCTCTAAAGCGACCCTCTCCACTGATAATAATAATTATCTTATGTTTTCTAAATGCAAGGAAAGAAGAGTTTGTGATCTCTTTAAATTCATCAAGATCGAAAATTGCGCGGGCTTCTCCAACATGCGCAATAACAATAACGAGGTTGAAGTCATAATACATTTGATTGAATTTGATTTAATTTATTTACAACAAAAAAGTTCTTATGTTTTTTTGCTCCGGAAAAAAGAATTTTTTTCTTATAGTTTATTTCTTTCTGGATCTGAACTATTTGCAACTGTGATAACTCAGGGGATTTTATTAGTTTGAACAGAGATTCTAATCGATATAGGTCAAGATATCTTGTTTCTCTGGAAAGCTGGTTTGGATGGCCACCATACTTAGTAACCAACTGCTCCTCAATATAGCCCACTTCTTCCTTTATTAAAATTCTTAGCCAAAGATCATAATCCTCACATGCGGTGAGGGTTTCATCAAAACCCCCCACAGATTTGAAAAGTTTTTTTCTTATAAGAACAGAGGAAGGAGAAATTAAACATCGTCGAAGGGACCTCTCAAATAGGTTTTTAGAATTTTTATCGTGGTATTTTTTTTGCCCTATCTCGATGCCTTCTTTGATCCACTTTTCATTACAGTGTACGAGGTTAATTGCTGGATTTTTCATTAAATACTGAAGCTGTATATCAAGCTTTAATTTTTCCCATTCGTCGTCTGAGTCTAATAGCGCAATAAAATTTCCTTTTGCATTATTAATCCCAACGTTACGCGCGGCGCTAACTCCAGCGTGATTTTGTTTTATGTATCTGATGCATTTAAATTCTTCCTTTATCAGTTGCTCTGTATTGTCTGTAGAACCATCGTCGACGACTATAATTTCTATTTCTACATTGCGTTGCTGAACAACTGAACATAGCGCTCTTCTTATTAAAGTTGCTCGATTAAAAGTCGGTATGATAACGCTAATTATCGCCATTTGATTTATTATCTGGATGGGGATTGAATTGGAAAATTTTTGACACCTCTTTTGAATGACAATTTATCAAGAAATAATCAAAAGATCCCCAGTTTATAAATAATTTATTCAAAGTAGCGTCGTTCAAGGATTCTACGACTTGCGATAGGTCTTTATCATAAACAAGTCCGAGACCTAATTCGGAATAGATTAGAATATTGCCTTGTTCATCGAGTAAGAAGCTTTTGACCTGACCAACCTTCTTTCCATTCGTTGTATAGATAAAGGAGTAATCCCTGATCCTATAAACGTGAGGTGTATATTCTAATTCCACATAGACTCTTTGAGGTCCGTTCTGCACAAACCAATTACCGTTGGAATCTGAAAAATAATTTCTATTCAAGAAATTTTTAATTCTTAGATGGCTAATTGATTGCTCCTTAATAAGCCACTCTCCTTTTTTATTCATTTTTAGCCAACCATAAACTTCAGGTACATTAGGCCATTTAGCCATCACTTTTACTAAATAATCATCGTCGATGCTTACTTGAGGGCTGAAGGTTTCAAATTTCATTATTTTTAATGGCTTCAATTAATGCCGAAGATAAGCGGCTAAGTTGATTTTCACCAATAATGTATGGGGGCATAAGATAGATAAGGTTTTTAAATGGACGAATCCAGACATTCTTATTGACGAAAAATTTTATAGCTTTCCCCAAATCAACATCTTTGTTGACCTCTACTACACCGATTGCTCCAAGGACTCTTACGTCTTTAACAGGTTTTAAATTGCTCGCATCTGCCAGTTCATTGTTTAATTGTTTTTCAATACGAGCTACATTCGCTTCCCAGTTTAATTCATCCAGCAAATTGAGGCTTGCTAAAGCAGCTGCACATGCTAGCGGATTTGCCATGAAAGTAGGCCCATGCATGAACGTTTTAATCCCTTTTTGACTTATTGTTTGGGAAACTTCATTGGAGGTTAACGTTGCCGCAAGGCTTAAATGTCCGCCAGTCAGAGCTTTCCCTAAACACATGATGTCTGGAGTAATGTCACTATGGTCAACCCCAAACATTTTTCCAGTTCTACCAAAACCAGTGGCGATTTCATCGATAATCAATAGTGTCGACTCATTTTTTAGCAGGCGGTTTACCTCCCTCAAAAACTCCGGATGATAGAACCACATCCCACCCGCTCCCTGAACTATTGGCTCTAAAACGATGCCAGCCAGCTCACCTTTATGTTCATTAAATTCTTTTTCAAATAATTTGAAAGATATCTGGTCCCATTTTGAGTTATAGGAAATTTTTGGTTTGTCAGAAAAAATTTGTTCCTGTATTGTGTTTGAAAAGAGCGTATGCATTCCCGTAACTGGATCGCAAACTGACATCGCGCCGAAAGTGTCGCCATGATATCCACCTCGAATTGTTAGGAATTTATTTTTTTTATTTTCGCCAATGCATTTCTGATATTGAATAGCCATTTTAAGAGCTACCTCAATTGATACAGACCCTGAGTCAGAAAAGAAAACTTGCTGTAAATTCTTTGGGGTAATATCAATCAATTTTTTGCCTAGCTCGATTGCAGGCTGATGGGTAAATCCACCAAACATAACGTGGCATAGTTTGGTGGCTTGTTCCTGTATTGCACTCACAATATGTGGATGATTATAGCCATGGATGACGGCCCACCATGATGACATTCCATCGACTAAGACTCTACCATCTGCAAGTTTAATGGAGCAGTGTCTCGCTGATACCACAGGATAGTTTTTGTCAAGTCGATCAATTCTGCTATAAGGATGCCAAATATGCTGGTTGTCATAATCAAGCCATTGCTCACTACCAAAATTAGTTCTATTTAAACTTTTCAAAATAAAATACCACCTCGATTTAATTTAAATATTATGTATGCTTATATATAATTTTCAACTATGTTTTTACTTTAAAGGAGATGTTGCATGAATGGCCTAATGATGAATATGCCTTTGCTAATAAAAAATATTGCACATCATGCTGAAAGGTTGCACGGAGATAGGGAGATTGTTTCTATAACTGCTGATGGGGCTAAGCACCGTTACACCTTTAAAGATTCTATGATGAGAGCCAGGAAGGTCAGCACGACATTGGATAATTTGGGTATTTCCAAGTTCGGTAGGGTAGGCACTCTAGCATGGAATAGTTATAAACATTTAGAATTATATTATGGGGTATCTTGCTCGGAAAGGGTGCTTCATACGATAAACCCTCGTCTTTTTGAAGAACAATTAGTCTATATCATTAATCATGCCGCCGACGAGGTCATATTTTTTGAGGCCATGTTTTCTAATTTGGTTAGCAAACTGATCTTGCAGTGTCCTAACGTTCGTTATTTAGTCTGCCTTGATAAATTCGATCAAAACAATGGTCGACATTTAGACCAAGCAATGGATTACGAGATGCTTATCAATGATAGCGAGGAAGGGTTATGGGAAGATTTTTCTGAAGAAACAGCGTCTGGATTGTGCTACACGTCAGGGACTACTGGAAACCCCAAGGGTGTACTTTATAGCCATAGAAGCACTGTGTTACACTCATATGCTGTTTGTTTGCCCGATAGCGCAGCTTTGTCTGCAGTGGATTCAGTGCTTACAGTTGTCCCGATGTTTCACGTTAACGCTTGGGGTTATCCCTACGCTGCTCTTATGGCTGGCTCAAAATTAGTTTTCCCAGGCCATCTATTAGGTGACCCTAAAACTCTTGTCGACTTGATAGAGTCTGAGGATATAACTACAGCAGGTGGAGTGCCAACTGTGTGGCACGGGTTACTTTCTTATCTTAAACAAAACAAAAAAAAGCTTGATTCCCTCAATAGAACAGTTATAGGAGGTTCCGCGTGCCCACCATCGATGATAAAAGAATTTAGGGAAGTGCACGATGTGCGTGTTCTTCACGGTTGGGGTATGACTGAGATGAGCCCGATTGGCCTAATTAATCAGGATAAAGACAAGACTAAAAATTTATCTGGCGATGCTTTTTTGTCTCAAGCTTTGAAGCAGGGAAGACCGATACCGGGTGTTGAAATTAAAATTATTGACGAGAATGGAAACGACTTACCGTGGAATGGAATCGACGTCGGTAATTTGCTTGTCAGAGGACCATGGGTATGCAGAAGCTATTATGAAGAAGATGTAGAAGCGAGTTTTGATAATGGTTGGTTTGACACGGGTGACATTGCAAGTGTTGACACCAATGGGTATGTGCTTATAACAGATCGAGCAAAAGATATTATAAAGTCAGGCGGAGAATGGATTAGTTCTATCGAACTTGAAAATATAGCTAATTCACATCCAGATATTGAACAGAGTGCGGTTATCGGAGTGCATCATCCGAAATGGGAGGAAAGACCAATTCTAGTTGCGGTTCGAAAGAAAGGCGCCATAAAAAACCTTGAAAAGGAATTGCTCGATTGGTTTCAAGACAAAGTGGCTAAGTGGTGGATTCCCGATAAGGTAATTTTCATCGAACAGTTACCTCTTACAGCAACCGGAAAAGTAAGTAAGTTGGCTCTTCGCGCAAAGTATTCCCAAGCCAACGAAATATTATAGTTTCAAAATCGAATTCACTTCCAGGTAACTGAGTATCTTTTGAACTGATTCATCGACAGTGGCATTGTCTGTCTCGAGGAGAATTTCTGGATTTTCCGGAAGTTCATAAGGAGATGATATTCCCGTAAAGTCACTAATCTCTCCTGCTCTAGCTTTTTTATAAAGTCCTTTCGGATCCCTATGTTCACAGACTTCAAGATTTGCTTTACAAGCTATTTCAATAAATTTCGTTTCTGGAAAAAGTTCTCTTACACTTTCTCTATCGTTTTTAAAAGGTGATATAAAAGCTGCAAGCGTTACTATTCCAGCATCAACGAATAGCCTGGAAACTTCACCGATCCGCCTTATATTTTCAACTCGATCTTCTTCACTGAACCCAAGATTTTTGTTTAATCCTTGTCTCACGTTGTCTCCGTCAAGAAGATAGGTGTGTATTTTTTTTTTGTTCAGTTCTAAATCCAGTTTATTGGCAATCGTACTTTTCCCTGAGCCGCTAAGCCCTGTGAACCATAAGACAGCCGAATCATGATTCTTAATTGATATTCTTGCTTTGTGGCTAACTGACTGCTCGTGCCAAAATAGATTTTTCGTCATAAATACTCTTTTAATCATAAAAAACTTATTATAACTAAATTCTTTTAAAGTTTGGACTAAATAGTGTGCATTTGTTTTGTTATAATAATAGAACTTTAACGACAAACAAAAACGAAATTTTAAAGAGAGGGATTTCTATGAGGTTTAAAACGGTAATTTCGGGTTTAGCAAGAACTCCGATGGGGGGGATGCAAGGAGTATTGTCTCCTTTATCCGCTTCTAATTTAGGTGCTTACGCTGTCAAAGGTGCACTTGAACGCGCGGGAGCTGCTTCAGATAAAGTAGACGAAGTAATAATGGGTTGTGTCCTTCCGGCCGGTCAAGGTCAAGCACCAGCTCGTCAGGCGGCCGTCGGGGCCCAAATTCCAGTAAGTGTACCAGCCACAACTATAAATAAAATGTGCGGCTCTGGTATGAAAGCTGTAATGATGGCGCACGACTCAATTGGGTCGGACAACAACGAACTAGTCGTCGCTGGCGGTATGGAAAGTATGACTAACGCACCTCACATTTTGCCAAAATCAAGGGATGGGCTAAGATTGGGTCATGGAAGTTTATTAGACCATATGTTTTGCGACGGATTGGAAGACGCATTTGACAAAGGTCGGCTAATGGGTTCCTTTGCAGAGCAATGTGCAAAAAAATATAGTTTCTCTAGAGAGGCTCAGGATGAGTTTGCGATAGAATCTTTAAAGAGGGCGCAAAGGGCTATTTCACAAGGCGATTTCGAGAGAGAGATACAGCCGGTTATTGTAAAATCCAAGAAGGGTGAAAGTGAAGTAAAAGAAGACGAGCATCCAGGCAAAGCACAGCTAGATAAAATCCCTCATCTCAGGCCGGCATTTGAAAAAGATGGCTCAGTGACAGCGGCCAACTCCAGCTCAATTTCTGACGGTGCTGCTGCACTTATTCTTTCCTCTGAGTCTTATGCCAAGGCCAATAATTTGTCGGCACAAGCTCTTTTGCTTGCACATGCTACTCACGCTCAAGAACCATCTTGGTTTACCACTGCTCCTGTTAAGGCAATAGAAAAGCTTTTGACCAAAGTCGCGTGGTCCATTGAAGATGTTGATCTTTTTGAAGTAAATGAAGCATTCGCAGTTGTAACCATGGCTGCGATGAGAGATCTTAAAATACCTCATGAGAAGATGAATATAAGAGGCGGCGCTTGTGCGCTAGGTCATCCGGTGGGAGCTTCTGGAACTCGAATAATAGTTACTCTAATTCACGCATTGCAAGACCACGGATTAAAAAGGGGTGTTGCTAGTTTGTGTATAGGTGGGGGAGAGGCTACCGCTGTCGCCATTGAGCTTCTATGACGGCTCTTTTAACAGCACTCCATTTATACTTATTCCTTAACTGACGGATCGAGGGGGAAACCCTCGATCGACAATCTCGAGTTTAATCTTTCAGACCAACAGTCACCCGCGTGTAATTTCCGTCCTTAATGGTAATGGCGGTTGCCCTACCACCTAATACAACAATTGACCCGTCTGGCATCATTACAGGATTTTTTAACCATGAAAGAATTTTTAACTGTGTTCTATCGGCTAATTTCCACGCACCGCTCTCTAGAACTCCTACCAAACCGACGGCGCCTGTTATTATTGGGGTGTTATCATTGGCTAATTGAACTCCAAAGATGCCCTCTCTACCTGGCCTCTTGTTATAAATCCAACTTTTTCCACCATCTTGGCTAGAAGCGTTTACTCCTGCAGCTCCCGCCAGCCAAACGATGTTGCCTTTTTGTACGCCTGATATCCAGTATGCAGGTTCAGGTTCTTTTGGTATTACTGAAGAATCGCGTCTCGTCCAGCTATTTCCTCCATCACTACTTTGTAAAATAAAGCCGAATTCACCAGCAATAGTGACAACTCCATTTCCAAGTAAAACCTTGTTCCAAGAAACATCCCCTCTTCTAAATGGTGGTCCAGGATCAAATTTTGTTGTTACGGTAGGAGCGGGGTTTGTGTCGAATTCGGTCTGAAATTGAATAAAACCTTCGTCCGGGTAAACGATGTAATCTTTATCTGCCACTGCGGGCTGGCCGTTTACTGATCCAGTAAATTTAAGTGAATCAAAATTTAGGTTTTGTACTCCTAAATACCAATCAACTGCTTGTCCTCCTGGGAATTTGGTTTTTGGCATAAGGGCATCAGTAATCTCAATTGTCTCGAACGTTTTACCATCTGTACTTTTTGATATAAGCCCTCTTGCGCCAACAACCCAGGTAACACCGTCTTTGTGGGCAATATCAAGGACTGGCTCGCCAAATTCAGATACTTCTCCTATCAGTTCGACTGCTCCATCACTTAATTTGTAGAGGTTGCCTGTTGCGGAACCCAAGAAGGCACTTGAGTCATCAATCTTGCCAATAGCAGTAAAATCAACGTCCGGCGTGTTTTCTAATGGCTCTAGGGTTCCCGTCTCTCCATTTATTTTAAGAGTCCCTACCAACCCATTATGGCCAACGACTACGATACCGTCGAAATTCTCAATATATTCCGCTCCGTAGAAATCTATAGTCATGGTACTGGTGTCAATTTTATTATCATCTTCCGATTTAGTTAAAGAGCTAAATCCGATGAGGAAAAATAAAAAGACAGTAAAGGAAATTGTTGAAAACTTTCTCATTTGTGATGCCCCGTCCGTTATTAATTAATCCGCTTTAAAATATGTCATCCACTTCTTCAATGACTGGAATAACTATCCCCAATTATCTACAGTTTATAGATAAATTAAAAACTTCGCAAAAATCTTGCTACAGCTCAACATTATCGGTCTAAAAGTTCGCTGGTTTCAAGTTTACTGACGAAATTAAAGTTTGGATTTTGCAATCGAACAATATGAACTTCGATAATAGGCAAGTGGCCTGAGATCGTGAGAAGGTTCAAAGTGAAGCGAAGTCGGTTCACCTATAACAATATGGTGGTCTCCGCCCAGTGAGATTGATTTTTTTTTACACTCAATGTTTAACAAACAGTCGTCTAATTTTGGACAGCCGTTTTGACTATTTGACCAGTTTATCGAATCAAACTTATTTTTTCCTTTGGAAGCGAAATGGTTAGAAATTGATTGTTGGAGCTCTGATAAAATGTTTATACAAAAATGTGAGCTAGATTTTATTGCCTTTAACGTTTCAGAATCTTTATCTAGGCAAATTAAAAATAGGGGAGGGTCCAATGATAAGGGGGTGACTGCACTCATGGTTAGTCCGAAGTTTTTCCCGACTGGATTGGTGCAAGTTATAACAGCCACTCCGGTGCACCATTTTCCGCAAGCTTCTCTGAATGAGTTTGAATCAATCATAGCTTTAAATAGTTGACTATATTTTCCATGGAATTTCCCTAAGTAGCAAATTCAACACCGCTTTACCGGTAAACCTATCGCACTCCTATTCGGCCACCCTATCATACTTCAATTACCTCAGACCACCCGTTTACTTCAATTACCCCAGACCACCCGTTTACTTCAATTACCCCAGACCACCCGTTACGCATATTTGCTTATATAATATAATTTTAAGGTTGGCACATGTATTTTACAAAGCGAGCTGTTTGGCTAAACCGATTTTTTTGACTTATCATCAAGACACTGATTTAATGAAGTTAGGGAGTGTGTGAAATTCTGTACGATTTGGAGCGTAATATTTCACGAGTAAATGGGTGCCCCGNATCTTCGGCCGGAAGCCTCATACTCATAATCGTCTTTTACCTACTTCGGTCTTACTTAGTTATTTAAAAGAGGAGGAACAGCATTGAACGCTGAGAAAACCACAATTGGACAAAAATTAGCTAATTGGATGTTAGACCATCGATTGACTACTTTAGCTATGATTCTTTTACCTACGCTTTTACTGGCATGGGCTCTTCCCTCAATCGAGGTGTATTCCCGTTTTGCAGACCTTCTTCCGGCGAAGCACGAGTACATAAAGAACTATAATCGTATGAAACAAACTTTCGGCGGAGCCAACGTCGTCACAATGTCTTTGGAAGTAAAGGGCGATCAGGACGTTTTTACCCATGAAACTTTGACTAAAGTCCGAATGCTGACCGAACAGGTCGATATGATAAAAGGTGTGAACCATTATCAAGTAGCTAGTATTGCTCACCCTAAAATTCGGAGAATCAGAACAACAGCGGGCGGTCTAATTAAATCAGAACCCGTTTTGCCGAGAATAATTCCAAAAGATCCGGAAGATTTAAAAAAGCTGAGAGAGGAATCTTTTAACAATGACATAGTATACGGAACTTATCTTTCAGCGGATGGGAAAGCGGCTCTTATTCTTGCGGGGTTTGATGAAGAGCGCTTGGATTATAATGTGATATTCACTCGCTTGCAGGAACTGAAAGCTGAAGTTGAGCAGGACCCGAACACCAAGCTTTATATTGCTGGCGAGCCTATGCTTAAAGGTTGGATTTATTATCACTCGGGCGAACTCGCATTTATATTTTCTGTGACAGGATTTGTCATGATCCTTTTGCTTTACCTGCATTTTAAATCTTTTGCTGGGGTGTTTGTTCCATTTTTGGGAACAGGCATGGCGTGCATTTGGGGGCTTGGTCTCGTAGGNTGGTTAAATTTTAACCTTGATCCTCTCATTTTAGTTGTTCCGATATTGATTTCGGCTAGAACTGCAAGTCATTGTGTGCAGATGATGGAGCGATATCATGATGAATTAATCACTGGGGCCTCACGAGATAGTGCTGTCCGAACCAGTATGGGTGAATTAATAGTCCCTGCTTCGATTGCAATTTTTACTGATGCAGCGGGGCTGTATGTACTGACGGTCTCATCGATCCCTATTATCGCGAAACTCGGTTATTTTTGTAGTTTCTGGTCTTTGAGTAATCTAGTCACGGTATCTATCTTAGTACCACTGGTATTATCTTATTTGCCGGCACCAAAAGTTCAGGCGGGTAGCTCTGAGCATAAAAATATCTTTTCTAAAGTTATGGGCACCTGGGGTGGGTTTTTAGTATCCAAGAAAGCTCCTGTCCCAATTTTTGGTTTTGCAGCCATTGTTATCGCTTTTAGCATGTTCTACGCAAAAGACATGGTGGTTGGAGAAAATATGCCGGGGTCACCTATTCTATTTCCTCAGTCAGAATACAATGTAGCGGCGTCGGCTATTTCTGGTAAATTCGCCGGTGCCAATCAATTTAGTATTTATTTTGAAGGAGATGGGCCTCATAAGATGAAGGACCCAAAAATCGTTGCGACAATGGAAGAATTTGGTAGACACATGGCGAGCGTAGTAAATTACGGGGGAACCCGAGATATTCCTGATTTAGTCAGGTCGATCAATCGACTATACCATTATGACGATCCAAGATGGTCTATCGTGCCGGTTTCACAGCGTGATATAGGTAATACCTTATTCATGTATGAGGCAGGAGCCGCGATTCCCGGGGTGATGCTTGAATATATGGATCTTGAAGGAAAGAACGCAAACTTCGTTGTTTTCTTCAAAGATGCCACCGGGCCTACTGTAACCGCTGCGATGAATGCTGCTAAAGAATTTCTAGCTGCCAACCCCATGGAAGGAGTCGTTCCAAGATTCGCGGGAGGGATCATTGGAACTACAGCTGCTGGAAACGAAGAAGTTGAACGCTCTGAGATTATGCAGACCATTTTGATTATCACTGTGGTAATGCTATCTGTCATGTTTACGTATAGGTCAATTACGGCGGCTTTATTGGTCTTCGTCGTGTTATCTATGGCCGTGATAATTAATAGGGCTTATATGGGATTTAGAGGCATAGGGTTAAACATTAATACACTCCCTGTAACTGCTGTCGGGATAGGGATTGGGGTAGACTACGCAATCTATATGTTGGACCGGATAAAGGAAGAAGTAAGACATAGAAGCCTTGATGAAGCAGTGAAGGTGAGTCTAGCAACGACTGGAGCGGCCGTGTTATTTACAGCGGTAACCGTCGTGGCGGGTATTTTTTACTGGATTCCTGGCTCTTCGTTGAGATTTAACAGTGAAATGGCAATGTTACTGACCTTGTTAATGGTAAGTAACATGATTGGGGCAATTTCACTATTACCTTTATTAGTTAAGGTATTTAAGCCGAGTTTTGTAATGAAATCGAAGGCAGATGGAGGTTCGCAGACATAGATTTTGGTTGTGAAACCTCTAGGCCCCAGTAAATTGACGCTATTGAGTGAGCTGACGGGGTCTGAAGAAGAATTATCTTAACGAATTAGAGGGTTTGTAATGGTCTTGTAACTTTTAATGATTAAGGGTTGCAGGATGATTATTTAATACTTATAATTCGTNGATGGTATTGTAACTTTAGGAATATCTATATAGCTATCGTTGCATCAAAGGGGTTTACTGGCTCTTTTTTTGGCCAGCTAAACATTAATTGTTAGAAATTTTGTAAAAAGTGGGAAACAGGGGATTTTAAACATGATTAAATATAAAGGAGCTCTAGGAGCACTCTTCCTGTCATTTGTTCTCTCTGCATTCGTTTCGAATGCTCATGCACGGATTCAATTCGATGCATTTGGTGGGGAACTCGAGATGGAAGGATTCCTAAAGTCTGAAACACGAACTCATATGTTCGCAGGTAAGACACACATGGGACAGTGGATCCAAAAATTTCAATTGGAAGCTGCGTTGTCTTACACAGACGTTGGTATTTTTGATGAGTTAACTTTCGTAACGGTTCTTCGACCTGAATATGATGTTATCCAAGATTTGGGTAGCCTAAGTAGCGGTCGAATCGGTGACGGTTCTGATAAGCCATCTAAGGCCAACAGAGCAGTTTTTAACGCTACGAATGACGCATTAGGTTTCGGTGGATTTGACTTTGCCTTTGCTACGAACGGAAACTTCACTGGTGGTATTGGTAAAGAAATCAACGCTGGCCTTGCGACAGCGAATCAATTTGCAGAAATGTTCGAAGTTGATTTCCGACGGTCAGTGACTGGCGATAATGTAAGTAACGCCGGTGGTAACGCTTCCACTACAGGTAGTGGATTCCCGCTAGTTGTACAGAAATCTTCAAACTTAAGTCTTGACTGCGCACGTTGTATCGACATGAATGTAGATAACCATAAGGTTGCTATGGGTATGACCGATTCGAACGGTAAATTCTATCCTTTTAGAGAACTGTATATGGATGGGGTTATTGGGGACTTTTGGATTCGATTCGGTAAACAACAAATCGTTTGGGGAAAAACTGACTTTTTCAGAATGCAGGATTTAATTAACCCCATTGACTACGGACAACATTTCTTCTTTGATTCGATGGAAGATATTCGAATTCCTCAGTGGATGTTATCGGTTCAATACAAGGCCGGTGAAATCGGTCCTCTTACAGACAACGCTTTCCAGTTTGTCTGGAACTTCGACCAGTTTGCACGGGTAGGATTGGGGAACCCTTCACAAATGTGGGCACACCCATTCGCGAAGGATATGAGTACTTTTGGTATCTACAATACCTACTTCTCGAAAGAGCCTTGTGTCACACGTCAAATGACTAACAATCGTGACGGCGCCACAATTGATTCAGCTGTAGGTGCAGTATTCGGTCATACAAACGTTAATATCATTGCGGACGACATTTGCGGGGCATTGGGATTTACTGACAATAGAACACCAGCCGGTTTTGGAACACCATCTGGCTTGAGTGTAGAAAACAGACCGGACTGGGAGCCATCAAACACAGAGATGGGGTGGCGTTGGGAATTCAGAGTATCTGACTTTCGTTTCGCTCTTTCACACTGGTATGGCTGGAACGACTTACCAGTATTCAAATTCCACACAGTTAACCTTGTAGCTGCACACATGAACAGTGAGTCACTTAACGCCGCAGGCTTATTGCCTAATAACGCGCTGATTGGTGACTTCGTTTCAGCTAGAGGCGCGGCTGGTGCTCAGGACTTTACAGAGTTCGCTCGAAACTCAATGCTTGCTGGAAATGAAGATCCTTTTGGGGCCGGTGGTTTTAATGACGCTATCTTCTCGGTAACACCACAAGTGGCAGTTCAAATGCTTGCTGATCATAGTTTTAGCAATGGAACTCGAGACGGTAACGGCCGTGGCGGAAGAAATTATCAGGCTCTAGCAGCAAATGCCATGGCTACAGGTAATTTTGCAGGTATCCTTAACGGTATCGAGCCAGGTGGTAATAGCGCATTAAACTTTACTGCTAACGGAAGCTGTAGCGAGATTTCAGCTCGGGTATTCTGTTCACCACTTGCTGGTGGCCAAACATCTATTGAGTATAAGCAATCTCATACTGTCGGCTTATCAATGGACTATTTTGAGCCACGTAGTGGTGTAGTTATGAGAATCGAGTCAGCATGGACTTTTGATCAATTAGTTAACAACACAAGGTCTGTTGACTGGGTAGACGAAAGTGACGTCATGGCCTTCTCATTAGGATTTGACAGACCAACATTCATTCCATTCCTGAACAAAGACAGAACATTTTTCTTATCTTTACAGATTTTTGATACCTGGTATTGGGATCATGAAGGTGACAAAAATACAGGGTTCTTTGTCGATGAGCACAATTGGATTACTACTTTCTTCTTCATCGGTAACTATGCTAGAGATACAGTGAAGCCAATCGGGTTCTATGTATGGGAAGAAGCCTCAAACTCACACGTTGCTGGATTCAATGTTGAGTGGTTGATCAACAATAACTGGTCAATGAAAGGTGGTTTCCACCTTATTTGGGAAGGTGATAACAATTTCACACACGATACAGGACCATATGCTAACTTCATTCACATTGGAGATATTGGCAACGGAACTGGTACGTCAGGGCAATTTCCTTACGTACAATCTGTATTCGGTGTTGGACGTGAAGGAATCGGTGCACTTAGAAATTATGACGAAATCTTCTTCGAGATTAAGTATCAGTTCTAAAACACTCTTACCGATTAGAAAGGGAGGCGCGAGCCTCCCTTTTTTTTTGTAGAAAGAAAAATTATAATTAAATCAACCGTGGAGACCCTTTTTTGTTTAAATTAACCTTTTTATTAACGCTGATATTTAGTTCTATTCTTTTTGCAAATGATCAAAAGGAATTAAAAGACCTGGTACGGGCGACAGCCACAAAATACTATAACGCTGAAAATATTTATGATCGGTTTAGTGGTGCTAGCACGCTTATAGATTTCGGAGAGGAAGAGCCATTAAAATTTGTGGTCGAGCAGCTTTTCAGTGGAGACTTTATCATTATGCGGCATGCTATTGACACGCTTCTCAGCGTGTCCCATCCATCAGCCCCTGATATCATTAATAGAGCTATCGAGCGAATTGAGGATGACGTTTTCCTTAAATTCGTAACAGAATCTTTAAGTAAAAGATCCCGACCCGACATGTATCACACCTTACTAGACTTAGTTGAATCTGAGGACCCTTGGGTAGTCAAGCACTCGATGCAATCGATTGATATGGTTGAATTTTCGGAGAAACAAGAACTGCTTACGTCTTTTATAAGCTCGCCGGACACTGATGAAATAATTAAAGCCTACTCCTATATGGGTTTAGCTAAATTGACACCGAACAATAAGGAAATTCAGGAAAAACTGATTGAATTCGGTAAAAATGGCACGAAAGATACTCGTGAAGCCGCAGCAGTCGGATTAGGCCGTATTGATTCGGAAGCTGCTAGACAGGCCCTAAGGGAATTAAGAAATAGTAACCAACCTAATGTCCAGATCGCTGCGTTAGGAAGTGAGGTTGGCTTGGGAATGGCTGAGCCAAGAGAAAAGCTTTTAGAATTAATTCTTAATGGCAAGGGGTTGGACCCAACAGTTGCAGCTGCGAGTATTAGGCGTATGCCACGTGAAGTTGCAGTTTCGATAACTACAGAATTGATTGATTGCTGTGAACTAAATTCAGAAGTAGGGGCGAGATTGTTGGAGTCATGGTCTGAGCTCGGTAAGCCACCTCTAACGATAGTTGATTGGGGTTATAATCATAAAAATTCAGATATAAGGATGCAAGCCATATGGTTAATTGGCACACTAAGAATTGATGAGTATATCGAACCAATTACTAAAGAGCTTGAAAGTGACGATTCAGGCATCGCGACGATGGCTGCATGGAGCCTACTTAGAATCCTATCAAAAATTGAATAATGGGTAAGTTGATATTATGAAATTAAACATGAAATGGAAATCAATTTTGTTCGGACTTGCTTTTGGTCTAGCTTTTATTTTCGGTAACGTTAGTGGCGATGAGTTTGAGATCGATTTAGATAAGATAAAAGCAATGGCCCCTCCCGACGGTACTATTATAAATGAACAGAACTATGAGAAATATAAAGCTTTATTAGATGAAGAGTTCGTAGAGACGTTTATAAAAACTGGATGGGTGAATATAACAGCAGGAGAAACCTTCTCGCTTAGACCTCATGAAAATTTCGTAACTGCGTCTAAATTAAATATGGGAAAGGCTTCATTGGGCAATGAACCTGGTGTACTTAATGGGTATATCGCAGGACGACCATTTTCGGCCGAATCATTGAAAGAGAGTGACTTTAATTCGGGCACGAAGTTAATTTGGAACATGAGATACGGTTATGCTGGCGATGGCGGTAGGATACCCGAAATGTACTGGCAATATAGAGATATGAGAAAGCAGGAGCTTGAAAGAGAACTAGAATTCGAGGCCGAAGGAATGCGGTTTATGTATCGACACGTAGTTGATCCGATGCCTGCTGTTGAGAAAAATCCTTACGATATTTACAATGCTATCACCTTGACAGCGCTGTCACCAACCGATGTAGCAGGCACTAAATTATTAATTTTTTATAATAGCGATGACCTTGCAGAGGAACAAGGGTGGATGTATGTTCCGCTTCTTCGTCGAGTTAGAAGAGTAGCTACAACGATGAGAACCGATTCTTTTTTAGGATCAGATATTATGATTGAGGATTTTTTAGGTTATACCGGCCGAGTAAAAGATATGGAATGGACTTTCAAGGGTGAGAGACATATTCTCCTACCTGTTTATCGACACGATAAAATTTATCATGCAGAGAGAAAAGCCAGAAAATTTGATTATAAGTTTGTAGATTTTCACGGCCACTCTGGTTGCTTCCCTAACGTAACGTGGCAAACCAGAAAGGTTTATATTTTAGAAGGGGTCCCTAAAAGATCTGATCATCCGTTATCAAAGAGGTTTTTTTACATAGATGCTCAAACAATGTTTCCGATCTTTGGGAAACTTTATGACAGAGCCGGAGTATTGTGGAAGTTTTTACTTGGCGGTATGGCACATCCAGATTATCATATAGAGGACAACTTTGGTTCAGGTGTTCCTATGCTTGATTCAGCGGCAGTAATTGATATTCAGAGCAAACATTGCACCACACTACAGATGGTCACGGTGGCTAACGCGCCAAAAATGAAGCGCAAAGATTTTGAGCCTTCCGCACTGAACGTTGGGGCCAGATGATATTCATTTAGTTAATGATGGGGAGAAAAAATGGCTAGTATAGAGTCTGACGACATTAAACAATTGTATAGAGGCTGGGTTTCTGCAATGTCTGATAACCCTGATATGGGGCTGGAAGATCTTCGGGAGCTTTTCGATCATTGGGGTGATATAACTGCGGAGCCCGGAGGTGTGGACTATATTGAACAGCCTATCGGCGATTTTAATGCGATGTGGGCTATCCCGAAAAATTGTGATCAAACTCAAGTAGCATTGTGTACTCATGGGGGCGGTTATGTTACCGGCTCAATGTTTACTCATAGAAAGGTGTTTGCTCACATTGCAAAAGCCGTTCGATGCCGAGCACTTATAGTAGATTACAAAAGGGCGCCTGAACATACTCACCCATCACAGGTTGAAGATTGTTTAGTGTCTTATAAATACTTACTAAACGAGGGTTGTTCATCTGATAAAATTTTCTTCACTGGTGATTCCGCGGGAGGGGCGTTAGCTGTCTCCATAATGTTAAAAGCACGTGATGAGGGATTACCATTACCCGCTTGTTCTGCACCTATGTCGCCTTGGTTTGATCCTGAAGGTAAAGGGTCGACGGTTGAAAGTAATGCCGCTAAGGACGCATTAGTTCAAAAAGAGGTTCTTCTCAATATGGCGGAAACTTTCTTGGGTGGATGCCCTAGTGATGATCCTTATGCGAATTTATTGAAAGCGGACCTCACGGGTCTACCCCCTATATATATTCAGGTTGGTGCTGATGAAACGCTTTTAGATGATTCGATAAGATTTGAAGCTTTGGCTAAGAGGCAGGGGGTTGAGATAATCCTCGATATATTTGATGACATGCAACATTGTTTTCATCTTCTAGCCGGTCGAGCAGTTGAAGCTGATAATGCAATAGACAAAATAGCGAAATGGGTGAAACATTATTTAGCAAATTAGAGTTGGGTGCATCTATTAGGTATGAATACAGAAATAGTAAAAATTTTCGATCTAACAGGTAAAACTGCGCTTGTTACTGGTGCTTCAGCTGGTTTAGGTAAACGTTTTGCTCAAGTATTAGCAGCGGCAGGTGCTGATGTTTTCATAACTGCGAGACGGATTGATAAGTTAAGAGAACTTTCAGAGCAGATTAATCTAAAGAATGCTGGTAGATGTGAAGCCGTTGAGCTTGATGTTAGGGATCGATTGTCAATTAGGAAATGCATAGAACTCATTGAAGAAAAACAACCTATTCAAGTTTTAATCAATAATGCTGGTATCGCAATAGTAAAATCACCGGAAAAATATTTGGATTCTGATTGGGATGCTATATATGAAACAAACCTCAGAGCTCCATGGACTTTAGCTCAAGAAGTTATAAAAAAGAGATTGGCCGATCAAAAATCATGCAGTATAGTAAATATTGCTTCGGTTTTAGGGATCAGACCCATTGGCCACCTGGCTGCCTACGCTGCTGCAAAGGCGGGAGTTATTAACATGGGTAGGGATTTATGCGTGGATGTTGGTTCAAAGAATATCCGAATTAATGCACTTGCGCCTGGTTACTTTGAAACTGAAATGAATAAAGATTGGTTAAAGTCCTCTGCTGGTAAAAAATTATTGGAAAATATACCGGCAGGTAGATTTGGTCAACCGGAAGACCTTGATGGAGCGCTACTTTTTATGGCTTCCGATGCTTCATCTTTTATGAATGGTAACCTTATTACGGTAGACGGAGGCCACTCAGCAGGCCTGTAAATTACTCCGCCATCCAAACAACAAAGACCCAGTCTAAGACTAGCTTCTTTTCAGCAAAAGAACCATTTCCTTCTTTTCTAGTCGAAAATGCCTGTGCCTTTACTTCGAATAAAGTTCCTTTTTCAATAGGTATTTTTTTTGAAATCAGGAACTCTGAGTTAATAATATCTTCCTCTAAAACCGGTGCGGTGTGGTCACATTTTTGCCAACCAATCAAGGTGATAACATTAGGGAATGCTCTAACAAATTGAGCATAAGTTAATGATATTGTGTGTCCCCCATAAACTAGTCTTTTTTTGAGATAACTTTGAGACGCATCGGTGTGGGTTATTGCAATGTTGCCAGTCATTCTAACTAACTCTGGCGCGCATGTAATAGTGTCGCCTGCCTGCACAACTATTTTAGAATTTTCGGCGATTTTGGGGGAGGGTAGTTTTAGAGATTGTTTGATTAATAAATTGATATTCCAAGAAAAAGGAATCGATTTTATTATTTCCTCATAGTCGAGTTCTGATGGCATCCATGCGAAGTCATCATTCATTCCTGTATTAGCTTTTGGATCAAGGCATGAAATCATTGGGCAACGCCAATATTTAAGAATTTGTGCAGAATCTTGATTTACTGTTTCCATTTCTAGTGCAACCATACCTGTTGCAGCGCGGCCTTCTTTGATTTTGTTTTGTTTTAATCCAACCACCTTAGTTTTAGTTGTTAAGGTATCACCAATGTATACTGGCGTTTTTAGATGCAAACCTCTGTAGAAAAGGTTGCCTTTCACGTTCTGTGAGGCAAATGTGGTTTGACCGTTGATCATGTTAATTGCTAGCATAGGGTTTACAAGCCGGTTTTGCTCGCCAGTTACCCTGCAGGAAAGAGTGTGATCAAGTGGAAGCCGAGATCTGTCGCCAGTAATAGCCTGATAGTAGGTTGTATATCCCTGATCAATCGTTACCGCAGGTGCGCCGAACTCATCGCCTATTTTAAAGTCTTCAAAATAAGGGCCTGCAATGTTTACTGAATTCAATTACTCTTCTCCTCTATTCATTTTTGATTCAAACTCTTTTCTTATTAGGCTGCCGTGTTCATTTAACTCAGGGATTTTGATGTCAGTATTTTTTGAATTACCAACATGATCGACAGTTATAAATTTACCGTTATTCGTCCTTATCTCCCTCCTAACTAGAGCTGGATGCTCAGAAAGCTCTTTTACCGAGTTCACACTTCCATATGCAATTTGAGAGACACCTAATTTTTTGATAACCTCTTCACGTGTTGATTTCTGCAGGATGTCATTGATTATCTGTTTTAGTAATATTAGATTTTCCATTCTCTCCTGATTGGTAATAAATCTTTTATCATTGGCTACGTCTTTTGCTCCCAATACGTCGGAACAAAATCGCCTCCACTCCCTGTCCGATTGAATAACCAGAAAAATAGGTCCAGTTTTGGTTTCGAATTGGCCGTAAGGCGCTAACTGTCCATGATCAAGTCCAGTTCCCTTGGGAATTTTGTCTCCGTATTCATAGTAGGCTAAAGGGACTGACATCCATTCGGAAAGTACACCGAACAACGAGACGTTTATTTCAGCTCCTTTTTTACTGGATTCGCGTTTATAAAGATATTTGAGAATTTCCGAATAAGCCGTCAGTCCAGTTGAAATATCGCAAATGGATGCTCCAACTTTTGATGGGGTCTCAGGAGGACCTGTGACAGAACATAGCCCGGTTTCGGCTTGTATAAGAGCGTCGTAAGCCTTCATTGAGGCATACTTACCCGAATGTCCATAGCCGGAAATGTTACATGTTATGAGCCTAGGATTAAGACGTTGATTTGAGGAGTGATCCAAAGAGTATTTTTCAGTGACACCTGGCTTAAGATTTTGAATAAAAATATCGGCGCTTTCAATCATTGACTTGAGTAATGACAAATCCTCTGAATCTGTAAGGTCGATACAGATGGATTCTTTCCCAGCATTCAACCAGCAAAAATAGGCGCTATTATGATGAACTACGTTATCATAGTAGCGTGCAAAATCCCCTTCGGGCCGTTCTACCTTGATGACACGTGCACCATTGTCTGAAAGCAAACGACTACAATACGGCGCTGCGACCGCTTGCTCAAGCGATATGGCAACTACTCCATCGAGTATGTTTTTCACCTATCTTCAATAAGAGCGCGGTAGTCCGAGCTCGTGTTCTGCGAGGTAAGACAAGATCAAGTTGGTGGAGATTGGGGCGATTTGATAAAGCCTAGTTTCCCTGAATTTCCTTTCTACGTCATACTCTTCAGCAACAGCAAAACCACCATGCGCTTGCATACAGATTTCCGCAGCCGACCACGACGCTTCTGAAGACAGCAATTTCGCCATATTAGCGTAGGTTCCACTGGTATCGCCTTCCTCATAAAAGTAGCAAGCTTTGTCTAAAATGGCTTCTGCAGCTTCTGTTTCCGCGAAAGCTCGTGCAATTGGAAACTGTATTCCTTGATTTTGACCTATCGGTCTTCCGAACACTTCCCGCTCCTTCGAATATTGGGTTGCCTTGCTGATAAACCATCTCGCATCGCCTATGCATTCTGCAGCAATTAATATTCTCTCAGCATTCATGCCTGATAAAATATATTTGAAACCTTTTCCTTCTTCTCCAACCAGCGCAGAGTCTGGTATTGGTACATTATCAAAAAAGATTTGGGTCGTTGAATGGTTAAGCATAGTTCTAATAGGTTGAATAGTCATACCGTTTTTCTTTGCATCGTTCATGTCGAGCAAAAATACAGACAAGCCTTGAGATTTTTTAGAAACTTTTTCTTTAGGGGTGGTTCTTGCCAGTAAAACCATTAAATCAGAATGTTCCGCTCTTGAGGTCCAAATTTTTTGGCCGTTAATCAAGTACCCATCGTCTGTTTTTGTCGCTGTCGTCGTAAGGCTGGTGGTATCCGTGCCGGCTGTGGGCTCAGTTACACCAAAAGCCTGTAGCCTTAATTCACCTGATGCAATTTTGGGTAAAAATTGGGCTTTTTGTTCATCGCTACCATGTCTCAACACGGTACCCATTGTATACATTTGAGCGTGGCACGCTGACGCATTTGCTCCGAATTCGTGTATTGCTTTGAGAATCTCGGACCCAACAGAAATTGATAAGCCGCTTCCGCCGTATTCTTCTGGTATTAAGCTTGCAAGAAGCCCTAGCTCTGTAAGTTTGTTAACAAACTCGGTGGGATACGCTCTTTCTCTATCTTTTTCCCGCCAGTATTCTCCATCGAATTCTTCGCAAACTCTTTGAACGGTTTCTCTAACTTGACTTATGACCTCGTCATTTTCAGATTTCATTAACATAATTTTTCCTGATTTCTTTCTTTACTTGCAATTTGACTTACTAGCTCCGGTTGACGGAGACAGACAAACTTTAATTACCTATTAGCCATGATTTTATCTAATACAGGATATAGATAACTGTTAAAAAGTTCAGGGTTTTCACTCATTGGAAAGTGTCCAATTTCCTCCATGATGATGCATTCTGAATTTTTTGTTTTTGTTGCTGTATCCTCTGTCATTTCCGGTGTACATGCAAAGTCATATACGCCAGTCATGTAGTAAATGGGCACATCCCCTGATAACTTTTCTGTTTTACCCCTAAAGTCATGATCTTTGCTGTAAAAATACAGGTCACCTTTGAAGATTCCAGGACCACCTTGAGCATAATACCACCAAGTTTCCCATCGATATTTATCAGGGCTCTGGGGGGCCATCAAACCAAATACTGATGTCGCTGCCGTTTCTCCACCGTGTATATGGGAGTGTCTTAGATAGTCAATATGCCAACCAGGTGAATATTCACAAGCTTCTATTGCTATTAATGAACCAACTTGATTGGAATAATTTTCCGCTAAGTGCAAGCAAATATTTCCGCCCATAGAGCTACCCATTATTACTGGTTTTTCTAACCCTAGTTCTTTGCAAAAAGCCATAACTATCCCACTGTAAAATTTCGCGGTTAGCTTATATTCTTCTTTTTCTTTGTAATAGTCATAAGGTGGTATCGATTTACCATGTCTAGGAATATCGATAGCTATTACCCTGAAATTTTTATTAATTGCTGGGTCGCACAATTGATGTCGCCATTCGCGTGAATCAGTTCCTGCGGTGTGCAAACAAACCATAGGAATTCCTTCACCCGCTTCTTCGAAAAATATTCGGTATTCCTCTCCATCGAATGGGACCCAGATATATTTACCTGTAATTGGTTCTATCTTCGCCATTTTAATCTCCTCCTCAAATTCTTTTTATATTTCCCGCATTCTGTCTAAAGCCCACATTAGGGCACGCATATTTTGCCACAGTAGCATTTGATCACCTTCAAGGGTTACTCTACCGTGCAGTGGATGCGCCATTGCCCACAGATCGTTATACATTGGCGGTGGAACTTCTTGACAAAATTTCTCCCAGCTCTCTGCTGGGCCTCTTATTGCAAGTGAATAACACGTTTCTGGTGTCATTTCATCTGTGAAGCTATCTATTTTACCTTTCAAAAAAGATACCTGATATTCGCTTTCCCCGAACCCAAATAAAAATTCTGCGCTGAAGTGTTTTCCTATCCAAGACATTGGGTCATTGCCGTTGACGGCTTTTTGCCATTTGTTCATCCATGCATTATCGAACATACTCATCTCCTTTTCTCCTAACCTGCCTATATTTTACACTAAATTAATTGTGTTTGTCCCATGGCACAACTGTATTATTTAGCTAGGGCTTTCAGTTGTTCGGCCCATTCTGAGTACGGACTTAACGGTTTAAATGATATATTTTTAATGATGTGCGCATAGCCCTCGCTCCAAATCGGAAGACTGTGAACAATTTCATCTATTTGCTCACCAGATTCAACTTCAACGACAGCTATGACTTGGTACTCGCCGGCTACTTTCCATATCCCTTTAATGGGTCCATTTTCGGCAGCTGCACTAGCAGCAACTGATTCCTTTCTCCAGACTTCATAAAAGTCTTTGGCGGAAACCGAGTCTGGCTTAAATAAATCCGCGGTCAGTAAAACAAGCATAAACTCCTCCTATAAACTTATTTAGGTTATTCTTTTAACAGTATGTTTCTAATGAAATATTTTCAGATTCTCCTTGGTCCTCTCCAATTTCTCATCTCGAACACTATTTAGACATCCTAACATGTTTAAATAGCATGGAGGAAAATTATGGTAACCAGCTCCTAGGACGACGAGTATTTTATACCAATGATAGGGGAGGGACGAACTGCAAAACGGAGGATTAGCTAGATATGTGAAATATTTGCCGTGGGTTTCATCATGCATCCAGCTAGTAGAGTATCCAGCCTCGTATCGGTCTAGTACTGATTTTTGTTTCGACGTAATACTGAACAAAGCGCCATATACAAAATAACATGGATTTTTGACGATATTGCATTTTGTAGAGCCGTCGGCTCCAAGTTTATCTAGCTCTAGTTTGTAATTGACAAGCTTTAGTATTCCGAGTTGATGAGACTTACCGATGCGGGATTCTAGTCGATTCGGATGTAGATTAGATCCATAAGCGAAATAGATTAGTTTTTCTTTAGACATAATACCATGAGTTTAAGTTATTCCTTTCGAGGTTGAATTTATATGCTATATTAAACGTATATATTTCAGGAATCAGTAAAATAGGGAATTAAAATGGCAGTTGCGCACACCGAACTATCTAATATTGACAATCGACAAATATTGTCCGCTCTTGATGATTGGCTCAACGACATCAAACCATTGGTTAAACATTTTGACCATAATGATGAATATCCAAGCGAAATAGTGCTACAAATGAAAGAACTAGGGCTTTTTTGCTTGATGTATCCTGTTGAATATGGGGGAATGGGTATGAACGCTAGCTCATACGCAAAGGTGATTACTAGACTGAGCGAAACGTGGATGAGTCTAGCAGGCATAATAAATACTCATATGATGCTTGGGCAACTCATCTTGCGCTTCGGAACTGACGAACAGAAAAAACAGTTCCTAGGTCGATTGGCCCGCGCGGAGTTACACGGGGTCCTTTGCTTAACTGAGCCTGATGCAGGAACAGATTTACAAGGCATCAAGACTACCGCCGTTTCCGACGGCAATGATTACATTATTAATGGTTCCAAAATGTGGATTACTAACGGTCTGCATGGTTCTTTATATGCACTTTTGACAAAAACTAACCCACGAGCCAATCCTGCTCACAAGGGCATGACTATGTTTCTTGCGGAACGAGGGGAGGGTTTTAATGTAGATGGTAAAATCAGTAAGCTAGGTTATAGGGGGCTTGAAAGTGTTGCTTTAAGCTTCGATGATTACCGAATTTCAAGGGACAGAATCTTGGGTGGGGAGGAAGGATTCGGATTCAAACATGCTGTAGGGGGTTTAGAGCTTGGTAGAATAAATGTGGCCGCTCGAGGGGTAGGTCTCGCTAAGGCAGCCCTTGATCACGCTGTTGATTACTCCAAAATTAGAACCACTTTTGGGAAGCCTATATGCGAGCATCAGTCGATTCAAATTAAATTGGCTGACATGGCTACTCGGGTTGAAGCGGCACGGCTTTTAGTTGAACAAGCAGCCGAAAAATATGATAAGGGAGAGAGGTGTGACATGGAGGCTGGTATGGCTAAACTATTCGCTTCTGAAGCGGCATTAGAAAATTCTACTGAATCTATGAGAGTGCATGGCGGATACGGCTATTCGAAAGAATATGAAGTTGAGCGCTTTTTCAGAGATTCCCCTTTACTATGCATTGGGGAGGGAACCAATGAAATTCAAAAGATACTCATTGCGAAACAAACAATCGAGCGAAGTAAACTAGGCTGAGTAAGCTTGCTCCCTCCAATTTAATTGCTATAAGCTATAGCCTCTATTTCAACTAGGGCTGCGGGAATCATTAGTGCGGAACAGACCGTAGATCGACATGGTGGTTTATTAACGAAGTATTTTTCATAAGAATCATTAAATTCGTGAAAATATTCGGTTTTGGTCAGCCACACAGTTGTTTTTATAACATCGGATAAGCCCAGATTGCATTGGTTAAGAACTGCTTTTATGTTTAATATGCATTGTTTTGTCTGTTCTGCAACAGTGCTTGGGAATACCATATCCAAATCAGCGCCAAGTTGACCTGACAAAAAAACAAAATTTCCTGCTTTGATCGCTTTAGATAAAGGAATTGTCTTTTTATTGATTACTATTGGCTCTCCAATTACTTCAAAAGTCATTTGAACTCTCCATTATTTTTGATTTTTAAATATCTTGTAGATTCCCACGCTTAACAGTGGAATTGTAAAAATGCAGAAGAATGCCCAACCTAATAGACTATAACCCTTACTAACGAGCGTGATTATCCCCACCTGAGATAAGGCAAGACTGGAGAATATTATCGCTCCTGTTAGTAGGCATTCATATTTTTTACTGAGAGGCCGGTGAGATTTTTGTATAAGCCAACCATTGACTCTTTCTGAGACCCCTCTTAAAATTCCGACTGCAGTTAATATTAATGTGCCGAAGAGTGCGACTACATAAATGTACTGCGCGCTAACTAGCGATAATTGATTTAATTTCCAAAAAACCGGCACTTTTATGTCTATGATTGTGGGAAAATCGCCCATTAGGCTAAAATGTAGCAGAAAAGCAGGGGCAGCACCCATCATCCCGGTAAAAATACCCGATAACGCAGCAATCTTCGTATTTGGGACATATTTTACGCTGTATATAAGAACAGGAATCAGGGCGCTATTGTAAAGAGCAAACATAAATCCGGTTTTTATGGATGAGATGGAGTCAAATTCTGGGGCGGTTGCTAGTCTTTCGAAAAAATTATTGTGTGAGCCAGTCGCAAAGAAGAACGCGAGCGCACTCATTAATATTACTATCGTCCAACAGCTTAAAGACTTTTCAACAAAGTCATTACCAAGAAATGAAAAGCTTACGATAAGAATTGCTGTTAAAGTAAGAGTATATATTGATGATATGCCGAAGGTATTAAAAATTGTTTGGCTTGCAGCTGAGCAGACAACAGCAATAATAATGATCAGTAATAGGATAAAACATATTTCATAGGCTATCCAAAATCTGCCAAGAAGCGTGTTAAGAAAACCTCGATATTCAAATTTGGAGAACATCTTTGCAAAAACAAAGCTAATCGATATTAATAGTGAGAAGGTGAGGCTGATCACTGCCAAAGATATCAACCCACCTTTGGGATTATTGCGAGTTACAAATTCCACTATTTCTCTACCGGTAGCGTAGCCACCGCCGATAATTACACTTTGAAATATGGCCGCTGGCAAGAAAAAATAATAGTAAAATTTAGAAAACACTTTTACTTTTACTTTAACTAAGAACCCTTGAAAATGGGTTTTCTTTTTTCAAAAAATGCATTGACCGCCTCCATATGATCATCTGTGTTCTGAAGAGTCACTTGGAGTGCAGCGGAAATTTCCATTGTATTATCAAATGTAGTAGTAAGCGCATCTCGCATCATTTTTTTTGTCATTCTAAGGGCTTGAGGTGGCTGTTCAGAGATTTGTCCAGCTATTTGGTTGGCTCTAGTCATGAGTTCATCTTCTGCGACAACCTCTGATATCAAGCCCCACTCCAACGCAGTGGATGCGTTAATTACTTCTCCTGTGAAAAACAGCTGAGCTGCACGAGACAGACCGACATGTCTAGGAAGAATCCACGCTCCGCCGTCTCCGGGGATTAAACCCATCTTTAGAAATGATGCGGCAAATTTGGCATTGCTTGAAGCAATTCTGATATCACATAAGCTCGCAACATCATTACCCAACCCGATTGCCGGTCCGTTAATTGCGCCAACTATCGGTATTTCTAGGTTCCATAAAGACTTTATAATTCCGTGTATGCTCTCTCGATAATGATCCCTTAGTTGAAGAGGGTTTCCACCGAAGTGCCCAGTTTTCTCCTTCATAGATTTAAGGTCGCCTCCTGCAGAAAATGCTTTTCCATTTCCTGTCATTATGATGCACCTCAAGTTTTTATCAGCATTAGCTTCAGATACAATGGTTTTGAATCGTTCTCCATCTCCTTTATGCCCAAGAGGGTTTCGCGTATCCGGACGATTTAACGTCAGAAAGCCTATTAACCCTTCTTTATTAAATAAAATTTCGTCGTCCATTTCTAAACCTCCTCATTAGTAACTAAAGGCCAGATATTATCTGAGTTGTGTTTTAATGCGATATCTCCCAAGAAGCTGCCCCATTCTACTGCGGATCCATACTCGTCTCTCCATGACCACAAGCGTTTGGTGTAAAAGTGTAAACCGTATTCATATGTAAAACCAATGGCTCCGTGAACTTGATGGGACAATCTAGTGACTTTTTCAACTCCTTCGCTGCTTCTGCACTTGGCCGCGGCCAATGTAATCCTTGCTCGACTGTTCTCCGATAACCCATTGACGTCTAAATCATTAGCAGCCGCAATGGAAATTGCGTCTAACGACGCTGATAGGCCGGCTAAATCTGCCAAATAATTCTGAATCGTTTGAAATTTAGAAATCGGACGTCCGAATTGTTCACGGTCTTTTGAGTATTTTAAAGATAAATCTAATGCCTGTCCGGCGCCGCCTGCTATTTGGCAACTCCGAACAAGTGACCCAATCCAATGAAGAGGATTTTTTGTGAGGTTTGTTTCGACTGATTCTATAACTTTACCCTTTCCAGTAATTTTATCCCTCGGCTCGCTTGCTAGATTAGACAACTTTTCGATTGATAAATCGTTATCTAACTCTATTAATGTAATTCGGCGCTGATCTACGTGTAGCAGTTGTTTGGCGTATCTACCCCAAGCTACATCTAAATTCTTAAATTCTACTTTATTAAGTTTTTCATCAATTTTTATAGGGCCATTAGTAATTGCCCATTGACCATCGGGTAAAACCATGCCGCTCTTACTTGCGAACCAATTGCAGGCGAGACTTTCGCCGACCGGTAATGGGGCTCCGTGATATCCACTAGCTTTTAGAATGATTTGGGCATCTGTCCATTTAGCATCTATTCCGTTTTGATCATCAGGGCTAAAGATATTGGTGAAGCCGAGTTTATTAAATTCTACCCAAAGTTCTTCTGGCCAAACTTGCTTTTCATAAAGCTTCAGATTTTCCCACGATAAAAAGTCATTGAAAAGACGATGAGCACCGTCGTATATCATATTTTTTAAATCACTCATTTTATTCCTAAACCTTTCGCAATTATGCCTTTCATTATTTCGGGCGTGCCACCTCTCAAGGAGAATGAGGGTGCAATTTGAATTAAGTTGCCTAAAATTTGTTGATAGTCAGAGCCGACGCCTTCAATAGTTGGTTGTAATTCACAGAGATCTTGGGCTAATCCCGGCAGGTCCTGTTCGAATTGGCAGCCTAAATCTTTAACGATTGACGCAGCTAGTGTAGGGGCCTTGCCTTCTTCAAGTTGTTTGGCAATACTTAGAGACATGTTTCTTAAGGTNATAGCCCAAGCTATCTGGGAACCAATTTTCGCTTTTTTATAAGTGTCAATTGTAGAGCCCAAAGATTCGATTAGTTTGCGAAATAAAAAGAAACAAGACAGGTAGCGTTCTGGGCCACTTCGTTCTAATGCCAGTTCTTCGGTACACTGTCTCCAGCCTTCACCCTCTTGTCCAATTAAGGCATCGCAGGGTAACTCGACATCGGTAAATGACACCTCGTTAAAGTTTTTGCCGCCAGCTAGGTTTTGTATAGGACGCGCTTTGATGCCCTTAGTGTTTTTCAAATCAATAATAAATTGTGATAGTCCTGCGTGCTTTTTCGCAGGATCTGAATCAGTTCTAAATAACGCTATCATATAATGTGCTCTATGCGCATTACTTGTCCAAATTTTAGTGCCATTTACCAACCATCCATTTTCAGTTTTTTCGGCTTTGCATTTTAATGAGGCTAGATCTGACCCTGAATTTGGCTCACTCATTCCGATCGCAAAACATAGTTTACCTGCTACAAGGTCAGGAATGATTTTTTGTTTTTGTTCTTCTGTGCCATATTTAATTATTAACTGGCCACTTTGTCTGTCAGCAACCCAATGGAAAGCGGTTGGTGCTCCTGCTACCAAACACTCTTCGACTACCACATATCTTTCGAAGAATGACTTTCCGTGACCGCCATATTCTTCCGGTAGTGTCATACCTATCCAACCCATTTCTCCTAATTTTGAACTGAAGTCTTCGTCATATGACTCCCAGCTGTGACTTCGCGAAATGGGCGATTTGTGTGCCAGGCTTTCCTTTAAAAACCTTCTAACTTTTGGCCTTAAAGTTTGTGCTGATTGTGGTAGTTGAGCGGGTTCAAAGTTTAAGCTGTTCGCAATTGAGATATCCATGCATACTCCTTCTTTAATTTTTAATAAAACTCAAAGCAGACTTTGCAAATTCTATTATGATTTCTATATTAGTGTTCGCATCAGAGCTGGCTGCGGTTCCATCTTTCACTCGCTTAAGTATTCCTTGGTAAATCGCAGCAACTCTCCATAGGGTATACGCTTTGTAAAATGCAAGTTGATCTATAGTTTGTCGATTCGTTAGCTCACAATATCTTGAGATGTATTCCCCTTCGGTCGGGATACCATGCTCCTTGAAACTGATATTGCTTAGGGAGGGTACTTTTGCCCCGACGTCAGGCGAGAACCAAGGTGCAAGATGATACACAAAGTCTCCCAACGGATCGCCTAAAGTTGATAACTCCCAATCTAGTACTGCGATGACTTCCGAAGTCTTTGAATCAAAAACAATATTGTCTAGTCTGTAATCGCCATGGATTATGCAGGTTTCATTATTATTTGGTATGTTTTTTGGTAACCACTCAATTAATTTGTCCATTGATGGTATTTTTGATGTTTCTGAAGCTTTATAGATCTTTGACCATCTATGTATTTGCCTAGCCATGTAATCAGAAGTTTTACCAAATGTTCCAAGACCTGCTTTTTTAAAGTCGATGTTTTGCAGCTTAGCGAGTGTCGATATTTTTGAATCAAAAATTCTTTTTCTTATTTTAGGTTCGAGTTCCGGCAGGGAAATATTCCAGAAGATCTCTCCTTCAATAAAATCCATTAGATAGAATTCTGTTCCGAGGACTGATTTATCCTCGCAGTAAGCAACCGCACGGGGCACCGGAAAATTGTTTTGATGTAGTGCATTTATTACTCTATATTCTCGATCAACTGCGTGTGCTGATGGTAATAGCTTCCCAGGAGGTTTTCTTCGTAACACAAATGTTTCCTCGCTAGTCCTAACTTTGTAGGTGGGGTTGGACTGTCCACCCTTAAATTCCTCTACATTTTCGATATTAATCCTTTTATCAAGGTTTTTGGAGAGCCACTGGGTGAGCTTATCAGAATCAAACTTAAGGTGCCCCTGGACTGGTTTCGTTCCAGAAAATTTTTGCTGACGATCATTTTGGTCTTTTTCTATCACGCTACAATTCCTTGATCATGAAGTATTCCTATTTTTGCTTCGCTCAACCCAAGTATGTCAGCAAGTATTTCATCCGTATGCTGGCCAAGGGTAGGCCCAACACAAGCAGGTAGTTTCTCAATTCCTCCAAAATCCGATGCTCCGCTACACACTGGATATCTACCAATATTTGGGTGAGTACGCTTCTGAAAAAACTGAGTCTCAGTGCATATGTCTTTATCGTTTTTTACTAATTCTTCTATCGTCTGATATCTTTCCCAACAAACGTTGTGAAAATTGAGAATTTTTTCAAGCTCATCAATTAATTTTACCCCTATCGCTTCTTGCATAATTTGATAGATCTCTTTGCGCGCAATATATCTATCTCCCTCAATTGAAAAATTTAGTTCCATCCTTTTTTCAAGTTCTTGTATTGAATCTACAATCTTTAGTGAATCTAAGAGCTGCCTCCATTGTTTTGGCGTTATCGCCACAATCATCACATGGATGTTATCTTTGGTGATGAAGTTTTTCCCAAAGGCCCCATAAAGATAATTACCTATTCTTTCTCTTTTCGAATTGTTAATAATAACATCTCCAATAAATCCTAGATTACTTATTGATGACAAGGCTACATCTGATAAAGCTAATGTAATTTGCTGGCCTTCACCAGTTTTTGCACGATGTCTATCCGCTGCTAAGATATTGATGGCAGCATGATAGGCCGTAGCAATATCCCAAGCAGGTAAGACATGATTGATTGGTTCATCGCTAGTCTCTGCTCCAGTGATTAAAGGAAATCCAACTTTGGCATTAACAGTATAATCAAGGGCCGTTCTCCCATCTCTATTTCCAATGATTTCATGTTGTATTAAGTCAGCACGCTTTTTACTTAAGGACTCATAGCTTAGCCATCCAGTTGCAGGCAGGTTGGTCGAAAATATGCCGTTTAGATCGCCCGGTAAAGTAATTAGTTCTGATATAAGCTCTTTTCCTTCGTCGGACTTTGTATTTACTGCTATGGATTTCTTACCTTTATTCATTTCCGCCCAATAGATACTGTCTCCATCTTTTGTGATTGGCCAGCGTGAGTAATCTAGACCTCCTAATATTGGATCAAAACGAATGACTTCGGCCCCCAGCTGAGCTAATGTCATGCCGCACATCGGTGCGGCAATAAAGGCGGAAGCTTCAATTATTCGCATGCCTTTAAGTATAGGTTGCATTAATTGTCCTTCTTTGAATCTGTTAGACTCGCGTAACCGTTTGATAATACTTTGGCGCCACTTTCAAGATCAAATGATTCAAAGTATAAATTGTCTTGCTCGCGCCATATCTTTGTTGACAGGCTTGCACCGGGTAAAAAAGGCGAAGAAAACCTTACGCTGATCTGCGTTAATTTAGTTGCATCGTAGTCGCAACATTTTGCAATTAGAGAACGGATAGCAATCCCCATTGTGCACCGACCATGGAGAATAGGTTGGCTGAACCCAGCTTTTTTTGCGACCTCAGGGTCTGCATGGAGCGGGTTCATATCACCACATAGTCTATAGAGCAACGCTGACTGGGGTAAGGTTTTGATATTAACTACAAAGTCAGGATCGCGGCTTGGTGGATTGCTGGTTTTAATAAGGTTAGGTCTATTTTTAAAAGAATCTTTTTGAGCCCAGCCCCCATCAGCTCGGGCCAAAGTATTGGAGTAAACGATAGCAATGGGCTTCGCACTTTCTTTCAGACTTAGAATCTTTTTTGTATAGATGAAACTTCCTTTGCCAGGACCTCTATCTACAATATTTTCTATCGATGTTTTTCCAACTAAAGGCTGGTCAAGGGGAATCTTTTCTAGTAACTCAATAGATTCTTCAGCATGCAGCACCTGCGTCCAATCAAATCCGTATTCTGGTTCAGATATCCAGAAACCAGGATAGGCTAGAACCATCGCCATACCTGGGAGTACGGCCAGGTTTTTTTCGTAAACAAATTGAAGGTGCTCATCCTCATCTCCTAATCCTAAAGATAAAGCATACAAAATTGCGTTATTAGGCGTTAAAATGGTCGATTCTTCACTTACAATGTTGTTTAGTAATAAACCGAAATCTTTCATAGGTTATCCCCAATTTATACTGGATCCCAAGGCCAAATGTCTTGAGATCGGTGAAGTGAATAAAAATCTTGTTTTAACGCAGGTATGGCATGTTCAGCAATCTTTTCTGCGGTCCATTCGTCGCTTCTGTGAATCGATCGCAATGGTCGATTCTGGCTCATCAGAAAAATTTCGTTATTTCTCACTGCGAATATTTGGCCGGTTACGTCGGTTGCTAAGTCAGACACGAGATAGATTGCCATAGGAGCAATCTTAGCTGGGGTCATTGCTTTGAGGCGTTCGATTCTTTCTTTTTGACTTTCGTCGGTAATTGGAATGGTTCCGATCATTCTTGTCCACGCAAAAGGTGCAATACAATTTGAGCGCACGTTGTACCTCTCCATATCTAGTGCGATACTCTTTGAAAGAGCAGCGATTCCTAGTTTTGCAGCAGCGTAGTTTGCCTGGCCAAAATTTCCTACCAAGCCTGAGGTTGAAGTCATATGGACAAAGGCTCCCTTTTCTTGCTGCCTGAAATGATCGGCCGCTATTCGACTCACATTAAAACTTCCGTTCAAATGCACGTCGATAACGGCTTTCCAATCGTCAAGTGACATTTTATGAAAGATTTTATCTCTCAAGATTCCAGCATTATTAATAACAGCATCTATTTTGCCAAAATTTTTAATAGTAGTTTCAAACATTTTTTCCACTGAAGAAAAATTTGAAACGTCAGAGTTATCAGCTAACGCATATCCTCCTAAAGCTTCTATTTCTTTAACCACTTCTGACGCCGGGCTTCCTTCAATATCAGTACCTTTGGTGTTAGCGCCATAGTCGTTAACAAGAACTTTGGCTCCATGCTCAGCACAAGCCAGTGCAAAATCTCTCCCAATACCCCTACCTGCACCGGTGATTAATACGACCTTATCTGTAAGTATACCCATAAAACAATTTCTCCCAGTCCAACCTGCTTTAACGATCATTTCATGATCTATTATATCTTTTTAGTTACTGATATGATAACAAATTTAAAAGTAAATCAATGCTTGATAGACCTGCAAAAATGTTTGTATTTGATTAATCTCACCCAAGGACTTTGAAAGAATAGCAAATTTGGAAAACGTTTACCCTAACGAGCTCAAAAATGAAAAATATTTCTATCAATGTAATACCATCATTTCCACTAATCACTAAAGGCGATGACCTTGGCGAGGTAGTATTAGAAGCCGCTAGTAACGCCGCACTGAAGCTCGAAGACGGTGACGTTCTAGTAGTGGCCCAAAAAGTTGTTTCTAAAGCCGAAGGAAGACTGGTTAAACTTGAAGATATAATCCCTTCAGAAGAGGCCAATAGTTTAGCTTCTGAAACGGAGAAAGACCCTAGGCTTGTTCAACTTATCATAGATGAATCTACAAAAGTTGTTAGAAAAAAGCAGGGCGTAATGATTGTACGGCATAAATTAGGACACGTCGGAGCAAATGCTGGCATTGACCAATCAAATATAGAGCATAGCACTGAGGGCAGCGCACTTCTTTTGCCAGTGGCGCCAGATAAAAGCGCACGCCAATTGAAGGAATTTTTTAGAGAACGTTGCGGGATATCTATTGGCGTAGTTATTTCCGATAGTATGAACAGACCTTGGCGGTTGGGAACGGTTGGAGAAGCAATAGGTTGTTCAGGATTGAACGTCTTGGACGACAGAAGAGGTGAGACTGATATGTATGGTAGGGAACTGAAGATTACCTTAATAAATCAGGCTGATGCACTCGCCTCGATAGCTACTTTAGTGATGGGGGAGACTTGCGAAGCAACCCCAGTGGTATTGATAAAAGGACTAAATCAGAAAATGAATTCCCATCAAACTGCTGGGGATATAATACGTCCTCTAGAAGACGACCTATTTTGCGATTAGGGTGAAAGAATGGAAAAATACTTAGTCTTTACTGGGGGAGTGGGGGGAGCCAAGCTCTGCTTGGGTTTGAGTCAGATTTTAGCGCCTGAGGATATTCTATTTGTGGTGAATACCGGCGATGACTTTGAACATCTCGGCCTCAAAATTTGTCCGGACTTAGATACCCTTATGTATACGATATCGAGAGAGAGCGATGAGGAACGGGGTTGGGGACGAAAAGATGAAACCTGGCATTGTTTGGATTCTTTGAGGGCTTTGGGAGGTCCATCATGGTTTAATTTAGGCGATCGAGATTTAGCCGTTCATTTGCTAAGAACCCATCTATTGAAGCAAAATCATAATCTCTCCGAAATTACAGCTTCTCTTTACCGGATTTTTGGCATAAGACACTCAGCAATACCGATGACCGATGACTTAGTTTCCACAATCATTGTAACGGATGACGGAGAGGAATTAAGTTTTCAGGATTATTTTGTAAAAAAATCGTGTGTTCCTATGGTAAAGTCGATACGGTATCAGAATTCCGGGTCAGCCAGGATGCCAAATAAGCTTGAAAAGGTTCTGGCTAGTACTAAATTAAAGGGGATAATCTTTGCTCCATCTAATCCTTTTTTAAGTATTGAGCCAATATTGCAAGTGTCAGGAATGAAGCTTGCGATTCAATCAGCTAATGTGCCAAAAATTGCAATTTCCCCGATCGTAAATGGGGCTTCAGTAAAGGGTCCAACTGATAAGATTATGGTTGAACTAGGTATGGAGGTAAACAACCTTTCGATAATTCAGCATTACAAGAACCTATTCACTCATTTGATAATCGACCGAACCGATAGCAGTTGTGCTGATGAAATCGAAAGTTTAGGTCTGAACGTAAGTATACATAATACTTTTATGAATAATCTTNCTGAAAAAGTAAAACTGGCGGAGAACACTCTTATGGCGGCGGAGGAGAATTAACAAAAATGTGGGTGGTTATACCGGTAAAGAGATTTGCGTTTGCAAAGAATCGACTAAACGCAGTTTTGACTCCATCGGAAAGAGAGTCATTTGCTCAAGTTATGCTCAACGATGTGATCAGGGCTGTGGCGGACGCGAGCCTTGTTTCGGGANTTCTATTGGTTTCTAATGAGATGAGGGCAAAGTATGTAGTAGAGCGAGCTGGTGGATTATTTCTAAAAGCGGAAGAATCAGGAGTTTCTTCCGCTTTTAAACAGGCCTCAAACTGGCTTCTTCGTCACGGTCAGAGGACCGCGTTCTTAATGCCCAGCGATATACCAACTATCGAAAGTTCTGAGGTTGATTCATTGATTGCTGCTCACTCTGGCGGGAAATCAGTGACTATTATCCCTGATAGGCACTATGCGGGTACAAACGGCCTAATTGTCTCTCCTCCAGATGTGATAAATTATTATTTCGGTTCCGATAGCTTCAGGCTGCACATTAAAGCAGCGGAGAAATCAGGGATCAAACCAACAGTTAAAAAATCACAAGGGGTGGCTTTGGATATTGATAGTCAGCCAGATCTATATCGCTTGTTAACGGTTGAGCAATCGATTGAGACCTTGGACTATTTATGGGATAGTGGAATTGCAAAGAGACTTCTGTCCAATCGAAATGAAAAATTTAGAAGTGAACGCATGGCTGCTTCATACCTAATGTAAATAATGATGAAAACTATACAAAATATTGAAAAAATTGAAAATAATAGAGATATTAATCCGTCTTCCTTTCTCAACATTGTAACTGAAGACTTAACGCATGAAGAGCTTTTAGAAACAGCGTCAGCTTTGCGAGATGAGGGCTTCGGGAATACTATTACCTTCTCTAAAAAGATATTTATTCCGCTTACTAATCTTTGTAGAGATGTTTGCCATTATTGTACTTTTGCTAAAACACCAAAGAAAATCGAATCTCCATATATGTCTATTGACCAAGTCGTTAGATTAGCCGAGAAAGGCAGAGACGCCGGCTGTAAAGAAGCCTTATTCACTCTCGGAGAAAAGCCAGAGCTTAGGTATCGCGCAGCAAGAGATTTTCTTTCTTTTGAGGGCATCGAATCTACTACAGAGTACCTTATTAAGGCAGCGGGCCAGGTTTTTGAAAGGACGGGATTACTACCTCATTTAAATCCCGGAACGATTAACGACGAAGAAGCTGTGAAGCTTAGAAGAGCGGGACCAAGTATGGGTATGATGCTTGAGTCGGCAAGTGACAGATTGACAAAAAAGGGAATGGCTCATTTCGGTTCCCCGGACAAAATTCCCTCCAAAAGGATAGATACATTGATAACCGCGGGCAGGCATAAAATCCCGTTTACGACCGGAATCTTAATTGGAATCGGAGAAACTCGATTAGAACGAATTGAATCTTTATTGAAGATAAAACAAATCCAAGAAAAATATGGTCATATTCAAGAGATAATTATTCAGAATTTCCGCGCAAAACCAAACACGGTAATGCATGATTGGCGTGAACCAGATTTTAAGGATTTACAGTGGACTGTAGCAGTCGCTCGCTTGATCTTCGGCTCTAAAATGAGCATACAAGTCCCCCCAAATTTGTCGCCAGGAGATTTAGACGGTCTCATTGTGGCGGGTATCAACGACTGGGGCGGTGTATCGCCTCTCACTCCGGATCATGTAAACCCTGAAGCGCCTTGGCCTCATCTTGATAATTTATATGAGAAGACCGAATTGTCAGGTAAGACACTAGCCGAAAGATTGACCGCTTATCCAAAATATATAAAAAAACCTGCCCTTTGGATAGACCAAAAATTTAGAAATGAGCTTTTGGCTCGTAGTGATAGCCAGGGACTGGCCAGGCAGGATGAATGGTATTCTGGCGAAAGTTCGGAAATTCCCGAAAGGGATAAAAACCTCATAACTGCACCGAAAGTTAAGCTGGACGGTGATCTATCGAAAATTTTCAGAAAGGTTGAGAAAGGCAGCCCAATTAATAAAAATGATGTTTTGAATTTATTCGACTCCAGAGGCAGACAATTTAGTTCAATTTGTAATTTCGCCAATGAGCTTAGAGAGCAAACGTGCGGAAATCTGGTGTCTTTTGTTGTTAATAGAAACATAAATTATACCAATGTTTGTTACTTCAAATGTCAGTTCTGTGCGTTTTCCAAAGGCAAAATGAGTGAGAACCTTAGAGGTAAGCCTTATAACCTTTCGCATGACGAAATTAAAAGAAGGGTAAAAGAAGCTTGGGCACGGGGAGCCTCAGAAGTTTGTATGCAAGGAGGAATCCATCCTCATTACACTGGCGAAACCTATTTAGAAATTGTAAGAACTGTCAAAGAAGCTGTCCCAGATATACATTTGCATGCTTTCTCGCCACTTGAAATTTGGCAGGGAGCAGCTACGAACAAAATTTCCGTAAAAGAATTTTTACTAGAGTTGAAAGATGCCGGGCTGGATACCTTGCCTGGCACAGCTGCTGAAATTCTTGATGATTCTATAAGAAAGATAATTTGTGCTGACAAAATCAACACTGAACAATGGATTGAGGTGATGAGGCTAGCTCACTTTGTTGGGTTTAAAACTACTTCCACCATAATGTACGGTCACGTAGAAACCGCGGAAAATTGGGCGAACCACTTACTAGCTATCCGTAATCTTCAATTTGAAACAGGTGGGTTTACTGAATTCGTACCGCTACCTTTTGTTGCGGAAGAAGCGCCGATTTTCCTTAANGGGAAAGCTAGAAAGGGCCCAACGTTTCGCGAATCAATCTTGATGCATGCAGTGGCGCGAATATTATTTTTTGGAGCAATCGATAATATACAAGCGTCCTGGGTTAAAATGGGGCATGAAGCAGTTGTGGCTTCTTTGCATGCTGGGGTAAATGATTTGGGAGGAACACTTATGAATGAGAGCATAACCAGAGCGGCAGGGGCGAGCCATGGACAAGAGACCCATCCTGAGATCATGCTGGAGATGATAAACAGTGCAGGTCGTGTTCCTAAGCTTAGGAACACATTATACGGAGACATTGGTTCAGAAAGACTTTCAATCGCTTTGAAAGCTAAATCGATCCTTCCAATTGTAAATGATATGTCAGCTGTCATCTCAAAAAATAATGAGGACCGGAATAGGCAGAAGGAATTGATTAAAAATTCTACCGCTTTTGATAGTNTTGGCAATGGTTGAACATATACTCACAGGATATAGAGTTCTAGACTTAACACATGTCCTAGCTGGGCCTACAGCTACCCGTATGATGGCGGAGATGGGAGCTGAGGTCATAAAAGTTGAATTTCCACCACTGGGCGACATTGCCAGAAGCTTGCCGGTTAAGGTTAACGGTAGAAGTGGCTATTACGTTCAGCAAAACAGAGGAAAAAAAAGTATTTCCGTAGACATTAAAACTGAGTCGGGGAAACTTATTTTGGAGGATTTGATAAGATGTTCAGATGTCTTAATAGAAAATTTTGCTCCAGGTGTTATATCAAGACTTGGATTCGGCTGGGATAAAGTTTCCCAACTGAACTCCAGGGTGGTTATGTGTTCAATCTCAGCGTTTGGACAAGACGGTGAAATGTCAGGNTTACCGGGTTTTGATTATATAGCTTCTGCTTATTCAGGAATTATGGGTGTTACTGGCGAGAAATCAGGCGCCCCGTCATTTCCAATGGCCGGCATTGGAGATGTGATGACTGGATCTAACGCCTTCGCAGCAATTGGCTACGCTCTGTTACATCGCGAAAAATCAGGGAAAGGTCAATTCTTAGATATTTCTTTGATTGATTCCTACATGCATTGTCATGAGGTAAATATAGAGGTTTATGAACTAAGCCAAAAAAAAATTATTCCCACTCGTTCAGGACATCATCATTATGCAGTATGTCCACTTGGTCTCTTCAAAGGAAATTCAAGATACATTTGCATTATAGCTTTGGAGAACCAATGGAGCGCCCTTTGCGAAGCTATGGGCAAGCCAGAACTAATCAATGATCAGAAGTTCTGTACAAACGAAAGAAGGGTTGCGAACTCAGTGGAGGTTGTCGGTATTGTTCAAAATTGGATCGATCAAGTAGGAAATGACGAAAAAGTTATCCGACTGCTTGAAGAAAAAAGAGTGCCTTGTGGGCCTGTCTTAACAGTTGACGAGGTCGTGGAGAATAAATCATACCGTGAGAGAGGTACAATCCGAAAAATTGTTGATCCAAAATTAGGAGCACTCTACTTACCAGGCATGCCTATCAGATTCTCGGATTTTGAGCATAATCAACCACTTGAGGCATCTAGTCTTGGAGAAGATAATCAAGCTGTTCTAGAGGAAGTATTAGGTTATAGTCGGAAAAAGATCAGTGATTTGGCTGAAAAAAAAGTCATTTTTTCCGATAGTAACACCTAATATCAATGGGTTTGGTGAGAATCTTAAAACCTTCGTAAATTTTAGAAACATTTATCTTGCAAAACTCTATTGGATTGATAGGATAAGAATNTGCTTTGGTTTCGAGTAAGCGGGGACAATAAGGAGATTGGGACATGAATTATGGTTATTTTATGATGCCTCTACACCATACTTCAAAAGAGTATCATCAAACTCTGAACGAAGATATAGATGCGATAGTTTTGGCGGATAAACTGGGATTTTCAGAAGCTTGGGTAGGGGAACACTATTCATCTGCTGTTGAGCAGATTACCTCACCTTTAATGTTTCATGCGAATTTAATTAACAGAACAAAAAATATCAAGTTTGCTACAGGTGTAATGTGTTTGCCGCAATACCATCCGGCTGTACAGGCGGGGCAGGCTGCCATGTTTGATCATCTTTCGAATGGAAGATTCATTATGGGTGTTGGTCCAGGTGGTTTGTTGTCTGACTTCGAACTTTTTGGGGTTCTAGATAAAGATAGAATGGAGATGATGGAAGAATCTTTAAGGATGATATTAGAGCTCTGGGGAACAGAACCTCCTTATAAGATTAAGGGTAAACATTGGAACATAGATATGAAAGAGTGGACTCACCACGATATCAAACTAGGTTATGTTCCTAAACCTCTCCAACAACCTCATCCTCCCATCGCAATTTCTGCAATGAGTCCTTACTCTGGTTCGCTCAAATTTGCAGGTAGAAACGGTTATATACCTGTTAGCGCAAATTTTATAGCTCCATGGTCAGTAGCGACCCATTGGCCAGCTTATTGCGCAGGGGCAAAAGAGTCTAATTTAATACCTGACAATAGTAAATGGAGAGTTGCGCGCAGTATTTTTGTTGCTGATTCAGACGCAGAAGCAGAGGAATTTATTATGCAGAAGTCAGGTGCTTTTGACTATTATTATGAGTATCTATTCTCGATCTTTGATAAGGCTGATTTTAAAGGACCTTTCGTTATAAATAAGGATGATGATCCAAGTAAACTAACTCATGGAATGCTCAGAGATACATGTGTAATAAAAGGGTCTCCTGAGACCGTGTCCGAGGCTATTTTGGAGTTAATGAATGAAATTGGTGATTTTGGGACCATTTTATATGCTGCCCACGATTGGACTGATAAGGGCATGATGATTAAGTCTATGGAGCTCTTTGCGAACGAAGTCATGCCGCGAGTAAATAGGAAACTCAATGCTCGGCAAGTATCTGCAGGATAAGACTTCTAAGTCGTAATTTTAAAGGGATGGCTAATGGCTGAAAAAAAGTTAAAATTTGGATTGTGGTACGATTTTCGCAACCCTCCAAAGTGGAAACAAGATAATACTGAGCTCTATCATGAATGCTTTGAGCAAATGGTTCGGGCGGAAGAAGGTGGTTTTGATGATATTTGGCTCTCGGAGCATCACTTTCTAGAAGATTGTTATTCTCCTTCTATGCTAGCGATAGGTTGCGCCATTGCTGTAAAGACCAAAAAGATAAGGATAGGGACGAGTGTGCTACTGCTTCCTCTACATGATCCTGTACGAGTTGCTGAGGATGCTGCTACCCTAGATGTGATATCAGGCGGAAGATTGGAACTGGGACTTGGTGTGGGCTACAAGGTAGAGGAGCTAAAAGCCTGGGGAATTGAGCCAAAAAGCAGGGGTCGTAGGATGGAGGAGGGGATCGAGATTATTCAAAGATTATTCTCTGGAGAAAGATTCAGTTTCGAGGGAGAATTTCACAAATATGAAAACATCCAATTAAGGCCATTACCAGTCCAGAAAAAACCTAGACTTTGGATTGCTGGTTTTAGCAATGTTGCCGTTAAGAGGGCTGCCCGGGTAGGAGCTGGCTACATAGCCGTAGGGCCCATAGGCCCTTTCACTCAAGTTTATCGAGATGAATTGACCAGACAGGGTAAAAACCCAGAAGATTTTGAAGTTGCCGCGGGTTATGCCTGGCTTCATGTATCAGAAAACCCAGAAAAACGATGGAAAGAAGCTGTAGAGCATCTAGCTTATCAACAGAACGAATATGGAAAGTGGTTTAAGGCGGCGGGAATGGACTTTATAAAGCCGGTTGAAGCGACGAAGGCTTCTGTCGAAAAAAACGACTGTTATATTGTAAGTCCTGATCAAGCTATAGAGATGATAAAAAAATATGTAGAAGCAACTGGAAGTAATAGATTCTATACTTGGGCGGTACCACCAGGCTTAAATCCCCGTTGGTCTGACGAGCATATTGAATTGATGTCAAATAAAGTGATACCAGAATTTAAAAAATAGGTCATGATTAACTACGAACCTTTATCCACCATAATCAGTGCCTCAGGCTTAAGACTCATTCTGGTGGAAGGCTATCCCAGTCCTTGGGGTCACGCCGTCAAAGCTATGATGGAATATAAAGGCTTAATTTATAGGACAGGAGCACAAAAGGCTGGGGAGGATAATGTAGAGCTCAGTAATTGGTCAGGGGTAAACAGTGGTCCTATTGTGGCATGGGATTCGGGTGCTCCATTAAACCGCTGGAACGATATATTATTTCTGTTAGAGAGATTAAGCCCTGAAAGAAACTTAGTGCCTAAAGATGGAAGTCTACGAGTACAGTGCATGGGTTTATCTCATGAAATTTGCGGAGAGATTGGTCTGGGTTGGAATCGAAGATTATCAATGTTCAGACCTATAGTTGAGTCTAATGAGCGGCCTGACGGATTTGTGAATATGGCTAACAAATGGGGCTATAACCAATCAGATGTAGAAATGGCCGAGAAGAGGTCGGTGATTATATTAAGAACTTTAGCTGAGCAACTCAAACTTCAAAAAACTCGTAACAGTGGATTCTTTTTGGGCGAATCAGTAACAGCTGTTGATTTTTACTGGGCGGCGTTCAGTAATTTATGTGAGTTGATGCCTCAAAGTCGCTGTCCAATTTCGCCTGAACGTCGTCCCCTTTTTGAAAATGTAAGTGAGGCTATTAAACAGGAGCTAGACCCTATTTTAATGGAACACAGGGACAGAATTATGGATGATTATTTTGTGGTGCCAATGGATTTGTAGAATTAACTGGAAATTTTTTAGATTATGATAGATAAAATACGATTAGGATTTGGTTTGCTAGATTATCCGTTTATGGATGGCCGTGAATTCTTTAAATGGGCGGAATTTCTTGAGGAGCATAAAATAGATTCCTTATGGCAGTCAGACAGGCTTGTTTCGACTGATCCTTATTTAGAATCCTTAACGGCATTGGCTACTTTAGCGGGCTGTACAGAAAAGCTAAAATTTGGAATGAATGCAATTGTGGCACCTCTACGTGATCCTTTAGTGTTGGCGAAACAGTGCGCGACAATTGACTATCTAAGTGGTGGTAGGCTTTTGCCAATGTTCGGTGTTGGTTATCCCCATGCTGTTGAATGGGGTACAACTGGCAGAAGCTCTGATCATAGAGGATCTAAAGCCAATGAAATGTTTCAGTTACTTACTAAACTTTGGACGGAGGATAAAGTTTGTTTTGAGGGAGAATTTTTTAACTATAAAAATGCGTGTATTGAGCCAAAGCCGGTTCAACAACCATTGCCGTTATGGATTGGCGGAAATAGTAAGGCGGCCATAAAAAGAACCGCTAGGCTCGGTTCTGGTTGGATTGGTGGTGTTGCAAGCCCTTTAGAGGTGAAAACTGTAATTGAAGGGATTAAAGAAGAGTCAAAAAAAGTTGGTAGGAGTATTGATAGTGATCACTTTGGTGCTTCTCTCGCTTTTAGAATAGGCAGTCCAGACGATCCTGCAATCAAAAATAATGCTTTTGTGAAGAGAACAGGTATTGGAGAAGATCTTGATTTGAATCCTTTGATTTGTGTAGGAAGCGTAAAGGACCTGATATCTCGGCTACACGAGTATCTAGAAGTTGGCGCAACAAAGTTCGTTCTCTTTCCTCTTGTAAGTGATTACAAAGATATGTGCGAGCAAACTAAATTAATAGTAGAAGAGGTTAAACCAATTATAGAAAATTAAAAAATCTATGGTTCATTGACTACTTTATTTTGAATAATACCCACTTTTTCTATTTCTATTTTTACTACATCCCCTGCTTTCAAGTAACGTTTTGGTTCAAATCCTATCCCAACTCCTCCGGGGGTGCCCGTCATGATAAGATCACCAGGTTCCAAAGTGAACGCAGTTGATAGTGTTTCTATTTGATCGTAACAATCGTAAACAAGGTTTGAGGTATTTGAGTCTTGACGTAACTCACCATTGACCCATGTCTTGATAGATAAATTATGTGGGTCCTTCACCTCGTCGAAAGTTGTGACGTGGGGCCCAAAGGGGCTGTGAGTATCAAAAGATTTCCCGAGTGTAAAAGTCGGCGAACGCATTTGCCAGTCTCTTACGCTAACATCGTTACAGGTTACAAATCCCGCTATAACCTTCTTGGCGTCTTCCTTGCTTACGTGCCGACATTTTTTACCAATTATAAAACCAAGCTCTCCCTCATAATCTAGCTTATCGGAAACTCTTGGCAGATGAATATCGCCAAATGGACCGTTGACTGATGTTAGTTGCTTATTAAAAAATAAAGGGAATTCAGGTTTTTCAAATCCAGTCTCTTGAATATGGTCTTTATAATTTAACCCAATCGCAAGTATTTTTTGGGGCCTAATGACGGGTTGTATTAACTCGGTCCGCTCGAGAGGAACTGATGGCCCATTAAAACGTTCTAGATCTTTTTTGATGTTATCATATATTTCTAGCAATGAAACCATGTCGTTAGGAAAGACTGCTTTATCAAATTCAACAACCTCTTTACCAACCAATTTCCCAACTTTTGGTGCACCACTCTTTTCAGTAAAAGTTACTAATCTCATATCTTTTCTCTATTAAAAATTATTTCTAGTTACTCGGTTTTACCTATAGATTTAACCTCGAGTTGCTCTCCTGTAATGTAACACCAAAAATTCATCTAAGTACATTTCGAAGTCTGGTGGGATAATTACAGTCGTCATTGGGTCTCTTATAATAGCTGGACCTGATATAACATTGCCAGCCATTAAGTTCGCCATTTCGTAAACACTAAAAGATTTCCATCCATCCTTATGGTATACCTCTCTTTTCTCGACAAATGCATTTTTGTTAGGCTTGGAGTTTTTTAATTTATGTTTGAGAAGGTTAGGTTGAGGCTTGTCGGCTATCGCTTCTAGGTTCACCTCCGTGATCGTAAATCCAGCGCCAGAAAACTTTGCACCTTCCGGATACATTTTAGAATACATTTCTTCAAACGAATCAATAAGGTTCCTCACATTTTCCGATTTTTGCATTTCTCCAGTCTCGAGCAGTGTATCAAAACTTTCGATTTGCCCAGTATATCGTACAGAGACACCGTACCTATATTTGATTTCTTCAGGCTTTATTCCTTCTGCATCCATTTCATGGATAGCTTCTTTCTTAAGTGTTTTCCAGGCCTCTGAAATATCGTTTGCTATTTGAACAAGCAACTCCTCCTTAGCATTCGCGGGAATGATTATCCGTGTTCCTCTGTTATATCGATGCATATACTCAGCGCATGCCGCTCCGAATGCAGAAAATCCAGCCGCGAAAGGAAGAGTAATAATATCTTCGAACTCGATATCTTCAGCAAATCCATACATATGAACAGGTCCAGCACCTCCGTAATAGAGCATCGTAAAGTCGTGAGTGTCAAAACCTTTAGATGCGACCATGGTTCTTAAAAGGTCGTTCATCTGCCCGTTGATGATTTGTAATACGCCAGCTCCTGCCTCGTAAACATCGATTTCTAACGGATCTGCAACTGATTCCTTAAGAGCTTTTAAAGCTTTTTCTCTATCTAACTTTACTTGTCCGCCAAGGAAGTAGTCAGGATCGACATATCCTAAAGCCACATTTATATCGGTTACTGTTAATCGATCATATTCAAAACAAATACCGACTTTGGCACCTGCTGACTCTGGCCCAACATGGAGCCTTTTATATTCATCTACCCAAACCACTGAACCAGCTCCTTGCCCAGTGGAATCGAGTTCTACCATTGGCAGAGCTAGCCTATGTCCAGCAATATCAGCACTTTTTGTCATTCCTATTCGACCATCTAATAGAAGGCCAACGTCAAAACTGGTTCCGCCCATATCAGCAGTGACAATGTTTTTCAGATTTAAAACTTTTCCAACAAAACGTGCACCAATCAAACCACCGATTGGGCCAGATATCATTGTTTCATATAGCCTAGGGTAATCCATATTAACCGCCCCGCCATAGGATAATAACGTGAGAAGTCTACCCTTAAAGCCAAAATCTTGCGCTGTTTTCTCAACTTTTAGAAAAGATTCTCTTGTTTGCTCAGCTGCAAAACATTGGAATATCAGACTTTTCATGCGATTATTTTCTTTCGAGACCGGTGCAACGTCAGATGAGCATAGTACAGGGATGTTGACTCTTCTGTTTAAAATAATTTCATCTGCGATCTTCTTTGCTTGATGTTCGTGTTTTGGATCAACAAAGGAATAGATGAACAAGATCCCGATTATCTCACACCCTTGATCGATTAATTTGTGAGTCGCATCTTTAACCTGTTGCTCATTCACAGGAATCAGCGTGTGCCCTGCGGGCAGGTGCACATCTCCTTGATAGCAACCTCCACCCAGTCGCTCGCTGATACTAATTACATTTTTAGGGTCAACTAGAGGACGAGGGTGTTTGTGCAACTGTTGATGTAACGCTTCCTCTTGGCTTTGTCCTAGATAAGTCAGGCCGCCTTCCATGATCGTGATATCGTCAAAGCCTCTAGTAACCAAAAGACCGACTTTTTTTCCATCACCTGTTAGAATTGCATTGAGCATCCCAGTTCCGCAGTAGATGTCAGCTGCAAGTTTTTCATGGACGCTATCGCTAGTTAATCCAATATTCCCAGCCGCGTCAGCTACCGAATCAGAATAACTTTTTGCTTGGTTGTCACGTCTGCTTATAGATTTACCGACCGTAAACGTTCCATCGGGTTTAACCAAGATAGCATCGGTCATAGTCCCGCCGGCGTCCAGCGCCACAATATAGTCTTCGCCTTTTTCATACGCGTTCATTTTTGCACTCATCGAAAACCCCTAAATGTTGTCTTTTCTATTAATTATTGTGCCCAGGAGGCAGTTTTCTTTTGGGACTGATCTTGATACCAATCTTTTGATTCATCGTCTAAGGGGGAGTCTAGATAGTCTCTGTAAAAAGTATCGATATCTGGTAGCATTTCGAAAACAATTGGGTAACCAGGCGCAACCACTTCTACTGCGTGCTGGGTTCCACAGTTTGGGCAGAAGAACTCTCTTATCTCCTGCCAACCAGGTTCAGGAACCGCAGGTGCAGGAGTATAAACTCTAGACATTTCTTCTAAAGTTTTTCTTGTTCTGATTTTACAGCCCAGTTTCCAGTTTGTTCGATAATCTCCAAAGGAGTAACCACATTCGCATTGGGTTTCTCTGGCACCACCAGGTTTTGCTACAACATACAACTTGTCGCCCAAGCGCAGTAAAATTTTATCGTTCCATGATACTTTTTCTTGCAATACTTCAATGTAATTGAAAAACCTATTTTTATCTTTTCTGGGTAGCTTTAACAGTCTTTCTGCATTGTCGTCATCTATGGTTCCATCTACAAGTTGCTTAATCAGTTCTTTACTAACCTCGAATTCTTCGCTCATCTGACTTATTCCTCACTCATATAATCTTCGTTAAGCTGCCAAAAGGAGCAAAATTCATCTCTAAACTTATCGAAACTCAAACTTTGTTGATACATTTCCTTCACTTCCTCGTTAAACCCAGTCTTTTGCACCATTTGGCGTTCAGTTTTCCACCACTCAGCTACTGGTTGAGATTCGTTTAAACGTAGTTGACGAAGATCCGCCCGTTTTTTCATTGTGGCTTTTTCATCTAGCTCCCAGGTTCCAAGTTCATTTTTTTCTGCGACAACCCCATGCATATCACTTAGAAACTGATATTCTGTTGAGACTCCTTGATTAAGATCATTAACTACTAGTTGAGGCTCTCGATCCAAAGGGTCCCCCCATCCACCGGAACTTCCAGCGGCATCTACAAATAAGTCGTTATTTTGAAGACTAAGTTCAGGGCAATCGGTCTTCCATATCTCTAAATTATCTATTTTGAGTTTGCCGCTTTCATGCTGCTCCAGCAGTTCTCTGGCGTCTCTTGGCGTTTCCCCTTTAGCTATAAGCTCGTCTAAGTTAGTTCCTCTCGCAGAAATCATGAAGCTTCCAGGTCCTGGGTAGGCACCACTGACACCCAAGCCAACCGACGGAGTGCAGGAGAGCCCACCATTAGGCCTTGATAAGGCTAAATGTTTACCTGGTTCAACGCACCAGTGTACTGCTGAATTTCCTGGACCACCTCTAAATCTGCCATATCCAAAAAATCCCGGCAGGAGCTTCCTTCCCAGATAAAAAAGTGCTGGAATAGTTGACTCAAATTCTTCTGCGTCGCCAATTGTTGCCATTTGTGACCAAGCTGCCCACACTAGAGGCTCGCCGTCTTTATAGCACCAGGCTCCTCTACCAGTGCCACCTAACCATTCAAAATTAGTAAACCCATAGGCACTCCCGTCCTCTGTGGTTCCTTGTCCTTGGAATGCACCCCAATTGCCGTCTATAGTGAATGCTTCTTCCAAATAGCCTCTACTGAACATTCCTCTGCTAACAGCCCCGAAACCAATGCTGTTTAATGCGACCGTCTGCGCCCAAAGATTGGAATTACTGGTAAATTCGTTGTCTGGATTGTAGATACTGCCTCTCGGATAGTTTCGTTGAACCGCCAATTCAATCCCTGCTGTTACTTTTGTGTTGTGTGAGAAGGAATTAATCATACCGAGAAAGATGGCACAATCGGTCCCTCCTGGGGTCGCATTATAAGAATGATATCCCCATTTTGAACTTCCTTCAGCATCGATTTTAATTCCTTTTTCGTTTGGTTCTACACTGCCTCTTACATGAATTAGTGTGTTCTTGTCTGCATGTGCCCAAACATTCTGCAATCCTTTGTATTTTACTAAACGAAAAGCACAACCATTGTAGGTTCCCGGAACCATAGTTGATTTCATATTATCTACTACCATTCCTCTTGATTCTTCTATGACTTCTCTGATTGCTCGCTTGTAATAGTCCAGACCAAATTCTTCTATTAACTTATGAGTTGTTTCATGAATCATCGCACATCCCGCCAGCCGCATCTTGTCATCTAAAATATTCATTGTTGCCGCCCGGGTCCTGCGTTCCCAAATCGCCTTCCACCAACTCTCTTGTTTTAGTTTTCTTCCCGTCCTCATTGGCGGACAAACTAAGCCGTCCATGAACGTGTCTACAGAAAATGTCGCCCAACTTCCTGCAACCGGCGCTCCATTTTCCATAAGATGATTTATACCTATAGCCCATGCAATCACTTCACCCTCTATGCAAATTGGTACAAAAGAATAGAAGTCGCCCGGATGAGGCACGCCACCGGTTAACCCATCACTTACGGCATAAACATCGCCATCTTCAATCCCATCATTTACATCATATTGATTTTTCGCCATGTATCTAACGGCTACTGGAAAAATTGCGGTATGTGACAAGAAGCCAGCCGAGACTGCCAATGTGTCGCCTTCTGGAGTTGCTAGCCCCCACAAAACCTCTCCCATTTCACGGGATCCAGGACTGGCGGCGACGTATCTGGCGGATTCTCTGGCCGCAAGAACTGATGCATGTATTTTTGAATAAAAACGCTCGTATTTAATCGGATCAGAATCTCTTAAAGATAGTTCTGTTACCCCATAATAGTGCCCTGATTGTGAAGTCAGCTCGTCTCTTGTGTTTATCATGTCAAGGAGGGTTCTCTTATTCTCACCTCCAGCAGTATGCTTAATATCTTTAGCAATTGTGGCCATTAATTATTCCTCATTTTTCGATTAAATCCAGCAAAGGATTTTCTTTAAATTTTCCGTAGGAGAATTTTCTCTTTAGAACGGGTAGCAATATCTTTATAACTATTTGTCTAAGTATAGAAAATTACTAAAAAACAAGCAATAAAGATATGGGGAATAAACTTCTACAGCTATTCTTGTAATTGAAAATTGGGGCTTCAAATAATTTTGCCTTGTGATTATCCGAAATCACTACTTTTGCTTTAGGCTTTCAATTTCGGTAGTCTAAAAACAGATGATACTTCAAAATGGTTATCACATTAAGATGCTATTTTTCTAATTAAAATTTTTTTAAGTTTTTAATCTATATGTATGTTTATAATGTAATTTTTGGATAAAATAATGAAAATAGGCGTTATGTTAGGCTATTCCGGTTCGAAAGCGTCAGTTCCGACTGAGCTAGTCTTAGCGGCAGAATCACTGGGTTACTCTTCTGTTTGGACAGCTGAAGCTTGGGGTTCTGATGCAGTCACTCCAGCCGCATGGATTCTAGCAAAAACCAACACCATAAAAGCAGGAACAGCGATCATGCAAATGAGTGCTCGTACTCCTGCGATGACAGCTATGACGGCTATGACCTTAAATCATCTTTCAGAAGGACGTTTTATTGTCGGAATTGGCGCTTCAGGCCCTCAGGTTGTTGAGGGCTGGTACGGCGAACCTTACGGAAAGCCCATCCAAAGAACCAAAGAATACGTTTCTATACTAAAAAATATATTTTTGCGAGAGCAGCCTCTTGTTCATGAGGGGGAGCATTATCAGATTCCTTTCAGGGGGGAGGGAGCGATGGGTCAAGGAAAGCCACTAAAAAGTATTTTACACAGGAGTTCGAGTATTCCAATTTATACTGGTGTTGCAACAGAAAAAGGAGTAGCTACAGCCGCAGAAATTGCGGATGGTTGCATTCTAGTTTGGATGGATCCAAAAAAAACCAGTTTGTGGTCCCGTTCACTGAATAAAGGATTCGCTCTATCAATGCATAAAAAAAAATCGCTAGATAATTTCGATTTGGCGACGGTTATTCGCGTATCAATGGGCGATGACATGAATGCTTGCAGGATGAAAATAAAAAATACGTTTGCTCTTTATATAGGGGGCATGGGTTCGCGCCAAAAGAATTTCTATAATGATTACGCTCAAAGATTAGGTTATGTAAAAGAAGCGAAGGTGATTCAAGACTTATTTTTATCAGGTGAAAAGGATAAAGCAGCCCAAATCGTTCCAGATAGTCTAGTGGATGAAACGTCTCTGGTAGGACCAAAGAAACATGTTGCAGCACAATTAGAGAATTGGCAACAGGCATACTCAGAGCAAAAACTTGGAAGCCTAATCTTTAATGTAAGTAGCATAGATGAGCTTAAATTTATATCCAACATATTACTTAAGTAAATAATCATATAATGTTGTTTTCTCTAATTTTTTTAATAGTATTGTCGTTTTTAAGTTGAAGTAACAAAAAAACAGTTTTTGGTTTCTCTGTTCATCTAGATTACTATGGTGAAACTGATTCAGGATTGTTCGATATTTTTAGTTAAAGGCAATTAATTTATGAGTTATGGCATACTTAATCTAGCACCTTATGTGCCACCCATGCGGCTAGAGCGAGGTGAAATTTATGGCGCGGTTGGCTGGGCCGTTCCGAGTTTGAAAGGATTAGCGACAGGCGAGAGGGCTGTAGCTAATTGGGATGAGGATGCAATTACCATGGGTTTTGAGGCTGCGCGACGTTGCTTATCTTCCAATCAACAACCACCTTCAAGAGTAACTTTCGCCTCAACAACATTTCCCTTTGCTGACCGGAGTAATAGTGGGATCATCTGTAGTGCATTGAACATGCCATCAAGTGTAAGAAATGAGGACGTCTTTGGTAGCAGAAGGGCTGCTGTTAGTGCTTTGGTAAGACATTTTGAAACTAAAGCGGATGGTTTACTGGTTGCGTCTGATTGTCGTGATGCAAAGCCAGGGAGCGCTCAGGAAATGAGCTATGGCCATGCTGCTGCTGCGGTTTTACTTGGTCAAGGCCGAGTAAAAGCAGAAATAATAGCGGCCTCTTCGATTCATGACGACCTCGTTGATCAATATCGCTCCAGAGGAAATCGATTTGATTATGCCCTAGAGGAACGTTGGGTGAGAGAAGAAGGGTGGTTAAAAACCGTCCCTCAAGCAATAGATGATGTTATGAAAGCTGCTACGATAAGTACGGAAAATTTAGATAAAGTAATAGTGCACGGCTCAAGCGGAGCGTCGCGTTCCGTCGCGAAAAAATTAGGGATTTCTCCCGAAAAAATCGCAAATAATTTATATTCTTCGGTAGGAGATGCAGGCACCGCGCACCCCTTGTTAATGTTAGCCGAGGCTGTTAAGCATTCAAAGGAAGCTGATCTCATTTTAGTTGTAGGTTTTGGCCAGGGGGCTGATGTGGTTTTGCTCAAAAGGACTAAAGAAAAACTTACTAATGATTGGGATTTTGAGTTAAATAGGCGTGTTGTGAAAAACTATACTCAATTTTTGTCTCTTCGGGACATGATTGCAATTGATTTTGGGCTGCGAGCTGAGAGAGATAACAGGACGGCTTTGTCTGCTTTTTATCGAAAAAACAAGGAGATAACAGGTATGCTTGGTGGAAGATGCACAAAGTGTAATACCTTACAATTTCCTAAAAGCTTAATCTGCGTAAAATGTGGCGCTTCCCATTCTCAAGAATTCGAATCGCTTGCGAATATGGTTGGTCGAGTCAAGTCGTTTACTGAGGATTGGTTGGCTTACACGCCGTCTCCTCCTTACATCTACGGTAACGTGGAGTTCGAGGGAGAGGCTAATATTATGCTTGAGTTTGCCGATTTTGGTCCCGGACAAGTCAAAGTAGGTGATAACGTTCGATTGGTTTTTAGAATCAAGGATTTCGATGATAAAAGAGATTTTAGAAGATATTTTTGGAAACCGGCGCCGAGCTAAGTTTAATTCAAGAGAGGGATTGTTATGGCATCAGGAATAAAAGATAAGGTTGCAATTGTAGGCATGGGCTGTTCTAAATTCGGGGAGAGATGGGATTGTGGGCCAGAAGAACTGATTTTGGAGGCTTTTGATGAGGCCATCCAAGATTCCCCAGTTAATAGAAATCAAATTGAGATGGCTTGGCTTGGCCTTTTTTTTCAAGAACAGAGTGCAGGGAAATCTGCATTGCCTTTAAGTATCTCATTGCGCCTCCCAAACATCCCGGTCACAAGAGTGGAGAATATGTGTGCTACCGGTACAGAAGCACTTAGGGGCGCCGTCTACGCGGTTGCTGCGGGAGCTTGCGATGTTGCTATGGCAGTCGGAGTAGAGAAACTGAAAGATACGGGTTATCCCGGCCTTCCAGAAAGAAGCAAAGGCACTTTTGATGATTTATGGTTGCCCAATAGCACTGCGCCAGGTGCTTTTGCCCAATTAGCCACGGCTTACTCTGAAAAACATAAAAAGAACCCTAAAGATTTAAAAAGGGCTATGGCCCATGTTTCTGTTAAAAGCCATGCAAATGGAGTTTTGAATCCCAAGGCCCATTTAAGAAAAGAAATTACTGAAGAACAAGCAATGAATGCCCCAATGGTTTCAGCACCCTTAGGTCTTTATGATTGCTGCGGTGTAAGCGACGGCGCGGCTTGTGCGATAGTAATGAGCATTGAAAAGGCTAGGGCGCTGGGTTTGAAAAATTTTGTGGTGGTAAAAGCGATGCAATTAGCTCCTAGCAACGGTTTAGAAATGTCAAATAGTTCATGGGATGGTAGTTATCTTTTGACTACCAGAATTGCCTCAGAAAGGGCCTATAAAGAGGCTGGAATTAGAAATCCGGAAAAAGAGATACACTTAACTGAAGTACATGACTGTTTTTCTATAACCGAATTAGTTGTAATGGAGGATCTTGGTCTCTGTGCCGAGGGGCAAGGAGTTAACGCGGTTTTAGACGGTAAATTTGACAAAGATGGTAAAATCCCTTGTCAAATTGATGGCGGGCTGAAGTGTTTTGGCCATCCAATAGGGGCAAGTGGTCTAAGAATGACCTACGAGATCTATAATCAACTGCTGGGTAGAGCGGGGGAGCGACAACTAGATTCCCCTTCTGTTGGCCTCACTCATAACCTTGGAGGACATCCATTCAGAAATGTTGCGAGTGTTTCTATATTTGGTCTGATTTAGGCCATTAAAATCGCCAATATGTTGGAAGAAAAGTCAGTCGTCCATAATTTATTTACCGATTTGTCTAGAACCAATCCTGAATTCAAGTTATTTGTGCCGGCAAAAAATAACACATTAGAGATTGTTAAATTGTGTGTTGATTCTGTTTGCCTATTTTTTGAGGAGCAAAAATTACAACAGGGGGATCGGGTCACTATCATAGCTCATAAAAATACAACTTACTTTAAGATCTATTTGGCGGCATTAAAATTCGGTCTAGTCTTCAACCCTTTAAACCCGTCCTATTCGGAGAAAGAGGTAAAATATTTCATAGATGATTTTAACCCTGATTTAGTACTGGTCTCATCAGATATCAATCCATTAATTAAAAAAATTATTAATAATAAATCAAAAGCTATTGAAATTAATAAACTTATTGATGTTAACAGACCAATTGAATTCAAAGCAGCTGCAGTTAGGCCGCAGGACTTAGCAGTACTCTTATACTCATCTGGGACTACTGGCTTACCTAAACCTATCGGATTATCACACGAGAATTTGAAGACAAATGCGGCAGCTCTTTCCTCAGAATGGGGTCTCGGAGCGTCGGATGTACTGCTTCACACATTACCAATGTACCACATACATGGCTTGTTGATATCCTTAAATTCGGTGCTGTTGTCAGGCGCTAATTTAATCGCATTGCCAAAATTTTCTGTTGAAGAGGTAATGCAATACCTGGAACGGGCTACTATCTTTATGGGGGTGCCAACCTTTTACCATAGAATTCTAAATAACCCAGTGGTCAAAAAGATTAATTATTCTAAAATTCGATTATTTATATCTGGCTCTGCTCCTTTGTCTGAATCAATTTTAAAGCGATTTAAGGGTTCTACTGGACATACGATACTTGAAAGATATGGAATGACAGAGACTGGGGTAATTAGTTCTAATCCTGTATTAGGGAAGAGGAAACCTGGCTCAGTTGGAAAAGCTATCTCTTCTGTAAGTTTGCAGGTTCGGGCAATTGCAGATGGAGAAGTAGGAGAAGTTTGGGTGAAAGGCAAAAGTGTGTCGCAAATGGTATGCGAGAAAGATGGTTGGTTTAAGACTGGAGATTTAGGATATCTAGATGATGAGAATTATCTTTACCTTGTAGGGAGAAGCAAAGATATGATCATTACTGGCGGTATGAATGTTTATCCAAAAGAAATTGAAAGAGAACTAGAGCAAATTTTACCCGGAAGAGAGATAGCGGTGTTTGGGGTGCCTCATAGTGATTTTGGCGAAGCAGTGGTAGCTGCCGTTACGGGGCCCCAGATGAAACATGATGAAATTGAGACAAATCTGCGGACGTTAAAATCGAGAATAGCCAATTATAAGGTACCGAAAACCATATTTAATGTTAAATCTTTGCCTACAAATGTGATGGGAAAAGTTCAAAAAAACATGTTGAGAGACAAATTTCATGATTTTTTTGAAGTATAATAACCTAACAGCAACGGAAGTGGAGATCTTTTAATGGCAGGATTATTTTATGAGGAATTTAAAATAGGTCAGATTTTTGATCACCCAATCAGAAGAACCATTACTGAAACAGATAATGTTCTGTTCACCACTATGACCCATAATCCAGCTAGATTACACCTAGATGAGGAATATATGAAAAATGAGTCTCCTTATGGGACCAGAATTGTAAATAGTACTTTTACCTTGGCGCTCATGGTAGGAATTTCGGTTCATGAAACTACTTTGGGAACAACCGCCGCAAATTTAGGTTGGGATGAAGTACGCTTCCCTAAACCCCTTTTTCACGGAGATACCATTAGGGTGGAGACTGAGATTTTAGATAAAAGACTAAGTAATTCAAGACCTGACAATGGGATAGTTATCTTTCAACATCGAGCATTTAATCAAAAAAATGAGTTGGTGGCTTCCTGTAAAAGATCGGGGCTAATGTTGAGGAAATCCGATGATTAGATCGCTTCTTTTTGCGCCTGGAGACAGCGAAAAAAAGATGACAAAGGCAAGCGAAGGTAATGCTGATGTTGTTATCTTGGATTTAGAGGATTCTGTATCGGAATCTCAGAAGGTAATTGCGAGAGGTATGGTCACAGAGTTCCTGAAAGTTAAATCAAAAGGGGTTAAGCCCAAGCTTTACGTTCGTGTCAACCCTTTGGATACCGAGTATTGCCTTTCTGATATAGCAGATATAGTTACTGGGGCTCCTGCTGGTATTTTATTGCCTAAATGCAATAGCGGAAGTGACATACAAAAGTTATCGAGTTATTTAGATGTCTTGGAGGTTGCTAATGGTTATCCAAAGAACTCTATTAAGATTATAGCAGTAGCCACAGAGACAGCAGCTTCAGTTTTTAATATGGGAAGCTACGAAAATTGTTCAGTAAGACTAAATGGAATCACTTGGGGTGCAGAGGATTTAGGAGCTGCTGTTAGGGCATCAACTAGTTTGACATCAACCAAAGACTGGACATCTCCCTATCAAATGGTACGTTCTCTCTGTTTGTTCGGTGCTTATGCTGCCAACATTGAAGCATTGGATACGGTTATGGCTGATTTTCGAGATACTTCCCAACTCGCAATTGTTTGTGACCAAGCAAGGAAAGATGGGTTTACAGGGAAGTTAGCGATTCACCCATGTCAAGTGGATATTATAAATCAAGCTTTTACGCCGACGAAAGAAGAAATAGAGCATTCGAGGGCTGTTTTGGCTTTATTTGAGGAAAATCCTGATGCCGGAACTCTTCAACTCGACGGAAAAATGATTGATAAACCTCACATCGAACAAGCAAAAAAGATTCTTGATGGAATAAAAAATTTGTAACCTGAAGGAGGCAAGAATTTGTCGTCTAATTGGAGAAGCCTAAAAAAAAGTGTAAATGTTAGTGGGCTAAAAATAAGCTATGTTGAAATGGGGGTTGGTCGTCCTATTATTTTTCAACATGGCAATCCAACTTCTTCTTTTCTTTGGAGAAAAATCATGCCCAAGATAAGTCAGTTGGGCAGATGTATTGCTATTGACCTAGTTGGAATGGGTGATTCAGACAAAATTTCTGACATTAATAACTCTAGCTATACTTTTAACAACCATAAAAACTATTGGCGAAAGGCTCTCCAGGCATTAGGAGTAGAGAAAAATATTATATTCGTACTTCATGATTGGGGCAGTGCGCTTGGATTTGATTATTTCGCAGATAGTCCGGATACGGTTGATGGAATTTGCCACATGGAGGCCATTTACGACCGGATGGACTGGGCCGATTGGCCAGAAAGTTCAAGAAAAATTTTTCAAGGCTTGAGAGGGGGCAGAGGCGAAGAGATGATCTTGAAAAAAAATATTTTTGTTGAGAGGATACTTCCTGCCTCAATCCTGAGACGATTGACTAATGAAGAAATGGATGAATATAGACGTCCGTTCACAGATGAGGGTATGGCTCGTTTACCAACTCTTGCCTGGCCAAGACAGTTACCAATTGCTAATGTACCTTCTGACGTCTGTGCCGTTGTTAAACGCTACAATGCAGTTTTGCGAGAAAACGATGTTTCGAAATTATTTATCAATGCTGACCCTGGCGTCATAGTTACAAGCCGTATTAAAGAGATTGTCCGAAGTTGGACTAATCAGAAGGAAGTTACTGTGAAAGGGCTTCACTTTATTCAAGAAGATTCGCCAGATGAAATTTCAAGTGCATTGTTTGATTGGATGCAGGGAATCTAAACTTGAAAGTTTAAGAATGAATAGTTCAAAAAGAGTATAAGCTAAATGAGCGGAAACGAAAAAGTAACAGCCCTAACTTTAAAAAATTTTAAAAAAAAGAAAGAAAAGATCGCTTGCATGACTGCTTACGATGCTGCTTTTGGACAGATTTTAGATAATATAGGGATAGATGTGATTTTAGTGGGCGATAGCGTTGGAATGGTTGTCCAAGGGCATCAAACTACTGTTCCCGTGAGTATCGAAGATATGATTTATCACTCCAAAATGGTGAACAGAGGAGTAAATCGGGCAATGATCATGGTCGATATGCCCTTTATGAGCTACGCTACCCCTGCCGAATGCCTAGCTAATGCAGCGCTCCTTATGAAAGAGGGTGGTGCAGAGTTTATAAAGTTGGAATGGGGTGAGCTTGAGATTGATATGGTTAAACGGCTTACCGAATGTGGTATTCCAGTTTGTGCACACCTAGGTCTAACCCCACAAGCGATCCATAAATATGGTGGTTATAGGGTTCAAGGTCGCGAGTTAGAAGCGGCAAAAAAAATGCAAGATGACGCTTTATCTTTAGTGGAAGCCGGAGCGGATTTATTGCTTTTGGAATGCGTCCCCATTGAGCTTGCGAAAAACATTACTATTGAGTCAAAAGTTCCAGTTATAGGAATTGGCGCGGGTAAAGAAGTTGATGGTCAAATTTTAGTTTTGTATGACGCAATAGATATAGCGCCGGGTAAACGTACACGGTTTTCTAAAAATTTTATGGAGCAGGAGGGTTCTATTCAGGGTGCCTTAAAAGCCTATGTTAAGGAAGTAAAGTCCGGGCTTTTTCCTTCTAAAGAATATTCCTTTGATTAATTTTAAGAGAAAAAAATAAAATATGGGTAAATTAATTGACAGATATAGAAAAACGGATGCAGATTTTAATATTGAATTTAATTTATATTTGCAGGAGTTAAAATCGCAAAACGACCAAGAAAAAAATGGTCTGCATGAAATTATTAATTCCTTAAAGCAAGAGCTTGATCAGCTAAATTTTAAAAAAAATAAAGAAATTCAAAAAATACTTGCTGACAAAAATGATGAGATAACGAATTTAAAGTTATCGATTATCGCGTTGAGAGAATTATTAGAGCGGGGAGCCTTTGACGCTCAGGATTCTATTCAAAAGACTACACAGTCCTATGAAAATGAAATAAGGCAATTAAAAAACTCTTGTGTTTCGCTCAGGGAAGAACTAGAAAATTCCGAATATGAGAAAGATCGTGACCTTCAAAAACTACTTTCCAGTTCATCGGGTGAAATAAGTCAACTGAGACAAACCATAAAACACTTGAGAAATAAATTAGAAAACAACATTTAGATTTGCAAATATTATTGACAGTTATTTAAATGGCCAAAAAAAATGACACCATTAACGAGTTGAAGTTTAGGTTAAATCGAACAGAATTATTATTAGAAATCAACGGACAAGTCGCTGGTTTAAATGATCTTAGCCAAATTCTTAGGAAAGTTGTAAAGTTTTTAACTCAAGAGTTAAATGCAGATCGAGCGACTTTGTTTTTGAATGATGACGAAACAAATGAACTTTATTCACGAGTTGCTCAAGGAGATCTGGTTCGTGAAATCAGAATTTTGAACACGGTGGGAATAGCGGGAGCAGTCTATCAATCTGAGGCTGGTGAAATTGTTCATGATGTATCTAAAGATACGCGATTTAATCGGGAAATTGATCAACAAACAGGCTTCAAAACAAAAAATATGATTTGCTGTCCAGTTAAAAATTTTGCAGGCAAAACCATTGGTGTTATCGAGGTTCTGAATAAAAAAGTTGGTAGATTTACCAAAGATAACTTATTGTTTGTCGAAGCGGCCGCTAGCAGAGCAGCTAAATCCATACAAAACGCTCAAAATGCAGAGCTTTATGAGAAGAAACGTGCTAAAGAGATTGAGTTCATGAATATAGTCTCCGACGTTACTGCGGAAATCGATTTAAATAAATTGCTTAGAAAGGTGATGGAAGAAGCTGCCAGAATGTTAAATGCAGACAGAGCAACATTATTTTTAAATGACAGTAGGTCAGGCGAACTGTTCTCTAGGGCAGCTATGGGGGAAGGAATAGGTGAGATAAGGTTGCCGAATGATGCCGGGATAGCTGGTAGTGTTTTTACTTCAGGAAAAACAATAAATATACCGCACGCTTATGCAGACTTGCGGTTTAATCCAGAATTCGATAAAAAAACTGGTTATTTTACTAGATCGATCTTATGTGTGCCGATAAGAAATAAAAACTCCGAGGTGATAGGTTGTACTCAGGTTTTGAATAAGAGAGGTGATAAATTTACCAATGAAGATGAATCTCGACTAACAGCTTTTACCCAACAAATTGCCATTTCTCTTGAAAATGCAAAGCTGTTTGAGGACATTTCAAAATCCAAGAAATATAACGAAAGCATGCTATCTAGCATGTCAAACGGTGTGATTACTGTTAACGAAGACGGAGTGATTGTGACTTGTAATAGAGCTGGGCTTAATATGCTGAATATTAAACAAAGTGACGTTGTCGCACGATCGGCGGACGATTTTTTTTCAGGCTCAAGAGAATGGATTTTTAAAAAGATACTATCTGTAAAAGAAACTCGAAATCCAGTCACTATTATGGATGTAGAAATAGTTGTTGATAGTAAAGAAAAAAAAGAGACTGAAGTAATCTCAGTTAACTTATCCATACTACCGCTCATAAGTGAGGAGTTAACTAGCGGTATAATCAATAAAGTTGATGATTTTATGGGTACGCTTGTTATCTTTGAAGATATTTCCTCTGAAAAAAGAGTGAAAACCACCATGTCGCGTTACATGGACCCGGCGATTGCTGATCAGCTATTAGAAAAAGGATCGGAAATAATGGGAGGGCAGAACACCGAAGCCACAATATTATTCTCCGATATACGAAGTTTCACCAATATCACCGAACAACTAGGCGCCCAAGGAACGGTTAAGCTACTGAATCAGTATTTTGAGATTATGGTGGAATGTATAACCGAGCAAGGAGGTATCTTAGACAAATTTATAGGTGACGCTATAATGGCAGCGTTTGGTTTGCCGATAACCTATGATGATGACGAGGATCGAGGTTTAAAAGCAGCTATTAACATGATAAATCGACTTTGGGCCTGGAATAAAGAACGAGAGAAAGTGGGAATTCTTCCCCTGGATATGGGTTTAGGCTTAAATACCGATAATGTAGTGGCTGGTAACATAGGGTCTGAAAAGCGAATGGATTACACAATGATAGGTGATGGAGTTAATTTGGCCGCGAGATTAGAAAGTGCTTGCAAGCAATACAATGCAAGAATTTTGATAAGTGATTATACTTTTAAAAAACTAAAGGGGACATATAGGGTAAGGTATATTGATGACGTAATTGTCAAAGGTAAGACAGAACCAGTGGGCATCCATGAAGTTCTTGATTATCATAATGAAAAAACGTTTCCAAATCTTTTGGAGGTAGTGAATTATTTTAACCAGGGCAGAGAAGATTATAAGCTAGGGAATTTTGATAAAGCTATTTTATCGTTTGAAAACTGTTTAAAGGCAAACGAGAACGATAAGCTCTCTCATACTTATATAAATAGATGCAAACATCTAATAAAAGAAAATCATGCCGATTGGAACGGCATTTGGAAGATGGACAGTAAATAGGCTTTGTGGACGATAAGAGGATTAAGATTTAAACAACCAAGTAAGGTTCTAATATTATGAGTACTCAAGAAAATGAATTAAAAAATAAACTGGATATTAGTGAGGAAAAAAGCCCTTTACGTTTTGTAACAGCAGCCTCCTTATTTGATGGCCATGATGCAGCGATAAATGTAATGAGGAGGATGATACAAGCAGAAGGAGCCGAGGTGATTCACTTGGGGCATAACCGTTCCGTTCGGGAAATAGTTGAAGCTGCTATTCAAGAGGATGCCGATGGTATTGCCATAAGCTCTTATCAAGGAGGCCATAACGAGTTTTTTAAGTATATGTATGACATGTTAAATCAGTTAGGTGCTCAGCATGTAAAAATATTTGGCGGCGGGGGAGGCACGATTACTGAAGAAGAGATAGCTAGCTTGGAAGAGTATGGAATTGAAAAGATTTATCATCCTAACGACGGTATGCGAATGGGTCTTGATGGTATGATTAAAGACTTAATAGTGCGATGTGAAAAAAGTAGGAGACTTGGTGGTAAACATCAATCCGCGCAAAATAACCCCGACTTAGCCACTTCTAAAATGATATCTGCTATTGAAGATAATGATTTTTCGGAGGCTAAACTTAATGTTCTTCGTAAAGAATGGGAGTTGGCAAGTGACAATTGCATAGTGATTGGTATAACAGGCACGGGCGGCTCTGGAAAGAGTAGTGTTACAGATGAAATAATGTCTAGATTTAAAATGCACTTGCCAAAGATCAGAATTGGCGTACTAGCAGTTGATCCAACCAGGCGTAGAACAGGGGGAGCTTTGCTTGGAGATCGAATTAGAATGAATAGTCTTAGAGATTCGACTACCTTTATGCGCTCGATGGCTACACGGCGACAAAATAAATCGACGAGTGCTATTCTTAATGATGCTATTGCTTATATGAGGTCACTAGATTTCAATCTTATCATTGTGGAGACGGCTGGAATTGGTCAAAGCGATAGCGAGATAGTAGATTTAGTTGATCTCTCTGTTTATGTAATGACATCTGAGTATGGTGCCAGCAGCCAGCTTGAAAAGATTGATATGTTAGATTTCGCCGACTTAATAATATTAAATAAATTTGATAGAAAAAGTTCAGCTGACGCACTCAGAGATATTAAAAAGCAATGGAAAAGAAATCATAACAAATTTAGTTTTAATGATGAGGATATTCCGGTCTATCCAACTATTGCGAGTCAATTTAACGACGACGGGTTATCCCATGTGTTTACGAAATTGTGCGCTTTGATTCAACAGAAGAGTGATTTAAAAGATTCTGATTGGATACCAGCAGCTAATTTTACAGCTGTCATGCCAGATCCTTCTCAAATCATTCCCGCGTCTCGCTCTCGATACCTCGCTGAAATTTCGGAAAGTTCACGAATCATCGACAAGGATATTCAAACAAAAAGTAAAGCTGCATCCTTAGCCTTTTCTCTTTATAAATGTTTATCGTTGCTTGATGGTGAAAATGTCCCAGAATCGCTTAGCTTTTACGAAAAGGATAAGATAACGAAGAGCGGCGAAGATAATACATTAGTTTCCATGCGACAAAAATACAATGAAAAATTGAATGAGCTGGGTTCTTTTCGGCAAGACCTAAAAAATTGGGCCGAAAGAATCAAAGGGGTAACAGAGCCTGAATATGAATATCAAATTAGAGATAAAATTATAAAAGGCGAAAACTTTGTTAGGACTTTAAGTGGCTTAGGTATTCCAAAAATATCCCCACCAAAATTTGATGACTGGGGATTGACTCTCGCGTTTATAGCCAAAGAAAATCTTCCTGGATTTTATCCATTTACTGGTGGAGTTTTTCCTTACAGAAGAAGCGGAGAGGACCCAATACGAATGTTTGCTGGGGAGGGGACGCCTGAGAGAACTAATGCCCGCTTTCACTACTTAGCGGAAGGGCAAGAGGCTGTTCGACTTTCGACGGCTTTTGATTCAGTGACCCTTTACGGCGAGGATCCTCACCATCGTCCCGATATTTATGGCAAGGTTGGTAACTCCGGTGTTTCAGTTGCAAACTTAGATGATGCAAAAAAATTATACTCAGGTTTCGATCTTTGCGCCCCTTCTACCTCGGTGTCAATGACTATCAATGGTCCGGCGCCGATAATACTCGCATTTTTCATGAACACCGCGATAGATCAGCAAGTTGAGTTATATTTAAAAAAATCTGGAAAGTGGAATGGCGCTAGAAAGAGTATTGAACAATATTTTAAATATAGAGATCAGCCGCAATATGGTGGAAAGCTCCCTAATGGAAACGAGGGTCTTGGGTTAGGTTTTCTAGGTTTGAGTAGCGACAAGATAATTGACAAATTAACATATGAGAAAATTAAGGTCGACGCACTTCGTAAAGTGCGTGGCACGGTTCAGGCGGACATTTTAAAAGAGGATCAAGCTCAAAATACTTGTATATTTTCAACTGAGTTTTCCTTACGGCTAATGGGCGACGTTCAGGAGTACTTTATCGAAAAAAGCGTTCGTAATTTTTATAGTGTTTCGATAAGTGGTTATCATATAGCTGAAGCAGGAGCTAATCCTATTAGTCAATTGGCATTTACGTTGTCGAACGGCTTTACGATTGTTGAATATTATCTTGCCCGTGGAATGAAAATTGACGACTTTGCCCCAAACTTAAGTTTCTTCTTTTCTAATGGAATGGATCCAGAATATACAGTTATAGGACGAGTGGCTAGAAGGATCTGGGCCAGAGCGATGAAAGAGCGTTATGGCGCCTCTGAAAGGAGTCAAAAATTGAAGTATCATATTCAAACTTCGGGTAGGAGCCTTCATGCACAGGAGATCAGCTTTAACGATATTAGAACTACCTTGCAAGCGCTGTGTGCTCTTTTCGATAACTGTAATAGTCTGCATACTAATGCTTATGACGAGGCAATTACAACTCCGACTGAAGAATCTGTACGTCGAGCTGTAGCCATTCAATTAATAATCAACAAGGAATTTGGATTAAATTTTTGTGAGAATCCAATTCAAGGGGCATTTATTGTGGATGAGCTTACTGATTTAGTAGAGGAGGCCGTCCTAAAAGAATTCGAAAATATTTCAACGAGAGGCGGGGTCCTGGGAGCTATGGATACGATGTATCAGCGTTCGAAAATACAAGACGAGAGCATGCTTTATGAGACAAAAAAACACGATGGGTCTTTACCTTTAATTGGAGTAAACACCTTCTTAGCAAAAGATGATTTAGGAGGAGAAGAATCAATGGAAATCGAGCTAATAAGGTCAACAAGGGATGAAAAAGAAGATCAGATTTCAAATCTTTCAAATTATCAAAATATTAATTCAACTGAGGCAGAAACCGCCTTGGCACAACTTAAACAGACAGCGATAAATAAAGGTAATTGTTTTGAAGAGTTGATGGAGACCACGAAGTGCTCATCTTTAGGCCAGATATCCAACTCATTGTATGGAGTTGGCGGAGAATACCGTCGAAGTATGTAATGCCAACACTGGAAAAATTTAATGAAAAAGGTTGTTACTAGGCATCATGATAAAATAATAATTGGTAACCCTAGAATCGTGTCTATGGTGCCCAGTTTGACTGAATTACTCCATGACTTAGATTTATTGGCAAATATTGTCGGGTGCACCAAATTTTGTGTTCATCCACAAAAGTTATTGAGAGATATTCCAAAATTTGGTGGAACAAAATGTGTAGATTCGTCAGTTATTTTAGATCTAGAGCCCACGCACATCATAATGAATATCGATGAAAATAAAAAAGAGCTGTTTGAACAATTTAAAAACAAAAACGTAGAAGTAATCGTGACACACCCTCAAACACCTCTTGATAATTTAATTTTATTTGAAACTTTTGGAAAAATTTTTTCACGGATGGAATTAGCTAGAACCCTTTCAATAAAATTTAAACAGAGCTTGCTGGCACTAAAAAAGGATTCAAGGTTTTACAAGCCAAAAGATGTGCTGTACTTGATCTGGAGAAAACCTTGGATGTCCGTAGCGCGAGATACATATATATCAAAAATGCTAGAGTTGATAAATTACAATACCGTTAATTTTCTTAGCAAAGAAAGATATCCAGTTATCAGTGAAGCTGAACTTCTATCTTTTGGTTGTGATGCTATTTTGTTAAGTAGTGAACCTTACCCATTTAAAGAGAAACATGTTGCTGAAATTAAAACATTATGTAAAAGTTGTAATAACGTTTCTCTAATCGACGGAGAGAAAATCTCCTGGTATGGAAGTAGAGCAATTAAAGGTCTTGAGTATTTGCGCGAGATTGCTAGCAAGGAGTCTGTTTATGTGTGAGACTAAGAGTCCATGTATCGGACTTTGTCTATTGAGTGATGATAGGAAATTTTGCGTTGGCTGCTACAGAACAAGAGAGGAAATTGTGAAGTGGGTAAAATATTCAGATAAGGAGAGATCTAATATTATTGGCCGATTAGCAACCCGAAAAAAATCGCCATAATAAAAAATTAAAAGGAGGTTAACATTGGGATATAAAACACTTGAATTAAAAATAATTGATAAGGTAGCAATAATAACCCTAAATCGTCCCGATGATGCCAATTCTTTGAACTTAGAAATGGCAAACGAACTACTTGAAATATCAACTATGTGTGATTCGGCTCCTAATATAAGAGCTGTTGTTTTAACTGCCAATGGCAAGATGTTTTCTGGAGGAGGAGACCTGCCATCATTTCAGAAGCAAGGTGATAAGTTATCAGAATACCTTAGGCTTACTACGACTGGTTTACACATGGCAATTTCTAGATTTAAGCGAATGGACGCACCATTCATTGTAGCAGTAAATGGAACGGCGGCAGGAGCTGGCTTTTCAATTGCAATTAGCGGAGATCTGGTGTTTTCTTCTAATTCAGCACGGTTTACGGTTGCCTATACAAAGATTGGCGTTTCGCCTGATGGCGGTAGCACATGGATGTTACCCCGAATTGTCGGAGAGAAAAAAGCAATGGAATTAATGTTACTTAATCCCGTGCTTAAAGCTGAAGAAGCTCTTCAACTTGGGTTAATTTCAAGAATTTATCCTCAGGCGGATTTACACGAAGAAGCCTTTAAGGTTGCATACCAGTTAGCCGCGGGACCTTCATTAGCATTTGGTGAAACGAAAAGGCTTCTTGCAGATAGTTCAGTGAACTCTATGGAGCATCAACTAGAGCTTGAGACTCGGGCGATAGCAGGATTAGCCCGTTACTCAAAAGATACCAAAGAGGGGATCGGGTCATTTATTGAGAAAAGAGCACCTGAGTTTAAAGGTGAATAATAAAAGCATCGGATTTATTTAATTTGCATTAATCCGTCAACTAGTTTCTTTAACGCTATTGTATTAAAGGCAGGTAAAAAATGGTCTATGTATGGCATAGCCGTTTTTAGTGCGGCCGCTCTAACCTCAAACGTGGAGGCTCCATACATTGGGTTAATCCAAACTAGTGTCCTAACCAATCGCTTACATATTTGAAGCTCTCTTTCTAGTGGTGAGATCTCAGAATCACTGTTTTTAAAATTATTACTTCCATATCCGTCGCTAACAATCATCAAAATCGTGTTTTTTTTCATTGACTCTCTGAGAACAGTGTTATTTACTTTTTTAATAGTTGCATAAATATCTGTTCCTCCAGACCAGTGCCTTACGGCATTGGAAATTTTTATCATTGAATCCTCAACATTGTTATTTTGCAAAAACTCTGTAATTTCATCAGTTTCAGTGCTGAATACAAATGTTCTAGAAGTCGGAATTTTTTTTTGGATTCCAAACATTAACTGCAGTAGAAAAGAATTAAATACATCCATTGAACCACTAACGTCACAAAGGAGCACAAGTTTGGTTTTGAGAAGCTTTTTATTTTTTTTATAGATTTTGAAAAGATCTCCTCCAAAACAAATATTTGATCTTAATGAAGTCCTGATATCTATCCGTTTGCCTTTTAAGCTAATTCTTTCTCTGCGAGATTTCTGAAAAGCTAATTTTTTAGCAATCTTTGAAATGGTCTCATCGAGCGGGGGAGCAGAAGCATCCCACCGGCTGAGAAGATTCGCATTGTTTTTAGTATGGTCGTAACCTTCGGTTGCTGTTTCCGCAAGCAAGTCACGGTGTCCTTCGTTTTCTCGACCGGAGGGAAGGTCAGTTCGTAGTAATTCTGCGTTGGTTGTCAAAAGCCCCCCTTCTGTATCTTCGGCTTTAACCCCCCAATAGGTTTCGAATAAACGATTGAACTTAGCTTCATCTTCTCGAGATTTAGCAATTTGCATGCAAAGAGCAAGTCTTAACGTATTTCTTTGGATCACGTCTAGGAAGGGCAAAGATCTAAAGATATCGATTTTCTCGGCTTGACTAACCTTTAATCCTTTATCACGGCATAATTCACATATGTTAAAGATATGCTTGAATAGATTTTCTTGACCTTGTTTAATTTTGCTGGTTGTTTTAACCATTAATTTAAAATGTCCGATAAGTCGATATCTTTAAGTAGGTCTAAATCGTCTCTATTTTTTAAAAACGTTATAGCTGTTTCGTTTACCACCTCAATTGTCAAACTGTCGATCTCTAAAGCAAATAGAGCGGTTGCCCAATCAATCGTCTCGGAAATACCCGGTTTTTTTCTGATTTCAGTTCCTCTCAGCAATTGAATAGTTTTTACAACTTTCTCTGTTAAAGTTTCACTCAAATTTGGTACTTTCTTCTGAATTATTTTGATTTCTTTGCTTAACGATGGGTACTCAATCCATAGGTATAGACATCTTCGCTTTAATGCATTGTTCAAATCTCTTGTTCTGTTTGAGGTTAATATTACTATTGGGGGCTCCACTGCTTTGATAGTGCCTAATTCTGGTATGGTAACTTGATAGTCAGATAGTATCTCGAGCAAAAAGGCCTCAAATTCTTCATCAGCTCTGTCTATTTCGTCAATAAGTAACACAGGAGGTTTGGTTGTTGTGTTTTTTACAGCTTTTAGAAGTGGGCGATCAAGCAAAAATTTTTCACTAAATATGTTTTTCTCAACCTCTTCCTTAGTATGATTTGCAAGTTCTGAAAGCCTTACCTCTAGGATTTGACGAGAATAGTTCCATTCGTAAAGCGCACTTGATTGGTCTAATCCTTCATAACATTGCAATCTTATTAGTTCAGTGTCTAATATTTTTGCCAATGTTTTGGCAAGTTCGGTTTTGCCAACTCCCGCTTCCCCTTCTAAAAGTATTGGTTTTTTTAAATCTAATGAAAGTTTTGTGGCTATACAGATTTCTTTTTCAGGTATATAGTTTTGTTCTTCGAGTAAAGTTTTAACATCCTCAATTGAAACGAAAGGACGTTGAAACGTACGCCCTTTACCATCTTTTATATTTTCCACACTAATTTAACTCCATTTTTTAAAAAATTCTTCTAAGGTTGTAATTAATCATGATGTTAAGCACAATTGTAATCTATATCAGAAGAAAGGAAACTATAAATTGAGCCAAAAATTTAACGCTATTATTGCTAAAAAGGATTCTGACGGAAAATTCGTCGCAGAATTAAGCCAAATCACTACTACCGACTTGCCAGATGAAGATGTATTAATTGACATTGATTTTTCGACACTTAATTACAAAGATGGACTTGCAGTTACCAATAAACTTCCCATTTGCCAAAAATTTCCGATGGTATGTGGGATTGATCTTGCCGGTTCCGTGATTGAGTCAGAGAATGAAAAGTTTTCCCCTGGTCAAAAAGTTTTGGTAAATGGCTTTGGTTTATCCGAAAGATACTGGGGAGGCTATAGTCAAAAACAAAGTGTCAATTCGTCTTTTTTGATTCCTGTGCCTGAAAATTTCTCAACTCGATCGGCTATGGCTATTGGGACTGCAGGATATACGGCGATGCTTGCGGTTAACGCGATTAGAGATCATGGTGTTAAACCATCGGACGGTGATATTTTAGTGACTGGGTCTGTAGGTGGGGTAGGGTCTGTTGCAATAACTTTATTGTCTAACTTGGGTTATAGTGTAATTGCGTCAACAGGGAGGATAGAACAGTCTGATTACCTTAAGGATTTAGGCGCAAAAAAAATAATCGACAGAACAATGCTTAGCGCGCCAGGTCGGCCGTTAGATAAAGAAAGCTGGGCCGCGGCTATCGATAATGTTGGTTCTTCTACGCTCTCAAATGTTCTGGCAAAAACGAATTATAGTGGTATCGTTGCATCATGCGGACTGGCAGGTGGATCTGATCTTCCCGGAACTGTTTTGCCATTCATATTGCGAAATGTCAGATTGCAGGGGGTGGATTCGGTTCAAGCCCCTTTGGCACTCAGAGAAAGGGCTTGGAAAGATTTATCTGAACTTCTTGATCTTTCTATCCTGGAAAGTATGACCAGTGTAGCTAAATTATCAGACGTTTTTGATTTGGGTAAACAAATAGTGTCAGGTAAAATTAAAGGACGAATTGTTATAGACGTAAATTCTATTTAAATTAGTATTATTTTAGTAAAAGTTTAAAGGGTAAATAATGACTCAAGTTGTAAGTTACAGAAGAGAAAACCAATCCGGGTTTATAGTGGGGATAATAGAGATAAACAGTCCACCCGTTAATGCCTTATCTATTCTTGTTCGAAAAGGGATAATGCGATGCTTGGACCAGTTCGAAAAAGATCAGGACGCGCAAATTGCAATATTACTGTGTCACGGTAGAACATTTATTGCGGGGGCTGACATTACGGAATTTGATAAACCTAGAGAAGATCCATGGTTGCCAGAGGTGATACACAGAATGGAATCACTTGAAAAACTTCTAGTTGCGGCCATTCATGGAACAGCTCTCGGAGGAGGGCTTGAGACAGCAATGGGTTGCCATTACCGATTTGCCTTAGAGAGTGCTATGGTTGGCTTGCCGGAGGTGAGCTTGGGATTATTGCCAGGAGCCACAGGCACTCAGCGACTCACTAGGTTAGTTGGCCCCAAACGGGCACTGGATATCATGGTTTCTGGGAAGCCAATAAAAGCAGTTGATGCATTGTCTGATGGTATAATTGATAAAATTGGGTCAGACGACCTTCTTCAAGGAGCCATCGATTATTGTAAAGAATTAATCAATAGCGAAGCAAAACCACAAAGGATAAAGGATCTGTATGTAGACGATACACTTTTTAGTCGAGATATGTTTGCTGAATATCGTTCTAAAATTTCGAGCAAAACACGTGGATTTTTCGCTCCCGAGAAAATAATCCAGTGTGTTGAAGCTGCTACTTTGCGGTATCATGAGGGCGTAGAAATTGAAAATAATTTGTTTCAAGAATGTATGGCTTCGGAACAGTCAATTGCCCAAAGACATATGTTTTTTTCTGAAAGGGCATGTTCTAAAGTACCTGGTTTGGAGCCCACTATCAAACCTTTGAATGTTATCAAAGTCGGAGTTGTTGGTGGTGGAACAATGGGAGGGGGTATTGCAATGAATTTTGCAAATGCTGGGATTCCCACGATATTAAAGGAAATAGATCAAGCTTCTCTAGATAAAGGTTTGGGTATTATTGAGGGTAATTATCAGAATACTGTAAGTAAAGGCAGGCTATCTGAAGCTCAAAAAACTAGATGCATGTCTATGATTTCAGGTACCACGAGTTACGATGATCTGGCAGATTGTGACCTGATTGTAGAGGCAGTTTTTGAAAACCTTGAACTAAAAAAATCAATTTTCACTGAGTTAGATTCCGTTGCAAAGGCGACCTGCATACTAGCTTCTAATACCTCTACATTGAATATTGATGAGATTGCAGATTCGACCCATCGCCCAGAAAATGTAATGGGTTGGCATTTTTTTGCCCCGGCAAACGTAATGACGCTACTAGAGTTAGTAAGAGGTAAAAAAACTAGCGATACTGTTATCGCAACGGCAATGAGTTTGGCCAAAAAAATTAAAAAAACCCCGGTTCTTGTTGGTGTATGTTTTGGTTTTGTTGGTAATCGTATGTTTTTCCCTTACGTAAGAGAGGCACAACAAATGATTCTAGAAGGAGCAAGCCCCGAACGGATTGACAAAGTTGCTTTTGACTGGGGGATGGCAATGGGACCAAACGGTGTGTGTGACCTCTCCGGGTTAGATGTCTTACAGAAGGTGAAATCCGAGTGGAAAGACAGGCCGGAAGACCCTTCTTTATGGACTCTTATAGATCGTCTGGTCCAACTTGGTCGTTTGGGCCAGAAAACGGGGAGTGGTATTTTCAAATACGTGGGAAGAGCTCCAGTTCTAGAAGATGAAGTCCTTGAAATGGCTAAGGAAGAGGCTGAAAAATTTTCGATCACAAAAAGGGATATCGACGATAATGAGATTATTGAGAGGCTTCTGTATTCGATGATTAATGAGGGCGCCCATATTCTGGGAGAGGGTATAGCTTATAGAGCTAGCGACATAGACGTTGTATTTGTCCATGGGTATGGAATGGGGAGATATCGTGGAGGTCCAATGCACTTTGCAAATACAAAAGGAATTGATAATGTGATAAAAACCATTCAGAAATATCAAAAACGATATGGAGATAAATATTGGAAGCCAGCACCTCTGATTCTTGAATTATACGAAAAAAATGGGAAGTTTATTTAGATAGAGGTATTGTTAATTAAGCGGTAGCTGCAGTCTCTATACCTAACTCTTTTATCATTGCGTCTCTCATTTCAAATTTCTTTATTTTGCCGGATACAGTCATTGGAAATTCTTCGACGAATTTAATGCGAGCAGGAATCTTAAAATGTGCAATTTCATTTTTGCAAAAGTTTTTTAGGCCATCTTCTGTTAAATTCCTATTCTGCTTCAATTTTATCCAAGCTACAACTATTTCTCCGAGCTCTGTATCAGGTAAGCCAAACACTGAGACGTCTTGAATACTATCATGCGTATATAAAAACTCCTCGATTTCTCTAGGATAAATATTTTCTCCTCCTCTAATAATCATATCTTTTACTCGACCAACAATATTCCCGTATCCTGAATCATCAATGATTGCAAGGTCGCCAGTTTTCATCCAGCCGGTCTCTGTAAGAACTTCATTGGTTTTATCGTAGTCATCCCAGTAGCCTTTCATTACACTGTAACCACGTGTACACAATTCCCCTTTGGTTCCGCGAGCAACTACTTTTCCATTTTTATCAATAATTTTAACCTGAATATGTGGTTGTACTTTACCAACAGTTGATACTCGTCTTTCAAGTGGATCATCAGTCGCTGATTGGAAACTTACTGGACTTGTTTCTGTCATACCATAAGCGATGGTCATCTCCCGCACGTGCATGTTACTTTGTACCTTTTTCATTACCTCTATCGGACAAGGTGCTCCTGCCATAATACCTGTTCTCAAGCTATTAAAAGAGTAGCGGCTGAAACAAGGGTTTTCCAGCATAGCTACAAACATAGTTGGAACTCCGTGAATTGCCGTACATTTGTATTTATCGATGGCTTCAAGGCATGTATTAGGATCGAAAGAATAATCGGGAAGCACTATTGTTGCTTTGTGAGAAACACAAGTGAGGATTCCCATTACCATTCCAAAACAGTGGTACAGAGGAACAGGAACACAAAGAACGTCTCGATCAGAAAAGCGCATGGCTTCACCAACAAAAAAACCATTATTTACTATATTAAAATGGGTAAGGGTTGCTCCTTTAGGAGAGCCGGTGGTTCCACTAGTGAATTGAATATTAATGTCTTCATCAGGATCTAGTTCGATATCAGATATCGAACTTGGTTTTTTTGCATTGATAAGAGATTCAAAGGAATTGAGGTTAGTGTTTGCATCTTTGTTAATAATAAAAATTGACTTTAAATGTGGAAGTTCTTTTAAGCTTAAGTCGTTGCCTGTTTCATTGACTATCCCAGGAACTATCTCGTTTATCATCGATACATGATTACTCGTTTTAAAAGAGGAGGCCATCACAAGGGTTTTGCATTGAACTTTGTTTAAAGCATATTTTAGTTCATTTTTTCGATAAGCTGGATTGATGGTTACTAAGATGGCTCCAATCTTTGCGCTCGCGAACTGAAGCAGTACCCATTCAATGCAGTTGGGCGCCCAAATACCTACTCTATCACCTTTTTGCAGTCCTGCATTAACTAACCCGTTAGCGATTTTTTCTGCCTCTTCATGAAGCTCTTTATAGGATAGAGTTCTGTTTTGATGATGACTAATGAGCGCTTGTTTTTCGGGATGACTGTCTGCCGCTTCCGCTAAAATTTGCCAGACTGTCTTGAATAATAGTGGCTTATCGCTAGCACCGCTTACGTAACTTAATATTTTGCTTTTTTTTCCCATCTTGGTTTAACTTTTGTTCCACAACATTAACTTTATCTTCCATTGTCTGCTTTTTGTCAACCCTTGTGCCTATCTTTAGACTAGTAAATATTCTTTTTGTGCCTTGTTCATGCAAAAGAGTGTGGCATTTTTTAACCAGACGCATGACTTCCTCCCATTCTCCCTCTATCACTGTTCCATAGGGATGAAGTTGATTCTTTAAACCAGATTTTCTGATCAATTGCTCTAAAGTAGCTATTTCGTCCGAGACAGAAACGCCTGTACCCATTGGGACAACACAAAGATCAACCATAACTTTCATTTAGACTTAAAACTCCAGAGAGTGAGGTGTTCTGGGGTAAGCAATGACGTCTCGAATATTGGTGATTCCTGTTAATAACATGATTAGCCTCTCGAAGCCCATCCCGAATCCAGCATGTTTTACCGTACCGTACTTTCTTGTTTCTAAATACCACCAGTAGTCATTCATAGCTTTCTCGACATCACCAAGCCGTATTTTTAACAGGTCTGACCTTTCTTCCCTGGCGCTACCTCCAATAAGCTCCCCAACCCTAGGCATGATTAAATCCATACATGATACGGTTTTTTCATCATCATTTAATCTCATATAAAAGGGTTTAATATCTTTAGGCCAATCAGTAATAAAAACGGGACCCTTAAAATGATCATCTGTAATAAACTTCTCATGTTCTGTTTGAAGGTCTTTGCCCCATTCAGGCTTAAATTCAAAATTTTTATTTGAGTTTTTTAATAGATCTATGCAATCCGAGTATGTACATCTATGGAATTTTGAATTCAGCATTTCAAGACGTTTTTCTAAATGTTTATCAACATACTTTTTAAATAGTGTCATCTCTTCTGGACACATTTCCAAGGTTTCTTTTGCCACCTGTTTAATAAAATCTTCTGCTAAATCCATATCATCCGATAAGTCAGCAAAAGCTATTTCAGGTTCTACCATCCAGAATTCGGAGACATGACGAGCTGTATTTGAGTTTTCTGCTCTGAATGCTGGACCAAATGTGTATACCCTTGAATGTGATAAACAATAAGTCTCTAGAGGTAATTGACCGGATACTGTTAAATGAGCAGGTCTACCAAAAAAATTTTCTTCTCCCAACAAATGTTCAACATTAAACATTTCACCTGCACCCTCGCAATCAGAGCTGGTTATGATTGGAGTATGTATTTGTACAAAATTTTTCTGGTGAAAATAATTGTGTATTGAAAAGCTTAATTGAGAGCGTATTCGAGTTAGCGCGGCATATTTGTTTGTCCTCCCTCTTAGGTGAGCTATTCCCCGCAAAAACTCGTCTGAATGGCGTTTTTTTTGCAGAGGATAATCGTTGTCACAATATCCAAGGACTGATATCGATTTGGCTAGGACTTCCCATTTTTGATTCGCGCCTTCGGATTCAACTAAGGAACCATTCACCAAAATGCTTGTCCCTGTTGAAAACGCTTCTAAGGGCTCTGATAGTTTCGTTTCATTGCTTACAACTATTTGAAGATTAGGTTGACAGCTCCCATCGCTGAGTTCTATAAATATAACATTTTTTGAACTTCGTTTTGTTTTGATCCAGCCTTCTATGTTTATATCTAATAATGGCTCATCTCTCATTAAAAGTTTTTTACAATTATATTTCTGCTCGAGGAACATTCTAATCTCTATTGTAACTTAGAACCGGAGCTAACCATTTTTCAATTTCTTCAATCGAATTATTTTTTCGTTTGGAAACATCCAATACCTGCGATTTATCAACTTTTCCTACTCCAAAGTATCTTGCTTCACTATTAGCAAAATACCACCCTGAAACGGATGCACCAGGATACATCGCATAACTTTCCGTCAACTTTACACCTATTTCATTTTCGATATTTAACAGTTCCCAAATAATAGCTTTATGGGTGTGATCTGGGCAAGCGGGATAGCCGGGTGCAGGCCTAATTCCTCTATAATCTTCTTTGATTAATTCTTCATTACTGAACTGTTCATTTTTTGCGTATCCCCAATAGTTCTGACGCACATCTTGATGTAGTTTTTCCGCAAAAGCTTCAGCGAACCGGTCAGCTAATGCCTTTACCATAATAGAGTTGTAGTCATCGTTATTCTTTTCATAGTAATCCGATAATTCATCGAGTTCCGAACCTGAGCAAACTACGAACGCCCCTAAATAATCAGTTAAATTGCTCGACTTAGGTGCTACGTAATCAGCTAAGCAAAAGTTTGCTTGTCCTTTTGGCTTTTTATGTTGCTGCCTTAGTAGGCTAACTAGATGAGCCGAATTCTGGCAGCAGCAAGTTGTTCTCTCATAAATTTCTATATCATCTTCTATGGAATTTGCTTCAAATATCCCAAATCGACCCTTTGGTTGGGTTCGAACTTTTTTTATGATTGTTTCAAGCATTTTTTGGGCATCTTTAAAAAGTTCACTGGCTTGGTTCCCAACTATTTCATCTGTAAGAATTCTCGGATATTTCCCGGCGAGCTCCCAAGTCATGAAGAATGGGGTCCAATCTATGAAAGGGATAAGCTCTTTAAAACTGCTCGTGACGGTCAAAGGACCTAATTCCTTGGGTTTGGTAATATAGTCATCAGACCAATTAATTTTGAATTTATTTTTTCTGGCATCTTCAATAGAAATAATGTCGCGTTCCTTTTGTCGCGAGAAATGTCGTGCTTTTGTTTTCTCGTAGTCTTTATTAGTGTCAGAAATAAAATCTTGTTTCAAAGACTTACTTAATAATGATGTTGCCACCCCAACGGCTTTGGAAGCATCTTTAACATGGATAGCGAAGCCATTTTTATATTCGGGTGTAATTTTTACCGCCGTGTGTGTTTTGGATGTGGTTGCGCCTCCGATCATCAAAGGTAAATTGAATTTTGCTTTTTCCATTTCCCTAGCNACAGTTATCATTTCGTCAAGAGACGGAGTTATTAATCCACTTAAACCTATGATATCTGCTTTGTGCTTTTTAGCCTGATCGAGAATTTTTTCGCAGGAAACCATGACGCCTAAATCGATGACTTCATAACCGTTACATTGCAGAACCACGCTGACAATATTCTTCCCAATATCGTGGACGTCACCTTTAACAGTAGCAATCAGAACTATTCCTTTCTTTGTGCTGTCTCCCTCTTCGGCTTTTTTTGCTTCTATAAATGGAATTAAGTGAGCCACGGATTGTTTCATTACTCTCGCACTCTTTACAACTTGAGGTAGAAACATCTTTCCGTCACCAAACAAGTCTCCAACTATATTCATACCATCCATTAATGGGCCCTCAATTACCTCTAATGGTTTATTGAATTGGTGTCTTACTTCTTCCGTATCATCGACCACGTGATCATTTATGCCGTGAACTAATGCGTGGATTAATCTGTCTTTAGGTTCTTTTTTCCGCCATTCATCCGTCGTTTTTTTCCTAGTGTTTTTTTCTAAATTAAATTGGGCTGCTCTTTCTATGAGTCTGTCTGTTGCCTTCGAATCCGTGTTAAAAAGAACGTCCTCGATGTCTTTAAGCAATTTTCTGTCTATGTTTTCATAAATTCCCAGTTGTCCAGAATTAACAATAGCCATATCCATGCCTGCTTTGATGGCATGATAGAGGAATGCGGAATGCATTGCCTCTCTGACATGGTTGTTTCCCCTAAAAGAAAAAGAGATGTTGCTCAAACCTCCGCTCACCATTGCGTGAGGAAGATTTGCTTTTATTTCTTTTATCGCATCAATAAANGATATAGCATATTCATTGTGTTCTTCCATTCCAGTTGCGATGGTAAGAATGTTAGGATCGAAAATAATGTCTTCTGGTGGGAAGGCCGCTTTTTCGGTTAATAGTTCATAACTGCGCTTGCAAATCTCTAACTTTCTTTTGGTAGAGGTTGCTTGACCTGTTTCATCAAATGCCATGACAACTACCGCAGCTCCGTAAGACCTCACTAATCGGGCTTTGTTTAAAAACTCTTCCTCTCCTTCTTTCAAGCTAATAGAGTTAACGATCCCTTTGCCCTGCATACACTGAAGTCCAGCCTCGATTACCTCCCATTTTGAGGAATCTATCATAATTGGCACACGGCTGATTTCGGGCTCTGACGCAATCAGATTCATAAACTCTCGCATTAGACTTTTTGAATCCAACATTCCTTCATCAAGGTTGATATCAATAATCTGCGCACCATTAATTACTTGTTGCCGCGCTACTTGCAATGCTTCTTCAAGTTTTCCCTCCTTAATTAATTTAGAAAACTTTGGGGAGCCAGTGACGTTGGTTCTTTCTCCGATGTTTACAAAATTAATGTTATCGTCAATGTGCAAGGGCTCTAACCCGCTTAGGCGACAATGTTTTTCGATTTGAGGTATTTTTCTAGGAGGATATTTTGCGCTTAATTTTCTAATTTCGTTGATATGTTCCGGCGTTGTTCCACAACAACCTCCATAAATGTTCGCGATTCCTTCTTGAAAGTATGGTTCTAGTACATCAGCAAAGTATCTTGGCGATTGATCGTATTCGCCAAAAGCATCAGGCAGACCTGCATTGGGATGGACACAAACGTAAGAATCGCAATGATCTGATAAATCTTTCACGTGTGTTTTTAAATCTTCTGCCCCAAGTGCACAGTTTAAGCCAACTGCAAGTGGATTGGCATGTCGAAGTGAGTTCAACATAGCAATTGACGTTTGACCCGATAAAGTTCTACCGCTTTTGTCCGTGATAGTCCCAGAGATCATAATAGGCAGGACCTTGGACCTTTCTTCGAAGGCCTGATTTACCGCAAAAATTGCTGCTTTCGCGTTTAAGGTATCGAAAACGGTTTCTATAAAAATTATGTCTGAACCCCCATCAACTAATCCAAGGGTTGCTTCTTTATAAGATTCCACTAGCTGAACAAAATTAACCGCTCTTGAGCCAGGACTATTAACATCGGTTGACATAGAAGCTGTTCTGTTTGTGGGGCCGAGAATTCCTGCAACCAGTTTTGGCCTCCCATCTGAGGATTTTGAATCGCCACGATGTCTTTGAATTGCCTCGTGCGCGATTTCTGACCCAGTTTTGTTTAATTCATAAACTAGATCTTCGGTTCCGTAGTCAGCTTGACCGAATGATGTTGAATTAAATGTATTGGTTTCAATAATATCAGCGCCAGCATCGAGAAAGTCTTTATGAATTTTTATAATGCTTTCAGGAGAGGTGAGGGTCAGGATATCGTTATTTCCTTTAAGGGGCATCTTATGTTTTTCCAGTAGTTCGCCACGAAAATGGTCCTCTTCCAGCGATAAATCTTGGATCATTGTTCCCATAGCACCATCCAGAACTAGGATGTTTTTGGATAAATATTCGTTTAGTTTGCTCATAGGCTTCATTGGCTATTTATTGCTTTGCGCAAGACAGTAAATAAATTTAGTTTGCTCTTCCAAAATATTAAAGAAAGTAATCCTACANAAAATAATACGTGCACAGGCCACAATCCGACTTCCATTGGTATTTCACCTTTTCGAAGCATTGATTTAATTGTTCCTAGGACGTTCGAATAGATAAAATAGATTGCGATCGTAATGAGCAAACCACTATGCCACGACTTGTTATAGCTATTTAAAGCCACCACAACCGAAGTAAGAGCCATAAATACGCATAAGAAAATCGGAACAAGGCGCCATTGAAGTTCGATGCGATGGAGTAAAAAATTAGATTNTAACAGCTTAATCGAGGGAATAAAGTCTAAATATTTGTCGTGTTCTGAAAATTTCTTCTGCTCTATTCTGATTAAATACCTATCAAAATCAGTTCTACTAAATGAATCATCGGAAGAATTCATGGATATTGTAGTCCCATTTTCGAATACTGCAAATTTGTCTCCCGTGCTCCTTTGGTTCTCTATGTAAGCTGTTTTACTGCGAAGAACCTCTTTATCAAGATTTTTTCCTTTCACAATTAACGGCTTAGTAAATTTTTTATCTTCCTGTGATTTTGATTCGCTGTAAAAGGTTTGATTTTTACCAAACTTTATAAATACTCCAGATTTTATTCCTTCTATTGAAGCGCGATTTTTCGTTTCCTCCTTGAGTTCTCTAAGTCTAGTTTCCAGCATTGGATTAAGGATTAGGCTCGATATAGCCACAATTAGAGCGGCTAGGAGGGATGCTTTAAAGACTAAAAAAAACAATTTCGTCTGAGGCATTCCACAAGATTGTATGGCCAACCATTCCCTGTTGTTGACTAAATTGGTTATTACGGCAAAAACTCCGATAAATAGTGCGATGGGCAGAATATCCTCGACAGATATTAACGTTTTGAGTCCAACTATTTTAAATATGTCTTTTGTTGCGATATTTCCAGCTACAACCTCGGTTAATGAATTTCCAAACCTTGTAGTTAAAAAGATAGCTGTTAGGGCTATGATTAGTAGGACAGAAGTCTGCAGGATATTTTTGTATAATAAATTGTTAAAAATCAATGGTTTATATCCATAACATTAAATCAAATTAATATTTATTGCTTGTCTTATTTATGAGAAANTTATATCGTTTTATACTAAAAATTATATCGTTTTATACTATAAGAGTAAATTCAGCCAACAGGAGTCCATTGTGGGCAATAGATTATCCAAAATTTATACTAAAACTGGCGATGACGGCACTACTGGACTTGGAGACGGCAGCCGGGTTAAAAAAGATTCAATTAGAGTCGAAACGATGGGTGATATCGATGAGTTAAACTGTGATATCGGTTTGCTAAGGGCCGAGGAATTGCCAGAAGCGATTGACGTGGTACTGAAGCAAATCCAAAATGCTCTATTTGATATCGGTGGTGAGCTTTCGATACCCGAGTCTAATATTTTTACCCCAGTTATTATTGAAGAGATAGAAATTGAAATTGATCGATATAATGAGATCTTGCCGCCTTTAAAAGAATTTTTGATACCGGCTGGATCGAGAGGCGTTGCACTCTCGCACCTCTGTAGAAGCGTATGCCGACGTGCGGAGAGAAAGTTGGTTAGACTCTCGGAATCCGAGCACGTAAGGGCTGAATCACAAATGTTTATTAATCGACTTTCAGACTATTTCTTTGTTTTGGCCAGAATAATCGGTTCTCATGATAAAGTGATTGAGTCATTGTGGGAACGTTGAGAGTTATTCAAAGTTAAAATTTTGAGGTAAAGTTGCATGAAGATAGCTTGTTTGGATTTTGAGGGTGTTCTAGTTCCCGAAATTTGGGTTAATTTGGCTAAAAAGACTGGCATAGAAGAATTAAAGCTTACAACCAGAGATATTCCTGATTATGACGAATTGATGGGTCATCGTTTAAATACCTTGAATAAAGCCGGCATTGAGTTCAAAGAGTTAGAGGAGGCCGCTAAACAACTTGTTCCTCTTGAGGGAGCCCTAGATTTTCTGACGTGGTTGAGAGAACATTTTCAGGTAGCAATCGTATCAGATACTTTTTATGAGTTGTGTAAACCATTAGTAAAACAGCTAAATCAACCGATGATGTTGTGTCATCGGTTAAGTATAAAAGACGAGAGATTGGAAGGTTATAATTTGAGACAAGAAAATGGCAAACATTTTGTTGTCAAAGGGTTTCAATCAATGAACTTCACGGTAATAGCAACTGGTGATTCTTATAATGACATAGGTATGTTAAAGCAAGCCGACAAAAGTATATTATTTAATCCTCCTAAAAAAGTAATTGAAGATTACCCTGAATTTGAAATTGCTAAAAATTACTCCGAACTTACAAGCTTTTTTGAAAAAGAAGCTAAATAATTTCAAGCAATATAATTTTTTTCGTTAAAATATTTGGGTAATTCGACGTTTGCCCAATCTGGGTTTTTATGNACACATCGAATCGTCGGGTAGGTGCCGCCACGGACATTAAATTTTGCATTTATCTGCATAAGCTTTGGGTCTAAAACACTAATTAAGTCGTCTAATATTTTGTTTGATACGTCCTCGTGATAGCAGCCCACTTCCCTGAAGGATGCGATATATTGTTTTAATGATTTCAATTCGATACAAAGTTTGTTAGGAAAGTAAATTAGCACGATCAAGGCGAAATCAGGCTGTCCAGTGGCTGGGCAGAGGCATGTAAATTCCGGTATTTCGATATCTATTAGGTAATCCCTTTCCTTTTTTGGGTTTGGAAAAGTTTTCAATAAGTCGCTTTGGTGATTCTTCATTTATAGTTTTCTCTTTGTGTGGACTTTAGCAATTGCATAACAAGAAGGTTATTGTGCATTATTCTACATACTAATTCTAATGATTGTTCCTGAGTAAAATTTTTAAGAGGTTGTCTTAAGTACATCATCTGGGTTAATCTCCATTTGTTATGAGATTAAAGAAAATTAAAATAAACGGATTTAAATCCTTTCTGGAACCGACAGTTATTGATTTAAATACAAACATGGCCGCGATTGTTGGTCCAAACGGTTGTGGGAAGTCAAATGTGATAGAGGCCTTGACATGGGTCCTCGGCGAGACCTCCGCCAAACAATTAAGAGGCGGAATGATGGACGATGTTATTTTCAACGGGAATGATTCAAAAAATCCCATAGGTCGTGCTTCTGTTGAGCTGATACTAGCGAACGTCCAAAGTGTTTTAAGTGATAAATACGCCGGTTTTAGTGAGGTTTCAGTAAGAAGAGAGTTAGATAGAAATGCTGCTTCTAATTATTCAATTAACGGAGTGCGTTGTAGACGGAGAGACGTTGCAGATTTGTTTTTAGGGACTGGCTTAGGTAGCAAGCAACAATATTCAATCATAGGCCAGGGTACAGTTAGTCAGATTGTCGAATCAAAACCAGATGAACTTAGACTGTTTATTGAAGAAGCCGCGGGTGTATCAAGATATAAAGAAAGAAAGAGAGAGACCTTAAATAAGATTAGGAATGTAAATGAAAATTTAGATCGGCTTAAAGATATCAGGTTTGAAGTTGAGAAACAGCTTAGAAGATTGGATAGACAAGCAAAAGGTGCTGAGTCCTATAAAAAACTAAAAACTGAAGAAAGACACATAAAAGCTCTGGTAAGCAGTTGTATGTGGAGCCAGTATGATAGTAGTCGCTCCTCTATGCTTAAAAAAAAGCATATATGTGAAACCAGCCTTAACGAAAAGGCGGGGTTACTTAAAAAGTTTGAAGCTGAAAGTGACCTTATCAGCCTAAAATTGTCTGAAACTTCTGAGAGTATTAATCGCATTAAAGAGGAGTCCTACAAATCAGATGCAATGGTTTCTCAACTAAGAAGTCAATATCAGATGAGCCGGCAATCGTATTCTAAATTGAAAACTCAACTTTTAGATAAAACAACCAGTCTAGATTTGTTAGAACAAGAAATTATAAACGAACGAGCTGAACTTAAAAATTTTCAGTCAATGGTTATCGATGCAGAAAAGGATTACGAAATTGACCTCCGACAATTTAAGAAAAATAAAGAAGACCTTATAAGTTTATCCGAACAAGTTACTGATTCTTTTAACGCCATTAGAGAAATTGATAGAGAAAAAAACAATTTGTCTCAACTAAAAGAAACGTCTGCCTTAGAAGTTGAATTCGCTGAGCAGATTAAGGTTGAGAAAACTAAAGAACTCGAAGCACTTTTTAAACTAATTAGTGATAACGATATAAAAAAGTATGAGTCAGAATCAATCCTTTTTGAAGAGAGTGTTAATAAAATCAACCTTGAGAGAACGAAGCTCCATAATGAACTAAAAGAACGAAGATTAAACATAAAAAACACCCGTGAATTGGTTTCGAAAATGTCCAAAGAAATTCATGAAAAACAAAAAATTCTAGAACAAAAAAAAGGTAAATTGGCATCATTGAAAGCTATTCAGGCGCAAGCTTTAGGTGAGAATGATGTTGAGGTTTCAAATTGGATTAAAATTAATAAATTCGAAGATAAAAAAAAGCTGTTGGAAAGCATTCAAATTAGTAAGGGATGGGAAACGGCATTTGAGAAATCGTTTAGCTTGCCCCTAAACACTCTCCTTGTTAGCAAGGATGATTTTGAATTTTTACAAATTGATGAAACAAACTTGCCAGCCGACATACATATTCTGATTGAAGATTCAGATTGTACTAACCCAAAAGTTGGATTTGATTCGACCACGTCATTTAACAGCAAAATAGAAAGTGCATCTAGTTCAGTCCGGGACCTATGTAATCATATTAAATTTTATGAAACCAACTTAGAAGCTAGTCAAGCGGCAAAATACTTGGCTACTGGGGAATTGGCGGTATCTAAAGCAGGCCTAGTTTTTGGAAAAAATTGGTGTAAATTGGCAGCATCGACTGAAAATAACCCTAGTTTAATTGCCCAGAATTCTAATATTGAACAATTAAGAATTGATATTGATGAGGTCCACAATGCAGTAGAAACCCTTGAGTCTCAAAGAGTTGATATAGAACAAGAGCTAGTAGAAATATTTCAGGATGAAACAAACATTAATAATTTGATAAGCGAAATTGAAAGTAAGTTGTTAATCNAAAAAGAGCTTTTGATAAAGACTATGACAAAAAAAACCGAATTAAAAAGAGAAAGTAGTCTTGCTGCGGAAAAGCGTTCGCAGATAGAAAGTGAAATAAAACAATTACAGGAGAACATAATAATACTTCTTGACAAGGCAAAATTCACTGACGAAAAAGTAAAATTACTTCAAGTCAACGAAGAGAAATCTATTGCGCAAAATAAAAAGTTAGTTGTTGAACAAGGAGAGCTAAACGCAGAGATAGAGTCCTTCACTAATGTTTTAGAAAAAAAGAAGAACCAAATCGATAAACTTAATATAAGTATAAATTCTTTGAATAATTCTATTAATTTAAAAAACGAGAGAATAGGCGAATTTTCTATCGAAAAAAATAAAATTGAAAGCGAGCTAGATTCACTGCCAAACATTACCGAAGAAGAACCCTCTGAAATAAAAGAACAAATGATTCTTAGAGAGGCATTAAATAAAGAACTTTTAAAAAAAAATGTTGTTCAAGATGAATTAGAAGTTCAGCAAAAGAACGTTGGCTCCAGTAAAAAGGAATTAGTAAGTAAAATCGACTTAATTAAGAATGACCTAGTTACATTGCAGGTAGAGATAAGTGCATTGCAAACCAAGCAGGAAAGTTTGGCTCAGACAGAGGAATTCGAGCCAGCGCTTTTGAATGACAAAGCTGCGCTTGAGGCTACAAGTGTTGATGAATTAAAAACTAGATTAAGTGAAATAGCAAAAAAAATCGACAGACTGGGCCCTGTAAATCTTGCGGCTATTGATGAGTTTGATGAATTAGAATCACGCCGATTGACTTTAGATAATGAGATAAATGACCTTAGTGAGGCGCTGTCGACCTTAGGCGCGGCAATGCGTAAGATAGAGCAAGAGACAAAGACTCGATTTTCTGACATGTATGAAAGAATTAATTCTGACTTGAAGGGAACCTTTGTTGAACTCTTCGGAGGTGGTAATGCTAGATTGGAATTAGCATCGGATGATATGCTTGAGTCTGGAGTTACAATAGTGGCACGCCCTCCTGGAAAGAAGAATACGACAATTCACCAATTATCTGGAGGTGAGAAAGCCCTTACAGCACTAGCGTTAATTTTTACAATTTTTAAATTAAAACCCTCACCTTTTTGCTTGCTGGATGAGGTCGATGCTCCACTCGATGACAATAATACTTTGAGATTTTCCACTATGCTAAAGAAGATGTCGACCTATGTGCAGTTCCTATATGTTACCCATAATAAAATTACGATGGAGGCAGCCGAGCAACTTTTGGGTGTGACAATGGAAGAGGCTGGTGTGTCAAGACTCGTTGATGTAAATATAGTCGATGCAATCAAATTGGCTAAGCTTGCCTAATTTTTCGATATGGCCACATCTCTTCAGATTACCCTAGTTTTGATTGGTATTGTTGTGGTTCTGGGGGTCTGTATACCCGTCTTGTTAAAAAAATCTAAAACAGACGGGAGCGAGCTAAACCATCATCATCCTTCCGAAAATAGTATAAAAAATTTTGATATAGATATTAATCTACATTCAGAAAATGATGGCAGCCAACTAAATCAGCTGGACCTTCCGATTCAAGAGGAAAACAATCATCAATTAAATCTATTTGATGAAATTAGTTCCGATCGTGTTGTCGAGTCAAATGACTCTCAAGAGATAAACCAGAAAGAGGTAGTATATAAATTATTTATCAAGCCAAGATTTGATAGCGCATTCTCGGGCTTAAAGGTTAGGCAAATTCTAGAAAGTAAAGGAATGTACGTTGACCTGTTACCAGTCTTCTGTAAAAAAATTATGGTAGGAGAAAATAATTTTATCCTTAATGTAGCAGACATGTATGAGCCCGGAGTGATCGATCTTAAGACGATTGATAAAAGCCATTTCAAAGGTTTGGTAATCTTCGTAACAATGGAAGCTCCTAGAAACCGAGAAGTGTTGGCCACTTTTTTCGATTTTTCCTTTGAAATAGGAAGCTTATTACAGGGAGANTTATCTTTAGATGAATACATATTTACGGAGCGTAAATTCAGCACGTACGAATTAATTCTGCAAGAAGATTAATTATGTCTGATAAAATAAAAAAACGGATAAAAAGCCTAATCAAAAAAATAAACCACCTAGACTTTTGTTATTATATTCAGGATGAACCAAGTGTAACCGATGATGAGTACGATAGAATATTTCGTGAACTTGAATCCTTAGAACGCTCCCATCCAGTATTTGTTTACCCCTATTCCCCAACTCAACGAGTTTCCGGAGGGTTGCTCGAGGAGTTTAAGCAAGTGAAACATAGTGTTCCAATGCTATCCTTAAACAATGCGATAAACGATATAGAATTTTCCAACTATTACGAGAAAATATGTAAGAGTCTGAAATCGGACAAAGTTGAATTTGTTGCGGAATTGAAACTAGATGGCTTGGCAGTCAGTTTAATTTATGAAGAGGGTATTTTGATTACCGGTTCTACAAGAGGAGACGGAAATATTGGTGAAGACATTACTAGTAATATAAAAACCATCAGGTCAATCCCGCTACAAATAGATGGCGCTAAGCTTCCTCAAAGGCTGGAAGTAAGAGGTGAGGTGTACATGTCTAAAGCAACATTTGAGCATCTAAATCAGATTGCTAAAAATAGTGGTGAACGAGTATTCGCTAACGCTCGTAATGCGGCTGCTGGAAGCTTGCGTCAATTAGATCCAAAAGTTTCAGCTCAAAGAAAGCTTTCATTCAAAGCATACTCAATCCACTTTGATGACGATGAAAGAGTTTATAACACCCAGCAAAAATCTTTTGAATATCTGCGTAGTTTGGGTTTCCCATTAGTAATGCAAAGCGATTGTTTGATAAATCTTGACGAATGCAAAGACTTTTATAAGCACATAGTTAATAAGCGGGATACTTTGCCGTTTGAAATCGATGGTGTTGTGTTTAAGTTAAATTTGTTTAGTGATCAAAGGTCTTTAGGGGTTGTTTCTCGAGCACCTCGATGGGCAGTTGCTTATAAGTTTCAAGCTGAAACATCATCTACTCTAGTTAAAGATATTGAGGTTCAGATCGGCCGCACTGGCGCATTCACACCAGTAGCACACCTTAAACCAGTGTTTGTGGGTGGAGTGATGATTAGAAAAGCTACTTTACATAACTTTGATGAGTTGAATAGAAAGGACGTTCGAATAGGTGATACAGTTATAGTACGTAGAGCGGGAGACGTCATACCTGAAATAGTTCATGTCGTTATTGATAGAAGGCCGGAGGACTCTAAGCCTTTCAAGCAAGCCGATGATTTTGGTACCGGGTGCTTTGAGAAAGCTAAACTTATAAGAATAATTATCCATTCATCGAGCAAACACGCGTTTGATATTGAAGGATTAGGAAACGAAACGGTTAGTGCTTTGGTCGAGCGAGAGCTGATTCGTAATTTTTCGGATTTATTTATTCTCAAAAAAAATCAATTACTAGAGCTTGATGGATTTGCAGACAAATCCTCATCTAAATTAATAAACTCTATAAAAAAAAGCAGTCAAATTAAATTAGATAGATTTTTATATAGTTTAGGCATACTGGGTGTAGGCAGAGTACTAGCAAGAAAACTTGCTACAAAGTTTTTAGTATTAAATAATCTTAGGATAGCTTCAATTGAAGAACTTGAGCAGGTTAATGACGTGGGAGATGTAGTAGCGAAAAATATATATGAATTTTTCAGATCTCCGGCATCTAGTGAAATTGAAAAATTAATAAGCAATGGCGTAAAAATTACAAGATATGATGAATTTGATGACTTAGTTGAAACTGGTTTTTTCACGCAAAAAACCGTTGTCATAACTGGAATTTTTGATAGCTTAAATAGAGGTGAAATTATTGAATTGCTCGAAAGGCAAGGTGCCAGAGTGGTTGGCAGTTTGAGTAGGAAAACTGATTTCTTGATTTGCGGTAAAAAGCCAGGATCAAAATTGGAAAAAGCGAATGAATTAAATGTTAAAGTAATTGAAGAAGCTGATTTCCTTTTGACACAGGAATAGCAATAAGGATCTTTCCAGTTTCTAGCGGGTTACTTTAACGGTCTGTCCATTCTTGAAATCTTTGGAATTCAAGATTAGTGATAAAATCAACTCAATATTTTTTTCCGACGACGGTAAAGAAGAGTTATTTTTACCAGGATACGCTTGTCTCCTCAAAGCGGTATTCATAGGTGTTGGGATAATGCCGTATGTCTTGATCAATGTTTCGCTATTTTCACTAGCAATTAGTTCAAGCATTGCCTTCTGTGTTTTTTTAGTTACAAAGTATGCTCCCCAGTTTGGTTTACAATTTTCAATCTCTGGTGCCAAAACAAACAATAGTATTGTGTCCCTAGACTTATTTAATAAACTATGTAAGGTTTTGTACATAAGGAAGTTGCTGTGGACATTTACTTGAAATGTTTTGGCCCAAGTTAACGGTTCATAATGAGTCAAGGGCGAAAGACTTCCCAGTGATGATGCGTTAAAAATAATTCCATCAATGGCACCAAATTTGTTTTTTACTACGTCAGATACAGCAACGTAATCATCGTAAGTAGCACCAAGAAAATCTAATCCAAGAGTTAAATTAGTTCCCCTCGGATTGCTTGAAAGCTCCGCCTCTAAGGTTTTTAATTTGTCCAGTTGTTTGTCCATTAAAACCAAAGAGGCACCTAGTTGATTCATCTTGATCGCGAGCTCATAGCCAAGTCCTTGTGCGCTGCCAGTAATTAAGAAACTTTTGTTTTTTAAGGATTGGCTAGACAGCATTTGACTTTTTTAAAATTGTATTGCGTTNAAAGCGTTCGTTTTTTTTGGGGTGGTCCGAGTTAAAATGGAGGCCTCGGCTTTCTTTTCGTGAGAGTGCTGATTTAATAATTAGGTCAGCTATTTGTGCAATATTCCGTAGTTCGAGAAAATCGCTGTTTACTCGGTGCTTGGAATAATATTCGTCTATTTCCATTCGAATATTTTGAATTCTTTTTGCGGCTTGACCTAATCTTTTATCGGTTCTTACAATTCCCACAAAGTCCCACATAGTTCTTCTAATTTCATCCCAATTATGTGCGACCATTATATCTTCATCCGACGTTGTAACTTTGGTCTCATCCCATTGGGGTATTGAATAATCCGAATTTTTTGATTGTTTGTTTTTTGATAGAATAGATTCCCCGCAAGAATCAGCTACCACGAGACATTCTAGAAGAGAGTTGCTTGCCATTCGGTTTGCCCCATGCAGACCGGTGCAAGCGGCCTCTCCGATAGCGTACAAATTTTCAATATTTGTTTCCCCTTTGATGTTAGTCAAAATACCACCACAAAGATAATGTGCAGCTGGAACGATAGGGGCGGGCTCTTTGGTGATATCGATCCCATAGTTTAAGCAACTATTATAAGCGCTAGGGAAATGTGTTTTAATAAACTCTGGTTTACGGTGACTTATATCGAGGTAGACACAATCTGACCCCACTCTTTTCATTTCATGATCAATGGCCTTCGCGATGACGTCGCGAGGGGCAAGCTCCGCTCTTTTATCATATTTGTGTGCGAAACTTTCTCCAGTCGGAGACACTAATTTACCACCTTCGCCACGAAGAGCTTCTGTNAAGAGTAGCGATTTTGCATGGGGATGATAAAGACAGGTCGGATGAAATTGAACAAATTCCATATTAGCTATTTCACATCCTGTTCTCCAAGCCATTGCGATTCCATCTCCTGTGGAAATATCGGGATTGCTGGTGTAAAGGTAGACTTTTCCTGCTCCTCCCGTTGCGAGAACCGTAAAACGAGCTTTAATTGAACAGATTTTCTTGGTCTTTTTATTCAATATGTAGGCACCAACGCAAGAAGAATTGCCAGTGTTGGAAGTAGTTATCAAATCTATTGCGATATGATTATCTAGAAAAAGGATTTTTTGATTCTTAAATTCTTGTACTAGCGTACTTTCTATGGCTTGCCCGGTATGATCCGCGGCGTGCACGACTCTTCTGATACTATGGCCGCCTTCTTGGCTAAGGTGCAGCTCAGTTTTACCGGATTTGGACAANCTTTTTGTAAATTGGACACCCTTATCCGACAGCCATTCAACCCTTTCCCTTGCGCGTTCTACTATGAACTCTACTGTTTTCCTGTCACATAAACCATCGCCAGCTCTGATTGTATCCTCTACATGCGAATCTAAACTGTCCGACTCATCGACCACGGCAGATATACCACCTTGAGCATAGTAGGTTGCGTTTTCTTCAATAGTCGCTTTGCTTAATACAATTACATTCGTGTGTTCAGACAAAGAGAGAGCTAACGACAGTCCTGCCGCACCACTACCTATTATAAGAACATCACAAGTGAAATCNGTTGACATTGTAAATTTACCAGATAACTTCAGGTCTGCTATACTTCAATTAAATTAATTCTTTTTAAAGATTGTTACGTATGTAACCGTATACAAGTTTTAGCCAATTAATGAATAATAATACAATAGTAATACCTGACGTTCGAATGATTAACAAACTTTAATCTTTAATTCATCAAATGGTAACGAGTATATGCGTATATTCGTCAAAACAAAATTTATAGGAAGACGCATGAGTAAAGCAAATCTCAATATTAACAATTTTTTCAAAAAATCTATTAGATTTTTAAAATTTGTAATTTTATTTCAAATTACGTCNTCATTTGCGCTACCAGCAAGCGATTTGCCAGATTTCACTAGCCTGGCTAAAGAAAGTAGCATGGCTGTTGTAAACATAAGCACAACGAAAAAGATAGAAAACATCAAGCCTAATAGTCCACGGTGGAAAAATAACCCACATGGATTTGAACAATACGAGGGTCCTTTTGGCGACTTCTTTAAAAAATTTTTTGATGAAGAAGGGCGGGCCCCAAGACAACCTAATCCTGCCCAGTCGCTTGGATCAGGTTTTATTGTGTCGCCAGATGGCTATGTCATTACCAATCACCACGTCATAGCACAGGCTGACGAAGTAATTGTAAGACTACAAGACAGAAAAGAATATGTTGCAAAAATTGTGGGTTCAGATAGTCGTTCAGACATTGCACTTTTAAAAATAGAATCAAATGAAACATTTCCAACACTTAAGTTTGCTAAGCCAGACTCTCTCCAAGTCGGAGAATGGGTTCTAGCGATAGGCTCACCATTTGGGTTTGATTACTCGGTAACTGCAGGGATAGTGAGCGCCATGGGTAGAAATCTTCCAAGAGATAATTATGTGCCTTTTATCCAAACTGATGTCGCTATTAATCCTGGAAATTCCGGCGGGCCTTTGTTTAACCTTAAGGGCGAGGTTGTCGGAGTCAACTCGCAAATCTATAGTAGAACCGGTGGTTTCATGGGTTTATCTTTTGCGATTCCAATAAATGTAGTTTTTGATGTGTATGAACAACTCAAAGACAAAGGCTCAGTCACTAGAGGCTGGTTGGGGATTTTAATTCAAGAAGTTAGTCAGGAAATTGCTGAATCCTTTGGTATGGAGCAGCCAACAGGTGCACTCATCAGTAAAACCATCGTTGATGGACCCGGCGCCAAAGGTGGACTGAAAGTTGGCGATATAATTATTAAATTTAATGGCGAAACGATTGAAAGATCCTCTGATCTGCCGCCGTTGGTCGGAACAACAGAGGTCGGTGACAAGGTTCCGGTTGAAATCGTCCGAAAAGGAAAATCGAAAACGGTGCGGATTGTTATCGGCGAATTACCCGAAAACGAGTTGCAAGCTAAAATTAACCCTCAACAATCGGATTTCGGATATGTAAAAAGTATTGGTATTAGAATCAAAGAGCTAACCAAAGAACAGCAAAAAAGATCCGGAATTACGACTGGTGCTGTTTTAATAAATAGTGTTGATACNGGTGCTGGACTGAACGCAGGACTTCGNAAAGGAGATATTATTTTACAAGTTGACAACTATGAGGTTGAGTCGGTTGAGCAAGTTGTTTCATTTTTTAATGAAGTGAATGGCGCCCGCAAAATTCCAATTCTTATTAAGAGGCAAAATGGGCAACTTTTTATTGTTCTGGATATCGAGAACTAACTTGCAGCTTCGATTGTCATACCCAGAAACTGTGGTGGTTCAGATCTGGAGTAGATGATGCCAGATACTTCTATTGATAAAATAAGAAATTTTTCAATAATCGCCCACGTTGACCATGGCAAATCAACTCTCGCAGATAGATTCATTAGTTTGTGTGGTGGCCTCACAGATCGTGAAATGTCTGAACAAGTGTTGGATTCAATGGACCTCGAAAAAGAACGTGGGATAACGATCAAAGCACAATCAGTTGCCTTGAAATTCAGGTCAAAAGATTCCTCAGAGTATTCACTTAATCTCATCGATACTCCCGGCCATGTCGACTTTAGTTACGAGGTTTCGCGTTCACTCGCTGCCTGTGAGGGCGCTCTTCTGGTGATTGATGCTACCCAAGGGGTTGAAGCCCAGTCTGTAGCAAATTGCTTGACGGCCATTGACCAGGGTCTCGAAATTGTTCCCGTGCTCAATAAAATCGACCTTCCATCCGCAGATCCCGATAAGGTGAGGAAAGAAATTGAGGAAATTATCGGGTTAGATGCTCAGGATGCTATTGAAGTTAGCGCAAAAACCGGCCAAGGAGTGAATGATCTTTTAGAACAAATTGTAAAAAAAATTCCCGCCCCTTCGGGCGATTGCCTAGCGCCTCCACGGTCGCTCATATTAGACTCCTGGTTTGACAAATATTTAGGTGTTGTTTCGCTTATTCGTGTTTTTGATGGGGAAATTTATCAGGGAGGCCGCGTTAAAATCATGTCCACTGGGTTGACTGCGAAGGTAGAGCAAATAGGAATTTTTACCCCTAAAAGACAAATCGTAGAAAAGTTAGCTTTGGGAAGCGTTGGCTATTTGGTCGCCGGAATAAAAGAAATTAAAGGCGCCCCCGTGGGAGACACCATTGTTAATCCTGAAGTCAGTTCGACCAGCGGTCCTTTACCCGGCTTTAGAGCTGTTAAGCCAAACGTATTCGCTGGTTTATTCCCAATTGATTCCTCTGATTATGAGCAATTTAGAGAAGCTTTGCTGAAGCTGAGTCTTAATGATGCAGCTTTAAAATTTGAGCCGGAAAATTCCTCAGCACTAGGCTTTGGTTTTAGATGTGGATTTCTTGGGATGCTTCATATGGAAATAATTCATGAAAGATTGGAACGAGAGTATAATGTTTCAATAATAAAATCAGCGCCTACCGTAATTTACCATGTGATTCTTCAAAATGACCAAACCATGGAAATACATAACCCATCATTATTACCTGATAATTCTAATATCAAAAGGATCGAAGAGCCTATAATAAGTGTTGAAATATTAGTTGCTCCAAAGTTTTTGGGAAATATAATTAAACTTTGCGAAGATAGAAGGGGTGTGCAAAAAAGAATGAATTTTTCAGGCACACAGGCCATGCTTAGCTATGAACTACCAATGAATGAAGTAGTGTCAGATTTTTTTGATAAATTAAAGTCAGTTTCCAAGGGTTTCGCATCTATGGATTACGAGTTTTTGCGATACCAAGAGACCGACGTAGTGAAAGTTGATGTATATATCAATGGAGATAAAGTTGATGCCTTATCATCTATATTGCATCGATCTCAATCAGAATATAAAGGTAGGGAATTAATAAAGACAATTAAAAAATTGATACCACGACAGATGTTTGAGATAAGTATACAGGCGGCGATTGGCGCAAAAATTATTGCAAGAGAGAATGTAAAAGCTTTAAGGAAAAACGTTACCGCAAAATGTTATGGAGGAGATATCACCCGTAAAAGAAAACTTCTCGAAAAGCAAAAAGAGGGTAAAAAGAGGATGAAGCAATTTGGTTCGGTTGAAATACCTCAAGAAGCCTTTATGGCTGTTTTAGAGTCGAGTAAATAATTATGGCGAACAACTTCGAAGCTATACTTGTTGTTTTAACTGGAGTAACCGGCTTGATGTTTGCGTGTTCACTAATGGTTAAAAGAGAACGCATTTTAGCCTATTTAGAGAAGCTCACTAAAAGACCAAAAAAGGGTGATTTTGCGAAAAAAATTAAGATTACAAACGTTATTGAGTATTTAGGCTCTTTTTTCCCAGTGTTCCTGATTGTTTTAATAATACGTTCTTTTATTGTCGAACCTTTTAGAATACCTTCAGGTTCAATGATCCCAACCCTTGAAATAGGTGATTTTATTGCAGTTAATAAGTTCTCCTATGGTATTAAGCTTCCGATTAACTCTTACACGATTTTGGAAACGAAAAAGCCCAAGAGGGGTGATGTTGCCGTTTTTAAATTTCCTCTTGATCCAAAGACTCCTTTTATAAAACGCATAATTGGACTTCCTGGAGATTCTGTGCTTTATGCAGATAAGAAGCTGTTAATTAACGGTGAGGCTGTAGCTTACGTAAATAAAGGGCCGTATATGGGCCAAAAATCAATGAGAAAATATACCGGTTTTACTGAGTATTCTGAGAAACTTTCTTCTATCGATAACAGAATACTGCTTAATCCGGATCAATTTAGCGCGAATTTCGAATTCGAAGTTCCGGAAGGCCAATATTTTGTTTTAGGAGACAATAGAGATAATAGCCGTGACTCAAGATTTTGGGGGTTTGTACCAGAACAAAATCTAATGGGCAAAGCATTTTTTATCTGGATGAACTGGGATCGAGGTATTAATTTTGATAGAGTTGGCAAAAAGATAAATTAAAAAAAGGCTTTAATATGAACTACTCTAATCACCAGCTTTTATCCCAAAAAGGATTTGGTCTTTTTTCCTTGGTAGTTGTTTTGCCGGCACTCTTGTTTGTCCTTCTGATTGGTATGAAGTGCTATCCCATTTTACTTGAAAAAATCAAAGTTGATCAAATTTTAACATCAGCGGAATCCAAGTCCTTTGAAGCCGGGATGAATATAAGGAAGTTTGCCCTATATTTGGAGACTCAGTTTCAATTAGATGGAGTTAATCAGTTACGGAGGAAAAGTATTGAGAAGCTACTTTCGGTTAATAAAACAAATTTCGGAAGCCAATATACTTTAAATTATCCAATCGAAATCCAGCTGTTTGAAGACTTATCTGTTGTTTACGATTATAAAAAATCAGTAACTCTCAAATAATAAACTCTGCATGATTAATGTAGATCCTATTTTTCAACACAAGTTTAGAGATGAGTCACTAATTAGACTTGCTTTAACGCACAGAAGTTCATCTGGTTTGAATAACGAAAGACTAGAATTCTTAGGGGACAGTATCCTCGCTGCGATTGTATCTGAGGAACTAATAAAGAAATTTCCTTTGGCTAAAGAAGGCGAGTTAACAAAAATGCGCGCCGCTCTTGTAAACAGAAAGAAACTATCTCAATTAGCCTCAGAAACTGATATAAAAAAATTTCTTATACTAGGAGAAGGAGAAAAAAAAAGTGGGGGCTGGAGGAGAGTCTCCATCCTAGCCAACGTTCTAGAAGCCATTATAGGTGCGATTTTTTTAGATTCTTCTTACGAAAATTGCCGAGAACTGGTAAAAGCAAGGTTTGAATCGTCATTTAAAGAACTGAAAGATAAACCGCTATTGAAAGATCCCAAAACTCGTTTGCAAGAAAAATTACAGTCTAAGGGACTTGGTTTGCCAATTTACACGCTCGACTCCATACATGGTAAAGATCATGATAGAACTTTTATCGTTAGTTGTAATACTTCGTTGTTTCCACCCCAAATCGGGCAAGGCAATTCAAAGAAAAATGCTGAGCAACAGGCGGCAGAGGCTGTTCTTTGCCTCATAAATTAGATATGAAATGTGGATTTTTTGCAATAGTCGGTCGACCAAACGTGGGCAAGTCAACTCTACTGAACACTTTAATCCGTGAAAAGGTTAGCATAATTTCTAGAAAGCCTAATACTACTCGTACTTCGGTCTTAGGTGTTTATACAAACGATAAACACCAGATTATTTTTATTGATACTCCTGGATGGCAAAAGAAACCAGTTCGGGTTCTTGATCGTTACATGAATAGATTCATTGATTGGTCCATAGAACAAGTTGATTGCATTTTAATGATTTCAGATGCTAGATCCTGGCAAAATGACGACAAGCTACTCGCCGAATCTATAGCTCGTTCACCAAAACCAAAAGTGTTGATAATTAATAAAGTTGATCTATTAAATGACAAGTCTAAATTGCTCAAATACGTTGAACACTTGATGAAACAAGGCATGGACTTTGATGATTATATTTTTATATCTGCAAAGAAAAAACAATATTTGGATTCACTTAATGACGTTTTATTTAGCTACTGTCCTGCTCGTGAGTTCGTCTATAGCGAAACCACAAAAACTGACAGGTCGGAAAATTTTAGGATCTGTGAGTCTATAAGAGAAAAATTATTAATGTTTCTAGGTGATGAGCTGCCTTACGAGACCTGTGTAGTTATAGAGGAATATGTAAAATCAAAAAAAATATCGAAAATCAACGCCGTGATCTATGTAGAGCGAGAATCGCAACGCCATATCATTTTAGGCAAAAAAGGTGATCTGATAAAAAAGATTTCCACGAAAGCGAGAGAAGATCTAGAATTACTGCTTGGGCAAAAAGTTTACATTCGTATTTGGGTCAAGGTTTCAGAAAGCTGGTCGAATGATAGAGAAAAACTAAAATTACTTGGGTTAAAAAATAACTGATGAGGGGTTTTATTATTCATCAAAGGAAATACAAAGAGACAAGTCTTTTTCTTGAATTGTTTACGCGGTGCAGAGGACGCCTTTCAGTATTGGCTAAAGGAGCCAATCGACCCAAGTCAACTTTGGGATCAGATTTACAACCTCTACGATTACTTGAGTTTACATTGTATGAAAGGTCAGCTATTCCTATTTTAAAATCAGTTGACTTAATTGAAAATTATGATGTTCATATGGGTTCAAAGACGTTGTCAATTTTTTATATTAATGAACTCATCTACAAAGGTCTCCTTAAAGAGGATAGCTCCCCTTTGATATTCGACAGCTATATTGAGGCTTTAAAAAAAATAACAAATGCGGATTCTTGTCTTGAGACTACGTTGAGAAACTTTGAATATTCTTTTTTATTTTCTTCGGGCGTGATTTCAGATTTAACCTCTACTAATTCAGGCGAAAAGGTTGTGCCGATATCAAAATATAGAGTAGTACCAGGTGGCGGTGTGTTTATGGATGAAAATTGCTCGCCAAACTCTTTAAGTGGGAGCACCCTCCTTCAACTAAGCGAAGGGAACGGTTTAGATAAATCGGCGTTAAGAGAGTCAAAATATTTGATGAGACGGTTAATTGAGCATTTTTTGGGAGGAAAAGAACTCGCAACTCGTAATTTATTTAAATCAAAAGGTAAAAATTAATGAGTATAAAAATTAAACCTCTATTACTAGGTGTGAACATCGATCACGTTGCGACTTTGCGTCAAGTGAGGCGCTCTGTTTACCCCTCAGTATCACAAGCAGCTATGGAAGTCCTGAAAGGTGGAGCAGACTACATTACTATTCATTTAAGAGAAGATCGTAGGCATATTCAAGACTTTGATTTAGTTGACTTATTAAAAAAAGGTTTTGATGTAAATTTGGAAATTTGCCCGTCAGAAGAGATGGTCGATATTGCTGTGAATAATAAGCCAAAGTTTTGTTGTCTGGTGCCAGAAAAACGTGAAGAACTTACGACCGAGGGCGGTTTAGATTTAATTAATAACTATAACCAAGTTGAATCTGCGGTAGCGTCGCTCAGTAATGCAGGAATTAGCGTTTCACTATTTATTGAACCGCGTAAAGAGTTTATAAACGCTGCAAAAAGCTTAAAAGCAACATATGTTGAGTTACATACAGGTAACTATGCTAATGCAACTAACGACTCACAAAGCATTGAGTTATTAAAAATAAAGGAAGCAGCTGACTATGGTAGAAGAAATCAACTGATTGTAAATGCGGGGCACGGTCTTGACTATGCGAATGTTTTATCGATCGCTCGTCTCATTAGTTTAAGTGAATTAAATATTGGACACGCAATTGTTAGCAGAGCAGTCACCGTTGGACTGCAAACCGCAGTTGCTGAAATGAAAACCCTTGTAGAGCGCTAGATATGATCATCGGAATTGGAACAGACATAGTATGTGGGTCTCGAATTTTAAGAATAGAGCAAAAATTCGGAGACAAATTTAGGCGAAAAATTTTAAATGAAATTGAGCACACGCGATACCATGACTTAACAGAATCGAGAAAACAGCAATACTTAACAAGTTGTTTTGCCGTCAAAGAAGCTGCGGCAAAGTCATTGGGAACTGGATTCCGCAATGGTATAACATTTAAAGATATCATCTTATATCATAACTTACTCGGTTGTCCCAAAGTAAAGTTTTTAAATAAGGCTAGTTCGGTTTTTAGGGAACTTGGGGCCTTTCAGGTTGATATTTCTTTAAGTCATGACAAAGGGCTGACAGTAGCGTTTGTAGTTATTTCTAGTTAACAAGTTCAAACTAAACACTAATAACTTTGATTATTGCCAGCTTTTTCATTACCTTCTCTATGTGAATCATTTTCGGTCAGGTTTGGATTTGAACCGGTCGAATTTTCCCTTGATTCAGTTTTTTTTGTTTCTTCAATCCGGCTTTGAGGGAAGCTATTATCTACCGATGTTTGATTGTGCTTTAGATTCTCTTCACTAATTCTATCCCGATTATGACTGCCCTGTTCTTTGTTTTGTGTTCTATCTTCAGATATAGGCTTGTTTTGGTTTATATTACTTTTTTTATTTTGATCGTATTCGCTCGAACTTTCATTCTTATTACCACCATTATTTCTTCTTCTCCTATTTGAATCTCGATTGTTTAGTTCAGACGTACGGTTATTTCTGTCTGNTCTATACCTATTATCCCTTCTGGAGTCCCGATTTTGTCTGTAGTTATTATTTCGACCACGAAAATTCTTTTTGTTGCGATTATTGTATCTTCTTTTCGGTCTTTTATTAGTTTTGTTGCCAAAAATCCAATTGAATAATCGTTTTAAAATCGAGTTTTTTTTCTTCCTCTTATTGTGGTGTGGCCTTATATTGGAAACATCTTTAACTGCAGGTTCTGGTTGGTTTTTCTCGTTATTGACGGATTCAAATGTATTGGCTAAATCTGCTTTAGGTAAATATTGAAAGCTATCGGTTTTTCTTATTTGGGAGTCTTGATCTTTCACTCTCTGGATTTCGTAATGTGGCGTCTGTATATTTGGATTAGGTATTAAAATAATTTTAACGTTTTGCCGAGTTTCGATTCCGATTATATCCGATTTTTTTTCATTACTAAGAAAGGTTGCAACATCCAGTGGCGTTAAGGCCATAACTTTTGTTGTTCCATTTTTCATTGCTTCTTCTTCCATTAGCCTTAAAATACTAAGGGCGGTCGATTTAATAGTTCTAATCGAACCAATCCCGCCGCATCTTGGACATACCTCTTGGCTACTTTCAGCTAAGGATGGTCTTAATCTTTGACGACTTAGCTCGAGCAGGCCAAAACTAGAAATTCTTCCAGTTTGGACTCGCGCTCTATCTATTTTTACTGCATCTCTCAGTCTATTTTCGACTGAACGCTGATTTTTTGAATTTAGCATATCTATAAAATCAACTACTACTAACCCACCCAGATCTCGAAGGCGCAATTGCCTTCCTATTTCTTCGGCTGCCTCTAAATTTGTTTTGTGAGCGGTTTCTTCAATATCGCCTCCTTGGGTCGCTTTACCTGAGTTAATATCAATAGTAGTTAGCGCTTCAGTCGTTTCTATGACGATTGAACCACCGCTATGCAAATTCACCGTTCTGCTAAATGCGGATTCTATCTGACTCTCGATTTGATACCTAGTGAATAGAGGAACACTATCCTGATGTAACCGAAGTAATGATAGATTATGAGGCATGACCTGTTCCATAAAATTTTTAGCGATCTCAAAAGATTCCCCATCGTCTATAACTATTTCAGAGATATCTTTTCTTAGGTAATCCCTAATAGCTCGAATTATTACGTTTCGTTCTTGATATAGGAGAATTGGAGCGCTCTGCTCATTAGAAGCATTCTTTATTGCTTCCCATAGAGTTACCAGATAATCTAGGTCCCACTGTAAATCTTCAGTAGTTTTCCCGACTCCCGCTGTTCTTAGAATGAGTCCAAAATCATCCGGAATTTGAAGACCACTCATAGCTAAGCGAGCTTCCTCTCTATCATTGCCCTCGATTTGTCTAGAAACCCCGCTAGTTCTTGGGTTNTGTGGCATGGCTACCAAATACCTGCCGGCTAGACTTACGAAAGAGGTTAACGCGGCCCCTTTACTTCCCCGCTCTTCCTTTTCGACTTGAATGATAATATCTGTGCCATCACTAATGATTTCTTTTATGTTTTGCCTGACACCGGGTTTAAAATTTCCATTAAAATAGATTTTTGAAATCTCTTTTAGTGGAAGGAATCCGTGCCTTGAGGCTCCATAATCTACAAAAGCTGCTTCTAAACTTGGTTCAGTTCTTATAATTTTTGCTTTATAAATATTTGACTTTTTCTGTGAGCGATTTGTTGCTTCTATGTCCAAATCGTATAATTTTTGCCCATCCACTAGGGCAACGCGCAATTCTTCTGCCTGCGTAGCATTGACCAACATTCTTTTCATTTTTAAATCCCTTCAACCTAGAGTCCATCAACCGTCATGCTCTTCGACATATATTTTGACGCGAGTTTTTAGCTCTAGGTCGTGTTCAAAAGTAAAAACTTTTGAATAAAATTATTATTAAACTGTTACAAAAATGCCGAAATTTATTTTTTAGTTTCTTCTAGCGCTTCGGCAATATCGATATTTATTGTTCTTTCTAACTAATTGTAAATCGACCTTATCAATATTTTCATGTTACTTTACAACTTGGTCGTTACCTAGGGCGTTATGAATAATAAACCCCCAGTTAAAATAAATGCTAACGTATCTAAAATAGGAAGATTACACCGTTATGCAACAATCGGTTAATGTAAAGAATATAGCAATCTTCAATCCATCGGGCAAATCTAATATTTCTTGATGGCTCGAGTCCAGGAGATAAATGAAAACACGTATGCTCAAAACCCTTAAAACAAACATCGAAGATAATGGGAAAAGATTCGATAATTATTTGATTAAAATTTTAAAAAATGTTCCTAAGTCNATGATTTATAGGTTAATTAGAAAAGGTGTAATTCGGATTAACGGGAAAAAAGCTAAAGTATCAGACCGAATTTGGGAAACTGACACGGTAAAAATTCCTGTAGAGTTATTGAAAAGTAAGTCCGATGGTAAGGCGCCGTTCTGGCTAAAAAATTTGCTTAAAGAGGCAATAATACATGAAGATAACAATTTAATTGTGATAGACAAGCCTTTTGGGGTTCCTAGTCATGGGGGCTCAAAACTCAAATTTGGAGTTATTGAAACGATCAGGCAAATTAAAAGCGACGAAAAGCGTATCGATTTGGTGCATAGACTTGATAGAGCGACTTCCGGTTGTCTAGTTTTAGCTAAAAACCATCTGATTTTGAAAGAAATGCATAAAATCTGGAACTCTGATAAGGTTTCAAAGATCTATACCGCTTTAGTAAATGGCGCAGTACCGACCAATTTAACTACAATTAGGTCAAATCTAAAGACAGAGAGGTATAATAAAATTCGTAAAAGTGATTGGTCTGATGGGGCCGCGGGAAAGCTTAGTGAGACTGTAATTCTTTCAAATAGACCGATTTCGAGCCACTATACTTTACTAAAACTTTCATTGAAGACTGGGAGGATGCATCAAATAAGGGCTCAATTCTCCCACATTGGTCATCCACTGCTTTGCGATGAAATTTACGGTGACCCANATCTTAATAAACGATGCAAAGAGTTTGGCTTAAGCAGAATGTTTCTGCACTGTTCATCATTAAGACTAGAAATTGGCAAATATCGGTTATTTGTTGAATCCAAATTACCTAATGAACTTTATAAATTTTTGAATAAGAATAAAACGCATACTTATCAGGGAGCTCTCTTAACATGAAACCTTCAAAAGATAATAATTCAGACGATAAACTAAATTTTTCGGAGGCGCTTTCCAAGGAATTTCTTCGCGAAATGAAATCAAAGCGACGCTGGGGAATCTTTTTTAAAACTGCTTTCTTGGCGCTTCTAGTAACCATTGTTGCGAGCCAGTTCGTTGACCTCAAATATTCGACTGACGACTTTTCTGGCCCAGTTGTTGGGCTTATCAGAATTAATGGAGTTATTGGTGGCAATGTTGGCGTCAGCTCGGATAGTATCTCCAATAGCTTAGAAAGGGCATTTAGAAACCCACGACTTGTGGGGTTGATAATTCTTATTAACAGCCCTGGAGGGACCCCGGTTCAATCTAGTCTAATAAATCAGACTATTTGGCGGTATAGGGAGGAAAATCCAGAAAAAAAAATAATCGCAGTTATTGAAGATATTTGTGCCTCGGGAGGATACTATATTGCCAGTGCCGCGCAAGAGATCTACGCTGACAGCTCTAGCTTAGTCGGCTCAATAGGAGTAAGGCTAGATTCGTTTGGGTTTGATGAGGCGATGAAAAAACTAGGCATAGAGCGGAGGCTTTTTATAGCTGGGGGAAAAAAAGGGCTTCTTGATCCGTTTTCGCCACTTTCGGATGATGATAAACAGTTAACCCAGGAGCTACTAGCTGACCTGCATAAAACTTTTATAGAGGCCGTAATGAAAGGAAGAAAGGATAAGTTACAATCGTCCCAAATATTTTCAGGGCTAGTTTGGAGCGGAAAGCAGAGCTTAGAACTTGGGTTGATTGATGGCTTGGGCTCTTATAGGACGGTCAGTAAGAAAATTTTTTCGTCAGATAATATTATCGATTATTCGGAGAAGACTTTTGGTTTTCAGCGAGCTTTCAAGGGGTTTAAAGAAAATATCTTTTATATGTTCGATCAGAACTATCGTATATTTTAAAATTTATATTAAACAATAATTTATATCTTAAATATAATGTATATTATAGATAAGTTACCGTTAAGTCAGGTGCCCAAATCGGGTAAACTGAAGATAGTGTTGCCAAAAGGAAATTTTACTAGACTGCCAGATTGGTGTTTTTTAACCCAGGATGTCGTCGTAACTCTAGAGATAATTCTCAATAAATTACAAACGGAAAATGAAATTTGTCTTTTAGCGTCCTCCGAAGTGGAATTTAGTGCGGTTTGCCAAAGATGTTTAGAAGAAATGATAGAAAAGATCAGCCTCTCTATTACAGGCAAAAAAAGGACCGAACAAGATAAGAATTTTTATTTTTCCCATGAAGATAACTTTGACACTCAAAACACATATTGCAAAAATAACGAGTTAGATGTAATACGGCTTTGCGAAGATGAGCTATTATTGGTCTTGCCAATGGTGCCGAAACATGAGTTCGACTGTGGCCCACCCCTTTACCTTAAGAATGTAAAAAAAATTAATAAGCCTAATCCTTTTGCATCGCTATTGAAGAATAAAGATAAGAATTGAATTAATCTGTATAATAAGAATTTTAAAACTAAAGGGAACCTAATTCCATGGCAGTCCAACAAAATAAACCTAGCCCTTCAAGACGAGGCAATAGACGTTCACATGATGCTCTAAAGAAGCCAGCTTTATCAGACGAGCCCAGCAGCGGAGAAAAGCATCGAAGGCACCAAGTGTCTAAGGATGGCTACTACAAAGGTAAATTGGCTATACCGGAACTATCAAACTAGTCTAATATCCATTAAATTCACAAAACTGCTGTTTTAGCTATTCTAAATATGAAGATTGCAATCGACGCGATGGGCGGTGATTACGGCCCGTTAATTACCATTCAAGCCGTTTCTAGGGTGCTTGATTCCAATAAGTTCATAGACTTTGAGTTGTTTGGAAACTTTGAAAAAGCAAAACCTTTCATGAAAAAATTTCAACTCATAAGCAGTAGCAGAATAAATTTTATTCACACAGAAGAAGTTGTTGAAAGTAATGATAGGCCCAGCTTAGCTCTGAGAGTCAAGAAGCAATCGTCTATGAGATTGGCTATTGATTCCATAAAAGAAAAAAAGAACAATGCATGTGTGAGCGCAGGTAATACGGGCGCACTTCTGGGCATTGCTAGATTCGTTCTCAAAACATTACCAGGGGTATCTAAACCAGCTATTTGCGGAGTACTGCCTGGCATAAATAAAGTTACCAGAGTTCTTGATCTTGGAGCTAATATAGATTGTTCAGCGCAAGATTTGCGAAGTTTTGCCATAATGGGCTCAGTGTTATCAAAAAGTACTGGAGGAATCCTTCGTCCCACGGTTGGACTTCTCAATATTGGTGAAGAAGAAGTAAAAGGTAACGATATCATAAAAGCTACCGCTGATCTTTTAGCAGCTGGGGATTTAAATTATTGCGGATTCGTAGAGGGCGATGATATTTTTAAAGGAACAGTAGATGTAATTGTTTGTGACGGATTTGTAGGCAATGTGGCGTTAAAAGCGGGAGAGGGCGCGGCAAAATTGCTGTCTGGGATTGCAAGAGAGGAGTTTAGTAAGAATATTTTCACCAAGCTGAGTTATTTGTTCGCTAAAAACGTGACTTCTAATCTTAAAAATAGGGTCGATCACAGGAACTACAACGGAGCTAGCCTCCTTGGTCTTAGAGGAACAGTTGTTAAAAGTCATGGGAGCGCAGACTCGATATCCTTTCAAAAAGCAATAATGGTTGCTGTCAATGAGGTTTCACAAAAGGTCCCGGAAGTGATTGGAGCTCAATTAGAGGAATGAATGTCAATAGCTAAAAGGAATCTAATAATTGAAAAAAAACAATAACTTTGGCATGATATTTCCTGGTCAAGGCTCCCAGTTCCCTGGAATGGGCAAACCATATGAAAAAGATAAAGCCTTTTTCAAGGCGAATTTTGAGTTGGGCTCTGAACTCCTTGGTTTAGACCTTTGGAAGCTAGTTACCGATGAAGCGCCTGTTAATTTGAATAAGACAGAGTATACCCAGCCGGCAATTTTCACGCTGAACGCATCACTTTATCAACTTTGGATAGAAAGAGGTGGGGCTCAGCCTAGATATGTTGCGGGACATAGCCTAGGAGAATATAACGCTCTGGTGGCATGCGGCGCGATTGATTTTGACGCGGCGCTTAGATTGGTTGTTACACGAGGAAAATTGATGTCAGAAATCAAGACTAAAGGAGCTATGGCGGCAGTTATCGGCGTAGACTTGGATAAATTAACCAATTTATGTGGCCTTGTTGCAAGAGAGTTAAATCTTACTGTTGATTGTGCAAATATCAATACAGCCGATCAAATCGTGATTGCCGGAAATATTGAAGCAGTTGAGATGGCCTGCATTAAAGCAAAATCAATCGGCGCGAAGAGGGCGATTAAGCTGGATGTTAGTGTCCCATCTCATTGCTCTCTTATGCAACCTATAGCCGATAATTTCAAGAAAGCTATGAATTTAGTGCAATTTTCTAAACCAGACGAAACCATGATTCTTATACAAAATGTTGATGCAATGAATTCCAAAAGCATAGACGAAATTCAAGATAAACTAATATCTCAACTCCACATGCCGGTAAGATGGCACCAAACAATGGCAAATTTAATTGATATGGGCTGCTGCGAATTCATGGAATGCGGAGCCGGCAAAGTATTAACAAACATAGCAAAAAGGATAAACAAAGAAATTAAAATTGATTCCTACTTGCTATTAACCAAGTAACACTAAGGATTATCATGATTGAAAAGAAAATTGCATTGGTAACTGGAGCTTCTAAAGGTATAGGACTCGAGATCGCAAAAGAGTTGATAAAAGAAGGAATTTCAGTTATCGGAACCTCACGTGATAAACAGATAATCGGAGAAATAGCAGCAAACGAAACAACAATAAGCGCGACAATGTATCCTATGACACTAGATATTTCGGATCCAATAACTTTGGAAGAAAACCTTGGTGTTCTCGGGGATTCCCTACCTTTTCCGAATATTCTAGTAAATAATGCCGCGCTAGTTCGTGATAATTTACTCATGAGAATGTCTATAGATGACTGGAATATTGTCGTTGCTTCCAACCTTTCATCCGTATATGTCTTATCAAAATATTTAATTCGTGGAATGATGAAAAGTAAATTTGGAAGGATAGTTAACATTTCATCAGTTGTCGGGCTCTCTGGAAATCCAGGGCAATCCAATTATGCAGCAGCTAAATCAGGTTTATTCGGGTTTACAAAAAGTCTAGCACTCGAAGTAGCATCAAGAGGAATAACAGTTAATTGTATTGCACCTGGCTTCATTGCAACGTCGATGACGGATAATTTATCAGAAGAACAAAAAAAAGCTATTTTAAGTAAGATTCCTATGAAAAGCATGGGGAAAACCTCTGATATTGCTGGTTTAGTCGCTTTTTTAGTATCTGAGAAAGGCCGCTATATAACTGGTGAAACCATCAACGTTAATGGTGGTATGTTAATGGCATAAAAAATTCTTGGAGTGATGAACCCTAAGGTGGTAAAATGCCCTGCGAAGGCATCTTGTCGGCCCGCTTAGCGTTGGCACTGTTGTGTTGAAAAAAATTTTATTAAACTATCTCTGCTGATAATTCAGCATCTTTGGAGGAAAATTAGACAATGAGTAGCGTTGAAGAACGTGTTAAAAAAATTGTTGTTGAACAACTTGGGGTAAAAGAAGACGAAGTATCAAATGAGGCATCATTTGTTGATGACTTAGGTGCAGATTCTCTTGATACCGTTGAATTAGTAATGGCTTTGGAAGAGGAATTCAAGACTGAAATTCCCGATGAAGAAGCTGAAAAAATTACGACGGTCCAGCAAGCGATTTCTTACATTAACGAACATCTCGAACCTTAGTTAAGTTTGCTAAACGACTTTTTGTTAGCGTATTGTGGGTTCCGCACGTCGCAGGGAGTGCCGAATCTACTTTTTGTATACCCCACCTGCATGGATGAAGGCAAAATATGCATAGAGTTGTCGTTACAGGATTAGGAATCATTGCTCCAAATGGGAATACTGTGTCCGAATCTTGGGAAAACACGGTCAATGGCAAAAGCGGGATCGGTCCGATCACCGCATTTGATGCATCCGACTTCCCTGTCAGAATTGCGGGAGAAGTAAAAAATTTCTCTCTAGAAGAGTATGTGCCTGCCAAAGAAGCTAAGCGAATGGACCCTTTTATCCATTACGGATTGGCCGCCTCAATGCAGGCCATCGAGGATTCTGGATTTGTTATTAAAGAAAACAATGCTCACAGGATCGGAGCCATAATTGGGTCGGGGATAGGCGGGTTGCCTGGAATTGAAAAAGGTTATGAATCGTTTTACTCCGGAGGTTCCAAAAAGATCTCTCCGTTTTTCGTGCCTAGGAACATTATCAACATGGTAGCTGGCCATATATCGATAAGATACGGTCTTACTGGCGTCAACTATGCGATTGTTTCGGCATGTTCGACCGGAGCACATTGTATAGGACAGGCAGCAAGAACAATCGAAAGAGGAGAACAGGATATAATAATTGCAGGAGGTTCTGAGTTTTCGACAAGCCCAATGGGAATCGGTGGCTTTGCAGCAGCAAAAGCGCTTTCCACAAGAAATGAAAGCCCAACCGAGGCCAGCAGACCTTGGGATGCTGACAGGGATGGATTTGTGTTAAGTGAGGGAGCAGGAATCTTGATCCTTGAACAATTAGACCATGCAAAATCCAGAGGAGCTAATATTTATGCCGAATTAAGTGGATTCGGTATTAATAGCGATGCATATCATATGACTGCCCCGTCTCCTTCGGGAGCGGGAGCCGCTGCATGTATGAGATTGGCTATTGAAGATGGCGAATTAAACCTTGGCCAAATTGAATATATAAACGCTCATGGGACTTCAACTCCAGCCGGAGACAAAGCAGAGTCTGATGCAATAAAAAACCTCTTTAAAGATCACTCTAGCAAGTTGGCAATAAGCTCCACTAAATCTATGGTTGGCCACATGTTAGGTGCTGCTGGCGGGGCAGAGGCTGTATATACAGTCATGTCTATAAAAGACCAAGTTGCACCACCTACTATTAATTATGAGACGCCTGACCCTGAATGCGATCTTAATTGTGTTCCTAATGAAGCCCGTCAAATGGAGATTAATTACGCCTTAACTAACTCTTTTGGTTTTGGTGGCACTAACGGAACCTTGCTATTTAAACGATTTTCTGGATAAGAATCAGCTCGTGTCTTTCTACGAGTTTCCTAAATAGATTTATTTATGAAATGAGATTAGCAAAATCAAAATCTTTATACATCTCCTCCGTCTTATTGTTATTAGCAGTTTTACCTTTATGGGCTATATTCCTTTGTTTAACCAGTCCTAGTGTTCAAAATAGCGTAGATTCTTATGAGATTCATCGGGGACAAAGTATTGTAAAAGTAGCAAGCGACCTTAATGATTTAAAGGTTTTAGATAATATATTTCTTACGCGTTTTTTTTTCAAAATGTTTAATTTCGAAGGTAAAGTAAAAGCCGGAATATATGAATTTGACGCGGGAGATTCGAGATGGGAAGTAATGAAAAAAATTACCGAAGGAGAGCAAAAGCTTTTGGCAATTACGTTCATTGAGGGTTCAACTTTTGCACAAATAAAAGAAACAATTCAGAATAGTAATTTTTTAAATGAAGATGTTTTGGACCATAATCTGATATCAAATACTTTTGGCTATGATATAAACGCAATAGAAGGGTTATTTTTTCCTGATACCTACCTTTATAAATCAGATACAAAGTCTTCCGAAATTTTGTTGTTAGCTTCAAAAAAAATGGGGTCTATACTAAAAGCAGAATGGGAAAAAAAATCTGATGAAATAGATGATGTTATAAAAACTCCTTATGATGCTTTAATACTAGCTTCAATAGTCGAAAAAGAAGCTGTTTTAGATGTAGAGAAGCCAATTATTGCAGGAGTTTTTATAAAAAGATTAATAAAAAATATGAGGTTACAGTCTGATCCTACAGTAATTTATGCGATGGGCGATGCTTATAAAGGCAACATAAAACGCTCTGATTTAAAAATTAATTCTCCCTTCAACACATATCGACAAAAAGGTTTACCACCAACTCCGATAGGTGCTCCAGGACTGAAATCTTTGAGGGCTGTACTTAACCCACGTCTATCAGATTATTTATATTTCGTTTCAAAAAATGATGGTAGCCATAAGTTTTCTAAAACACTCAAAGAACATAATGACGCCGTCAATTATTATCAAAGAAAAGTACGAAAATGAATAAATTTGTAACTTTCGAAGGAATGGAAGGAGTTGGCAAATCTAGTGTCATCCAATACATTGATGAAAAGTTGAAAGAAAAAAATATAAAGGCAGTAGTCACGAGGGAACCTGGCGGTACAAAATTAGCGGATAAATTAAGAGATTTGGTTTTGCGTAGTGATGAAGAGTTAATTCTTCCTGAAACAGAGCTTTTGCTGCTTCTTGCTGCCCGAAAGCAACACATTGAGCATTTCATACGTCCACACTTACAAAAAGGCTATCTGGTAATATCAGACAGATTTTTTGATGCGACTTACGCTTACCAGTGCGGTGGGAGAGGATTGCCAACCTCGGTTCTTGAAAAGCTGAACGCATTGCTCGGTTTAAATTTCTATCCAGATTTTACCTTTTTATTGGATGCACCTATCAATACATGTCTGAGTCGCCTCAAAAATCGTGAAAAAAGCGATAGGTTTGATACAGAAGACCTCGAATTCTTTAGAAATGTAAAAAGTTCGTATCTGAATAGAGCAAATGATGACCCCAAACGTATCGTAAAAATAAATTGTGATGAGGATTTTGAAGTAGTATGCAAGACAGTTTTGAACAAATTGATCCAAAAGATCGCTCAATAGCCGAATATCCGTGGATAAAAAAAATCTGGGGCCAGTTGGAGAGAGCGACTAAGAATAATCGTCTTCCTCAATCAGTAATAATTTCTGGTCCAAAAAATATAGGATTAGAAACCCTACTAGATTCATTTTCGCAAGGCATAATTTGCGAAACAGACGACTTAGAGCCATGTAATAATTGTAATAACTGCTTGTTAGCTGATAGCTCCTCTCATCCTGACTTGCTTTTTTTAGGGGAGGAGGATAAAGGTAATGAGGTAAATATAGAAAATATACGAAATTCCATAGAATTTCTGAGCTCTAAACCTTTAATTTCGAAACGCAAATTATTGAGGGTAAATCTTCATCGAGGATTTAGTTATAGTGCTATCAGTGCAATTTTGAAAATTTTAGAGGAACCGCCTGATAATGGCTATCTGGTTTTAAGAATTGATAACTTAGGTAGATTACCCAAAACTATAGTAAGTCGCTGTCAGGTCTTACAAGCAAACCAGCCCACGTGCGAAATGGTTGCAAATTGGTGCGAGGGCCGGCTGTCGAAACAAATCGACGAACAGAGTATTAATGGCTTGCGCTTCGCATCATATTTTTTGGGACCTGAAGGAGGGGACACTGACCTTCGCCTATATGAAGTGGCTGACTGTATGACGGCTTTTCTCCGGAGTCTGTGCTATAAAAGAGTAGGCTTCGAGAACTTTCTGGAAAAGTTGAATGATTTGGATTGCGACTCTATTTTAGGTGGCGTTGAACTAGCGTTATACTTGATTTTACTAGCACAGTACCGACAGAAACCAAGTACAATTTTTATTGATAAACGAAAAGCAAGTGAATTAAAAACGTTGGGCGAAAAAATTGAAACCGAAAAGCTATTAAACTTGTTGGGGTATATCGCATATCTGAAAAGATTATGTTTTAATAGCCAGGGTATTAAGGCTTCGGATATATCAGATCTAATATTTTCTAACATTCTTAGGGAAGTTTTGTGAAGAATAAAGTTTTATCATTGAGTATTAAGGATAAGAGCGCGCTATATGCTTCTTATATGCCCTTCTTAGAAAACGGCGGAGTTTTTATCCCGTCAGAGCAAGCTTTTGAGCTCGGAGAAGAAGTTTTTATGTTAGTCAATTTGGTCGATGACAATCAAAAAATCCCTCTCTCGGGTAAGGTAGTATGGATAACTCCAAAAGGGGCGCAAAATAACAAAACGGCAGGAGTTGGGGTGCAATTTAATTCACTAGACAGGGGCTCTACGAAGGATAAGATAGAAAAATTACTCGCAGGCGCTCTGAGTTCAGATAGAAAAAATCACACGATGTGAAAAATGATTATCGACTCTCACTGCCATATCCCCCTAATTTCAGATGACAAATCTGATCAGGCACGAATAGTTCAAAATGCAACTGACGCTGGTGTATCACATATGCTTTGTGTTTCAGTTGATCTTCAAACGTTTGAAGATGTTTTGTTTTGCGCAAAAAATTATCCACAGGTTTCGGCCTCAGTGGGCGTACACCCAACGTATGTGGCTGGGAACCTGGCGTCTGTAGATGACATTGCGACTCTGGCTGAAGATCCAAACGTCATAGCGGTTGGGGAAACAGGTCTAGATTTCTATCAACCCAATTTCGATGCGGAGAGGCAGGAACAGCAATTTCGAAATCATGTAAGGTGTGCAAGAAGTATAAACAAACCTCTAATAGTGCACTGCCGCAACTCAGCCGGTTGCTTACTTAAAGTATTGAAGGAGGAGGGGGCTAGCAAGGTTGGTGGGGTAATGCATTGCTTTGTTGAAGACTGGGATACTGCAAAAGCTGCGATGGACCTTGGGTTTTATATATCTTTTTCAGGTATCCTAACTTTTAAGAATGCGATGGACTTACAGGAAGTCTCAAAAAAAATTCCTCTAGATAGAATTTTAGTTGAAACCGATTCTCCTTGGCTGAGTCCAGTGCCACTTAGAGGAAAAACTAATCAGCCCGCTAATGTAATCCATACCTTAAAATTTTTAGCTGATTTAAGAGAGGAAGACGAAAGATTTGTGGCCGATCAGACCACTGAAAATTTTAACAATTTGTTCGGTCTTTAAAAAACGAATGGGTGGATTCGTTAATTGCTTATAAAACATAAAACAATTAAAATTATTAACTAAAATAAAGTTAAAGCGAAATGTCTCTAAAATCAGCTCTATCAGACGAAATTAATTCAGGAAGACCGCTCAAAGTAGTTGGAGCAGTCACTGCTTACTGTGCGTTGATGGCTGAAAGAGTTGGCCACAAGGCCCTTTATTTATCGGGTGGAGGTGTGGCAGCTTCGTCTTACGGAATTCCAGACCTAGCTATAACATCCCTAGATAATGTTCTAGAAGACGTTCGACGAATTACTTCGGTAACTCAATTGCCGCTTCTTGTAGACGCAGATACAGGCTGGGGTGGTGCGTTCAATATAGCTAAAACAGTTGTAGAAATGGAAAGGGCAGGCGCAAGCGCAATTCATATAGAAGATCAGGTTTCTCAAAAGAGATGCGGACACAGGCCCAATAAGGAAATTGTGACCACATCCGAAATGGTCGACAGAATCAAATCAGCTGTTGACGCAAGAAGGAATTCTAACTTTGTTATCATGGCACGAACAGATGCACTGGCGGTGGAAGGGATTGGATCCGCGATAGACAGAGCTCAAGCATGTGTCGAAGCTGGGGCTGATATGGTTTTCCCTGAGGCTCTTAGTAAGCTCGGGCAATATTCAACTTTTTCTGAATCACTGGACGTTCCAATTTTGGCAAATATTACTGAATTCGGTACTACACCCTTATTTAAGACTGACGACTTATTTAAAGTGGGGGTAGGGCTGGTGCTATACCCCCTATCTGCTTTCAGAGCGATGAGTAAAGCAGCAGAGTTGACTTATACCACCCTAATGGAATCGGACAGTCAGGAAAGCTTGCTGTCCCACATGCAAACGAGACAACAACTTTACGACTATCTAAACTATCATCAATTTGAAAATAAATTAGACGAATTGTTTAAATCTAATGCTAATAATAAGGCGAAGGGTAATGACGGATAAAAAACTACAAGGCGCGGGTTTGCGAGGTCAATCTGCCGGTGAGACGGCTCTATGTACTGTTGGAAAAACTGGTTCAGGGTTGACTTATAGGGGATACGACATAAAAGTTTTAGCGGAAAAAGCTAAATTCGAAGAGATCGCCTTTTTATTGATATACGGAAAACTACCTAATAGTACAGAATTGGAAAATTATAAAAATAAACTTTGTAGTCTGAGAGAAATTCCTGAAGCTTTAAAACAGGCATTGGAGTTGATTCCGGCCGAATCTCATCCTATGGATGTAATGCGGACTGGGTGCTCAGTTCTGGGCAACCTAGAAACGGAAATTGACTTTTCTGAACAGTTTGAAAAAGCAGACCGAATCGTTGCACTATTACCCTCGATAATTACTTATTGGTACAGGTTTTCTCACCAAGGAGTGAGGATTAATACGAGCTCNGTCAGTGATTCAATCGCGGGACACTTTCTTAGTTGTTTACATGATGAAGAGCCATCAGCTTTACATGAAAAAGTTATTAATGCATCGTTAATCCTGTATGCAGAGCACGAATTTAATGCTTCTACATTTACAGCGAGAGTTTGCGCTTCAACCCTTTCAGATATTCACTCATGCGTTACTGGCGCTATTGGCTCTCTTAGAGGCCCTTTGCATGGAGGTGCTAACGAAGCAGCAATGGAAATGATTTCAGATTGGAATACAGCAGAACAAGCAGAAGATGAGCTAATGAAAAAACTGTCTAATAAAGAGAAAATTATGGGATTCGGGCATGCCATATATAGGGAATCCGATCCAAGGAACGACATCATTAAGGAATGGTCTAGAAAATTGAGTGAAGATAGTGATAACAAAAATTTATTTTCGGTCTCAGAAAGAGTTGACCAAATAATGTGGCGGGAAAAAAAATTATTTCCTAATGCTGATTTTTATCACGCATCGGCTTACCACTACATGAATATTCCAACTAAACTCTTCACTCCTATTTTCGTCTGCTCGAGAGTCACAGGATGGATTGCTCACGTAATTGAACAAAGAGCCAACAATAGAATCATTCGTCCTAGCGCTGATTATACAGGCCCTGAGGCCCAAAACTGGACTGATATCGCTGATAGAAACTAAAAAGTATATATGGAAAACAATAGAATGAGTACAAATGTAGATATTAATGAAAGGCCAAACCCAGACCAAGAGCTCATAAGGATTGCTGAATATGTCTCGAATGACCTGCAAAGAAGTAAAGTGGCTTTTGAAACGGCTAGAAATTGTTTGATTGATACGCTGGGTTGTGGATTTCTTGCATTGAGGTATCCCGAATGCACCAAGCATTTAGGACCAATCATGGCAAATTCATATGTAATCAATGGCTCCAGGGTACCTGGCACCTCTTTCGAAATGGATCCAGTAAAAGCAGCTTGGGACATAGGCTGTATGGTCCGCTGGCTTGATTTCAATGATACCTGGCTTGCAGCGGAATGGGGACATCCATCTGATAATCTAGGGGCAATATTAGCCGTAAGCGATTATGTTTGTAGAAACCCTAATCTATTCGGACACAAAAAACTTTATGTCAGAGATATGTTGGAAGCTATGATAAAAGCCCATGAAATACAAGGTGTGCTTGCTATTAAAAATAGTTTCAATAAAGTAGGGCTCGATCATGTTTTGTTAGTTCGCGTCGCATCAACTGCAGTCGCCACAAAATTATTGGGTGGTTCTACTGAGCAGATTGTTGATGCAGTTTCTCAAGCGTGGGTTGATGGTTGTTCTTTAAGAACATATAGACATGCTCCCAATGCCGGATCAAGGAAGTCTTGGGCCGCAGGTGATGCCACTTCAAGAGCAGTCAGGTTGGCAATGATTACGTTGAAAGGAGAAATGGGCATTCCAACTGTTCTGAGCGCTCCTAAATGGGGGTATTATGACGTCCTGTTTAAAGGCAATCAATTCGAATTTGACCGTGATTACGGAAGCTATGTTATGGAAAACGTTTTATTTAAGATTTCTTATCCGGCTGAATTTCATGCTCAGACGGCTGTAGAAGCTGCTGTAATTCTTCATCCGCTGGTTGCAAATAGATTAGATGAAATTGACAAAATCCACGTAAATACTCACGAATCTGCAATCAGAATAATTTCAAAAGAGGGACCTTTAGCAAACCCCGCAGACAGGGACCATTGTTTACAATATATGATAGCAGTGCCTCTGATATCAGGAGGCCTGACAGCCGATCATTACGAGGATTCTTTTCATCATAGAAACCCTATGATTGATAAACTGCGTTCTAAAATGGTGATTAATGAAGAAAAGCGTTATTCGATTGATTATCTTGATCCAAATAAACGCTCAATTGCTAACGCAATAACAATTAGTTTTAAAGATGGAACCTCCACCGAGCAAGTTGAAGTGGAATATCCTATTGGACATAAAAATAGAAGGAATGAGGGTATTCCTGTTTTGGAAAATAAATTTAAGAGTAACCTTGCTACTAGATTTCCGGCCGGGAAATGCGCTGATATCTTCGAAATTTGTTCATCTCAAAATAAGTTGGAAGAAATGCTTGTAAGTGACTTCGTAAATTTGTTTGTCACTTGATTTTGCTAGGTTCCAGCTTGTTAGCTTTTGATTTCACGAATGAACTTCGATAATTTTTAATATTTGTTTTTTCCGCCATTATATAGCCTAAGATTGTATTAGTAGTGATAGAGGGCCATACTTTTGACTCACTTAACTCAAGAAATTTCAGTCTATAGTTCGATCGCCTTAGGGGAGCAGAGTGTAGAGAAAAAGAGTGCTCTCCATTGAATTCTTTAAAATCACCTAAGCCAGTAATCAAAGCACCTATATTCCCTAGTATGGTGGGAAGTTGAGCTCTAATAGCTGATAAATTTTTTACACATGGTATATTAGTAATATCTCCAATTCCAAATATATTATCGAAATTTTTATGTTTCAAAGTAGTTTTATCCACTGCCAAAAAGCCATTTTTATCCGAAAGCTGGCTTTCTATGATTGCTTTCGGTGGCGACATTTTCGGGACGATATGAAGTAAATCGTAATTTTCTGAGTATTCTTTGTCTTGAAAAGCATCATAAAATACAGCTTCTTTAGATTTAGGGAAGACTTTTAGCAACGTAGTAGATACTCTTTGTTCGATTTGTTCAGCGTTGAATATTGAAGATAAAGATTCTGATATTTTCGTGTTAGGAAACATAGATTGGTTGCCATCATAATAGCTGATTCGAAGGTTGTCGCGGATATTTTTTTGTTTAAAAAGATCATTGGCCAGCAATACAATCTCTTTGGATGGGATAGTACCGTTTGAACCACCTCCGGAAATAGTAAAAAGTACTTTTCCTTTTTCAATTTCATTAAAGAACTTTCTGTTCCAATCGAGAGAAGAAAAATTGAACGCTGTCGTAATAAAATTGCGGCCGAGTTTACCATGGATGCCGTCTATTAATTTCCATTTTGGCTTTAATCCGGTTGCAATTACCAAGATATCGTAATTCACTCGAGTACCGTTAATGGTCAACAGGTAGCTTTGCTCAGGGTGAAATTGAGCAGCGGGCTCGTTTAACCAATTTACTGAATCAGAGGGAATAAGGTCAGCAATGTGTATAGATTTCGAGATTTTTCCGGGTTCTAAAATAGAGTTTTTAATCCAGCAGTTGCGATAATGGTGCCATTCATCTGGTTCTACCAACGTAATTTCAAGGTTTTCCCTAATTGCCCATTGATTTATTGAGGAGATTATTGACATACCACCAAATCCAGCTCCAACAACTACAAGTTTTAATTTGTTTTCCATAGTATATTATAAGGAGTTAGAATTGCGCATAATATATATTATGTTAAATATTAAAAGGAACTAGATTGAGACTTACGACCGGCCACTGAATTAAACGATATATGACTCTAATGCCTCTTCAAACGCACTCTCAAATCTTTCGTTCTCTAAATCATGTAAAGCTGGAGCTTTATATTTTTTACTCAACGAAACAGCTTCTAAAGATGGATGTGTACCTTTGTAAATAAGCCCCAAAGGCAACCTTCCCTCATCTCGCAACTCGGACATTCGACTAAAAGCACTTGACTTATTGGTGCTGTCATATCCATCTTCTGAATCTATGTCATATACACGGGTACGCCAATCTCTGTAGCTATCATTATAAGTTACACATGGCGAAAGCACCTCTACATACCCCATTCCGTGACCATGTCGACTATGCTCTAATGCGCCTGTTACCAATCTTTGTAATTGGGCCGGTTGCCCTGCATAGGCCCGTGCTAGGTAAGTGCTACCAGGAATACTTAATCCAAACATAATTGGGTCTAAGTCCTCTTCAAGATTTTGAGCGACGCCTTTAGAAGATGAATTTTGCCAGCCCTCTGGCGCGGTGGGCGAAGCTTGTCCTTTTGTTAATCCATAAGTACCATTATTCATAACAATATAAGCAACCCCTGGGTTTCTTTTAAAGGCATGCAGTAGATGCCCTCCACCAATTGCATAACCGTCTCCATCTCCACCAACCCCAACAACTGTCAGTTCTGGATTCGCTAGTTTCGCACCAGTACATGTAGGAAGAACTCTTCCATGGAGCGTATGATAGCCATAGCAAGATAAATTGTTTTGGAGCGTCCCTGAACAACCTATGCCAGCCACCACAAAGCGCTCGTGCTCCGGGATTCCTAATTCTTCAAAACCACCAATTAGGGCGTGAAGGACTCCAAAGTCCCCACAGCCAGCACACCAAATAGGGCGCGATGGAGTGAAAGTTTTTGTCATGCTACATTGACCTCTTTAATTCCTAAATGATTTAACACTTCTTTTACAATCTCTTTAGAGTTCATCGGAACTCCATCAAATCGCAATATATTTTTGATTTTCTTCGCATTTCCGCCGTTTGCAATAATTATGTTGGCCAGTTGAGCACCTGCATTATACTCTAAGACAAAAACGACATTGCACCGATTTACAAAAACAGCTGTTTCTTCTAGCATCGGATGAATAGTTCTTAATTGATGGTATTGGGTATGGATGTCTGACTCAGCCAACATATCCATAGTCTCAAGAATTACACCGTATGTCATTCCCACTCCAATAAAGCCAATCTCTGCTGTTTCAACGCCGTAAGTTACTGCCTTGGGTAGTTCAGGTCTTAACGTTTCAAGCTTTCTAGCTCTTTTTTCGACTTGTTTTATTCTATTAGTAGGATCAACCGAAACCAAACCAAATTCATCATGTTCGTTTCCAGTAACGAGTGACATCCCTCCTGGTGTTCCTGGTGGGGAGAACGGGGATACACCATCCTCCGTAAATTCGTACCTTTTATATACTTCCATTTGCGCAAGTGTATCTCTGGTCATCCGTTTTCCCCTGTCTATTTTTACATCATTTAAAGAAAGAGGCGGCACAGTAGCTGTATTTTGAGATAGCCCTTGATCCAAAGCTATAAACACGGGTAATTGATATTTTTCACAAATATTAGTTGCTAGGGCAGCAATATGAAAACAGTCCTCTGGATGACCTGGTGCTAAAACCACTCTGGGGAAGTCCCCTGCTCCACCATATACCATTAAATTGAAGTCGCTTTGTTCAGGTTTTGTTGGCATCCCAGTACTTGGACCACTTCGTTGGGCATCAACTATCACAACAGGAATTTCGCCCATTCCGAGTTGCCCAATTCCCTCTTGCATAAGGGCTATCCCAGGGCCGCAGGTGGCCGTCATAGTCCTAGTTCCTGTTAATGCACTACCAATTGCCATATTTATCGCTGATATCTCATCCTCAGTCTGTTTCACCAAGCCACCGAATTTCGGCAACCATTGTACGCACCATTCCATTACTTCAGTCGAAGGAGTGATTGGATAACCAGCAAAAAACTTTCCCCCAGCCGCGGCAAATCCGAGCGCTGTTGCCTCGTTGCCTGTGATTAACATCTGTTTTCCGCCATTATTGCTTCCGAGATCTCCAACCTGATATAGCCCTGATTCTCTAAAAAGCTCGACTGCCTCAGCCAATTCGAACCCTATTCGCAGTGCCTGTAGATTGGATTCAAGCATCTGCTTGCCACGTTTCCCAAATCGTTTTTTAAATGCAATCCTTAAGGCTTCATCATCTAAGCCTATCACCCTACCTATAACGGCAAAAGAGATACTATTTTTATAAATATCGCGCCTAAAATTCTTCACTGCATGTCTGCTCAAAGGNACACCAATCAACTTCAACTCGGGCGGCAAGCCTTNGACATTNTCTAGTTTGCCAANCGAACTATCATAAATTACGATACTTTTTTTATTTAATCTAAANGCATACTTATTTACAGCTAATTGATCGAAAGCCACTAATAAATCTATTTGGCTCCCTATACACAGGCGGTCTCCGTTATAAGCGCGAAGGTTAGCTGCAGTAATTCCACCTTTTATTCGCGATAGAACGTCTCTTTCTGTGTATACTTTTAAGCCGTAAGTCCTCAAGATATCGGCTAAAATATTTACTACCGTTAATGAACCATCTCCCCCTTGACCAGACACAATCACATTCAAATCTTCTAGTTTGGCTTTACTTTTATTCATTTTTAAAACTCGTCTAACTTCCTAGTTTTGGTTTTTTCTTTTTCGGCAGCGGGGGTGGAAGTGGCCTCCAAGATTTAACGTCATTTCCCTTCTCCCAGCCTCTATAGTAATTTTTGGGGTCTAAATTACCAATTTCTTCCCGTTCTGTTAAGTTTGGCATTAGCGCAGGTAGAGGCCTATTTCTTTTGTAGATAGAAAGGCGCTCGACTAATTCTTTACCTTTCGGGGCTTCTTCCCATGGCTTGGTTTCTACCCAGCCGTCATTTACTAAGGCAGTCCAAGCCTTGTGACCAGCTTCAGTCCTAATAACTGTATACGTCCATTTATCCATTCCGATTCCACCAAACCCAATGTCTGCATTATCTGCTGAGTAATCCATACAATAAAGGCAAGCGGGCCTTGCAAGTTTGCCCATTGCTTTCAAAGATGCCACTTCTTCTCTACCGTCGCGAAGTTTGACTTCGATTCGACCTTTAATATTAATATTAGTTATATCACTTTTCTTAACCTCGAGCTTATTTGCCAGCCAATCCACACTTTCTTCCGTAAACGCTTCTGAACAAAATAGCCCGATTACTAAGCTCACGTTATTTCGATACCATTTTGCTACGTCTAGCGATATAGCAGAATGTTGCATTTGCCTTACTCCGTTTACCTGACAAGGTACTCCCACAACTGCTAAAGGAGATATATTTTTTTTCATGGCCTCAACAAGTGCTAATGTATTTGGTTGATAAGTATATCTAGATCTTTGACCTCTAATAATCTCTTGAGGGGTCGTTTGGAGCATTGATGAGCCCATTTGAGGGTTTTCCGCTATTTCTTCACCTGCAACTACTCCTTCGAGTGTGCCATTTTTCATNCCGTGTAATAATAAAGCTGTGCAAACNCCTCCATCCTGCCCTGCATCTAAGATAGCTTTGTCNGTAGCTCTGGCATAACACCCATAGCCGTAAGGCCCGAATCCAGAGTCTAGTTTTGGTTCTAATAGGCCAATTTGGTCTCCTAGATCATTATCAGTTGGCCTTAAAACAGGACACACATCAACGCAAAGCTCGCAGTAAACACAAGCAGTATGCCTTGTGTCAACTGGTTTTTCGTTAACAAAATCGAAAACGTCAACGGGGCATATGGTGACACATGCTGCACATCCAACACATTTGTCTTGATCTATGACTTCCTCGTTTAACATGTCTACCGCTTTGAAGCCGCCTCTATTATATTCCGAGCGCCATGAGTAGGCCCATTCGTTAGGATCGGCGCCTTCATCAATTAGCTTTCTATATCTTTTTTTTACTTCTTTCGTAAGTTCATCGGGGTTCAATTTTTTTTCCTAAATAATGAAAGTAGCAAAAAGTTTACTCTAGGCGCTACTATCTTTCTAAATTGAGATTACTTTAACGTTTAAAGCTGAAACTAGCTATTATTATAATAAAAAAATCACCGGATACAATTAGTAAAAACGACTTATTTGCTTTCTATTCTAGAGTCTTTATGAATAGTAATACTATCAGAAATTGATTATGTAAATTAGTAGAAAAAAATCCTTCTAAAAATCACTTTGGATAACCTCGTTTAGCCCGGCACTTTAGCTCATAAAAAGCATAATATAAATATAAAAATATATATATAAAACATATATTTATGTAATTTTTCTAATTTAGAATAAAGAATTTTAAAAATATTTAGTAAGAGCTAATTGCAAATAACTGTCATCAGTCAAGTCAGACAATGGATTCTCGGAATCAATATGAGAGAATAATCGTCCTTCTAAATAAAGCCTCCAATTTTTTGGGAGCCTTATACTTCCCTCTAAAAATGGAACGACGCCGCCATCGTTTAGGTTATTTAAAATACCAAAAAGTAGCTGCCCATCACTAATCTCGTTGGTTAAGACTCGCAACCCAAAAAATAAATCATTTGAAAATTGTGAAGACAAATTTTCTTCTCTATTATTCCAATGATATTCAAAAAGTAAGCCTAAATCGATTTTCGAATCGATCACACCGTATAAAGTGTGTTCGAAACCCAAGCCAATGGCACTGTAGTCTTCTCTTTGAGATTCTCTGTATAGACTTTCAAGTTTTAAAAGGGTGCTTGACTTGGTGATTTGTAGATCAATCGCAAGCTGCTTAACTATAGGATATAAAGTCGTTAAGGACGGTGTTTGGCTGATGAACTCAGTCATTACCTCTGGACTTCTTGCTAATCCGTCAAAATAATATGCGCCAATATCGAACATATCACCGCTATTTTCATACCTTACTATATAATCAAAGTCACCACTTTTTGCCTCAAAGGTTCCATTTTGTAAAATATTTTCAAAGCCTGTATTAGGCCGCCCTTCTTGACTAACAAATCTTCGTTTTCTATTGAGTGTTAATAAAAATAAATCAATCGAACCCCATTCATTTATAAAAGTAAGGTTGACCATTGGTTGACCAAGTTTTTCTTCAAGATCGAAGCTTTCAGCGTTGTTAGTTTGATTTACTATATCCACCAGATGATTGCTTTCAAGGACTCCCCAGAAAAGCTTTTTGCTCCCAATCTTAAGTTCCCACTTAGGTTTAGTGAAGCTCAGATAAAATTCACTTAAATCTAAAATATTTCTAGATACATCTCTCTGATCAATTCGTGCAAAAGGTGCTATCAGTAGGGACAAGTCAGGCTTTTTAAAATCCAAAAATAAGTCGAAACTCATAGCAACGGATTGATTTGTTTGACTAGCAATTCTTTTCCTATCTTTTTTTGGGAAATATCTGTACTCAAATTCAAAATAGCCTTTTAAGTCGTAATCTAGAAAAGGGCTAAGCTCTTGCTCTTGACTGTTTGCTCCAATGCTCGAGTAGAGCATAAAAAAAAGTAAAAAAAAATTTTTTCTGCTTGATGAGACTATTTTTCTAATTAAAATGATCATTTCAACCTTAGTCTATAAATAAGTCTTCTGGATAATCAACATCACGTAACACACCAATATCTTGAGTTGTAAAAATAAATTGGCTAAATTCTTCATCTTCAAAATAATTTTTAATGAAGCCAGATTCTTTGGAGCTAAGAAAATGATTCACTACACCTGATGATATAGCGACCGGATGCCCTCGTTTACCGTCGAAACTAGGGGCAATCAAATCAAATCGCTGCAAACTTATCGAGCGCACTAGATTTTCATAGGTTTTCAAAGAAATAAACGGCATATCTGCTAGACTTATTATGCAGTAATCATAATTCTTAACTGCGGCAAGACCAATTTTTAAACTAGCACCTAGTTGTGGTAATTTATTTGAAGTAACTAGATAATCAAAATCACCAAAGATTTTTTGTCTTGTTTTATTAGCTTTCGGAACTATAATTTTTAGTTCATCAACAAATGGCCGTAGTTTTTTTGCTGAAAGCACACCTAGATACTCACCATTGTCTAATTTGTATTGTAATTTATCGGAACCGAACCGACTCGAGGCACCGGCAGCCAGAATTATACCAGCAACTTTAATTATCAAGCTACTTTCTCTCTATTCTCTTTGTATAGACTGAAACCCCGTTTTTCACAAGTGTTATTTCCGCCATAACAGAAAGGGCAATTTCGTCTACATTTTTTGTGGCAAAATCAACTCCGATCGGGGCTTTAATTTTGTTGATATCCTTTTTCGTAAAATCGAAGTGATCTATTAATCTTTTTTCTCTTGCTTTTGCTGTGCGTACAGAACCCAGGGCGCCAATATAGAATGCATTGGTTTTTAAGGCTTCAATCATTGCAAGATCATCAATCCTTGGATCGTGTGTAAGTGCAACTATCGCTGTTTTACTGTCGCAATTTTGTTTGTTTATGAAATCATCTGGCATCATTCGATCAACCATAATGTTTGAATCTATCCATGATTTGATAAATTCTTTCCTCGGATCGCAGATCGATACGTTATAGCCCATCAATGAACTTAGTCGAAACATACTTAGAGAAAGATCTCCAGATCCAATGATTAGAATCCTCCAAGGGGGAGGATAATTTATAATAAAGTTTTCTTTCGAATCTTCTGGAGCAATTTCTGTTTCTTTAAAATCACTATCATTCGGATCCTCTTTATTCACAAACCGAAAAATGTTTTTAAATGCTTTAAGTTTTGTTAAAAATTCAGGCCATTTCCTACTGTTATTGATAGGCTCAACTAAAAGAACAACGTATCCGCCACAAGGTAGGCTTTTATGCTCTTCAGATGAATAGTTATAAAACGAAGGCGAATCGGGAAAATTATTAACTATCTTTGAAAGTAATTCCTCCTCTATACAACCGCCCGATACGGAACCTATTGACATACCATCACCAGTAATTGACATCATTGCTCCAACCGGTCTTGGAGAGGAACCCCACGTTTTTATGACTGTTATGAGGCATACACTCGCACCCGTTGCGTGCCACTCAAGTGCTTTTGATAAAACTTTAATATCATTGCGCTCTAGTTTTATATTACTCATTGGTCTAATTAATAATAATATCGTTATCTAATATTCTTTGACTTTATTTTTTTTAATACTATTTCAAAGGAGTCAGAAGAATTAACAGCATCATTTAACTTTTTCCATGCTTCAATAAGGCTCATTTCATCAAGAAAAATATCGTAGATCATCCATGAATTTTTTGAACGCCTAAACCTTATGCTAATAGGCTGGCGTGACTTCCCAATTTTTATAAGAGTATCTACGACCGCACGGTCTTTTGAGTTGTGTTCATTTAAATAAACAACGTTATCGGCACCAAAATTAAACTTATGTTTATCTGCCTCATAGATTATATATTGAGCGAAGTAACCTAGAATACGTTCTTTCTCAAGCTCTGACGCATTAATCCAAACCTTTTCCCACTTGTTTTGATTGGTGCTCCTTAGGTCAAAATGGGGTGACAAAATTTCTCTTAAGTTGCGCCAGTTGGATTGATTACTCGATTTTTGAGAAAAAAAATTTTCTAGCGCAGCTTGAAGGATTACGGTTCTATCGCTAGCCCTTAAGTCATCGCAGTTTGCCCGAATGGACCCTAATACCATCAAAACTATAAAGCCTATAATTTTACAGTTAGATAAACTCATCGCTTTGGTGGGGCTCTTGTTTAATAACTTCAATAACGATTTCAGCCCCATTTATCTGATGATTATCGCCAATTAATTTGTGAGGCTTAAAAAAGTTAATTTCGTTTGCTAAAGTCTCATTCTTAATTAATTTACTGAAAGTAATAATTGTATCCTCGACGAAGGGGTCGGTCATGACATTTACTGATATTCTATCGGTAAGGTTTAAATCTTTGTTTTTACGAATTGATTGTACTCTATTTATAAACTCTCTAGCCGTACCTTCTTTGATAAGACTATCATCAAGTGTTGTGTCCAGCGCAACCGTCAACGTGCCCTCTTGAGCAACCGACAAACCTTCAATAGAACTTGATATAATGGTCACTTCAGATGAACTTATGGGAATCTGGACTTCTCCTATTTTAAGATTAATTAAGCCATTTTCGAGTAAATTATTAATATCTTCTTCTTCTAGTTGACTAATCTTGCTAGCTATCTCTTTCATCTTTGGCCCATATTTAGGTCCTAGTAATTTAAAATCAGCCTTTGCTCTTTTCTTAACCAAACCACTTGTGTTTGATTCAAGTTCAAGGGTTTTTACATTTACCTCTTTAAGAATGATTGATTCGATAGCGTCAAAAGTGCGCTTATCAACTTTTTGATCTACCACTACTGTGACTTTTCTGAGGGGCTGGCGGACATTTAACTTCTCTCGATTACGTATTAATAACACCAGCTGCACAATATCTCTAGCATATTGGATTCGTGACTCCAACTCCTCATGAATTTGATCATGTTTTATCTCAGGGTAATCTTGAAGATGAACTGATTCGTTTGCTTCTGGATTCAACAATCTGAACAACCAATCAGAAAAAAATGGAGCAAATGGGGACATCATTGTAGAAAGATTAGTTAAAGCGTCTCTCGTCACAATATATGCAGCTAATTTATCATTCAGTGAGGTGTCTGAGCTATCTGTAACTTTTTTACCAGCCCAAAACCTTTCCCTTGAGCGTCTAATATACCAATTAGAAAGTTCGTCTATGAATGTCTCTATTGAACGAGCAGCTGTAGTGCAATCATAATTTGTAAGCTTTTCGCTAACCTCGCGTAACGTACTATTGATTCGACTAATCAACCAACGGTCAAGTTCCGAAAACTGGACGTTTTTCTTATTAAAATCTTTAATCTCAAAACCGTCTATATTCGCATACGCAGAAAAAAATCGATAAACGTTTTCGAGAGTACCAAAAACTTTGTTCCTTGTTTCCTTTAGCCCCTCGTATGAAAATTTCATGTCATCCCAAGGAGATGAATTTGAAATTAAATACCAACGAACGACATCCACACCAAACTGATTCAATACCGCGAGAGGATCAATTGTATTGCCTTTTGATTTTGACATTTTTTCGCCATTTTCATCTAATACCAAGCCGTTAACGACAACATTTTTATACATAGACTTGCCTGTTAGAAGGACTGATATTGCATGCATGGTATAAAACCAACCTCTTGTTTGGTCTATACCTTCGCAAATAAAATCAGCTGGTATCTTCGAACTAAATGAATCCTTATCCACGAAAGGATAATGCCACTGTGCAAAAGGCATAGCTCCTGAATCAAACCAAACGTCTAGGACATCCGGTACACGTTTGAGCCTTTCTCCGTTATTCGTTTCTATAACAATTTCATCGACATAAGGCCGATGAAGCTCTATCTCACATTTGTCTGAAAGTTTTGCTTTTTCCTTTAATTCAGTGATCGAACCGATCACATCATAAGTCTTTGAATCAGCGTGTACAGATTCCCATATTGGTAACGGGGTCCCCCAGTATCTTCTTCTGCTTAATGCCCAATCAACATTATTTTCGAGCCACTTTCCAAACCTACCGTCCCTTACATTTTTAGGGTACCAATTAATACTCTTGTTTGTGCTCACAAGTTGATCTTTAATGGAACTGGTTTTAATAAACCAACTATTGACAGGATAACTCAATAGGTGAGTCCCTTTTCTCCAATCAAAAGGATAATTGTGCTTATGAGCCACTTTCTTATACAGTAGGCCGCGGATTTTAAGGTCTTTTATTATCGGTAGGTCTGCGTCTTTGAACCATTTGTTTCGAATGAATTCAGGCGATTTGTCATTAAAATAACCGTCTTGATTAACAGGAATAACGGTCGTTAAATCATTCAATTTCCCAATTTCGTTATCATCCGCGCCGAAAGCTGGGGCAATATGAACGGCACCACTTCCATCCTCAGCAGTTACATAATCAGCGGTATAAGTTTTAAAACACGATTTGCTGTATTTCTCTCCCGCTATTTTGTAGAGTGGTTCATAAGAAATATTACTGAGTTGGCTTCCCTTGAGTGTCTTAATGATTTTCGGCTCACTGAAAATCGAATTTACCCTTGAAGCAGCAACAAATATTTTTTTCTGGCCGTCCTGTACTAGCGCATAATCAATTTCTGAGTTGATGACTATTGCAACGTTACTGGGTAACGTCCACGGAGTAGTAGTCCAAATCAATAAATAAGTATTTTCTAAATCATGTAGTTTAATCAGGACATAAACACTGGGATCAGTGACCTCTTTATATCCTAAAGATACCTCATGAGAAGATAATACGGTTCCACTGCCCGGGCTATACCATTGAATTTTGTGACCTTTATAGAGTAGCTCTTTTTTATGTAATTCTTTTATCAGCCACCATACGGACTCTATGTAGTTGTTTTCGAAGGTTATGTAAGGGTTCTCTAGATCCACCCAATAACCCATTTTTCTTGTAAGATCATCCCAGTCTTTTTTATATTTTAGAACACTGTTCTTGCATTCTTGATTGAATTTTTCAATACCGTAATTTTCAATTTCTGTTTTGTTTTTAATACCTAATTTTTTTTCAATTTCAATCTCAACAGGCAAACCGTGCGTGTCCCAACCCCCCTTCCTTTCGACATAAAACCCCTTTAATGCTCTAAACCGACAAAAAACGTCCTTTATTGTTCTCCCTAGTACATGGTGAATGCCTGGTTTTCCATTAGCCGTTGGAGGTCCTTCATAAAAATTAAAAGACTGATTGCCCTTTCTTTGCTGGACACTATTTTTAAATGTGTCTTCTGTCTTCCAGAGACTCGAAATTTCTTTTTCTAGCTGGTTGAGGTCTAATTTTCCTATTTCTTTAAATGTAGCCAAACTATTCTCTCGGTTTTTATGAAAGATATAGTTTACTTTATTTTTGCGTTAAAAGGGCGTCGGAGGCAGTAGTTTGGATATGGGCGACTAGCGCGGCCAATCCGTTACTCCTAGTGGGTGATAGGTGACTACTGAGCTCGATTTTTTCTAAAAAATTAGGCGGATTTGTAAGTATCTCTTCAGGTGTCCTAGAGGAGTAAGCACTAAGGAGGAGAGCGATTAGTCCTTTAACTATAGTGGAGTCGCTTGTAGCAGTAAAATATAATAATCCCTNCTTGACCTCACTGTAGACCCAGACCTGCGACTGGCAGCCCTCTATTTTGTTAGAGGGCGTTTTTAAGGAATTCGGAAAGTTATCAAGACTTTTACCTAGGTCAATTATATGTTCATATCTGGTAGCCCAATCTTCAAGAAAGCTAAAAGTATCAATAATTTCAGATTCTATTTCTTTAAAAGGCTTGGTCTTAGTCATAATAAAGCTCGCAAAGCTTGGAAAGTAACCCGAGAAAGTGGTATTCGCCCATTCCAAGAAGAATTTATTTTTTCTAGTATCTATAATACTCAGGCTTGAATGGTCCATCTTTTGGAACATTTATATACTTAGCCTGTTTCTTGTTCAAATGGTCTAACCTAATATTAAGCTTTTTAAGATGTAAATGAGCTACTTTTTCATCTAGGATTTTCGGAAGAACATAAACGTCTATTGGGTATCTCTCAGGATGATTGAACATTTCTATTTGGGCGATGACTTGGTTTGTAAAGCTAGCAGACATTACAAAGCTAGGGTGCCCAGTGGCGCAGCCTAGGTTTACAAGTCTTCCTTCCGCCAAGAGGATTATATTTTGATTAGGTTTAATTTTTATCTTATGTACTTGAGGTTTAATTTCTTCCCAATCATATCTACGCATTTTACCGACTTGAATTTCACTGTCAAAGTGCCCAATATTGCAAACTAGGGCAAGGTCCTTCATTTTCTTCATGTGTTTTTCGGTAATAACATCCAAGCAGCCTGTAGTTGTCACAAAAATGTCGCCAATTGGAGCGGCCTCATCCATGGTCATTACCTCATAACCTTCCATTGCTGCCTGAAGAGCACAAATGGGATCGATTTCAGTCACAATGACCCTAGCGCCTTGACCTTTAAGAGATTGACAACTACCTTTTCCTACATCNCCGTATCCAGCTACTACTGCTACTTTACCAGATATCATTACGTCTGTGGCTCGATTAATAGCATCGACCAACGAGTGGCGGCAACCATATAAGTTATCGAACTTTGATTTTGTTACGGAATCATTGACATTCATAGCCGGAAAGCACAATTCACCGGATTCAAGGAGTTGATAAAGCTTGTGAATGCCAGTGGTTGTTTCCTCTGTAACGCCAATGATTTTAGGAACAATTCTACTAAATCGATGCGGGTCCCTTTTCAAAGATTTTTTTAACTGACTGTAAAGCGCCTGTTCTTCTTCGTTATCTGGTTCTACTTCTAAAATGCTAGGGTCTTTCTCTGCCGCTAGACCGGTTAGTACGAAGGTAGTAGCATCTCCTCCATCATCTAAAATCATATTCGGGCCTTTTCCATTCCCCCAATCCAAAATTTTATCGGTATAACTCCAATAATCAGTAATAGACTCTCCTTTAACAGCAAATACAGGCGTTCCGTTTGCTGCTATTGCTGCCGCAGCATGATCTTGGGTAGAGAAAATATTACAACTGGCCCACCGAACCTCAGCTCCAAGAAACTCTAATGTCTCGATCAACACGGCAGTTTGAATAGTCATGTGAAGCGAGCCGGTAATTCGAGCTCCTTTAAGCGGCTTTGTTTTGCCATATTCTTCTTTCATAGCCATAAGACCTGGCATTTCATGTTCGGCAAGTTCGATTTCTTTTCTTCCGAATTCGGCCTGCTTGATGTCTTTTATCGCGTAATCACGATTTTTTAATACGTTTTTTCTAGCCGCTGTCAAAGTCTTTTGAGCCATTTAATANTTCCTTATTTTAAGTTTAGTCATATACGTATGATTGAATGTTTTAGTTTTCTATCACAAATCTTGCTTTAATTGGTCAGCTAGATCAGTTCTTTCCCAAGAAAAACCACCATCATTTTCGGGATGCCTTCCGAAATGACCGTAAGCGGCGGTTCTTTCATAAATCGGCCTATTTAAATTTAAATGTTCTCTGATCCCTCTTGGACTCAAATCCATATTTCTCTGAATAGCCTTTGCAACTTTATCTTCGTTATGCTGACCCGTGCCATGTAAATTTACGAAGACTGAGAGAGGTCTAGAGACGCCTATAGCATAAGCTAATTGTATGGTACACATATCAGCTAAATCGGCTGCAACAACATTCTTAGCCAGATAGCGCGCAGCATAAGCAGCAGAACGGTCGACTTTTGTTGGGTCCTTACCAGAAAATGCTCCGCCACCGTGAGGAGCAGCCCCGCCATAGGTATCAACTATAATTTTTCGGCCCGTGAGCCCAGCGTCNCCGTCTGGACCTCCAATTACGAATCTCCCTGTAGGGTTGACGTAAAATTCATCATCAACGCACATCCAATCCTTAGGTAGAGTACTAATCACGAAGGGATATACAATTTCTCTAACCATTTGCTGATCTAGATTTGAATCGTGCTGAGTTGAAACCACAACAGATTGGGCTCCAACTGGTTTTCCATCTTCATATCTCAAGGTCACTTGACTCTTCGAATCCGGACCTAATCCCTTGATTTTACCTGCGTGCCTTGCTGCAGCCATTTTTTCAAGNATTCGATGACTATAATGAATTGCTGCTGGCATCAATACTTCTGTTTCTCTGCACGCATGGCCAAACATGATGCCTTGGTCACCAGCTCCTTGGTCTTTGGCTTCTGAACTATCAACACCCTGTGCTATATCAGCGGATTGCTGATGTACATAGACTGAAACTTCAGATTTACTCCAATGAAAGCCCTCTTGCTCGTATCCAATTTCCTTAACCGCATTTCTAGCCAATTCTTCAATCATCGATTTATTTATTGAATCAGGACCCCTAACCTCACCTGCTACGACGATTCGGTTAGTTGTCGTTAATGTTTCGACAGCAACTCTTGAGTTTGGGTCTAGGTCCAAGTATGCATCTACTATTGCATCCGAAATTCTGTCACAAACCTTATCTGGATGGCCTTCTGACACTGATTCACTTGTAAATAGATAGTTTTTTTTCAATTCCTAGCTCCATTAAGTTTGATTTATTGTAAGGCATATTTTTCCCATATGTTCCCGAGATTCCATTAGGTCATGCGCGCTTTTCGCATCTGATAAACTAAATTCGCGGTCAACTCTTACCCTAAACTTTTTTTCCTCTATAAGTGGCAATAAAAAGCTTTTAATGCCATTTGCAATCGATGCTTTAACTGATGAACTTTGGGGCCTCAAAGTTGAACCGGTAACCGAAATTTGTTTAGTCATTAATCTGCCTATATCTAATTTTACGTCTTTTCCGGTCAGATAGGCAATTGATAAATGTCTCCCTCTGTATCCTAACAACGATATATTTTTTTCGAAAAACTCCCCTCCCAACATGTCTAGCACTATGTCAATTTTGCCAATAGATGATTGTTTAATTTTATCAAAAAAAGATTCGGTTCTATAATTAAAAGCATAATCAGCCCCATTGTTTTTGCAATACTCACATTTCTCATCAGATCCTGCTGTAGCAATCACAGTATCAGCCCCTGCCAATCTTGCCATTTGAATTGCAGTTGAACCAATTCCGCCACTACCTCCATGAATAAGTACTTTGTCCCCTTCCTTGAATCCACCAATTACAAAAAGGTTATAAAAGACTGTAAAAGNAGTCTCAGGTATACAGGCAGCCTCACTAAAAGAAAGATTAACGGGGAGCGAAAGACAATGGTTATAGTCGACCGCACAATATTCCGCGTATCCCCCGCCATGGGTAAGTGCAAACACCTTTTGACCTATTAAATCGCCAGACACTTCATGACCAACTTTAACAATTTCGCCGCTTACTTCTAGCCCTAAAATTTTGCTAGCATCGGTTGGGGGGTTGTATAACCCCCGACGCTGAAGAATATCTGGCCTGTTAACGCCCGCGGCAATTGTTTTAATTAAAACTTGATTTGCGTTAATTTTGGGCACCGCTAAATCGATAATTTCTAGTTGCTCCGAACCGCCAGACGATTTGACATTGACTGCTTTCATGAAGTTCATCGTGCTTTTAATCCGTTCCAGTTACGCTTTTATATTGTTCTTCCAAACCTTCATAAAGTTTGTCTTTAAAATCTCGATCAATGGAAATAGTTCGCTGGATTTCAAATAAAACAACATTGTCCTCTAAACCGTTCCAATTTTTATTGTAAGTTCCTTCTTTATAACCATTTTCTTGTCTGAAATGATTCAAAACATTTTTTCCGACGTAACCTTTATAGATATCATCAAATTTAAATCCAGAGCTAGTTACCGCTGATTTGAAAGCAGAAATTGAAAATTCTTTTTTTAATAATGCGATTGACGCTAACTTTTCGACAGAGACATAGAAATCTTCATTCAGGTTGCTTTCATTCCATAATTTAAAAACATTTTTTGTTGCTAGCTCGATGTTCCTTTGTTGACTGATAACGCTACTTAATCCAAAATGCCATATATCAACTAATTCCAGCAGTACTTGGCCCAGNTCTTCTTCGCCTTTTTTCCACCACTTCCAACCTCCGTAGTGCTCCATGAGTTCTCCGCACTCAATCCATATCGCCCTATACCATTCACGATTTTTATCTACCCAATCGATATCAACCCTTTTATTCATCGCGTCCTGCAATTCAATCATCTCATAAATTAATTTTTTCATAGTGATTTGGAAACCTTTAAGAGCGTATGATGATATCATATTTCATAATTATGCTATAGCTTGCTTGCATGCAGTTTATTGCCTAAGCTGAAAATTAATAAATGAGTAAACTATGATTTTGGACCAATCGTCATTAGTTGGATTGATAATCTTTGCAACCGTTGCTTCTGTTTTTGTTTTTAAAGAAAGAATGTTATCTGTTATTTGGGCCGGGGTCTTTGGTATTCTGACTTTGCCAGACCATTTGAATGTCACGGGAGGACCTATTCTAAGATTAGAAGATGCATTAAATGTTTTGCTCAATGAAGGACTCCTAACAATAATTGCTTTATTAGTAGTGGCATCTGGTTTAAAAAGAACAGGAGCGATTGCTTTTTTGCTGGATAGTATGCTCTCACATACGGATTCAAAATTTACCTTAAGAACAAAGCTGATTTCTTCAACAGCAGCTTTGAGTGGCTTTTTTAATAATACCCCTCTTGTTGCAGCACTGGTTCCTTACATAAATCAATTCAGCTATGACCATAATTTTAATAAAAGCCATTTAATGATGCCTCTTTCTTTTGCGGCTATATTGGGTGGTTCGTGTACACTTATAGGAACGAATACAAATCTTATCCTTGATGGTTGGCTCATTAAAAACGGCTATCATCAAGGTTTTGGGATTTTTGAATTTACCCCGATAGTTTTACCAATAATTCTGATTAGTTTAATTTTTTTGTGCATTTTTACACCCTATTTAATTCCTACACGCAATTCTGTTTTGAAAAAAGGTAGGGGGTTGAGCGGAAGCATAAAACTTATGAAAGTTCCTGAAGGCAGCATGTTGATAGGAAAAACAATTTCTGAAGCAGGCCTGAGAGGACTAAATTCTATTTATCTTTTTGAGATAAAACGAGGAAATCAGTACTTAACAGCAGTCTCCTCGAATATGATTTTAGAATTGGGAGACATCTTAGTTTTCGTCGGTGATACTGACTCTAAAATCATCTCAAAAAGTTTTGATGGATTAGTCCCGCTGAATAACGAGGACTACCCTTTGAACGATAAGAATAACAGGATTTTCGTTGAGGCGGTTATTACAGAAAAGTTCTTACTGTTAGCAAAATCTATTAAAGAAAGTAGATTTAGAACATTATATGGTGCAGCAATAGTTTCAGTGGCCAGAGATGGGCAAAAATTAACAGGGAACCTAGGGAAAATAATATTCAAACCGGGTGATATAGTTCTCTTGATTGCTAGAAAAGACTTTTTGGTTAAAGCGCAATCAATTAATGGTTTTTTAATTATTTCAAAAAACCCTTTTTTTTACTTTCCAAACAGATCAAAAGTTGGGTTAGCTTGGCTTTTTACTATTTGGATGTTTGTAAGCGTACTTTTCGATTGGATCGATTTATTTGTAGCATCATCAATTGCGGCATTAACTATGTTTTTGACGGGTTGTTGCGACCGGAAATCTCTCTTACATGAGATCGATTGGAATATTATTGCTACTCTTGGCGGTCTTTTAATTATTGGCGATGCCGCAATCGCAAGCGGTCTATCAAGTGAATTAGGCAATGCATTCGTTAATACTGTGCCATCTCACAGCCCCTATGCATATATAGGCACGCTTTTTCTGTTGTCTTCTTTAGCATCAAATGCTTTATCGGCGAAAGCTGGGGTACTATTTATCTTACCAATCGCGGTTGGTATAACCGAACTTACTGGAATAGAACTAATTCCTTTAGTACTTACTATAATGATTGCAGGATCTACCGCTATTTGCACACCTCTTTCCTACCCAACCAACTTAATGGTCTTTGGCCCAGGTTCCTACGTTTATTCAGACTATATTCGACTTGGATTACCTATCACAATAATCATTGGGGTTATCACGACAATAATTATTCCATTAGTTTTCCATCTTTAAACTTAATAAATTTGTATTTCACTTAAATCATTTGCTTCGGTCAAGACGGCTAGTAGTCTTTCCACGCCTAAAGCCGCGCCAGAATATTGTCCAACGCCAATTATTTCTAATAATTTAAGAAAGTCTTGATCAAGTTTAACTGTAGGAAGCCCGCGTGCTAATCTAATTTTATTTTCTTTAACGAAACATCTTTCTTGTTCTTCTGCGTCTATTATTTCTTGATAACCATTCACTAACTCTATACCTCTCGCATAAAGCTCAAATCTTTTAGCATATCGAAAATCATCACATAATTTGGAATAGCTACGTAACTCAGCAGGAAAATCATAAACGAAAATCACGTTGTCCTTGAAAGTGCTCGAGTTCATCAAAACTATATTCAAACTATCCAGGAGCTCCATCCTATCAATAAGAGAATCCGGCTCTATCGAAAGGTGTTTTGATACAAGGGTTCTTAATTTATCATTTGTAGCCTGATGAGGATAGACATCAAAATTATCTTTGAAAATATTNTGGTAACTTTTATATAGAATTTTTTCATCTATGCCGATTATTTTGAGTAGACACTCTATTTCGCTCATCAATTCTTTGTAAGATTTATTTCTACGGTACCACTCCAGCATTCGAAATTCGGTAAGATGCATAGTGCCATGCTCTTCAGACCTAAATACATGTCCAATCTCAAAAACATCAATATTTTTTTCGATTAAGATTTTTTTTAGCGCAAATTCACTTGATGTCCTAAGATATTTTTCACAAGAATCAATTTTTAAATTCAAGATAGTGGGTTCAGTAGTCGGGAGATCAATCAAAATGGGGGTAGTAACCTCAGTAACACCTAGTTCTAAAAACCAAGTGCGTAAAATAAAAACTAATTCCGTAAGTCTTGAAACAGAGGAGGTCAACGATTATTCCTTAACACGCGATATATATTCACCGGTTCTGGTGTCAATCTTAAGCAACTCATTTTCCTCAATGAATAGCGGAACTTTAACTATGGCACCTGTTTCAAGCGTAGCAGGTTTTGATCCGCCAGTTGCTGTGTCTCCTTTCATGCCAGGATCAGTTTCAGAAACTAGTAGACTCACAAAATTTGGAGGAGTTATAGATATCGGAGCCTCGTCCCAGAGTGTGACCTGACATAACTCTTGGGGTTTTAGCCATTTTGAGGCGCTTCCTATAATCTCTGTAGTTGTTGTTATTTGGTCAAAATTTTCTGTATTCATAAATACCCATTCAGACCCATTATTGTATAAATATTGCAATTCAAGCTCGGTAACGNCAGCAAGTTCGATGCTTTCTCCCGATTTATAGGTTTTTTCAATAACTCTTCCATTCTTTAAGTTGCGTAGCTTTACTCGATTGAAGGCTTGACCCTTTCCAGGTTTGACAAATTCATTCTCGAGAATATTATAGGGTTCACCGTCTATTAAAAGCTTTACACCTTGTTTGAACTGGTTGGTAGAAATATAGCCCATGAAACTTATCCTGTAACTAATTATGATAAGCAAAGATAAAGAAAATTATGTCCTATAGTCAAGACTCGTGGATCAAAGAATATCAATCGTCAATTTTAAATTTCGATGATTTTGTGAGTTTAGTAAAACTAGACAGTCATAAAAAAACACTTTCTGGGGATGAAAACCGAAACTTCCCATTTAAAGTTACCAAGCAATATGCTGAAAGGATAAGAAAAAGAGATCCCTCCGACCCGCTACTATTACAAATAGTTTCCAAAAATTATGTCGATTTATCCAATAACGGATTTTCAGATGATCCTCTCGGCGAAGGTAATCTGAACGTTGGAATTCCATATCTAAAGAAATATAACGGAAGGGCTTTACTTCTGCTTACCGGAAGCTGCGCTATTCATTGTAAATATTGCTTTAGACAAAATTTTTCATATGCATCGAGAATTGGGATGAAAAAACTTTTCGATGCCATTGAGAAGATTGGCAAAGATAGGTCTATTGAAGAGGTAATTCTCAGCGGAGGTGAACCGTTGATTCTAACAAATGATAAACTTCGTAGTATTTTAAATCGGATATCAAACTTTAAACACGTAAGCACTATTCGGTTTCATACGAGAATGCCGGTGGTTTTTCCCAATAGAATTGACGCAGTCTTGTGTTCTATTTTTAAAGAAATAAACAAGAATATTGTTATTGTTATTCATTCTAATCATGCTAATGAGCTAGATGAAAAAGTAAAAGATTGTTTAAAAGAACTAAGAAGTTGCGGTGTTACCTTATTTAATCAGTCCGTCCTATTAAAAGACGTAAATGATAATCTNGAAAGTCTCAAAATATTATCTGAGCGATTATTTTCTTGTGGAGTCATCCCGTATTACATACATATGCTAGACCAAGTAAAGGGTGCCGAAAAGTTTATTGTGCCATTAAAAAAAGCCAAAAATTTAAGAACAGGCCTGACAAATATCTTACCAAACTACCTGGTTCCGAAATTCGTTAAAGAAGTTCCCGGCATGAAGTCAAAAATTCAGATTTAGCAAACGTTATTTACTTGATTCAAATTTTGTTACTTTTCGAAAACCTTTTGGCAAAAACTGGCCTCTTCTCGCCCTGTTGGCGCAAAAACTTACTTGGTCACTTTCTCTAAGAATCAAAGGGCGTTTAGAACCTGAATATATCCTTAAGGACTGTTCGTTTTTTAAAATTGTTATAAACGCGATTTCTTCTTTAATTTCGGAATTTGCGTTCAATTGCATTAATTTGACACCTTTTCCTTTCGTCAGAATGGGTAGCTCATTAGCTGGAAAGATCAAAAGTTTCCCGATAGTTGAGACTATTGCTACCCATTCTTGTCTCGGATCGTTAAATGCAATTGGAAATAATAAACGTTCTCCAGAATCCAAAACTAGGGTATTCTTGCCCCCTTTAGTTTTTGAGGAGATTGTCTTCGTTTTTGCTACAAAGCCTCTACCTGATGTTGAGCAGAATAAAATATAATCGTTAAGACTTTGGCATGCCATGCCAACAAAACGGGTATCATCTGGAGGATTGAATTTGCTGGCTAGCGGTTCCCCAAGACCTCTCTTAATTGATAATTTATGAGACTCAATGCAGTACGCTCTTCCTCTTTCGTCAAAGAATATAATCTCGTCTCTTGTCGACACTTCTAGTACATTTAACAGGGAATCACCCTGCCGAAACGAAATTTTTTCAAGATTTATTTTATGACCTTTTAAAACTTTTACCCAAGCATCAGCCGAAAGAACTACTGATATAGGTTCAGGGCCTATTAGCTCGTTAAAATTAATCTCTTTAGAAACGGGCATCTCAACTAATCGACTTGCCCGTTCTTTGCCGAAAGATGTTCTCTCCTCTTCTAGTTCCTTTTTTATTTGTTTTTTAATTGAGTTTTTAGATTTTAGTACTTTGTTTATATCATTTAATCTTTCTTGCAAGACGTCTCTTTCTTTTTTAACTTTTTCTTCTTCAAGCTTTGCTATTTGTTTAAGTCTAAGTTCTAAAATTGATTTTGTTTGCGCTTCCGACAACAAAAACTTTTTTTGAATTTCTCTGTTCGGATCTTCGCTACTCCTGATTATTGCAATAATGGTCTCGATATTAAGAACAGCAACCAAATAACCATCAAGAACATGAATTCGATTTTCTACCTCAGATTTTTGAAATTTAAATTTTTTCTCTATTTTACTTGTTCTAAATTTTATCCACTCTTGAATGATCTGTTTAATATTTTTCCTACCAGGGTTGCCGTCAATTCCTATCAAGTTAAAATTTACCCGTATTGTTTTTTCAAGGTCTGTAGTAGCGCAAAAATGTTCAGTGATTATAGTGGGATCAAACTTGGTTCCTTTCAAAGAAAGGACTATTTTAACTGGAGACTCATGGTCTGATTCATCTCGGATATCATCGATAAAATTAATTTTCTTCTGTTCAATCTGCGACGCAATTTGTTCCATAATTTTTGAAGTTGACACCTGATATGGCAACTCATTTATAACTATTTCTTTTTTCTTTATTGCAAAGCACGCCCTTAACCTAATAGACCCGATACCATTTTTATAAATTGACTCTAGTTCTTCCCTAGAATTTACAATTAAACCACCAGTAGGGAAGTCTGGTGCAATAACTATTCTCATTAACTCTTCTAGAGAGGATGTTGGTTTTTCGATCAATAAAATAGTGGCTTTGATTACTTCATTTAGATTATGAGAAGGGATATCAGTCGCCATCCCAACAGCAATGCCAGATGAACCATTGATTAGAATATTTGGGACCTTTGCTGGTAGTATCGTCGGTTCTATAAGCGTTCCATCAAAATTAGGACACCAGTCTACTGTTTTGAATTTTAATTCATCCAGCAAGCTTTCAGCGTAACTTGTTAGCTTTGCTTCAGTATATCTCATTGCCGCAAAGGATTTTGGGTTATCAATAGACCCCCAATTTCCTTGGCCCTCTATAAACTTATAATTGAAGGAAAAGTCTTGGGCCATCAGAACCATCGCCTCATAACATGCACCATCACCGTGGGGATGATATTTTCCAATAACGTCCCCAACAGTACGTGCTGATTTCTTAAATTTCGAGGATGAATTCAGACCAAGCTCAGACATCGCAAATATAATTCGTCGTTGAACAGGTTTTAGGCCATCACAGATGTTTGGCAGAGCCCTATCCAGGATTACATACATTGAATATTCCAGATAAGCTTTTTCTGCAAATTCAGCTAATTGAATACTTTCGTCGCTTGAGCGATGATTTTTATTCATGTCTTATTTAATTCAACTAAAGAGCCTTTTTTTTCTAACCATGTCTTTCGGTCTGAAGCTCTTTTTTTTGCCAAAAGCATGTCTAACATCGCTAAAGTTTTGCCATGGTTTGTAGATTCTAGTTTAAGCAAACGTCTCTTGCCTGGTGCTAACGTTGTTTCTCTTAATTGTTCGGGATTCATTTCCCCGAGTCCTTTGAATCTTTGCACGTTAGCTTTTGTCCGCTCTGCTTTTTTTAAATTGGATAGAATTTTATTTTTCTCTGCTTCGTCAAGCGCATAGATTATATTTTTCCCAACATCTATCCTGAATAATGGCGGCATGGCCACAAATATTTTTCCCTGTTCAACCAAGGGTCTAAAATGTTTTAAAAATAGGGCGCAGAGCAAAGTCGAGATGTGAAGTCCGTCTGAATCCGCATCTGAGAGGATACAAACTTTTCCATATCGAACTCCATCGGCTACAACTGCACCAGGTTCAACCCCTAAGGCCGTAGCTATATCAGAAACCTCATTTGAAGCTAATAGAGTAGAAGGATCAACTTCCCATGTATTAAGAATTTTGCCGCGGAGAGGAAGTATCGCTTGGAAGGTTTTATCGCGAGCTTGTTTTGCAGATCCACCAGCGGAATCTCCTTCAACGAGAAAAAGCTCTGTCTTATTGATTTCTTGACTGAGGCAGTCAGCTAATTTTCCGGGGAGAGCAGGGCCGGCCAAGTTGGTTCTTTTTCTGGGGGTCTTTTCCGATCGAACACGTCTTTGAGCTTTTTCAATAATAAATTCGGCTAGTTTTTCGCCAGTTGCCACATGCTGATGTAACCATTTGCTTATAGTAGATTTCGTCGAATTTACAATAAACGGTGTAGAGCTTCTCGACGATAATTTCTCTTTTGTCTGTCCAGAAAACTGTGCGTTTAGCATTTTAAGGGATATCACGAAAGTTGCCTGATCTGTTGCATCGTCAGAATTCACCTTTAGATTCTTCGGAACCATATTACGACTGTCCATAAATTCTTTAAAAGCTTCTAAAACACCCGTTTTGAAGCTACTAACGTGTGTACCCCCTTGTGTAGTTGGAATTAAATTGACATAACTTTCCTGTAGAGTACCTTTTTGCTCAATGTTCCAAAATATCGCCCACTCCAATTCACAGTCAGTTTTTTTTTCTGAGCAAAAAATCGGCTTTTCGGGAATATGGATTTCTGTACTTTCCGAAGTTAGATAATGGTCTAGTCCTTTTTCATACAACCATTCTTCGAAGGTATTTTCCGCTTCATCAACTAAAGTTAATTTAAGCCCAGGGCACAATATTGCCTTAGCTTTTATCAAATTTTTTAGGTGTTTCTTGTTTATGGAAGGGCTATCAAAATATTTTAGGTTAGGCCAGAAACGGATTTCTGTCCCCGTAACTCTCTTTTTAATTTTATCGGTTTTATTTAAGGGACTTTTTGGCTGACCGTTTTTAAAGTTAATCTCATATGAGAAGCCAGATCGGTTAATTTTTGCTGACAATTTTTCCGAAAGTGCGTTAACCACTGAAACTCCTACGCCATGTAGTCCGCCAGCAAAATGGTATGATTTTTCTCTAAATTTACCACCAGAATGGAGTTTAGTGAGTATTACTTCAACGCCAGAAATATTTTCGATAGGGTGATCATCTGTGGGCATACCGCGCCCATTGTCTTTTACGGAATACGAGCCATCGTCATGAATCTGAATGAAAATTTCATTGCAAAAGCCCGATAACGCTTCATCAACACTATTATCAATTAATTCCTGAATAAGGTGATTTGGTTTTGAGGTGTCTGTGTACATCCCTGGACGACGTTTAACTGGGTCTAAACCAGATAATATTTCAATGTCCGACGCTACGTAATTGTTAGCCAACCTGAATTTCCTCTTTTAATAGCTATCAATTTTACTAGCATATACGACCAGTGATCAAGATTATAGAAGAGTGAGTACTAAGACTTACCACACTGAATTCACTGGTAAACGTAATATATCTAATGTAGTCTTATCCCTTGATTTGCATTGTATTAAACTAAGATATAGGACGTAAGCTCTATGGCAGGTTCTAAACCAAACTTTGAAGTCTCACTTACCAAATTAGAAAAAATAGTAGAACAGTTGGAAACGGAAGAATTAGGATTAGAGGAATCACTTCGATTGTTTGAGGAGGGAATTAAAGTATCAAAGAAATGTGAAGAGTCACTGAAAAGCGCAGAACTTAAAGTGAAAAAGCTATTGGAAGACGGAAAAACACTAGTTAATTTTGATCAGGATCAATCTAATTCAGAATGATTATAGATTTAATTAAAAAATTACAAAAAAGATCAAACTCAATTCTGAGCGACCTACTCCTACCTAACAACGTAGGTCAATTCGAACTAGTCGACGCTATGAGATATGTGCTCATGTCTCCCGGCAAAAGAATAAGGCCAATCATATCATATCTTACAGCTGATGCTCTGGACGTAGACTTAAACGAAATTGATTACCCCGCAGCATCTATCGAACTCATTCACGCCTACTCCCTAGTTCATGATGATTTGCCCGCGATGGATGATGATGATCTGAGAAGAGGGTTACCAACGTGTCATAAAAAATATTCAGAATCAACTGCGATCTTAGCGGGAGATGCACTTCAATCTTTGGCATTTGAAACTTTATCGCAAATTAAAGATGACTACGCTATAACATTGGTCAAGGAACTCTCCCGTGCCAGCGGAGTGATGGGAATGGCAGGAGGGCAAGCAATCGACTTGGCAGCGTCCGGAGAGAATTTTGACGAAGTCTCTCTCGAAAATATGCACATATTAAAAACGGGAGCACTCATTTCAGCCAGCGTGATGTTCCCTTATATTATTGGTAAAAACAACGATTCGCACCTTTTTAATGCACTGAAACAATACGCGAGATGTATCGGTCTAGCCTTTCAGGTGCAAGATGATATTCTTGATGTAGAGGGTGAGACCGAAATAACTGGAAAGCCAAAAGGCTCAGACTACAAATCTGATAAGACTACTTATCCAAAACTAATGGGCCTCCAAAACGCAAAAAAAAGAGCTAAAGACTTGGTGGACGAGTCATGCGATGCAATCTCCTTTCTTGGTAGCAATGCCGATACGCTAATAAAACTCGCTCGATATATCATAAAAAGAAACAACTAACGGCTCATCCTTTAATCTATCTCAAGTTTAGATTAAACTTACCGCTTGATTATAAAAAAGTTTACACTAAACAATTATTAGTTTACCCACGACTTCACTAAGGAGAACCATGATGAAGACCAGTTTTTTGAAATTAGCGAAAGCGGCACTAATAGCAGGCCTCACCGTTTTGTTTGCTGCCTGCGCACCAATGAATAGCTCAAGTGACGATGCTAGAAAAGCCCGCCAAGACGCAGCAAAAGCCCTGAAAGCGGCTGAAGAAGCAAAAGCCGCTGCCAAAGCCGCTCAAACCGAAAAAGAGCGAGTCGACAGAATGTTTGAACAAACAATGAAGAAGTAATTTTTTAACTAATTTTAGGCTGAAGCTTTAAACTTTAAAGCTTTGTTTGATCGTTTAGATCACCAACTAATGTGGGAATTCCGTTGGCTTTTTTAACGGTTTCCCACACTTCGTCAGGGTATAATTTTGGCAACCCTTTAGATTTCACACGAGCTTGGACCAGTGATATTATGTGACTATAAATATCGGGGATTTGGTCTTTGTGCTCCTCTAATTCGGGATGCACCTCTAAATAAATGTTCTTACCACTTATCCCGACTTTGTAAGGTTGATTAACGATTTCGACTGAAGTGCCTATTGGAGCCTCTTCAAATATTTTTTCAACATCTTTTGGATACATCCGAATACATCCGTGTGTCACTCGCATACCTATCCCATAAGGTCTATTAGTACCATGAATAAGATAGCCAGATACACTCAACTTTATGGCATGCCTGCCAAGTGGATTGTCTGGTCCAGGCAAGACTATCTTGGGAAGTTCATCACCCTCCTCCGCATGTTCTTTTCTAATTGATTCTGGAGGATACCAATTTGGATCAAGTGCCTTGGCCGTAATCTTCATTTTTCCTTGAGGCGTTCTCCAGTCGATGCGACCAATACTAATTGGGTAGGTTGAAACAAAGGATTTGCCAGACGCCATATTTTTAAAATAATATAATCTCATCTCCGCTACATTTATAACAATACCGTTGTGTTGTGCTTCAGGCAAAACAAAAAAACTGGGTATCATAATTTCAGATCCCTCACCAGGCAACCACGGATCAATCGTTGGATTAGCTAATTTTATTTCGTTGTACCCTTGGTCATAGGCTCTAGCTAAATCTGAAAGAGTGTCTTCAAATATACTTTCAGTCAATACCAATTCACCTATTAAATCAGTTTCGTCTGGTAAAAATTTATATTCATTGAAAGCAAAACAATTGCGATGGGTAAAAAAAACCAAAATACATAAAATTAAAAAACTAATTTTTTGAAAATTATGGGGTAATATCATTTTTCATCGAGCCTATCGGTTAATTGTGCAAGGTTACATGGCTTTGTCTGAATGTTTAATTGCTGTGAGATTATCTGGTCCCATGCTAACTTGCATGCATTTTTGGAACCAGGTAGCACAAAAATATAAGTAGAATTAGCCACACCAGCCAATGCTCTCGATTGAAGCGAAGATGTTTTTATATCTAAAAACGATAAATACCTAAAGATTTCACCAAATCCGTCCAATGTTTTATCGAAAAGAGGTTGCATTGCCTCGGGTGTACCGTCTCGCCCTGTAACACCTGTCCCCCCCGTGGTTATAATTACTTGATTTTCTTCATCTGCAATCCAATTAGACACTATCGCTCTGACGGCATATATAGAGTCATTACACAATGCTCGTTTTAGTAAAATATGACCTGCATCTACAACTTTATTAGCCAAGAGGTTTCCAGAAATATCGTTTTCAATAGTTCTGGTATCTGAGATGCTCAAAACCGACACTTTTAGCGGTATAAAGGTTGACTTCAACATTAATTTAAACTCTTTAAAACCGGTAATTTGCACTACATGGTTGATGATTGCAACTAAATCAGGTAAAAACTAATGTTTTAGGAATCAGATAATGAATCGACAAGGTAAAGAAAAATGTAAAGTCTGTAGATTAATTAGGATTTACGTGATTTGCGCGGTTCCTCTTCTCATCATTTTGTATCTTAAGCCTGAATTTGGAGTGTTAAAAGGAGTGCTCCTTACAAACATTTTTGCAACCTTAATTACAATTACTTTCGTAGCTACGGTTGGGTGGAAAGCCTATATTGAATTTTGGAAGCCATATCGTGAGAAAAGACAAAAAAGAAATGCCTGATTGCTGGAAATGCAAATTTTTCAGAATAACTTGGGATAGAAATTTTAGGTATGGTTGTGAATCTATGGGTTTTAGGTCAAAAGTAATACCTTCTTTGGAAGTTTTTAAATCAGATGGAAGACATTGTTTAAGTTTTAAAACAAAATCAAAATGAAAAATTTAAAAAATTAATTAACGGACAGAGTTAAGCATGAACAGACAAAGAATAATGGAGGTTGTTAACGCAGCAAAGCCTAACGATCCTGCAAGTAGAATATGTGATATTTTGTTATCTATCTTAATCGTGCTGAATTTGTTAGCAGTATGCCTCGAATCCGTTGAAACAATTAATCAGAAATTCGGACTAGTTTTATTTTACTTTGAAATTTTTTCTGTTTCAGTATTTGCTTTTGAGTATGTTTTAAGGATTTGGTCGGCAGCAGACAACAAGAAGTTGAAAGGGGAATCCCCTTTAAGAAAAAGATTTAATTATATATTTAGCTTTACTGGCTTTATTGATCTTATGGCTATTCTTCCAAGTATACTACCACTTTTCTTTGGCGGTATTGACTTACGTTGGTTGCGAGTACTCAGATTATTCCGACTCCTTAAAATATCCCATTACTCGTCTGCATTAGAAGATTTTTTTTCAGCCCTTTATGAAGAGCGAAAGTCTTTTTTTGCAACTATATATCTATTAGCAATAGCACTGTTCTTAAGTAGTTCACTGGTTTATCTTGCTGAATACGAGGTTCAGCCTGAAGAATTTAAATCAATACCGCACGCCATGTGGTGGTCACTAATAACCCTTACGACCGTTGGATATGGAGATGTTTCGCCAATCACACCATTTGGTAAATTGGTTGGAGCCTTCACTGCATTGATGGGTGTTTGTACGGTAGCGCTATTAACTGGAATTGTTGCTTCAGCTTTTGCAAATCAATTAGCCCGTAAACGACAGATGTTTGAGGCTGAGGTATCAAGCGCTCTTGAGGATGGCGTGCTTACTGGAGATGAGGTTGAACATTTAAACTCTCTTAAAGAGAATTACCATATAAGTGATGAGCAAGCTAGAGCTATTATAAACATGCTGAGTAATAACCGTGAAAATAACGAGAATAAACCGAATTAATTATCAATAACTATTTCAATACGCCGATTTTTTGATCTTCCTAACGGCGTATCATTGCTAACCATTGGCTTAGTATCAGCAAAACCTGTCACAGTAACCCGTCCTGCTGATAGCTTCGAATTATTCAATAAATAATCGGCGACTGCTGCTGAACGAGCGGCAGATAAATCCCAATTAGTTCTAAACCTTTCACTAAAGGCTATAGGTACATTATCCGTATGCCCTTCAACAGTTATTTGTCCGCTTGTATTTTTTAAAGAATTTGCAACTTTTCCTAAGGTTGGTAGAAAACTTTGTTGAAGGGTGGCATAACCACTTCTAAAAGAGCCTTGATCTGCTATTCTAACGATGATCTGATTATCTAATCGCTCTACTTCTAATTTACCTCTAGCAATTTCGTCTGCTAAGCTGGCTTTAATTTTTGTGAAGGTATCAGACTGGCCTGTCTGCGAATTATCACCTTTAAACTTACCGCTCTGAGACATTTGTTTTTCAGTTTCATCCGGCGACCCTTCTTCAACTTCAATTATCGATTCAATCTGGGCTTGCGCGTTTGCAATTTTTGAAAATATTTCTAAGTTTTCTTGGGATATGGTCGCACCTTTATTAAATTTAGTTCCTTCACCATCAACTCCTGAAGATGCGTCAGCCTTCATTTTAACGACTAATTTATTGTCTCTAATCTGTAAATCGATCTTTCCTTCTGCTATTTCCTTAGCCAGTGCATTCGAGAGTTTTTCTTTATCGGAATTGAGTTTAAATTTTTCTTTTTTAGTAGTGGTTTTTAGTTCGGGATCTTCGGGCTGTGGATCATCGGTACTTTGCTCCTCAGACACATTTCTCAGACTAGGGTCGACTTTTGCACTTTTAAATTGTTTGGCTATTATATTATCTGCCTTTGGCGGCTCCACAATTGGAACTATTCTTTGAACACCAAAACTACTCTTTAAAGAACCACTAATCTCCTTAAATTTAGGCACGTTCATATGCGCAAAAGATAAAATTAAAACAAAAAAGGCCATTAGCAGCGTTGCCATGTCCGCAAAAGTAGCCATCCATGCCGGCGCCCCACCCTTACAGGGCGGACATTCCTCTTGTAAACCCTCTTCTTTTTCTTCCTCCTCCTCTTCGTTTTCCTCTTTCTCGTTTTCAATTATGGTATCTTCGGATGCACCAGCATCATTATTCGGACCATTAGGTACACCATTATCACCTTCGATATTTTGGTTATTCTCGCTATCGATTTGTTTTTCTTCTGATTCTGCCATGATGTTTTTGTTATTGTTTAATAATTATTTCTATTCGTCGGTTTTTTGCTCTTCCTGCAGGAGTATCGTTTGAATCTATTGGTTTTGTGTCAGCAAAACCATTAACGACTAATCTTTTTTGCTTAATACCACTTGTATTTACGAGAAAACTTGCGACTGAAGCCGAACGAGCTGCTGCTAAATCCCAGTTTGATCGAAATCTTTCACTAAACGCAACAGGAACATTATCGGTATGACCCTCAATTTTTATCAAGCCATCAGATTTACTAATAGCTCTACCTACTCTATTCAGTGTCCCGCCAAAACTTTCTCTTAAATCAGCACTTCCTGACACGAAAGAACCCTGATTAGCAAGGCGGACTATAATGTCGTCGCCCTCACGTAATACATCTGCTAAACCTTTATTTATCTCTTCTGATAATTCCAAACGCAATTGTTGATATTTGTCATTTTGATCAACTTTGCTTTGATCGAAGATCCCAGAGGGTGATTTTCCATCCAGTTGCCCCTCTGACCGTCCTTTTTGATCTTTCCCGATTGCTTTTTGTTGTTTATTTACCAATATTTCAGAAGGAACTTTTGCTTGGATATCCGTAATTTTGGCAGCAATATCAAGTGTTTCTTGAGTGATTTTGCCGCCAGATTTTTTTGCTACATCGTTATTACTTTTACCCCCACTTGTATCGTAAGTTTGTAGGTCTACTACGATTTTTTCGTCTTCAATTCTTACTTTTGCCTGGCCAGCATTTATTTCTTCAGCGAGAGCTTCCTGAACTTCTTTGAAATCTTTATCAACGGTGCTATCGCCCTCATTTTCTTCTGTTTTTTTGATAATATTCTTGCGCGCTGTATCATCAGACTTTTGTTTTTTTGAGGGGATAACGGTCGGTTCAGCTACAGAAGGGGTAAATTCCTGCGAAACGATACTTCGAGCCATAGGAATAGTAATAAGTGGAACTATTACCTTTACACCAAAGGCATTCTTTAGAGCACCGGAAATCATTTTAAACTTTGGTAATTCTGTTTCCGCAAAAGACAATAGCAAAACGAAAAAAGCCATAAGCAGTGTTGCCATATCCGCAAAAGTAGCCATCCATGCTGGCGCCCCACCCTTACAGGGCGGACATTCCTCTTTAGGTGCATCACCGTCGGATGAACTACCCCCACCCTCTTCTTCTTGCTCGGTCTCATCACCTTGAACTTGCTCATTTTCAGCGACTTCTGGTAAATTTTCGTCTTCTGAAGCGGCAACCTCTTCTTTGTTATTGCTTTCTTCAGCCATTAGTATTTATCCCTAACCGGCTGCTTCCGCAACTTTCTCACGAACTTTGGGAGATAAAAACGAGGCTAAATAGTCCGTTAAAATTCTTGGGTTTCCACCAGCTTGAATAAAAAGGACTCCCTCAATAATAAGCTCATTGTTCGCTGCTTCCAATTCTGCCGCGTTTTCAAGTTTTTGGGCGATAGGCAAACAAAAAACATTCGCAAGTATAGCGCCATACATTGTCGTCAATAGCGCTACCGCCATTGCAGGACCGATCGCTTTGGGGTCAGACATATTTGCGAGCATTTGTACTAGCCCTATCAGAGTCCCAATCATACCCATCGCAGGGGCAATTTCGCCCCAAGCGCTAAATATTTTAGCTCCCATTGCATGTCTCTTCTTTGCCGATGCATTATCGCGCTCTAAAGAGGCCTTCACAATCGCAACGTCTGTTCCATCTACTAACATCCCAACGGCTTTGGATAAAAAAGGATTAGATATTTCTTGGCCTTCTAGCGCTATCATCCCGTCTTTTCTGGCGATTGTTGCTAATTCTGTGATTTGAACCACTAAGTCCTCAGGTTTGTCGAGCCCTCCTTTAAAGGTTTTTCCCGCAACCTTAATTGCACCTAAAAACTCGCCTAACGATGACCGAAAAAGAACCACCATTATCGAGCCCCCCACTACGATCATGAGTGAGGGTGCGTTAACAAAAAGAGCCGGTTCGGAAATCGACGCTGCGATCAGGCCAAACGCTCCTATTAAACCAACTAAAGTAGCAATATCCATCTTCTAAACTCCAAACTAACGATTAGTTAATCCTAAACCGAACATAATATTTTTTACAGGCGATTTTCATTATTTAGCCTTTATTAATAAATAATTTCTAATGTCAGAAATAAATCAGTCTCATCAATTATTGTTGTAACAGCTGTAGTACAGTTTGTTGCAGAGTATTAGCCTGAGACAACATTGCTGTAGCCGCTTGTTGGATGATCTGTGTCCTGG
>NHDW01000003.1 GCA_002170535.1 Methylococcaceae bacterium TMED69
AAACTTTGGAGGTTAAATTTTTTTTAATCTGAACTATTAATGCATGATATAGATCTTCTTCAATGGATAAAAGATTGTCTTTATTATCCCAATTCAAAAATATATTTTCGTAAGTTAGCTGTGCTCTTAACGCAGGAGAGATTAAAAACAAATCTGGTTTATCTATTCTTTTTTTTAGTTCCTTAGAAATAACTCTACAAGAATTATAACCTCTTCGGTTCAAACCCCTACGAAGGTCATTAACATTGCCGCTCCAATCAGATTTAGCATGACGTATTAAGATTAATTTAGACATTGGACTTCAACCTTCGAGAGAAATTACACGGCATAAAATCAAAGCAATGTTTTTTCGATATGAATTTCTTGGTTTTACTGAACTTGTCGAAAATCTTTTCAAACATACTCTAGGTTTTATCTTAGGATTTGACTCTAATTTTTTATTATAAATTGATGAGAGTGAATTTTTTTTCCATATTCATCAAAAAATAGGATATCAAAAAACCTTTTTGAAAACTTAATCATACTAAAATTATTTGTATTAATTGTATCAATAATTTGTTTACTATCTTTTTCATTATTATCTTTCCATGCCATATTTAATCCGCTTGATGTAATTTCATGAAATTCCCTTTCTTTGTATTTTTCTTTGTAGATTGAGGAAATATGACGATCACCGGATAAAAAATAAGTATTTTTATGATTTTTATTCAAATCGAATAATTTCTTTTTTTCTTCAGGAAAATTAGACCATTTTTCAAAACCGTGGTCCTCTGGTATGACTTGAATAGATGAAACTATAAATCTTACGTCAGCATCTTTTTTTATAATATTATCTAACCACACCCATTGCTCATTTCCTAGAAAAGTTTTTGATTTGTTAACATCATGAGTGTATTTTTTTTTGACGTCGATTGTATTTTTTTTTAATTTCGATCGATTAAATCTAGTATCAAGAAATATGAAGTGTATTTTATTACCATTTATGAATTCTTCATAATCAAAATAAATTCCTTGTCTTTTCCATCGTGGATCATTTTTTGGAATACCCCAAAAGTTTAAAAATAATTCTTTAGATTCATGTTTGTGAACAAAGTCACTTCCACCATCGTTCTCACCATAATCATGATCATCCCATATTGCTAAAATCTCGTGTTTGTTGAATGGAGCAAGATTAACTTTTGCTTTACTGTAAGCGTTTTTTAAATTTTTGATATTATTTTTAGTATTTCCATAAACATTATCTCCCATGAATATAATTTTATCTGCTTTCTTTTCCTGAATTACGTTAAGAATTACTTGAGGCTTATTTTGATTCAAACAAGATCCGAAAATGAACGTCTTGCCTAATGCTTCACTCGAAACTAATATAAGTAAAAAATAAAAAATCTTCATTTAAATCTGAACTGTCCATTGTCGTGATAACCGAAATACTCACCGATTACAGACGAATTTTAGAATACTTTGTGATGAAGTGTCAGGAGACGGGTATATCCATTCTGGATTTTTTGGGGTGAAAGTGTTACCAGTTCCTCCACCCATCGGTTCTTTGTAATAAACCGCAGTCAAAGTCTTATACCGAAATAACTTACAGTCACCTTGGTTAAATAATTTGTAAGACAAATCTCCGTCTTTGTCTGGTTTCAAACTATCCTGCAATTCCCTCCAATAAACATACCCATCTTGTTTTCTTATTCTCTCTAAATCCACATAGAAGGTCGTTCCGTCCACACCCTCATTCAACCACGCCCATTCACTATAGGACGGTGATGAGAAGATCAACGATAACAGGAAAGTAGGTAGTAAAGTGTATCGATTCATATTCTAAGCTTTATTAATCATGACATGATAAATCTTTCTCAAGATTTTTTCTACCGAACCTACTTTTGAAAAAATACCAAAGTAAATATCTGTTTATTGATTTTGGAAGTGCAAATTAATAACATAGTCTTAACTTATGAACGCGAAAACCATACCCTCCAGACTAATTGAAATTCACCCTGGCACCGGTATAATAATTGAATTTTCTAACCCGTTACTTCCTATCTATTGTAATGGAACCGCTAAACAGGAGTAGATAGATTTGACTACATTCGCTCTCAACGGCCTTGGTCGCATCGGTAAACTTGCACTTCGTCCGCTCTTAGAGCATGGCGCGCAGCTTGCTTTTATTAATGACGCAGTTGGCGATGCAGCGATGCACGCACATTTGCTGGAATTTGATTCCGTCCATGGGCGATGGCCTGCAACATTTGCAGCAGATGAAAAATCGATCAGCATTGATGGCGTACGTATTCCAGTCACCGGCATCCGTAATCTAGAAGACCTCCCACTAGACGGCGTCGATGTGGTGATTGATTGCACAGGCGCGTTCAAGACAGAGGCCGAGCTGACCCCGTATTTTGCTGCGGGGGTGAAAAAAATTATCGTATCAGCTCCGGTCAAGGACGGACCAACCGCCAACATCGTCTATGGCGTCAATCACGATACCTACGACCCGGACTCTCACCAGATCGTGACAGCAGCAAGCTGCACCACGAATTGTTTTGCACCAGTAGTAAAGGTCTTGCTTGAAGGGATCGGCATCAAACATGGCTCACTTACAACGATTCACGATGTGACCAATACGCAAACGATTGTTGATCGCCCCGCCAAAGACTTGCGCCGTGCACGGTCGGCGCTAACCAACCTTATCCCTACCACAACAGGCTCCGCTACGGCGATCACGCTAATTTATCCCGAGCTGGAGGGTAAGTTAAACGGACATGCAGTGCGAGTGCCACTTCTAAACACATCCATTACAGACTGCGTGTTTGAAATGGCACGCGAAACGACTGTAAAAGAGGTGAATAGCTTGTTCAAGGCTGCAGCCGAAGGCCCGTTGAAAGGAATCCTTGGATATGAAACACGACCCCTTGTTTCCTCAGATTATACTAACGATCAGCGTAGCAGCATCATTGATGCACCCTCGACCATGGTAGTGAACGGTACTCAGCTTAAAGTTTACGCATGGTATGATAATGAATATGGCTATGCACACCGTTTGATTGATGTAGCGTTGATGGTTGGCGGCAAGCTATGACGCATCCTGCAGGATATGCCGCTTACATTACCGTAACCGCCGCCTATTGGGCATTCATGTTAACGGATGGAGCATTGCGGATGCTAGTCCTACTGCACTTTCACACACTGGGTTTTTCCCCGGTGCAACTAGCCTATCTGTTTGTGCTATATGAAATCGCGGGTGTTATCACAAACCTATCCGCGGGTTGGATTGCAGCGCGGTTTGGACTGACTTCGACACTTTATGCGGGGTTGTCCTTGCAGGTTGCTGCACTTTTGGTGCTCAGTCAACTTGACCCGGCATGGGGTGCCAGTGTCTCTGTGGTATTTGTGATGTTAGTCCAAGGGCTCTCTGGTGTGGCCAAAGATTTGGCAAAGATGAGCTCTAAAAGTGCCGTGAAAATTCTTGCCCCAACGACGGGCGGGGGACTGTTCCGATGGGTCGCTATTCTGACAGGGTCAAAGAATGCCGTGAAGGGAAGCGGTTTTCTGTTGGGGGGCGCCCTGCTGGCCGTCTTTGGGTTTGTACCTTCACTGCTAACGATGGCGTCCATCCTGTTTATCATTCTGATCGGTGTCGTAATTTGCATGCCTAAAGGGCTGCCGGTTGGGCGCAAAAATGCGAAATTTTCCGAAGTGTTTTCCAAGAACCGCAATATCAACTGGCTCAGTGCTGCACGACTGTTTCTCTTCGGAGCACGTGACGTGTGGTTCGTGGTTGGCATTCCAATCTATTTCTATGCGGTGCTATCGGACGGCACGATAGAGGGTAACCGCATGGCCTTTTTTATGATAGGGACATTTATGGCGGTCTGGACAATCCTTTATGGCCTCGTCCAGGGTTTGGCTCCGCGTATCCTAAAGGCAGCGTCCAAATCAGATCTGGAAATTCTGGCACTGGCGAGACAATGGGTTGGTCTCTTGAGCATTGTCCCTGTATTTCTAGCAGGTTTGATCTGGCTGGTCCCTGAACCATCATATGTGATTACAACGACTATCGTGATTGGTCTTTTAATCTTTGGGGGCATCTTCGCCATAAACTCAGCACTGCATTCATTTCTCATTCTTAATTTAACAGATACAAAACGGGTAACGATGGATGTTGGCTTTTACTATATGGCTAATGCTGGAGGCAGATTGGTTGGCACAGTATTATCCGGATTAACATATCAAGTGGGTGGACTTTCATTTTGTCTCGGCACCACCGCGGTAATGATCGGTCTTAGCTGGATCGGAACATTGCAACTTAAAGCACCATAAACTAAAAAGTTGCCGCATAAAAGTGTTTTATCAAAGTATATTTTTTGTTAATTCTTCTACCGAGGGCAAGTATTAAGTAAGTTTAATGTATGTATTCATATGAATTCCGAGCCCNACCATATTGAACACATTACATTAAAACTTCTTGCTTATTTCAATATCCGTTCCACTGTATTTAAACCAAAAGCTCGCCCCACCTATCTCACTTCTACCATGCATAAACTTCTTTAATAAATCATAATTCGCATATCTATGATAACTGCTACCATATAAAAATGTAGCTTTGGGATTATCCAGCAAAAAAGATAACAATAGGTATTGTTCAGTCCAATAAATATGCTGATCAATCAGCCAATTTTTTTCTATGCCAAAAGGTAAAAAAATATCGTGTACATGAACATAAATATCATGCTTTATCTTCGGCAATAGTCTCAAATAAATGTGCAAACAATCACTGCCTGTTTTTACGGTGTGCGTAGAATCAATAAACAAGATATCACCATCGGTTAAATTGTTATTCAACCACGCATCTGAAATTGCTTGTGCCGGTTTTTTTATTAGTTCTATATCATTTAATTGGTCTATAAATTCTCTAGGATATGGCTCAATACAAAGGATCTTACCCTTTCGGTTTTTCTTTATTGCATCTGCTGCTACAAGCGTAGAAAACCCTGAGCCAATCTCAACCACGTTCTGTGGCTGCAGTAATCTCAAAAAAGAATAATAAGACATTGCATCAGAAAAACTAAACTGGCTATTTGCCCAAAAAAAACCTTTTGGTTCTTTTTCATCCCCCTCTGTAGGAGGACAATACTCACTGGAATAATGAGTGAGTGTTTCTAGTAAATGCTTATTTTCTTGAGGAGAACCAAAAATATCGCATTCAATATAGGGAGGCTTATCAGTGACATTATCAGAATATTCAAAACTGTTTTCTATTTCGGTTACTGAAGGAATATTTGCATAAAAATTATTTGGTGATATTTTTATGCCGGCTTCTTCAAGACTTTGACGTTCATCTTTTTCTGCCCATAGTAATTCATGTAACTTAGGAATTAAATTATTTTCATTCTCTTCTTTGAGCTTTGCATTCTCTTCAGTTAACTGATTAATTCTATTAGATAATTTTCTTAATGGAGGTATTAACAAACAAGCTAATTTAAATAGTATTTTTTTCATGGGCATTTAAAGGTGCAAAGCCAAAAACAATTGAGTAAATAAAGTATCAGATATACCAACGAATTTATACCCGGAACTTTGTTTTTTACTAAGCTTGGTAAATTTTAGTTAGAAAAAAAGATTCATCACTGACTCTTTGGGTATAACCATATAAATTTTTAATTTATAAAAATGCTTCTTTTTTATTGACGAAACTATTTGGTCAACATAATATTTCGACTATGAGGGGAGATAGATTGTTAATTAATAAACGAGGTATCTCATGAATAGCCATGTTTCAGGACAAGAAGAACTTACAAAAAAAACTAAAGAACCTATAGTTTCCAGCTTAATAGCAATCGGTCTTTCAATCACCGTGGTGACGTTTTCCTTTATTTCTTGCCTAACCACAATATAATTTGTGCCACAATTCAATAACCCTTTAACTGAGATTTGGCCCCAGTTCTTCTCAAAGCCTCAATCATCTCAATTGGTAGGTCCGTAAAAATACCATCAACCTTTAGGTCTAGACAACGTTTAAGATCAAAAGATTTATTAACAGTAAAGACAAGGACCTTCAAATTATTTCTATGGGCTTCGTCAACAATCATTTCATCGATTACTTCGAGGCTCACGTGAATCTGCGAACAATTTAGCTCCTCACATCGAGCTGCCAATTGCGGTTTTTTTGCTGCCGTAATAAATGCTTTCTTTATTTTTTTATTTGCCTTGAAACTTTTTATAATGTTCTCATCAAAAGAGGATATATAAATATTCTTCTGGTTTTTTTCGGGTACTTTTTTTAAAACTTGCCAAACAAGCTCCAGCATATTTGGCTCTTTTACCTCCAAATAAATATATGTAGTCTTTAAGAGCAACGGCATTACTTCCTCAATTGTGGGGATTCTTTCTCCATTTTTACAAACAAGATTTCTCAAAGAATGGAATGAGTAATTTTTGTGTAAACCATGGCCGTTAGTTGTCCGCGTAACGGTAATGTCATGGAGGAGAATAACTCGGTTATCTGAGCGCCGAATATCAATTTCAACTCCATCAACTCCCGCTCTGATGGCAGTAGTGATACCGCCAACTGTATTTTCCCCCATGTCATAGGATGCGCCTCTGTGGCCAATAATTAACATTAGTTTAATTATTTAATTTTCAGTTTTCATGAATTAATCTTTAAATTTTTCTGTTCGTTTCAGTTCATCGCAAAATTGTATAACATCAGAAAACAAATCATCAGGTATATCTTTGTAGCTACACTTAAAATGCTCTTTAATGCAAACTGCCACGTGCGCATATGGATTCCGACCTTTTGGATGATTCGGGTGATTAGGAAGCTTTCCTTTTAATTCGTCGCCAGTTTGCAGAATCACTTTCCATAAGTATTTTCTATTTTTTTCATTCATACCTTTATCGTTCATCTAAAACACAAGTAGTCGCACTATAAGTATTTTTTCGCAAATACCTTAAAATCAAAATCTTTTTTATTCAAATCTTCACGCGAAAGCATAGACCCCTTAGCAAGAATTTTTTTCGAAATAAAAATATCCGCGGGTCTATTTATCGAAAATGTTGCAATATGCTTATCACTATTGAAACAAAAAGTCGAAAAAGATTTCTCGGAATATTTAATTTTCTTAGTCGCATCAAATTCGTTGCCTATGGCAGCTATCTGTAATTTTAAGTCATATTGATCTGACCAAAACCAGGGGACAGTATCATAGACGGAAGAGTTTCCTAGTATATTTTCAGCAACCACTTTTGCAGTGTCAATACTATGCTGAACTGACTCTGGCCTTATGTGGCTTTTCAGTAAGACATTATAAAAGTTAGCGCAATCCCCAACTGCATATACGTCCTTCGCACTTGTTAATCCATTCTGATTAACCTTTATTCCATCCTCACAATAAATTCCTATTTTCTGAGCCAGATTAATATTCGGATTCACCCCAATTCCTGCTAAAAGCACGTTGCCATGAAGTTTTTTTCCGCCTTTTAATTGTAAATAATAATCATTTTTTACTTTATCAATCTCGGTTATACTGGCGTTCGTAAAAATGTTCACCCCACGGGCCATATGGTACTTCTCATAGAACTCTGAAACATTATTAGGTACAGCACGCTTCATGAGCCTGTCCGCTTGTTCTATCACACTAACCTCAAGACCAAATTCAAGACAAATAGCCGCTATTTCTAATCCAATAAAACCGCCGCCAATGATTATGATTTTCTTGTCTTTCGAAATTTTTTCTCGCAAGAGAGAACTTTCTTCTAAACTTCTAAGGTAATGAACATTTAAGCACTGATCTAGATTCTTTATTTTTTTTAAGTCCGCACCAGTAGCTAAAACCAACTTATCAAAATTTATGCAACTATTATTTGACGTGAAAATTTGTTTTCTTTTTAGGTTAATATCATCTACTCGTTGGCCATATATAAGCTCTATGCCGTTGTCAGCATAATATTCTTTTGGCCGTAAAAATAACCTATCTCTATCTAGTTTTCCTGATAGATAGTTTTTCGATAATGGAGGTCGCTGGTAAGGAGGAAAAGGTTCTTCGCCAATCAGAACTAATTTTCCTTTAAATCCTTTACTAACCAAGGATTCACATACTTGAAAACCAGCTTGACCTCCACCTATAACACAAACTTTCATCGCAACCCCACCGTTAGAATTTTGGATCAATAGGAGTCTCCCTGCTAAACTCCTTTTCTATAATTTCTGCGGCAAAAAGACAATAGTGGTCTTTGAAGATATCTGCGCATATTTGTACTCCAGTCGGAAGACCTTTATAACTTTCCATGGGCAAAGCAATAGCTGGTATACCCAAACAATTGCCGGGAGCAATAAAAATTGAGCTCTGCTTTAAGGTCCAATCACCGTTNTTAGAGTCTAGGTCTGAATCTATATTCCAAGGACTAGTACACCAAGTCGGGCCAATGAGTACCGTATAATTTTTGAAAAAAACCGACCAAATTCTACGTAAGAGACGCCTTTTTAATAAAGCATCTGCCGGAGTAAAGGGTGGAGCCTCCTTTGTCACACGTTTTAAATACTTTACGGTTTTATCCGAAAAACAATCGAGCGGAAGTGATTTAATTAGTGGCCTTAAGATAGAAATCCATACCTCAAAAACAAGATTTATCTCAGGTGGACTTGTTTCCTCGATCTCCCAGCCATTTCTTTCCAATATTAATGCAGCTTCTTCTATTCTCTTCAAGGTGATTTCGGGGATTTCAAAGCCGCTGATTCGCGTCATAAACCCCGCCCTCGGTCTAGTTGGTAAAGCTGGAAAAGAAGAAATATCAAGTGAATCGGGATCATAAATACTCCTGCCTCTTATTACTGATAACCCGGCTTGCAAATCGGATACAGTTCTAGCCATTGGACCATTTGTTAGCATTAAATTTGCAACTCCCGAATCTATTGGTTCAATTGAAGGGGACCACGGAACAATACCTTGAGATGGTTTTAAAGAAGTAACACCACAACAATAAGCTGGATTACGAAGAGAGCCTCCTATATCATTACCTAATCCAAAAGGTGTCATACCAGTAGCAAGAGCAACCGCATCACCCCCGCTTGAACCGCCTGGAGTAATATTTTGATTCCATGGGTTTAAAGTTCTTCCAAACAGAGGGTTGTCAGTATCAAGTCTCATGCCCATTTCTGGCATATTCGTTTTCCCTAATGGAATCGCACCCGAAGCCATTAATCTATTTACTATCGGGTCACTTCGCGTTGGCAAGGAATCCTTTAATGCTAATAAGCCTTTAGTTGTCGGAACGCCTACAAAATCCAGATTATCTTTAATAGTAAACGGAACCCCATAGAAAATTTTCTTCGAATCATTTTTTTTATGTCTATCCAGCTCGCTAGCCATTCGTCTTGCTAATTCTTCAAAGACCACGGTGATCGCATTCGACTTAGGATTAATTTTCTCGATCCTATCGAGTAAAGAATCGACAACTTCGCTACAAGATATCTCCCTTTTTTTTACACATTGAGCTATATCTAAGGCGCTTAAACGGAAAATCTCATCTACCAAATGACAACCCTTTTAGTCTTTACGGAAACAAAAATAAAAATATTAAACGTAAGATTTACAAATCCTAAGTGGTATAACCATCTTTGCCTGGAATCCAATTTGTACCCGCTAAAGGCACTCTAGCCATTGCCGCCGCTTCAACTGTTAAAGCACATAAATCTTCTGGCTCGAGATTTTTGAGATGACTTTTACCAGAAGCTCTCGCAATCGTTTGAGCTTCCAATGTAATTACTCTTAAGTAATTTGCCAGTCTTTCACCGGCTTTTATTGGATCAACTCTTTTCATTAATTCTGGATCTTGAGTAGTAATACCGGCAGGATCGTTTCCAAGATGCCAATCATCAAAAGCACCTGCTGTAGTGCCTAGTTCTTTATATTCAGTTTCCCATTTAGGATCGTTGTCGCCGATGGCAATCAAAGCAGCTGATCCTATCGAGACCGCGTCCGCACCTAAAGCTAATACTTTTGCCACATCAGCACCCGACCTTATCCCACCGGATACGATTAATTGCACTTCCTCTCGCATACCCAAATCGTTCAAAGCATCAACCGCAGGTCGGATACACGCTAAAGTAGGGATACCAACGTGATCTATAAAAACATCTTGGCTTGCTGCGGTTCCCCCTTGCATGCCATCTAACACCACGACATCAGCGCCTGCTTTTATAGCTAAAGATGTATCGAAATAAGGGCGAGCCCCACCCACTTTAATAAAGATAGGTTTTTCCCAGTTCGTTATTTCTCTTAATTCTAAAATTTTAATTTCAAGGTCATCTGGACCTGTCCAATCTGGATGTCTGCAGGACGACCTTTGATCAATTCCTTCGGGCAAGCAACGCATCTGAGCTACTCTGTTGCTAATTTTTTGCCCCAATAACATTCCACCTCCTCCTGGTTTTGCTCCTTGACCGACCACTATTTCTATTGCATCACACCGTCTTAAATCACTTGGATTCATACCATATCGGGAGGGCAGATATTGATACACTAAAAATTTTGAGTGATTTCTTTCTTCGTCGGTCATCCCTCCATCTCCGGTAGTAGTCGATGTGCCAGCAATCGTAGCGCCTCTACCTAGAGCTTCTTTAGCTGGACCTGATAGAGCTCCGAAACTCATCCCAGCAATTGTTATCGGTATATTTATCTTGATTGGATTTTTTGCGAATCTGGTTCCCAGGACAATTTCGGTATCACATCGCTCCCTGTAGCCCTCAAGAGGATATCGCGACATAGAGGCGCCGGGAAATACAAGATCATCAAAATGAGGTAAGGCCCTTTTTGTCCCACCCCCTCTGATACTATAAATACCTGTAGTTGCGGCCCTTCTAATTTCAGCGTTCACATCATCATTAAAAATAATTGATTTTTTAGCTGGGGTTCGCCTCTTGTTCATTTGTTTTTCATCCATAATTTAATTCTCTCAATACAAACCAACGTTTTTAATATCAAAATGATACAGTTTTCTTGCCGAGCCGTACCGTTTAAAACGCTTTGGTCTACCAGTGATTTTTGAATCATGTAATAACTTTTCAACTAAGTCCATATGCTCTTCCATCATCTCTTTTTCTATGCAATCAGCACCTAATTCGCCTACCGATCCGGCGACAAATATATTCGCTTCATAAATCGAATCACCTAATCCATTTCCTGCGTTTCCTAAAACTAACAAATTACCCGCTTGAGCCATAAAAGCAGAAGAATGTCCGACGTTTCCGCCCACTACTATGTTAATTCCTTTCATGGAAATCCCACACCTTGAAGAAGCATTTCCTTTTATGACTAGTATTCCGCCATGTCCCGTAGCCCCGGCGTATTGACTCGCATTTCCGAATACTGTCACCTTCCCTGACATCATATTCTCAGCAACACCTGGGCCAGCCGAACCCTTGATAATTACTTCAGCCTCCTCATTCATTCCCGCACAATAGTATCCGACTGAACCCTCTATTTCGACGTGAATACTGCTATTGAGTCCAACTGCTACAGCATGTGCGCCGTTAGGATTCTGTATCTTCCATTTCTTAATGCTTTCTGCCGCCTCAGGTTGTTTTTGCAGAACACTATTTACATCTCTCAATTTGGTTTTTGCTAAATCAAAATCATACATTNTATTCACCCCAAAAATATGGGATGCCTGGCTCGGGCTCCCATACATTTGCTTTTTCTATATCAGGCAATGAAGCCAATGCCCTAAATTCGGAACCAAAAGCGACATACTTATCTGTTTGCGCCATCACGGCAGGTTTACAAGCAATTTTATCTCGGAGCACTCCAAATCCATTTTCTGTACCCACAACAAANGTAAAAAAACCGTCAAGATCATTGAGGCTCATCTCTAAGGCAACCTCTAAGTTATGACCCATTTTCATCTTCTCCGTTAGATAAGCAGCAGCCACCTCGCTATCATTCTCCGTTTCAAAATTAAAACCAGATTTCTCAATAGCCCTTCGAAGATTGTTGTGATTTGACAAAGAACCATTATGAACAAGGCACTGGTCAGCCCCAGTAGAAAAAGGGTGAGCGCCCAAAGTGGTTACTTTAGACTCGGTTGCCATTCTAGTATGTCCGATCGCATGCGTGCCCCTCATAGCAGCAACATTAAACCTCTCTAGCACCTCTCTAGGTGGCCCAATTTCTTTATAAATTTCGACTTTTGTACCCACACTCATAATTCGGATATCGGTATCATTATTCAGATAATCACACACAGTCGAAACATCTAAAACATCCAACTTGATGATGGCATGACTATCTACAGGTTCTATAATTATATTTTTTCCTGTTCGAATTTTTATATTTTCTGAAAGTTTTAAAAAATCGTCTGTTGGATTTTCAGATTGCACGGTAACTTTTGTGGTATTCTCATCAGCTTCTTTATATATTGCTACACCAGCACTATCAGGGCCTCTATCACTCAAAGGTTCTAACATGGTTACCAAGAGGTTGCCCAAAGAGGAATTAAGATTTTGGTCGATCAGAAAAATGCCAGCAATACCACACATATTTTTTATTCCGTGACTAAATGAACGTAAGAAGAAACAAAAGCAGGAAACTAAATATTAACTCCAATAAAAATTCAAATCAATAACCACTTTCTAGACTCAGATTCTCTTTATTTACTCAATTATAAGATACACCGATGAATTGAGGACCTTGTCAATAAGGCCCATCTGAGTTGGTTTGCCCCTTCCAAAATTCGTAAGGTGGGCCTGCTAAAATATGCATCTGCATCAAATGCGTAAACGTTCTGCTCAGATATGGCTTTCAGCTCTTTAAGATGAACATTTTCATATAATCGCGCCGCAATCCTTCTATTATCCTCAAGCCCAAACCCACAGCAACCAACAACAATATAATCAGGATTAATGGTTCTAATTAAAGATGGAGAAATCTCTCTTGAGTTCTGTCCTGTAAGCCCTAGAGGAGAATCAAAACCCGCTAACCCAATCTGCTCTGGAACCCAATGTCCCGGGCCAAAAAAAGGATCCACCCATTCCAAAAATAAGATTGACTTCCCTATTTTTGATAGGGCCATCATATCCCGTATGCTTTTATTTGCTTTGCTAATGATATCTTTAGCTTCCTTAACTCGATCAAATTCATTACCCAAACGTTCTATATCTTCTATTATTTGTGCAATTGAAGACCCTGACAATGATAATACTTTCGTAACTTTACCGCTTTCATTAACCAAATACTTTAATGCTTGAGCGACTTGACTTTCAGTTATCGCACAGACATCACACAAACCCTGAGTCACTAAATAATCCGGCTGTATATTAACCAACATATTGTGATTTATTTCATAAATATCTGAATTGTTTTCTTGGGATTCTTTTACAACACGATCAATCTCTCTCATAGATAAATTTGGTCGTATTTTGGTTGAAGTAACTTTTAACTTTTCTTTAACTTCTTCGGGAAAATTACATTCATGACTACAACCTACAAGATTTTCTGATAAATCAAGACTTGTAATTATTTCTGTGGCGCTTGGTGTTAAACTAACAATCTTCATAGTATTAATATATTTTTATTAAAAGAATTATTCTAATAAAAAAGGGGACTTTTTTTAAACAATTAGTAATATATAATAAGTGTTAACGTTTTATTAAATTATTAGGAAACAAATATGGTAAAGCTGGTTCTGATAATTTTTGCCATAGCACTGTTATTTTGGCTTATTTTGAAAATATCCAGACCTTATTCGGACACGTCTGAACTTAAGCAAAAAAAAGTAAGAACATTGCTCGCTCTGATGGTTATCTTTGCGGTTATTTTGTTAATCTCGCGCACTGGCATTAGCCCAGCAATAATAGTTCAAAAGATACTTCAACTTCTTCCGGCTATCCGCGCGTTCTTACCCTTCTGATTAATTGTTAGATCGTTTTGATTATCTATCTTTCGGTTTAATAAAACCATAATTTGCGCCGAACTTTTCACTGAATCCACAATTAAACAAAGCGCTATTTAAATATTCTTCACCACTCTTTTTTAGTCTAGCCTTATGTTTAATTTTATTCCTCACAATTTGATTAGAGAGCAAATGACCATCAGGATAGGATTGATAAATATCGAACTTCTTTTTTTTAAACTCATCATATCTGTCTTTTTGATTTTTGCTATAAGCATAGTCAGCAGCTAATTCAAGTAATGCTATACAATTCATGTCATTTAAATGAGTCTCACCATTTTTCTTCTCAACGAATGAAGATGCAAACAGAACTATTAACACTACAGAAATAGCTATCTTAAGGATTTTGTTCATTGATATTCCTACTCCTGAAACACTCTAAAGATAGGTGGTTTTAATCAAAATAAATTTAAACGAATTTCATTTTGGACTTATTACCCCACAACCTATCCTAGGTCCCGCGGCACCCGATGGCTGAGTTTTATAATCATCTGGCCCATCGTGGATGACAAAAGCTCTGTTTAATATACTGAGAGGATCCTCTTTAATTAAATTGACTTTGTATTTAATATCTCCACCCTTAATTCTTTACTTTGCCCAACATGAATATTTGGCATATCACCGGAATGACCTTCCACTAAAAGTCCGTGTTTTTCTCCGGAGGGATTAAAGTGCCCACCAGAACTTGAAAAATCACCCTCACAAACTCCGAATTCATGGATATGAAAAGCATGAGGACCAGGAGGCAGATTTTTAAATTGTGCATCTAACAAAACACCTTGTGGAACCGCTCGAACTTTAACGGTTCCTAGTTGTTGCTTATCGAGGCCTAATAAGACCACACTGATGCTGTTGTCATTACTGTTTGCTAGACAAGTAAAAATTGGGAATAGTAGGGTGAATAAAATTAGATTAATTCTCTTCATGACGATTTCAGAATCCTATACTGTTAATTTTCCTAATCTAGATTTTATCTTTTCAGAAATCTCTAAAATCTGATCTGATGTAGTTATTAAAGGCGGTGCAATTAACAAGCTACCGTTAACTGGACGGGTAATTAATCCATCCTCGATCAATTCTGAGTTAATACGATTGCATAAACCTATAGGATCTTCGGTCGACAACTCATCATTTTCGTCACGAATCCTAAAATCAACAGCCGCTGCAAGCCCATGAAAACGAACATCTCCAATCAAGGGATGTTCCCCCAGTGGTCTAAGTTCTTTTTCTAATAGCTTACCAATCGTTGCCGCATGCTCTAACAATTTTTCTCGCTCTATAATTTCCAATGTTTTAAGTGCTGCTGCTGCTCCAACTGGGTGGGCAGCATATGTGGCCGCATGAGCAAATGAGTTGATGCGTCTTGATTTTTCTTTCATTCTTTCTTGGAGGCTTTCTCCTATTGCTATCGCCGATAGAGGGAAATATCCACTTGTTATTCCTTTCCCCATAGTGGCATGATCCGAAGAAAAATCAACCGATTCACTACCCCACATTCTTCCGGTTCGACCAAAGCCAGTTACAACCTCGTCAGCTACCAAATCGATTTCATGTTGATCTAGTAATTTTTTTAAGCATTTGAAATAATTTTTCGGAGGTACATGCAGGCCAGCGGAAAAACTTACTGGTTCTGCAAAAAATGCAGCTATCGATTCTTTGCCTTCTTTAACAATTAAGTTTTCTACCTCTAGGATTAGTCGCTTACAAAATTCTTCTTCAGTCTCTCCAGGTAGCCGTCCTCCATGAAAGTCAGGCTGAGACACATGAAAAAAACCAGGCAGAGGAAGCCCGAAATCTGAATGATGCCCTCCAGTTAAACTTGCAGACGCTAGCGTTCCCCCATGGTAGCTTTGCTTTCTTGAAATAAATTTCATTCTAACAGCTTGGCCTTCATCAAAAGCTCCGTATTTCATCACCTTAATCAAAAAATCATTTGCTTCTGACCCCGTAGCCGCAAACAGGATCGCTGGATTCTTTATTGCAGAAATCGTCGCTAGCTTCTCAGATAAGGCGATCGAGGTATCACTAGTACGGTGCATGCCAGAAACTAAGAATGGAAGCTTACGATATTGTCGCTCTATCGAAGATATTAGTTCCTCATTCTGAAAACCCAATGCAGCAACCCAAAACGATGAAGTTGCTTCTATGTATTCCTTGCCCGAAGCATCGTATAAATAAATTCCCTTACCCCGCTTAATTGTCTTAACCCGATTCCGATTATTATCAGAAAGTGGTTGAAAACCTACAATTAACGGAAAATCAGACACCAAAAGTTCTCCTTATTTAATTCCTGAGAATCAAGTCTCTTAATTCTCGGGTCTTTTCGATGTTGATCTCTAAGTCCTCTTCTTCAACTGAACCCTCAAAAACGACACCGTAGATTTTTTTAGCTCTCTCTAATGATATATATCCCTCCAAAACATCATGAAGAACCCTATCAGCATCTCTTTCAAAAGGACATCCATATCCACCACCAGAGGTATCCTTCCCTTTTAGCCACATACCTTTGTTCAGGACAACCACTCCAACGCTCGGAGCTTGCGTCGCATTACCATCAGAATCAATCACATGCATCTCTCCTCTATTACCGTCTTTTCCTCCTCTTACACCTTTGGCGGGATTTACTTGTGCATCAGCCGCAAAAACTACGGTCATCGGATTTTCACTTGGTCCATATGTAAGGGTAACTCCTGGGGCGCCGCGATTAAATCCGGCTCCTTCTTCATCTTTCGTCAGCCTGACTTCTTTCACATGAATAGGATAACTTAGCTCGTCAATTTCTATGCTATCACGGTACATGAGACCCGCGACTACAGGTATACCATAAGTAACCCATCCGTCACATTCTGGAGAAGCCGGCCCCCCATTTTCTCCGAAAAAAAGCTGGTTGACGTAAGGATGATTGTCATGCCGAGCATCTTTGCCAGATACGACTGAAAAACCCGCCCCCAGTCCTAGACCGCCTTCCGCTAATCCATAACCTTCTCCCAGTTCAGCCATCGCTGCCTGAACGTTGTTTAATAATCGTTCAGAAATGTTTGTAGTAGCTACCGAACAACTGTGTGGGAATTTTGGAATCCCTATGGCAGCTCCTTCTCTCATCTTCATTTTTATACACCGGTACGAGCCCCCATTCCGTGGAATATCTGAGGGCAAGCAATTATAGACACCCGCAACTGCATTGCTAATCGAACATGCTTCAGATAGATTTAGTCCATTATCCATGTTGTCGATATTCGAAGTGAGATCAATTTCTATCTCACCTTTGTCTGGTGACACCGACAATCTTACTCGGACCGGTATACCATCAGGAAGTAAAGGAGGCATGGGATCGTGAAAACTTTCTCTTTCAATCGTTGCTTTTGGTAGTGAGGATATCGCCTGTTTCATTCTAATCTCACTATAATCAAACCACTCGCTCATAAATTGCCTGACGGTCTCTTTTCCATATTTTTTAAAGATATCATGAATCCTACTTTCACCAGTTCTTGCTGAACCTAACATTGATAAAAAATCACCATACCAAAAATCCGGTACCCTTATACGCCGCTGACACATTCTTATAATGTCATCGTTAGTTATATTATCCCGTTGCACCCTCACTGCGGGAAATATTAAGGCTCCCTCCTCGTAAACGTCTTTGGCTGAGGCGTGATAAGTAGAGGGTATTGAGTTACCGATATCAGCTTGATGAGCTTTTGCACAAACATTAAAAAGATGTTCTCCCTCCCAAAAGACTGGCACGATTATCGTATGATCTGCTGGATGGGAATTACCACTGTAAGGATCGTTATGAAGATATGCATCGCCCTCTCGAATATCTTGATGAAATCTGCACATAGCCTCAGACTGTAGGTTGAGTCCATAGGTATGGGCTGGCAGACCCTCTGCGGTTGCAAAGAGTTCATTTGAAGCAGTAGTAATACCACAAGAAAAATCTCTAGCACTGTTGATGACCGCGGACCTTCCTGTTTTTAGCATTGTATTCGTCATCTCTCTTACCACGCCATCAAATCTATTTGCTAGGACGGCTAGGAGCATTGGGGATAGTTTATCGTTTTTTTCGCTGCTCATTTTATTGGTTCTTTATTCACTCCTAATTTAGATATTAATCACAACAAGTCGGATAAATCAACAATATAGCTACCCAAATCACTATAGGTTACCTTTGCTCGTGGTGGAATCACTATGGTTGTGTTGGGTTCTTCAATTATTGCTGGGCCCTTAATTTGTGTGTTGGGTAAAATACCTAATCCTTTGTAAATTCTTGTAGTAACCGCCTGCTCCACCCCAAAGAAAGCGTTACGCTGGCGAAGCTCAGTGCCACTTTTCGTAGACTCAAGAAACGGGTCTTTTTTAGGTAACTCAATAACGAGTGTCCCTGTCCAATTTAGAAAATCTATCGGGCTCTCTCTGTCATCTACGCTGTAAATTCTATTGTGATTTTTGTGGAATTCTTCGATCAATTGCAATACGTCCTCATCGGACTCAACGGAGTCTGAATTCAAATCAACGCTTATATCCCAAACTTGAGCTGCGTAATGAGCATCTACTCTGAACTTAATATTGCGATTCGTAAAACCTTTTTTTTCTAGTCTTTCGGCAAATTGGCTAAGATGCGCTTTTATTTCGGCTAAACACTTTCCTACACCGTTTCGGTCAAAATGATCAGAACGTGTTGGGAAGGTTGAGGAGTGCTCAAAACTAATATCCGAAAATTGCATTCCGCTAGCAGAAAGCACACTTGCCGTACGTGGTATGATTACTTGCTGACACTTTAATTCTTCTGCGATGGGTACAATTCCAAATCCCGCCGCCCCTCCTCCTGCAACAATCACAGCTTCAGACGGATCTATACCTTCGCTAACTGTTATATCCTTAATGGCATTTATCATAGTTTCATTAGAAACCGTATATATTGAATAGGCCGCTTCATGAAGTGGAATACCTAGAGGATCCGCAATTGATTTAATAGCTTCTCGGGCTGCAACTTCGTTCAAAAGCATCCTGCCTCCCAGGAAAAAATTGGGATCGATGTAGCCTAATAATAAAGCCGCATCTGTTACAGTCGGAAGCTTCCCCCCCAAATTATAACAAGCAGGCCCGGGGCTGGCGCCCGCACTTTGCGGTCCTACCTTAAGCAGACCAGCACTATCAATCCAAGCAATAGAGCCTCCACCTGCGCCAACACTTCGCGCATCCACTGCTGGTATTCCTAACATATCTCCGGTAAATTTCCCCCCTAACCAGGTTTCCTGTGTTATTGAAATATTATTATTTACAACCAGACTTACATCGAAAGTAGTTCCTCCAGTGTCAACCACTAAAACCGCGTCTTCCTTATCCTCAAGCTTAGCATACTGTTTCCCAGCAACTGGAGCCATAGCCGGGCCAGAGCGCACAGTGTGAATGGGCCTATAAATTACACTGTCAATATCCATACAACCGCCGATTGTAGTGCTTACTAATAATTCTCCTGAATATCCATTTTGCCTTAAGTCAGTTTGTAATTCAGTTAGATGATTTTGCATTAAAGGTTTTATAGAGGCATCTATTACAACGGAAGATGCACGGCGATATTCTCTCATTATTGGATTCAATTCATGACTGAGGGTAAAAGGAATTTCCGGCACAAGCGTTTGCAGCAATTGACCTACTTTTTTTTCATGGACTGGATTTCTAATTGCCCAAAGAAAACTAACTCCAATTGCTTCATATCCTTTGGCATCTAATTGTTTTATTACATCAACAACTTGCTCTTCATCTAATTTTTTATAGATATGGCCATTCGATTCGATTCTCTCATCAATTTCAAAAGTATATCGCCTTGGAATATATGGCTGTGGATAGGGAATCGAGAATTCATGAGGATCAAATTTACCCCCCTCTCGCAAAACCAGAACATCAGGAAAGCCTTTGGTTGTCAAAAAAGCTGTTTTGGCTATTTTTCTTGTCACGATCGCATTGGTGGCTCTTGTTGTACCGTAAACAAACAACTGAGTTCTTTCTAAAAGTTCTGTAACTGAAAGTCCAAGTTGACTCGAGGCATCTTCTATTGCTTCTCTTAGACCGACGAAAATCCGGTCTGGAGTGGTTAAAGCTTTACCGATTGTAAATTTTCCCTCTTCATCGGATACAACCACATCTGTAAACGTTCCACCCGTATCAACTGTAATACACCAACCGTTATTCAAATAGTTTCTCCACTTTGTTTATTTTGTTATTAATCAAAAAAATTTACGTTTTAGACATCTAGGGTCGTCTTTTTCTCCCAATCTGATAAGAAAGCCGAGTAATCATTCCATTCTTTTTCTTTAAGTTTACAAAATCCGTCAATCATTTCATCCCCTAAATAGCCCCTCATCACCTTACTATTTTTGAGCAAGCGTAGAGCATCTAACAGATTTAGAGGTAATTTCTTAACACCTTTCAATTTGTGGCCTTCTTCGTACATATTAATATCGAGCTTTTTTCCTGGTAATAATTTTTTTTCAATTCCGTCCAAACCTGCCGCCACCACAGCCGCTTGCAATAGATAAGGATTAACTGCTCCATCAGCCAGTCTGAGTTCAAAACGACCATTATCGGGTATTCGAACCATGTGAGTTCGATTATTTCCGGTCCAAGTCACAGTATTTGGAGACCACGTTGCACCCGATTTTGTTACAGGAGCATTGATTCTTTTATAACTATTTACCGTAGGATTGGTTAATGCTGTCATGGAAGGCGCATTTTTTAAAACACCAGCCAAAAAGTTTAGGCCGTAATCAGACAACCCATCCACACTTTTACTGTCTTCAAATAAATTATTCCCATTTTGCCAAACAGAAAGATGAAGGTGACAACCATTGCCAGTCAAATGAGGGAATGGCTTAGGCATAAACGTAGCCCTTAATCCATGTTTTTCTGCAACTGACTTAACCATAAATTTAAAGAAAGAATGCCTGTCGGCGGTTTTCATTAAGTCATCATATTCCCAGTTCATTTCAAATTGGCCATTCGCATCTTCATGGTCGTTTTGATATGGATTCCAACCGAGGGATAACATGTAGTCACAAATTTCAGCTATAACATCAAACCTTCTCATAATAGTCTGTTGGTCGTAGCAAGGCTTTTCCGCGTAATCATAATCATCTGAAATAGCTGATCCATCCTCAGACAATAAAAAGAACTCGGCTTCCACACCTGTTTTAATTTCAATTCCTAACGCTCTCGCGCGTTCAACCAATTGCTTTAAAATGTTACGTGGTGCCTGTTCGACACTTGACCCATCCATATAGCAATACGCTGGCACCCAGGCGACGTCAGGTTTCCACGGAAGCTTAACTGCCGCGCCACTATCCGGAATTGCTAACATGTCTGAATCAGCTGGGGACATATCCAACCAAGAAGCAAACCCAGCGAAACCGGCACCATTTTTTTCCATTTCGCTTATTGCCTGCGCAGGAACAATTTTTGCTCTTTGGGAACCGAAAAGATCAGTGAAAGAAATCATGAAATATTTTATTTTATGTTCATCGGCAAAGGATTTAAGATTTACGGACATTTTAAAATTCACTCCAAAAAGCTAGGTTAGTAATTAGGTAATCATTATTGTCATAAACATATAGGAATTTAATATATGAGATTTTGGCTAATATTCAATTTAAATATCTACCATACATTTTAAATCTATTGAAACCTAAAAATTCATGCGCCAAAATAGAGTAACCCGAACATAACAGTCTTTCAAACTTAAGAAGAACTATTAGCGTTCAAAATCAACTTTTGGCAAAGATATTCATATAAGTGATATCTAGAACATAGTTGAATAGCGAAAAAACCTAAATGAAGAGAACATGTGAGTTAAAAATTGGCCAAAATTACTAATTATCCAAAAGCTACCTTTAATCCAGATGAGTTTACTGAAAGGATTTTTATGATGACAAAAGAGTTATCAAACTACCTAAACTGGCCGCCAAAAAGGACTTGGAGGTGCNTCAAGTACAAATGGGGTTTTACTAAAAATGAACACTCAAAATTAGTCGAATGGTTAAATTTTCATTGTGCGGTCCAATCAAATATTTTTCACCAAAATACTATGGTTACGGTTCTATTATCTGAATTAGAAACAAAGGACGATAACATCGTCGTGTTTAACCAAGATAGGGCGACAAATCTAAAAGCATCTGCATACTTCCTTCAAAAACNTGTTGCTGAAATGCAAACCTATTTAGGCGTTGACGAAACAAGGAATACAATGCTACACCGACTAATTGAAGCAGCTTTTACAAAAATTACCACACTTAATGCGATGGCCTATCTAGCAAAAGAAATATCAACGATTGAATTACAAGATCTTGTGGTTAAGAGCATTAGTAAATCGTAGAGAATTGTTTTAGGAGCTTGAAAATTCTCGCAATTAACTAACAAAAATTTGGGGCAAATTTGAACAATAGTATAGCATCTGAAATCAGACGTGTGATCTCTCTTCAACAGACAGCGATTCAGAATGAGGATATAACGTCTGCAAAAATAAGAGAGGATAGGATTAAAAGAGCTATTAACCTTATTGCTTCAAATAAAGAAGAAATACTGGAAGCTCTGCAGGATGATTTTGGTTTTAGGAACTCAGGAGAAATATTATTAGCCGAGATCTTCGGAACTATAAATACATTAAAATACTCAAAAAAACACACAAAAAGTTGGATGCGAAATTGTCAACGTCAGTCTTTACAACCTTTTAAATTTCTAGGGGCCCGAACGTACATCAAATATCAGCCTTTGGGTTCAGTTGGAGTCATCGTTCCGTGGAATTTTCCAATTAATCTTTGTTTTGGCCCTTTAGGTAGCATATTTGCTGCCGGTAATAGAGCAATAATAAAACCATCAGAGATCGCACCAAATAGTGCAGATCTGATCCAAAAATTAATAAAAAGATATTATGACGAGGAAGAAGTAACCGTCTTTACTGGAGACTCGAGTGTTGCAGAGATACTCAGTCTCCAGCCTTTTAATCATCTTTTATTTACAGGGTCCTCAAAAAATGCTGTAAATGTGATGAAAAGCGCTTCTGAAAATCTAGTCCCTGTTACTCTAGAGTTAGGAGGAAAATCACCAGCGATAATATCCGAGAGTGCGAATTTGCAAAAAGCAGCCAAAAGAATTTTAGCGGGAAAAATATTCAATGGCGGTCAAGTTTGCCTTGCTCCTGACTATATATTAATTAAAAAAAATGTAGAACAAGAGTTTATATGCGAGCTTACTAAAGCAGCCTCCGCCTTGCTCCTTGGAAACAAAAATCTTTTAAATATTACTTCTGTAATAAACAATGAACACTTTGAGAGGATAAAGTTGATTATAGATGACGCTAAGCAAAAAGGAGGCAGAATAATTGAGCTGCTTGAGGCTAATCAATTTAAAAAACTAGAGGCCAAACAGATGATACCGTCCGTTATTACAAATACTAGTCAAGATATGATTGCTTTGAACGAAGAAATATTTGGACCAATATTACCTTTTGTTTATTATGACGATTTAGACGGTGCGATAAATTTTTTAAATAACAAGCCTAGTCCTTTGGGGCTATACTGGTTTGGCTCAAACAAAAAAGAAGCGGCTAAGATAATTAATTATACGAGCTCGGGAGGCATCACCATGAACGATGTTATTGCCCATGTTGCTCAAGATGACGCCCCTTTCGGAGGAACTGGGCCTTCGGGAATGGGAGCATACCATGGTAGAGAAGGTTTTGAGAACTTCAGTCATGCTAAAACTATTTACGAACAAATTTCCTTCGATTTGCCTTTTAGGTTTATGCAGCCACCTTATGCAAAGTCGTTTTTGTCGTTACTAAATTTTCTAACCAAACCAAGAAAGTGAATTTAAAAAAATCACTATTAGTTTTCAACCCTAAAAACTTCATAATCAACTCGGCCAGGCTGTATTTTTCCACGCGCTAAACATACGATATTGTTCACCCATTCATAATCTGGGTGGCCGGTTTGCATACGCGGGCTGGTAAAGAAATACTGATCCCCAAATTCAGTACCGCCATCGCCTTGAAGCGAGCGAAGCACCGAATCGGTTAATTCCAATTTACCTGTATATTCAACAAAAATTAATGCACTGTCTGAGGTTTCAAATGTAACTCTTACATCTAAATGTCCAAATTTTTCCGTTAACGTTAGCCAATCAGCTCCAGCTGCTGGCCTTATTTTTCCCCTTAACTCTGGCCCCTCAAACTCACCACCGTCTACCTCCACAATCAACCGATTTCCAAATGGCCCAGCGCCTACTTCCAGACTAGTAGTCAGATTAGCATAGTAAGTGAAAAATGGGGTAAGTTGCATGTGGATCTCCTCAATAAAAATAATTATAACGTCTACCAAGTTTCCATATGTAGAAAGTTAGATAGATCCTTCCTAGACGCTTCTTTAAAATCCGTGCCTTTTGTAAACGCAATTGGAATTAAAGCCACCTGGGTATAATTTTCAAAAGGTATCTCTAAGACTTCGGCTGCTTCTTTCTCAAACATTAAGTGCAATGTTGTCCAGCAGGTGCCCAAGCTTCTCTCTCGTGCGGCCAACATAAAACTCCAGACAGATGGTAGTATTGAGCCGTAAACTGAAGCACACTCCAAAGATGTTTTATATCGACCAACCATGACAGGAATTAAAAGCCAAGGTACTTTGTGCATATTGGCTGCAAGATATTGGGCCGAGTCGACCATACGGTCGGCAGAGTTTTGATTTGGATGGTGAGTTGTTACTGTTTTCTTTTGCTTCTGATAGATTTCGAATGCATTTCTATAAAGACTAGCTATTTTTTCTTTCCTCTCATTATCGCCAATTAAAATATAATGAGTTAAAGCTTGGCCAGACGCTGTAGGGGATTGCAGGGATAAATTGAGACATTCTTTTAAGAGCTCTACCGGCACATCTTTTGATAAATTGAGACGCTTCCTTACGGCTCTGGTGGTTTTTAAGACAGCGTCGGCTGACAAATTTAGTTTCATGAAAACCTTCGATAGTACATTAAAAATTTAGTCTAATATATATAGTAGGGCCATGCTCCCTTTGGTGTCAAACGGTTACGTCTACAGTGTTTCCTGAAATAGACGAGTCCACCTTAGCGGTTGTATTTTGGTCAGATTTTGGGGCTAGATCCTTTTGATCTACTTGAGCCGGCTCTTGTTGCTTTGGTGCTAGGGGGGCGTAAGACCCATAGCCGATTCCATCTACTGGCATAATTGATCCTNAAATAAAATAAGGGTACGGGTTATGATATTGCGATGCAACAAATTTTTTTTAATAAAGATATAGCAAATAAATCTAAAGTAGATAAAAGGACATTAGAGAAGTTTGTATTTACTTATTTGGCTTCCAGTTTTTTCTAAATTTTCCTTTGAAAAAGTATCCAATTTGTCTTTTACCTGATGGATGAGTGTAGACGCCCCAACCATGTCTCAACCCACCTTTAAAACTACCAACGTAGGTATATCCACCTGGCCAAGTTTGCCGGCCCTCGCCATTCGGTATACCACCCTCGTGCTCACCAATATAACGCTCTCCATTTTTATTCAGGGTATGTAACAAGTTATTAGGGCAAATTGATTTCTCGATGTTCATCTTCCCAAATTCGGCACCAAGGTGCTTTTTAGCCNTGAGCACCGTAAACCGCCGAGATCATCTGGGTTATCTGCTTAATCATAATTTTGTTTTGCTCTAATGGGGCCAATACTTGTTTTTCAACAAATATAAAACTACCTACATTTTCTGTACTGTAAGATTCCATCTCAGATAATAATTCTGTGTCACTCACTTTAGACTCAAGTTTAAATGCTGTCCGGATAATATCGCTCACGGATTCGAAGTCCAACTTTAAAGCGTAGTTTAAGATATCATCGTTACTATGCCTGTTAGTTTCACCTAGCCTTGGCAAGCTACAAACAAGCATAAGACTATTACTTACCAAAGCAATCCTGATCGAATGAAGCAGATCTAGTTGCAATCTTTCTTCTCCCTTTGGTCTTACACTTTTTAATCCTAATTTTTCAACAAGCCTGTATAAGTCTACTAAGTCATCCCGTAGGTTCCAAACAGTCTTCTGAATACTCTGGTAATTTGAGCCCCTACGTAATAATTGTGAAACACTTCTCAGACCTCTTTGATTCTTTTCCTGCTTCCCGTGATAAGCCTTATTTACCCAAAAACCTGGATCTAAAAGTCTAGAGTAGGCCAAAACCGTATTTAACGAACCCATCTCTTTAGCTCTCAAAGCGTAATTTAAACATTGCCTCAATCTACTAGATTTACTAAATATATCTATAAACTCGTCAGTATCAAGAGTTGCAGCACACCCCATTCCAGAAACAACATTTGCTAAAAACCCAAGTTGTTGCAGAATCGCATTATGGGTTATCGCTCTTATTTTCGAAGGGCCTCGTCGTTCGTTACCCGCGCCAACCACTCGACGGGTTGGACGTGAGCCGGTTACAGGTAATAAATTATTATCAAATATATCTATAAGGTCTGAGTAACTTGCATCATTCAAGAGTTTTTCATGCCAATCTTTTAGCCCGGAAAACAGATCAAGAGAAAAATCGGTTTGCTGATAAAAAGCGTCCGTTTTATCTACCTGATTGGCTAAATTTGTCTCTGCAATGAAGATATTTGTTAGTGTTGAAACTGCAACTTCCAAAGAACCAAATAGTCGATATCCGTCCCCTCCCTGAAAACTAGACTGATGATACAGTCTTATTCCGTTCTCCTTTGCATGATTTCTCACGAATGGAGTCATAATATATGACTGCCTGTCGTTCATATTTGATTGAATCCCTCCTCGCCCGAAGGATTCACCATGAGTATTAAATATCAAGAGGTCAACTGCTTTGCCCACTCGATTTTTTAAACAATTGATAATTTTGGTTTGCAACCTTTCGATTGCCATATTAGCCGCAACCTGGCCAATAAACCTACCAGCATCTGAAAACCCCGTTTGTATGTTGAGAACTTTTCTTTTCCTCAGGTATCCAACGAACACTTCTTGTTGTAGCAACTGGTCGACCAGTTTTTCGCCGTGCTCTAAACCGTAACTCGTTTCAAACAGGGGAGAAATATCAAGTGAATCGGCAATTCCAAATTTATGAGCCAAGTAGAGAGCCGACATAATTGTTAGTGGTCGTTCACATTCCGCTATCAGAAGTTTAACTTTTTGATCATTATCGATATGCTTTATTATTTGACGAGCTAGCATCATTTGTCTTCTAGCTAAAGCAGTTTCTTGGTCTAGATTTTTAAAATTAGTTGACCAGCTGCTTTCGTTTTTTATTCTTAAAGCTAAACGCTCAACTAAAAGTCTCGCAGAATTCTCTCCGTCACTTACTGATAGAGTTCTTCCATCTACTGGTCTCATTGCATTTCTAATCTGCGCTGCATTTATTCGCAGATGGATCTCACCCATCCCAAAACCATGCGTATTTAGATCTGCAGCTAAGACCATAATCTCAATTTTTTCGTCCAATGAAGCAGTTTTTTTAGCAATATAATGAAGCTGCTGAGCAAGCTTTTTACTTGATAATAATCTTTCGCTGCCATCAGTAATCAAGTTCATCACTTCATTAAAATCGCTTTTATTTTTCTTTAAATTTTTAAATTTACTAAAAATTCTTTCATTCCGAATTAATTCTTTTTCAATTTTTAATTTTATTTTACTGACTTCTGAATGTGATACCTTTTCCAATGCATCTTTATAGTTTTTTAATGACTCAATTTTTTCATAAAGACGAAAACTGAAACTATCAATCCAGCTTATATCTGTACGGCCGTCCAGATCATAGCCGACCCATGTCGCCACACCTAAAACACTTGGTATTTCGTCTTGCCAAGACTCTGGATTGCTCTTTGTGTTCTGATTAATAATTAATTTATTTATTAAATTAACCGCCGTTCTTCCGTTCCGTAGGGCTACCATCGCCTCACGATGCTCCTCCTCAAGATTGATAGATTCTCTTGAAGAGAAAGCGTCTAACGGATTCGACGTCTCTTCGGTTACCGCATCATATACCAAAGCTTGAGACACCTCTTTTTTTAAAGCAAATGTTGGGTGGGCAGTAAAAACCGCTCGATAAAGAGGCTGGGTAATATCAAGCCCTGCAATAGAAAATTGTTTATTATTAACTCTATTAAGACCAGACTGATATCGCAAATCGGATACTTTATGCCGCCAGAGCTCCTTAGAGATATCTTTCAAAACATTTTTGATATCGTGTCTGGAGACTCTTGATTCGTAAATTTCATCATCGATCATTTCGGCCAATGCTGAAACCGGATTTATATCAGTAATAGACATCCCTTGGTTTCGCAGGATTTTTAACTTATCTTGCCATTGTTTCTGTAAATCCATTTCTTAGTCCAGTGAAATTAATTTATTTTTGACCCGATTTGCTTTCGCTGATCACTCCGGTTTATATTAATCCAGATGAGAGAATATTACTAAACTTAAGATATTTTAACTATATCCGAACCATCTGGGAAAATTGCGTACGCAGCTTCACCAATTGATAGTTCTATGTTTTTTCCACCAGTAAATACTCCAAATGCTGGTAAAATCAGCGCTTGGTTTGAACACCAAAAAATTGGCATTCTTACCGATTCCCGCGAGGATCGGAATTTTAAGTAAGGATGAATATGACCTGATACATATGAATTTTTAGAAGCACATTCCGGATCATGTACCAACTCGGCAGATTGAACCACATATCGATCATAAATCTCCAGTCTGTCTAAGCAAAGATGCTTTAAATTTACGTCGTGGTTACCACGAATAAGTATTATAGACATATAGTTATGAGCTCTCCTCCATGTATTGAAAAGTTCAAAGAAAATATCTCCTTCAGATAGAACTCCATGCACGAAATCACCTAATATAAACAATTTTTTTATTTGATAATCATCTATCAAATTAGAAATAGATCTCAACATCTCTTCGTCGCTTCCTTCTGGAATTTGCAAGCCGTACTTTCTAAATATAGAACTCTTACCAAAATGAGTATCAGCAATAAAAATTGACTTTTCAGATGGCCAGATCATAGCTTTCCTAGGATCCAAAATTAAATTTTCGCCAAACATTTTTATTTGAAGGTTATTCATTATACATAAGCTTTTTTTCAATTTTACTAATCATTCGTTTAATCCGAGTTTCCCAACTTTCGGAACTAACGGTCTGAGACCGTATCCTTTCTGACCATATCGGAACCGCAAACGGTGAGAAATTTGATGTTTCAATAATTTTCATCTTTTTACTTGCAATATCAGTTAAGCATTTTTCTAAACGCTTATACTCAAATTCACTTGCCAGAACCTCTTCCAGCGCCTGCCCAATTAAAAGGTTTTGTCCATCATACTTCTGCAATACGTCATAGATTATTCCACTTGAGGCTTGAAGATGTCGAGTTAATTTTCCCCGTCCAGGGTATCCTGTGAATATTAGCCCTGATATTTGAGCAATTTCTCTAAATTGTCTTTTGCTTGTCTCCGCACTATTAATACTTGCGATTAAATCTTTTAATAACGAATCAGCACTAAGGGCTTGCACCAACTCTTCGTTATCAATCGCTTTTTGCCCGAGCGATAAAATCTCAAATCCATAATCATTCGCCCATACCTTAAATGTATCTTTTCGCGTTCGAGACAAACGCCATGCGCTTAAAATAGCAAGGCCTTCATTTATATGCCTACCAGCGAAACTGAAAATAAATGAATGCCTACCTTCTTTTGATGAACAACTTTCAATCAATATTTCGCCCGAACTAGGTAAGGCTGAAATTTTCTTTTGAGTCTTTAAAATATCGGTGAGCGCCCTAATTTCTTCAATACTATAGTCAATTGGCTCACTTAATAAGGCTTGTGTAAATGAAGATAACTCTGTGGACAAAGGTGCCCTTCCCCCCAACCACCTGGGAACAAACCTTCCTTTACCTCCTGCTTTTTTTACATAAGCTGTCATCTCCTTTACACGTACCAATTGCAAATATTTACCGTTAAATAAAAAACAATCATTTTTTTTGAGTTTGCTTATAAAAGTCTCCTCTATAGAGCCTATCTTTTGTCCTCGAACCCATTTCAATTCCATGAGCGAATCGCTAACAATTGTGCCTATCGACATCCGATGCAACCTTGCAGATTTTGCGCTTTTAATTTTATATAAATTATTGTTCCTAACTACTTTTTCAAAATCAGGATAGTTATTTAAAGCTGGCCCACCATTAGTAATAAAATTGAGCATCCATCGCCATTGCTTTTCAGTCAGATTTGAAAAAGCATGTGTATTTTTTATCTCATCAAAAAGCTGCTTTTCTTCAAAACCGGACCCAGTAGCTAAAGTGACACAGTGTTGCACTAAAACATCAAGACATAGACGCATCGGAACTCGTTTTTCAATTATATTTTTTTCAAAAGCTGAACGTGCCGCTGCGATCTCAACTAATTCTAAGGCATTGGTTGGAGCACAAATAATTTTACTCGCGACTCCAGGTCGATGGCCCGATCGTCCCGCTCTTTGCAAAAGCCTGGCGATCCCTTTTGGAGAACCAATCTGTATTACTTGCTCTACAGGACAAAAATCAACTCCGAGGTCTAAAGATGAAGTACAAACCACACATCTAAATTCACCTAACTTCAAACCTTCTTCGACACGACGCCTAATATTTTTGTCTAAAGAACCGTGATGCAAGGCAATTCTGCCGACCAACTCTGGTTGTGACTTCAGTAATGCCTCAAACCAAAGTTCTGCTTGTGCTCTTGTATTTGTAAAGATCAAAGTGCTTTTTGCTGATCCTAATTTTTCGTGTACATCNGGAAGTAAACGCAAACCAAGATGCCCAGCCCACGGGAAACACTCTATTTTTTTTGGTATCAAAGAAACAATGTCTATTTTTTTATATAGATCACAGCTGATTATTTTTTGCTTTGTTTGCTGCGTACCTAAAAGAACGTCCAAAGCTTCTTTTACGTTTCCGAGGGTTGCGGACAAGCCCCAGGTTTTTAAAGTTTTATTCACACCCCTAATTCGAGCCAGGCACAATTCAAGTTGCACTCCCCTTTTTGAGCCTAACAACTCATGCCATTCATCTACTATAACGCACTGTGTGGTTTTAAGTCGTTTTTCAAAATCTTCATAACTGAGCATCAGCGAAAAAGATTCAGGCGTGGTAATAAGTAACTGAGGGGGCTTTTTTCTAATGTTTAATCGATCTGTGCTACTTGTGTCGGCAGTTCGTCTTTTTATTTCCCACGATAACCCGATCCCTTCGCATATTTCGCGCAAAGATTTTTCTGTATCGCTGGCGAGGGCTCGCATAGGCGTTATCCAGATTACCCTAGGTCCTGACGTTGCTGTTGAAAAATTATTGAGATTTTCTATAAAAGGGCCCAAACAAGCAGCCAACGTTTTTCCAGTCCCAGTCGGCGCATGGATAAGACCAGAATATCCTTTTAAATAGGCATCCCACGCTTGCTGCTGAAATGATGACGGCTTCCATGATTTCTGCAAAAAGAAATTTTTCACACTGGTAGGTAATGTAATACTCATGATTGGTAAGTAATAAAAATGTCTCTTATAACTTGAATAGAATTAACATCCTTCAACCCTTTATCTTTTCTCCAACGGGAAATTCTTGGAAATCGAAGGGCGAAGCCACTTTTATGTCTTGACGAAAGAGAAACAGAATCAAACGAAAGTTCAAACACTTGATAAGGTTTGACAGAACGAACGGGGCCGAATTTCTGCATAGTATTTTTTCGTATCCATTTATCTAATTCCTCTATCTCAGTATGAGTAAGGCCAGAATAAGCTTTAGCAATCGGCAATAGAGTTTGTTTTTGCTCCTCATCATCCAAAACGGCGAATGTATAGTCGGTAAATAACGAGGCTCTTCTGCCACTACCGGCTTGAGCATAAATCATAACTGCATCAACTGTTAGGGGGTCTACCTTCCACTTCCACCAATATCCTTTTTTTCTGCCCGTTAAATATGGAGAAGACTTGCTTTTAATCATCACACCTTCAACTTTTCTTGATCTAGATTTAGCACGCGCTTCAGTTAAGTCGTTCCAATCTGAGGCCTCAACCTCCGGCGATAAAATTAAACAATCTAAAAAAGTAGAACCAATTATATCTTGTAATTTTTTTCTTCGAAATGAATATGGCTCATGACGAATATCGATTCCTTCGAACTCCAAACAATCAAATGCTAAAAACTTAACTGGAATGTCAGTTAAGATTTTTTGTGTTACTTTCTTCCTCCCTAATCTTCGTTGCAACTCTGAAAAGGGGAGGATGTCTTTTCCCCAAGCTACTATCTCACCATCAATCACACAGTTTTTAAGTTTTAATACATCCGCGATGACCTCTGGATATTGATCCGTGATAACCTCCTCACCCCTCGACCATGTTATGGGCGACTCGTTTCGTTTTACTACCTGGGCACGTATTCCATCCCATTTCCACTCAAATGAAAAATCCTCGAAGACTCCCANTTGATTTGGATCGATTTGCAACGGCGAGGCTAAAAAAAATGGGTAAGGTAAAGAGGCATAATCCGACTGACTACTTGGATTAATAAGCGCATCAAAGAAATTTCTACTAGGCTCCCAATCTCCCATCAATCTATGAATAATAACGTCTTTGGCAATCCCAAAAGATTCTGATAAAGCTCTTGCTAAAATATTATTTGAAACGCCGACTCGAAGACCGCCTGTTAATAATTTTGTGACCACAAAACAATCGTTCTGGGATAAAGTTTTCCACCAATCACCAACCTTTCTTATATGCTCTTGCTCTGGCTGTTTATTCAAAGGGACTATTTCATGTTTCATCCAGTAAGCAATAGAATTACTACAGTCTGTTCTCAATGCAACGCGATCAGGACCTAACAAAAGCGCCACCGTTTCAGCAAAATCACCAACAGTTGCATAAGCATCAGATATTAGCCAATTCTCATATCCAGAAATGTCCTCTAGAACTTTTACAAGAGTTGATCTTTTTACAAAACGCTTCTTCTGCTTGCCCATCATAATATATATCGTCCATGCAGCATCTTCATGGTCAGCTTTTTTAAAAAAATTAGAAAGAATCTCGATCTTATCCAACGTTGAGTTTGTTTGATCCAACTTTGTGTATAACAGAGAGAATGTTTTCATTTGCTTCCAATCGGTATGTACTTTTTATGGCTAGATTAGAAATGGTTTGCTTTTATGCTGATATCCTTCAGATATCGAATCAATATGTCTGATCTACCATGTGTTACCACAATATTTTTAGCATTGGATTCTTTTATCGTTTGGACTAAACCATTCCAATCGGCGTGATCGCTAATCACGAAACCACGGTCGTAACCATTTCTTCTACGATTGCCTCGCACCAACATCCATCCTGAGCAAAACCCCGTTCTATACTCCTTGAATTTTTTGAGCCATGGCGAACGAAAAGCGCTGGGTGGAGCAATGACCAAACTCTCATCGAATTTGCTGTTATTTTTGAATTGTGAAACTGGAACGGTTGGTAGCATTCTAACTCCAGCTTCTCTGTAGATCTGAGTCAACTCCACCGCAGCACCGTGAAGCAGCACCGTGTCATTAGTAAATTCTGATAAGCCAGCCAGTATTCTTTGAGTTTTACCCAGCGAATACGCGAAAAGTATGCTAGTTATCTTTTTTTTTCGATTGCAATGCCACCAATCATAAATATCAGCAATCACGCTATCAAAGCTCGGCCAATTATATATCGGATGAGCAAATGTTGATTCTGTTATTAAAGTATCGCATTGCAAACTTTGAAAACCTTTACAGGTNTGGTCAAACGCTCTTTTATAATCCCCTGTTACAACAACCACCTCATTTTTGAACTCCAAGCGAACTTGTGATGAACCCAATATATGTCCTGCAGGGTGCAAACTTACTTTTACGCTGTTAATATTTCTAGATTCGCCATAATTCAGACCTAAAATTTTAATCTTTGAGCCCAGTCTTTTCTTTAGAATGGGAACTCCGAAGGTATTCGTGATGTAACTCTCACTGCCGGTTTTTGCATGATCTGCGTGCGCATGAGTGATCACAGCGGTCCCAACACCGCGATAGGGGTCTATATAAAAATTACCAATAGGGCAAAAAAGACCGTTGTCAGTCATGGAAATCAAAGTCATTTGGATTACTCTTTATCGTATTACGAATCCAAATATATAAGCGACTTTAGATTGGATCTACCTGAACAAAAAAAACCGTAGTATAATTAAAAATAAAATGGTGGCTTTTATGGAATTAGACAAAATTCATCACATTGCTGTGCAAGTATCAAATATAAAGAAATCCGTGGAGTGGTATAAGGCTAAATTCTCTTGTGAAGTTGATTACAGTGACTCGAGCTGGGCACTTTTAAGGTTTGCCAACGTGTCCGTCGCGTTAGTTACGAAAAACGAACATCCACCTCACTATGCAATAGAGCGAGAATCGATCTCAGAATTTGGCGCACCGTTAACACATCGGGATGGGACCAAGTCCGTCTATATCAGCGACTTAGATGATAATACAATCGAAATGTTAAAACTATGAGAAAGAACGATATCAAAAGCACCCACTTTTACAAGAATTTCTTTATCAGTGTTTTTGTACTGAGTTTTTCATCACTGTTACTTATTAACACTTGCAATGGCGCATCCACGGGAACAAATGCCTTTTCTAGTAAACATTACGACTTTAGCGTCAAAACAGTACTCAATAATCTAGACAACCCTTGGGGACTCGCTTTTGTGAATCCTGACCTAGCTTTAATAACTTTAAAAAACGGTGAAATTGTCAAATTTAACATGGCGGAAAATCAAGTTGCCAGGCTTTCTGGGCCTGTCGAGATTTCCAAATGTGGGCAAGGAGGACTGATGGATATAGCCTTACACCCAGATTTTGAGACAAACCAACTGGTATATTTCAGCTTCAGTAAAAGACGTGCAGGAAATTGTGGAACAGAAGTAGCGAGGGCTAATCTTACTGAAAATGGCTTGGAAAATACTGAAACAATTTTCATTGCCAATAGTAAAAATAAAGACCCCAGGCACTTTGGCTCTAGACTTTTATTTTTACAGGACAAAACTTTAGTGATTACACTGGGAGATAGAGGACATCGCCCTAACGGACAAGATATCGAGACTCATCCGGGTTCAATCATTCGTATTAATGACGACGGAAGCCCAGCAAAAAATAACCCGTTCTCAAAATCAGATAACCCTGATGTGCGGAAAGTCTTTTCCTGGGGACATCGAAATGTGCAAGGGGTTGCACTTCAAGAAAAAAAAATATGGGCGGTAGAACACGGACCGATGGGAGGTTGCGAATTAAACTTGATTCAACCCGGAAAGAATTACGGTTGGGCTGATGTAACTTACGGAAGAAACTATGTCACTGGTACAAAAATCGGTTTAGGTATCGAAACCAAAGAGGGGATTGAAACCCCAATTTATCAATGGACACCTTCCAACGCTCCCTCCAGCCTCATGATTTATCAAAAGGATACCTTTTCTAAATGGAAAGGCAGTTTTTTTGTTACGTCGCTAACTTATAATGTGATAACCAGACTTGAATTCAATGGTGCAACCATTGGCTCTGAGGAACGTTTGCTTGATGGAAAATACGGAAGACTAAGACTTGTTAGCACAGACTCAAACGGTTTCATTTATGTGTTAACAGACGGGTCAAACGCTAAACTCTTAAAAATTGCACCCATAACTCAAAAAAGTTTTTAAGAACTATTGAGATTTCAATTTTAATCCCCATATAAATAATTAGCGGACATCGCTTTTACTAATATCTTGCTTAATAAGGAGATTATAATATGAATACAATAAGAACTTTTAGAAATGCACTTGAGTCTTTTGACTCCGAATTACTCAGTCCCTTCACAGTCGGGTTCGATAGAACCTTTGACAGACTTTGGGATTATGCAAATCACAATAATTCGACAACAAATTATCCCCCTTATAACGTCAAAAAGAACGAGGACACTAAATTTGTAATCGAAATGGCATTGGCCGGATTCAGTAGCTCGGACCTAGATATCGAAGTCTCAGATGGAATACTGACAGTTAGTTCTATAGATAACTCAACTGGAGATGACGCTGACGGTAACACACTATATCACGGAATCGCCAAGCGACAATTCACAAAACGTTTTAGCTTGGCCGACGACATAATAGTTAAAGAGGCATCTATCAAAGACGGCATGCTTTCTATAAATTTAGAGAGAGTGATTCCTGATGAGCGCAAGCCTAGGAAAATTTCTATAAATTAAAACACCAAGGAAGGAGGCTCTGACCTCCTTCCAACTCATAGCTTTCAAAATGTGCCGTTTTTTAGCATACTGTCTTCATGGAAACGATAATAACTATAATTGTCTTCGCCTCGCTACTAGTTGCAGGGAGTATTTCTTTTTATAAAATCTACAAAACCAAACAAAGTGAAATTAAAGAAAAAGACGAAGTAATCCGAAAGCTTGAAAAACAGAATTTGCAACTATCGATAGAGTCAAAAAAAGATAGTGAATTTGCTCGTCAAAAAATTAATTTTCTAGAGGAACATGATAAACAATTTAATGAAAAATGGTCGCAACTGACAAAACAAATATTTAATACCAATCAAGACATTTTTGAAACTCGTAGTAAAAAAACAGTCTCTTCGTTAATGGAGCCTTATGAAAAACAATTAAAAGAATTTAAGCAATCAGTCGATGGCTTTAACAGGCAAAACCAAGATCTTCGAGTGGAATTGAAGACTCAAATCAACGGCCTAAAAGATCTGAACCTTCAAATGAATGAACAGGCTGAATCACTCTCTAAAGCACTACTAGGCGACAGTAAAATAAGAGGTAATTGGGGAGAAGAAAAACTTGAATTAATACTAGATTTCTATGGCCTTCAAGAAGGACTTGATTATACGAAACAAGCTGGTTATGAAGATGAACAAGGTAAAAGAAAAATTCCTGACATTATTATAAATTTACCTGGGAACAGAAAGATAATAGTTGATTCGAAAGTTTCGCTAGTAGATTACGTTAACTACCACAACGGTGATGATAACAGTAATAAACAGCAAGCACTGAAAAGCCACATCCAATCATTAAAAAGACACATAAAAGAGTTATCAGATAAAGATTACAGCCAATTCGGCTCATTCGATCATGTTGTAATGTTCGTTCCGATTGAGCCCGCATTAAATATCGCTTTAAGTCACGACTTAGACCTCTCAAAATTCGCAATCGAGAATAACGTGATGTTGACCGGACCAAATAATTTTATGTATTTAACCTTGATGTTTAGTTCCATTCTTCGCGAATATAGACAAGATCAAAATGTTCTAAAAATAGCGGAGGCTGGTGGGAAAATTCACGATCAAATTGTTTTGCTTATTGAAGGGCTGAAGCAAGCGCAACATTATTTTAATAAGACAAATGAAAGTTTTGATAAAATATATAATCGCCTTATTTCCGGACGCGGCAACCTGATGGACAAAGCTGAAAAATTAAAACAACTGGGTGCAAAAGTTAAAAGAAAACTTCCAGATTCATTGGAGACAATTACAAAAAAACCCGGTGAAAATGTCAAAACTCTCCTTGAGAAAAAAAATAATTAACAATCACAATTTCATGATAAACGGGTTTTCTTTTGACAATTCGTGATTAATCCAAACTGATTTAACTTCCAAAAATTCTTTAATCGCTTCCTTCCCATTTTCTCGACCCTCCCCACTTCTCTTAAACCCACCGAACGGCGCAGTATAACTTAAAGCTCTATAAGTATTTACCCATACAGTTCCTGCTCGCAATTTTTCTGACATACGAAGTGCTCTGCCAATATCATTAGTCCATACGCCAGCTGCTAAGCCATAAACAATATCATTCCCAATTTTCACCGCTTCAGCCTCATCCTCAAAGGGAATGATAGACAGTATCGGTCCAAAAACTTCTTCCTGCGCGATCCTCATATCATTAGAAACACCAGTAAAAATTGTTGGCTCCACGAATCTGTCCCCCGATACATTTGATCCTTCATATTTCTTACCTCCCAGTACGCATCGAGCCCCTTCCTCCTTTGCGATATTGATATATTCCAAAACTTTTTGAAATTGAGGAGGTGTAGTGACAGGGCCAACATGCGTGTCTGCTAACATGGGATCCCCAATTTTTGCCTCACTGGCAATCTCTACAAGTCTCTTGACAAACTTATCGTGAATATTTTTCTGAACCAGCAATCTGGAACCTGCGATACATGTTTGGCCGGTAGCCGCAAATATACCCGAGATGGCACCAATAATTGCAGCTTCAAAATCAGCATCGTCAAAAACTATGTTGGGTGATTTCCCACCCAACTCCAGTGTTACAGGCATAATTTTTTTTGCTGCAAGTTCCTTAATTTTAGCGCCAGAAACATCCGAACCGGTGAATGCTATCTTGGCAACGTCAGGATGCTCTACCAAAGACTGGCCCACATCATTGCCAAAACCTGCAACGGTATTAACGACCCCTTTTGGCATTCCAACCTCCAGGATTAATTTCATAAATTCTAACGTAGAGGCTGAGGTATATTCCGAGGGCTTAATAACCACAGTATTACCAGCTGCTAGAGCAGGTGCGAGTTTAAAAGCTAAAAGTAATAGCGGTGAATTCCATGCAGTGATGAGTCCAATCACGCCAAGAGGTTCATATCGCGTGTAATTAAAAATGCCTTTTTTAGTTGCAGGGAGAACAGAACCCTCGATTTTATCGGCCAGGCCGCCATAATATCTGTACCACTCTGCCATAACCTTTGTTTGAGCACTCATCTCCGCAAACAGCTTGCCGTTATCTTTAGTTTCTATACGTCCCAATGCTTCCGACTCTCTTTCAATTAGTTCGGATAGTTTAACCAATATTTTCCCTCGTTCTGTAGGGGTATACTCACCCCACTCGCCATCCAAAGCAGTCTTTGCTTGCGCCACTGCATTATCAACTTCTTCAGAACTACCTTTCGAGACACGTGCCCACTGCTCTCCCGTATAAGGGTTTTCAGACTCAAACCATTGTCCCGAAGCTGAGGTGACCCATTCATTACCTATAAAGTGCAAATATTCATTCATAATTCTTTCCTAATATTATTTATAAAATTCTCTTCTGTCAGAAAAATCCCGTACTCTTTTTCGCCATCTTCTGTAGCTCTTAGGCGATATACTTTTTCTCATTAATTTCTTGACCTCTTGTTCACTAAGCCCAAACCTATTTTTTATACTATCAAAGGAGACGTCATCTGAAAGTGCCATTTGAATAATTTCATCTTTACTAAAATTGATTTCATCCGAAAATATATCTTGTGTTTTCTCTTTCATTCTTCTTCGAAAATTTCCAGATTAAGTTTCAACTCATTCCCTAACCACCTTGCCCCAAGTGTATGATCATAAAGATCACCTTCTTTCGTTATTTGGTGCAAAAGAATACTCAGTCCATTTCTGTGAGTTTTAAGGAACGCTTCTACAAAATTTTTATTAGAATCATCGAAGCTCACTTGATACATAGGAAAGGTATGCGGGCCAACTTGCGTATCGTGGATTTTTCCTAACCCACACTTATTATTATGTAAGGGTATCCGCAATTCGAGTGCTATCTCTTTTTCAAATTTACTAGTCCAATAAATATGGGCATGATACTTCATTTAATTAAAAATTATAAGATAAGAAAGTCTGCACTACAAAAAAATCATCGTTACCAAAAATTTCCTTTGCGGCGGATCTTGGCTTCGAAAGAGCAAAGCCAAAATAACCATAAAAACCAGTGGGCTTCATTTGTTCTATCCCCACATTTAGTTCACTAGACCATTTCTTTGAATTCACCCTTTGGCCAAAATAGTGTTTTTCGTTTAATTCATGGTCATAGTAGTAAATCACAGCAAACGAAGTTTTTGATAAAGGCAGTTTCAATTTAAACATCTGCGTTATCTGATTGCTATTAAAAAGATGATATTCACCGGCTATCTCACCTTGATACCAAGTATCCCATCCTCTCTTAAAAATAGTGTAGTAGAGGCCGCGATATCCCTCGTTTTTTTCTGTCCCCAAATCATCTCCCGACAAGTTTGAATAGCGATAATTAATTATCGGTTTATAAGAGCCAAAAAGAATTTCGTATTCATTCTCTATATACCAACCAAACGCTTGATTTTTACGACCGCCACCTTGATCATCGACGCCTTTTTGTAAAACCCATTCACCAAAAAACTTTAACCCGTTTATTTGAACTGGACGAAAGTCTGCTATACGAAAACTCCAGGCTTGCAGGCCTCTTAAGTTGAAGGCGTCACCTTCTAAAACATGAACAGTTGAAAAACCCAACTCACCATAAATATCGTCTAAATATTCGAAATTGACACCAACAATCCTGCCATCCCGAAAATCATTATCAGTTCTCAGCCAAAAAAACTCCGTTAAAAATTGATTTAAATTTAATCGAAGAACTAATGAATTACGCCACGCCGAGAATGCACCAATCCAATACTGACCATTTTCTGCCCCTTGATTATAATTGCCATCACCTATTATAAAACCATCACCAATAGTAAAGTCCTGCGCCCCCACTGAGATATCTAAAATAGAATTTTTCCAACCGATATAAGAATGATCAAAGTCCAGTGATTGGTCCCCGGATTTTGCAACTTGACCGCTAATTTCACCATCTAGGGAAGTTGTAGCAGCGACTATAGAGACACCACTATAAACATTTGAACTTGGCAGATTTATTTGCGTTTTCAAGCTGGGCTTTGCAGCTATCGACAACGTTGATCGGCTCTTTTCATCAGTTGAGTCTATAGCTCCAAAACCATAGTTTAATCCGGAGCCATATTGAAGACCAAGTAATAACTGAATAGATGGATCTAATTTAATTTCATCGATTAGATCAGCAGCAGTCGAAGACGCTGCTAAAACGCCTCCTAGCATCAAAACAACATTAAAAGATATCTTTTTCATTAATATATATTAAACTAAATTGCATAATCAGGAGCAAAACTCCCTTGAATTATTTTTGTTTTATTGGGAATATTTAAATAGTAATGGTTTTAAAGGATTTTTGAAGAATGAAAGGAAACAAACAAATTGATATAACTATTGTTGGAACAGGTTTTACTGGTGTTTTTGCAACGCACAAATTTACGAGTTTAGGATATTCTGTACAAACCCTCGAGGCTGGCGACGGAATTGGCGGTACTTGGTACTGGAATCGATACCCCGGTGCACGTACTGACTCAGAATCATATGTTTATCAATATTTTTTTTCAGAGGAACTCTTAGAAGAATGGAATTGGGAGGAAAAATTTCCAGCTCAAGAGGAAACGGAAAGATATCTTAATTTTGTTGCAGAAAAATTTGACCTTAAAAAATTTATGCGATTTAAGTCAAAAGTAATTGAGGCTAAATTTTTAGAAGAATCTAATTGCTGGAAAGTGGCAACAGAAGATGGTTATGAGATCCAAAGTCAATTTCTCCTGATGGGAAGCGGTTTGCTTTCCAAAGCGCAGCTACCAGATATTGAGGGAATTGAAAAATTTACGGGAAAAATTCTCCACACAAGCCAATGGCCAAAAGAAGATTTAAGTCTTGACAAAAAAAACGTTGGTATAATCGGAACAGGTGCAACAGGAATTCAAGTTATACAATCTATCGCTCCCAAAGTTAAGCACCTTACTGTCTTTCAAAGAACCCCGAATTATACGATTCCGATGAATAATCCAAAATTTAGTCAACAAAAAATGGAGGAATTAAAAAGACAGTATCCTGAAATCAAACAAACCCGCCAGAATACCTTCGCAGGATTTTTTTATGACTTCGAAAGTTCTTTTCATGAATTAAACCAGCAAGAACGATTAGCCTGCATGGAAAAGTATTGGAAAGAAGGGTCACTTAGTTTTTGGATAGGACAATTCCCAGAAATATTTTTTGAGGAAGAGGCTAACAGGGAAATTTCACAATTTGTAAGAAATAAAATTAGGTCAAGAGTTAATGATCCAATTACTGCAGAAAAGCTTATCCCTAAGGATTACGGTTTTGGAACTCGTCGTGTTCCCCTAGAAACCAATTATTATGAAGTGTACAACCAGCCCCACGTAAGTTTGGTTGATGTTAAAACGAATACAATTAATAAAATTAAGGGAAATAAAGTTATTTTAAATGATCAAGAAATTAGTCTAGATATTTTAATACTTGCAACGGGCTTCGATGCGGGGACAGGAGCTCTTACGGCCATAGATCTATATGGAAAAGATGGACGTTTGCTTCGAGATGACTGGAAACAAAATGGTGTAAGTACATTTTTGGGAATGCAAGTTCACGGTTATCCTAACATGTTTCTGGTCAATGCACCTATGTCACCTGGCGCTGCTTTTTGTAACGTACCTACATGTGTTGATCAGCAGGTCACATGGATAGAAAACTGTATTAAGCATGTATTAAGCAAAGGAAAAAATGCGATAGAACCTTCAAAAATATCAGAGAAAAAGTGGGGTGAACACCATGATGAGGTTGCAGAATCAACATTGGTTCATAAAACAGACTCTTGGTATACGGGCACCAATGTTAAGGGTAAAGCTAGAAGAGTTATACCCTATTGTGGAGGCGTGGGGGAATATAAAAATAAATGCGATGAGGTAACAGCTAATGATTTTATCGACTGTCAAATATACTAGAGATTAAATATACTGAAAATTACTAAATTTAGAAGATCACGGATCTATTGAAGTTTTACGAATTTTAATGTCATACGATTGCTTTCACCAATTTTTGCATAAAGTTCTTTATTCTCATCACCTAGTCTTAATCTGGGAGGTAAACTCCAAACCCCTTTAGGATGGTCCGTACTATCTTTTAAGTTTAAGTTAATGCCTGACGTCTCTACCAGTTTAAAACCAAAGCTCTCTACTAAATCAATAACGAATGATTGGCCCAAATAGCCTGTACTAGCCCCCGCTTGTCCAAGCTGATCATCACGGGATCGATGCGCTACTACACCAAAAATACCATTTGGCTTCAATATAGAATAAACAAACGACAGGACATCTTGTTCCATACCCCGCATCAACCAATTATGCATATTTCTAAATGTCAACACTAAGTCGACACGGCCAGATTGTATTGACGGAATAACCTTCGGTGGCATAAGTGGCATATTTATCACCTTTTCAAACATTGCGGGGTTTGAATTAAGCATATCTTCAAAACGCTTTGCGCCCCTTTCAAAATAATCTAAGCCTGTGCTTCCGTCAAAATTAAGCGTATAAAGTAAGCCCTCATCTTTTAGGTAAGGGGCAAGAATCTCGGTATACCAACCAGAACTTCCTGGCCATAATTCAACCACCGTCATATCTTTCCGAATTTGGAAAAAACCAAGGGTTTGCACAGGATTACGAAAGTTGTTACGAGCGATATTATTTGCCGAGCGATGTTCTCCAAATGCTGCCTCACTGAGAGTCAGGCTATTTGCCGGAACCGTAAAACAAAAAGACGCTAACCAACATAGGGCAATAGTTCGGATTGTTAAAACAAGGTTCTTTTTCAAATTTATCCGATCCAATTCACCACTAACCTAATAATAATTACAATATTAAAATTTAGATGCATATGACACCTACCCATTTGCTCCAAACTTTACAAGCAAGATTCTATTTTAATAAACTATAACTTAAAGACATAAAATTTAAAACTCTATTTAAAAATCGGCATTATAAATGCAATTTGAGCGAAAAAAACGGGAAATTTTTATTACTGGGGCCGGGGTTAGTGCAGAAAGCGGAATCCCAACCTTCAGAGGGAAAGATGGATTCTGGACAATTGGTAGTAGCAACTATACTCCACAACAAATGGCAACACGAACGATGTTTCTTAGTAGGCCAGATGAATTCTTGCTTTGGTATTTTAGAAGATTTGCAACATACAGAAACCTTAACCCTAATTCCGTCCATGAATGGCTGGCTAATAAACCTTTGATCACTCAGAACATTGATACCTTGGATTTTAAAGCCGGAAACAAAGAATATATCCCGATTCATGGAAGACTAGATAAAGTCTCAAAATTTTCAGAAGAAAACGAGCCACTGGGGAATTTAACGGAAGCGCCATGGCAAACAATAAATGATGAACTTTCGGAACAAAAACTAAAGCTTCAATTATTAGATGCATTTAAAATATCCAACACGACTAAAATTCCTGAGTTTGGAGTCAGCCTAAAGCCATTTGTTTTATTGTTCGACGAATATTACACTGAATCCTATAGAATCTCAGAGGCTATCAAAAAAATGAGCGAGGCTACACAATTCGTTTTTTTAGGTACCTCTTTCAGTGTAGGCTTTACACAGATAGCACTAGATATAGCGAAACAAAACGAAGCCAGAGTTATAATCGTTGATCCAGAGCCTAAAAATATAAATTATAAAAATACTGAATACCATGAAATTACTGCAAATAAATACATCAACCTTCAGGAGAATAAATAATGGATGTGATAGAGGCCATTGAAAGCCGTCGTTCAATAAGAGCTTTTTTAGATACACCTGTTCCGAAAGATACAATCACTAAAATTTTAACGATTGCACAAAGAGCTCCTAGTGGAACAAATACCCAACCCTGGCATGTTTATATTTGCTCTGGTCAGACGAGGGACAATATCGTTAATGACGTTCAAAAAATGTTTGACCTTGGCAAATTCACTGATTACGACAAATATGATTACTATCCCTCAGAATGGAAAGAAGTACATCGAAATCGAAGAAGAGGCATTGGTTGGGATTTATATGGTCTATTAGGGATAAAAAAAGGCGACAGAGAAAAATCACACAAACAACACAGACGAAACTTTTGTTTCTTTGATGCTCCAGTTGGTTTATTTTTTACAACCGATTCGTATTTAGGCAAAGGAAGTTGGTCAGATGTTGGTTTATTTATGCAAACGGTAATGCTCGCAGCCAGAAAGTATAATCTGCATACTTGTCCACAGGCGGCTTGGATTAACTATCAACAACCAATTTTTAAACATCTTAATATACCCTCAGATCAAGTCCTCGTATCCGGTATGGCAATGGGCTATGAAAATTTAGACGCTATCGAAAATACATTAAAAACCAAAAGAGAGAAATTATTAGACATGGCTCATTTTTACGGGTTTTAGGCTAGTCGGTCTTTCGTTTCCTGAAAAGCGCTTCCTGCAAAAAAGTGCTTATCAGTACGCCCTTAGAGTTCCAGACATTAGCTTTTGCTAAACCTCTTTCAAAAATCGCGAATAATGGCTCTTGCTCTATATAGAGCCAGTCGTTTACATCAACCGGCTGATGAATCCACATTGAATGATCAAGACTTACCATAAACACCTCTGGTGAACTCCAAGTAAGGCCGAAGGGAACTAAAATATTATCAGCTAGAGATTCATCACTTTGATAAATGAGAAGTGCCTCATGCAAATTTTTCAATTTATCTACATAGCCATCTGCCCTAACCCACATTTTTATTCCGCCTGACAGGTCAAGCTTATTATTTGTCCAAGGAGCATTGATTATACGCCGATCAAAACCGTGCTGCCGAAACGCCCAATCCTCTCTGAAAGGAACTTTCTTCAGGCTACGCATTAAAACATCATAAGTAGGCAAAGATTCTGGCGCTGGAATAGAAGAAAAATCTGGTGAAGATTTGGCTTTAAAGTGAAGTCCATCCTTTTCTTTGCAAAAGGATGCAACAAGTTGTAGCACCAATCTATTTTCCTGGAAAGCCCTGACATTTCGGCGAGAGAAGGATTTTCCATCACTTAGTATTTCAACCTCATACGTATATTTCTTACCCGATGTTCCGGCTTGCAAGAAATTAGCAGTGATCGCATGAAGTCTTTTTCCGGAATCAGTAACTGTTTGACACGCGGAGTGACTTGCTTGGGCTAATAAATGTCCTCCGTAGGTAGTATCGCTACCATCATCAAACGAGGCAGTTCCGTCGAATATTAGCTTTCCTACTTTGCGGGTTTTGACTAAATTAGCCATTTTATGGGCATTTTCCATTTTAAAGTAACCGCCTAATCTATTAGATGATTAAAGTATTACCAGTACCTGTCGATACTATAACTGTATAAACGCGGGTAAGAAATCGGTTGGTTCAAATGTATAATATAATATATTCTTTGAGCCAACCGAATAAATTAATGACCTCCCACTTAATTAGAGCTAATCCACTTATATATTTTGATAATTGAACCAAAAACTAATAAAAATCAGGCAAATTATAAGCCTTTAAACCAAATTATCACGTCTGTTCCGTGAGATTTAGCTTAAAAAATTTTTTACCCACAAAAACTGTGGACAACCTTGTGGATTATCAGCTAATTCGGTCATTATCTCGGCTGAATGAAACAAAAATTGTCATTTTGATTAATTTTTAACCACTTAAAAAAATAATTATTTAAAACAATAACTTAGATAGAATTTGCAAAGTATCATTGTGTATTTACGCGCTAAGTTGTACCTATTTTATGTCTAGCCGCACTATTTGTTTTTGGTGTGTATAAAGATCATTACTTATCTTGGAAAATAGCCACTTTTAGACTAATATTTGTGCCTAAGGAGTAAAAAATGCAAACTAACCTCAGAGTGAATGTAATAATATGCTGAGTCACATGTATGTGTAAACACAGCTAAATGTCAATTTCAAAAATAGTAACACCTGAAAATATGGATGAGGCACTTGAGCTAGTGAGCAATGGCGGACTTCTAATGAGTGGGGGTCAAGCATTATTGCCCGAAATACGCCAAAGAAATCATCGTAATAGTATCAACCTAATTGATATATCAAATCTAACAGAACTAAATTCAGTTATTGATGTGAAAAACAATATTTTATCAATAGGAGCTCGGGTAACAATCAGTGAGCTTATTGAAAATCAAAATATATTAAATCATGCCAAACTTTTAGTCGAAGCTGGCCAAAGATTGGGGGACACTCAAATAAGAAATTCAGCAACCCTCGGGGGAAATTTATGTTGGGGTGAACCCAGAGCTAACCTCCTCGTTGCTCTGATTGCCGCGTCAACTACAGTCGAATTTATCGATAAATCCATGAAAATCCAAAAAGTCTCTCTACAGACGCTATTTGAGCAAAAAATATCACGTGGCATTAAAGATTTCATTCTTTTATCAGCAGAAATCTGTTTAAAAAACATTACAAATAGCTCGTATCAAGAATTTTCAAGACAGCAAAATGACTTGGCCATAATAAGTTTGGCAATCATTGAGCAAAGTGAACTTATAAGTGGCTGTGTCGGAGGATTGTTTGAATACCCGTTTAAATTTGAAAGAATAGAAAAAAGTGAAATCGTAAAGGAAGTGATGCTCCTCGCGAAAAAAGCAAAAATAACTAAAATGGATAACCAGTTCGCAACCTTTTGTCACAGACTAAGTATTCTTGAAAGCATTCTTAATAAAACAGTCAAAGCACACAGACTAATATGAAAGAAGAAATAAGAGAAAATATCTCATTCACTTTAAACAGTGAAAACATCGAAAAAAAATTTCCAACGGGGGCTTTCTTGTGTGACTCTTTAAAAGAGCTGGGAGATAAAAGCGTGCGCATAGGTTGCGAGGAAGGTGCATGTGGTGCTTGCACAGTTGAGATAGACGGTTTACTAACAAAATCATGTCTTAAACTTACAAACACATGTAGCGGCTCTGAAATAACGACAATTACAGGACTGGAAGCCGATCCGCTAACAGAGAAGATAAAATCTTCTTTCACAAACTGTCACGCCCTCCAATGTGGGTACTGTACCGCTGGCATGATTCTGAGCTCCCGTAACGTGTTGAAAAAACACGGAGATGAGCTCACTGAATCTATGGTAAAAGACGGCTTAATTGGAAATATCTGCAGATGTACGGGTTATAAAAATATAATCCACGCGGTAATGCATGCAGCTGGAAAAGTTGAATCATTAGTTAAACTTGAAAATCAAGAAGCCAACATAACCGGAAAAATCGGGGAAGCTGTTACTAGAAAAGAAGATGGTCGATTAATGAGCGGAAGAGGAAAGTTTACCGACAACTTCTTTAAAAAAGATGATCTTTTTGCATACATTCTCCGCTCAGATAGAGCCCATGCCATGATCGGTGAGATAGATACCGGGGAGGCAAAAAAACAACCACAGGTCGAACTGATAATGACTGGACAAGAGGCTCAACACTACTGGGAACCCATCTCACCCACAATGGATCTACTCGACTTAAAGTTGCCTAAAAGATATCCACTGGCCACAGATAAAGTGGTTTTTGTGGGAGAGCCCGTTGTTTTAATTATAGCAAGAAGCATAGAAGCAGCTCACCTTGCAGGTGAAAAGATAAGAATTGAATATAGAGATCTACCTGTTAACACGAAAGCGTGTGATTCATTAAAAGCAAAAGAAGACGGAATACTCTACGACTCGTGGGACAATAACATACAAGTAGACTTTAACTTCGAAAATGGTGAACTTGAAAATACCTTTGGCTCTGCTGATCTCATTGTAGAGGAAACTATAGATTCTCATAGGTTTGGTGCAATGCCAATGGAGACAAGAGCCGTTAGGGCTAATTTCGATAGCTTTGAAAAAAGTTTGATTATTCACGCGTCTACTCAAGTACCTCATCAATTTAGGATTTATTTATCGAGAGTGTTTGGCCTTAAAGAAAACTCAATACAAATAATAGCAGGGGACGTTGGTGGAGGTTTTGGGAGCAAGCTCTCTATGGACACGGAATATTTGCCCATACTTGGAAGTATTATTCTAGGCAAGCCCGTGAGATGGCATGAATCAAGAGCGGAGTGGATTCACGCAGGATTTGGAGCAAGAGACTATACCGCCAAAGTTAAAGGAGCCTTTGACAAAAGCGGTCACTTAAAGGCACTGGAGACCGATATAATAGCTGATATGGGCTGTGATGGAGCAGAAAGGGCTTGCGGATTAGGAATGCCTTTGAACGGCGGCACGTTTGCATTAGGGCCTTATGTATGCGAGAACTACAAGACAAGAGTAAGATGCGTCGTGACCAACAAAGCTCCTTATAATGCTTATCGCGGATTTGGAAAGGATCTAGCGAATATGTTAATAGAAAGAACATTGGATATAGCCGCAGATAGACTGGAGATGGATCAAATCTTGATCAGAAAAAAAAATCTGCTAAAGTCTTATCCCCACCAAATAGCAACAGGTCCAATTCTAGAAAATGGCACTCAACGAGAGTGTCTAGAAGAACTCGAAAAAATTATGAATGTTTCTCTCCTTCGAGAAGAACAATCACAAGCTTTAGCAAACAATCGATTTTTAGGGATTAGTCTGATTCCCTATATTGAACCCGCTGGCGCAACCTTCCCAAGTTCAGCATTTCAAAATTACGAATCTGTAAACGTTCGAGTAGCTGCCGATGGTTCCGTGCAAGTGCAGACAGGTATTCAAAGTATCGGGCAAGGAATTGAGACAGTTTATGCTCAAGTAACAGCCGAATATTTAGGATGTAGTGTTGAAGACGTTGGCGTAAGTTGGGGTGACACGAATGTTACACCTTGGGGGTCGGGAACGTTTTCATCGCGAGGGGCAATGTTCGCGGTTGGAGCAATAATAAAAGCTGCGAATAAAATAAAAAAACGGATAGAGATAGCATCGGCTATTCTTTTAAATTGCAACAAGGAAGCCCTCTTATTTGAGAATGGAAAAATAAAAAATAAAATCACAAATCAATCTATCACTTTCAAAGAATTATCTTATGCAGTCTATGTCAATCCAGGGGCCGAAATTATTTTAGATCAGGCCGATGAACCATCCCTTGAAGCGATGGGAACGTATAGGCATCCACAGGTAAATTGGAAGGCAGACGAGCTTGGAAGAGCTCAATTTTATCCTGCTCACTCCAATGGAGCAGAGGGAGCATTAGTAGAAGTAGATCCAAATACGGGCAAAGTTCAGGTGTTAAAGATTTGGATAGTGGCCGATCACGGAAAAATTTTGAACCCACTTCTACTAAAGGGACAAATCACTGGAGGTATCATGCAGCAACTTGGTGGCACTCTTTACGAAAAATTCGACTACGATTCAAAGGGCAGGCCATTACAAAGAACCCTAAAAGAATATGGAGTTCCAAATATTTGGTCGACTCCAGAAATTGAAATCCATCATCTTGAAACAAAATCCCCATCGACAGAAGTGGGAGCAAAAGGTGGAGGAGAAGATGGTTGTATCGCTACGAGCACAGCAATCATGGGAGCTGTTGAGGATGCGCTCAGGCCAATGGGGATCAAAATAACAAGTAGTGATCTTAGTCCAAAAAACCTGAGACAAATTATCGAAAACAATATCACCTGAATTCTAAAGAGGATTTAAAATGACAAACAAAAACTTTATTGATATCTCAATGCATCTAGAAAACGACGTAATTAGTGACCCCCCTGGATATAGGCCTAAAATAGATTATTTAAATCATAATGATTCGGCCGAGGATGTGGTAAAGTTTTTTCCCGGCCTTAAAACAGAGGATCTTCCCGAAGGGGAGGGTTGGGCTCTGGAGTGGATTCATCTAATGACTCACAATGGAACTCATTTAGATGCGCCTTATCATTTCCATTCTACAATGAATAAGGGAGAGCGAGCGATTACGATTGATGAGGTACCTCTTGAATGGTGTTTCCAACCAGGTATAAAGCTTGACTTTACAAAATTTGAAAACGGGTATGTTGTCACTCCAGACGATGTAAAAAAGGAGTTAGAACGAATAGAGCACGACTTAAAAGAACTTGAAATTGTCTTAGTAAATACTAAAGCTGGTAAACGATATGGTCATGACGATTATGTTGCTAGTGGTTGTGGTATGGGTAGGGATGCAACCCTTTATCTACTTGAAAAGGGCGTGAGATTAACAGGGACAGACGGGTGGTCATGGGATGCCCCATTCATTCATACAAAAGAGAAGTTCGAGGAAACAGGCGATAATTCCCTTATATGGGAGGGTCACAAGGCTGGAAAGGAGATCGGCTACTGCCACCTAGAAAAACTACATAATTTAGAAGTCTTGCCTAGTAAAGGTTTTACAGTCAGCTGCTTCCCCGTAAAAATAAGAGGTGCATCTGCAGGTTGGACCCGAGCAGTCGCAATAATCAATTCTTGATTCAAAGCTCTATTATATCATTGTATAACCGCCATCCACGGACCATGATTGGCCAGTAATAGCGGCAGCTTGATCCGTTGCTAAGAAAAAGGCTAGAGAAGCGACTTCGTCTGGCCGCATTAATCTTCCTAAAGGATTGGTGTCTTTGAGATTTTGTAGTAAATTTTCGACGTTATCTTTTTTAATTGTTGCATGATCTGCTAAAAGCCTTGACCCCATCTCAGTATCGACTATCCAAGGACAGATAGCATTGACGTTTATTTGATAGCTAGCAAACTCTAATGCCATACATCTAGTGAGCCCCACTACGGCGTGCTTAGACGCATTGTAAGCAGACTGATTTCTTGAACCCCATTTACCGGCAGTGGAAGCTATGTTAACGATACACCCCGCTTTATTTTTCAACATATTACTTGCTACTAATTTTGAGACAAGAAACACACTATAAAGATTTGTTTCAACAACCCGTTTAAAGTCTTCTAATTCATAGTCCATGAAAGATTTAGTCTCATGAATACCCGCGTTATTGATTAGCACATCAATTGCTGTATGATTCGAGATCTGGTCAATCATAGATTTAATATCATCTTGGTTTGTAACATCACATTTGAAATAATTAATTGATACACTGCCATACTCTGCTAGCTGAGTAATTGCATTTTTCAGAGCTTTTTCGTCTCTACCTGAGATAATTATATTATAACCTTCACTCCCAAATTTTTTTGCAATAGCAAGCCCAATTCCTTTATTTCCACCAGTGATTAGAACCGTCTTCTGATCTGGATTAACTGGTTTCATAGCGTTCTCCTTAATGACATGATTTACCGTACAAATTGAGTTGATAATAGTTGTAGGGAAGCGGAGTCAAAAAGCCAGCGAGAAGCACATAAGGCAAAACTTTCCAATTTAATTGAGCACCGCCTACCAGTATAAAGTCAGTGGTATTCATAGCAATCTCCATGGCTATCATAGATAAAAATGACATTTTAATAGCTAAATTAATAGCTTCTTTAAAGGTCATTTGAAAAGAAAGTATTACTGTTTCGAATATAATCGATGTTAATAAACCATTAATTACTGCCAACGCCATAATAAGAAGAGTTGGCCAATAAATACTATTTAACTGAAAAAAAAGAATCGTACCTAAATCGCCAATTGAACAGCCGACCAAGCAAAAAAAGGTGTTTCTCGAGGAAATGCCCCATAGAGATAAATTCGACCAAAATTTTAGTTTTCTAATGACAGAAAAATTCATAAACCTGCTCTCAGGGAACCAACCAACTTCTTGCGAATTGTTCAGTGCGATAATCAAAAAGAGCTCGCCTATTTCCTTTGTAGCAGAGATAAAGCCACTCCATTTGCAATACCTTAGCTGAGAGAATCGAAAAATTATCAGCGCCATCATCATCGAACTCTAAATTACTTGGATCTTGCACTTCAAATCCCGGAGGTTTAGAAACGGCGTAACATTCTTTACTCATACTTCCCATTTTTGACCACCGTTCTTCTAAAGTATTGGCATTATTAACTATTCGAAATTCCGCTTCAATTCTCACTTGAACTTTGGTTGCCATATCATAGACTAAAATTGCACCTATTTTATTAAGTGCGAGTTCATTAACCTTATTGCTGCGTCTATCGGTATGAAATTGTAATTCTAATGCAGTTTGATTTACTCCTCGCAAAACCATTGTTCTAGGGCTAACTGTTCCTAGTTTACTTTTTGAAATCACTACAGGAGTATGAAAGTAAGATTTCCTGTCCTTGATTCCGGCTTCTAGCAAGGACCAGGCGTATTTTTCAGATTCCTCAAGGGAATTATAAAAACTGGGGTCTATATTTTGTGATTTTACACTCATACTTCTCTTCCATTTGACCTTTGCTCTTCTATTAATGGTATTATCAATCTACGAACGACTTCCTAGGAGACGAAGTAACAAATGAAATTATCTTCATACATCTCAACTATTATCATTATTTGCTCATTACTAATGTCTCAATCAGGAAGTGCTTTAGTTGATTATACAGAAATTTATGACTGGGTTGAGAAAGAGCCGAAACCTAGTGACCTCAGCTCCAGCACTATCCTCACAAATAATGATATGGATACCTTGAACAAATGGGTCCCCCCAGGAATGATAGAAGAATTCAAATTTCCAGAGTTACAGCTACTAATCCAAGAAACACAGGCTGAAAAGCCACACTCATCCTATACTTTAGCTACGAAAAATTGGGCGAATACGGCAAATATTGGGGTGGATGGAAGCCTCAATAATTACACGGCTGGCCAACCTTTCTCCGATGAGCAAATAAGGAGCGCAAAAAGTGATATCGGTGGATTTATGATTGGATGGAATAATATACATCGCTGGCAACACTTTGGATATCAAATCGATATTATTACTATGGCCTATGTAAGTGGGTCAGATAACAATGGACCGCTAAACGAGGAAGAAGGGCTGTTGGGTGGAGGAAAATTAGACCGACTTTTAAGTCAGTCATACCATCGAGTTTACTTAAATAAGCTTGCGATGCTTCCTCAAAATAATTATAAAGTCAACTTAAAAGATAGTGACACAAGATTCTATAAAGATTTCATGGAGTTTTTGGAACCACGGGATGTGAAGGGTACGAAATTTGTTGTTGAACGCATGTTAGATCCTCACGCAGACGATCAAGTAAACACATATTTACCTACAGAGCGAAGAGTAAGACGTTTTTCAGCTAAAGAAAGAGCGGATAGTTTTATGGGATCAAACGTTACCTTAGACGACTTCGAGGGATTTTCTGGAAGGGTCCTTGATTATACTTGGACCTTCATAGAATCCAGAAAGATACTTGCGGTGTCAAATATGGAAAAAGAGATGATTACTGTCTACGGTCCAAACAGCAGAGCTCTTCAACATAAATATCAATTAAGAGATTGCTACGTTACAGAGGTAAAATCCATATGGGACGGGCATCCTTATAAGAGAAGAATATTGTTCATCGATAAAGAGACATTCAATATTCCTGTTTCGCTAATTTTTGATCATAACGATAAACTTTGGAAAGTTATGCAAACTGTAACTTCAAGCCCATCCTCAGCAACGAAGATTGAAAACTCAGTACCCAGCTGGAGAGGACAGATAACAGTTGACCTTAAAGCAAATAACGCCACCGTCGTACGCGCCAAAACACCTACCCTTCACCCTGTGATGAAGCCCAAAGAAATAAAAAGAGTATTTGCTGTCTCAACTTTAACGGAGGGCAGATGATTCATACACAAGCAAAGATGTGTCAAAACCATTTTTATTCGCTTCTTCTAAATATTCAAAAAACTTCTTTTTTTGAATATATTTTTGCCTAGATAATATCCATAAATATCTGCGATCAGGGGATCCAACCAATACAGAATCATATCGATCGTCTATTGATATAATCCAATAATCACCCCAAACAAGAGGGATCCAATGTAACCACTTTGGTGCGAAAGATACTTTAAGCCTTGCAAAGTTAACAGGCTCCCCCGTAGCTTTTCCTACCCCAGCGGCGACCAATTTCTTTCCATCGAGTGATAAACAGGAATTAACTATAGCAATCGAGTCATTGGACAGAACTCTATACTCAGCGTGGGTATCAGCGACACAATCTTCTTGAAAAAAGTTCGGAATTAAAGCAATTTGATGCCAAACACCGAAATATTGCTCGATATTAAAATCACCGATAGTTTCTAAGTCAGAGTGTGACCGACCACAACCCAAAAAACAGCAAGTCAATAAGGCAAGTAAAATTAACTTGAAATCTCTTAAAAGGTTAGTACCCTTGTGATTTCCACCATTTATTAGCAGCATCATTGACCTCTTGCGCTTTGAAACGCGCAACCTGTTCAGATGGGGCCAGAGGCTCGTCGTAAAAAAACTGCGGAAGGTCATCATCCTCTACTAGGAAACCAGCCTCTTTATTAAACTGCGCCTCAAGCCTAAGTGTTTCTTGTCCAAGTTTAAAGAAGAAATTAGGTTCAAGCTCAGAACCCGTGGCTTTGTTAATCAAATCGACTATCATTTCGACATTTGTATTAGTAACAGAGCGTCCAAATACACATAGCCCCAAGGAATCCGCAGTCGCACACACGACCTGCGTCTCGAGACTAGTGGAAACCAATTCATCAACGCCTTTATCCAGAGACTCGTATTTTGCCACGTTACCGGTTGTGTGATCGGCGCCCTGAGCCGTCAACATCATTGAAATGCCTGTAACCTCGATAACCCTTGGATCATAAGCACTAATACCCTGATTTTTAATCACCGGCACCCTGTCTATTTTGTAGTGTTTACCAACAATTCCAGTACCCTGTGCCCAAATTTTTCCATTATCAGTTCCCTCTCGAATTTCCTGGAGGACTTGGGTTAAAAATTTTACGTCGCCAAATTCAGCAAGCCCAGCTTCAAGTAGGACACCCATCATCGCTCCAGCTTCAATCGTGTCTATCCCAAGATCATTAGCAAACCAATTTAGTCTGGCAAGCTCATCTGGATCGGATATGCCACAATTTGTGCCCATTAGCCCCAAAGTTTCATATTCAACAGGTGATGCAATTTCATTGCCATCTTCGTCGGCATAAACGTTGCTACATTCAATTCTGCAACCAGGCATACACGCATGGCTTGTCTCACCACCACGTTGTAAATTTTGATTACGTATAAATTGACCGCCCATTTTGAAATTATCCTCAGCGTCTGCTTTTTGATGCCCAGAGCTAAAATTATTTACAGGCAAACCACCAACATAGTTAGTATAATCAGCCATCATAGCTGTGCCGTAATCTTTAAGTGCTGTAATTGCTTCATCTGCCTGCAGTAATTTCCCGTAATCTTTAATACCCTTCAAAAGACCTTTTCTGTCGCTAAATTCAGGCATACGGTCTAAATCAACCACGATTGCTTTTACTTTTTTTGAGCCCATAACCGCCCCAACTCCACCTCTTGCAGACAATCTTGTCGGTCTTTTATCAGTATCACTCATTGCAATACCCGCAAGCAAGCCTCCGTACTCTCCTACGGGACCGCATATGGCCAAACTCACCTTATCCCCAAATTTTTCATGTAAAATTTTCGCAGACTCAAAATTTCCCTTGCCTATTAGATCTTCAGCCCCGTGCCACTCTATTTCATTATCCTTCTTTATATAAATTACAGTCCATTCTTCAGAGGACCCATTTAATGTAAAGCCAGCAATACTCAACTGACCTAAAGCAAGGCCGAAGGAGCCACCAGCATTAGATTCTTTTATCCCTCCAGTTAGTGGGCTTTTGCACCCAACACTTGTTCTATTAGCATTCGAAAAGTTGCTTCCAGCAAAAGGACCAGCAGAAAATATAAGAGGATTATCAGGCCCAAGCGGATCCACTCTGGCCGCACCCGCTGCAACTAACTGCTCTGCAATAAAGTAACGACCTGCTCTGGCTAATCTTTCTCCAGAAAAAGTCTCTCTCTCAATTTTTTTATCAGTTAGGTTAATTTTTAAATATTCACGCATCTTTCACTCCAATTAAATCGGCTTGGCCAAATTTATTTAAATCTTTAGATCTAGTTATTTACTATTACCGGTGCCTTGTAATACTCAACGCTTGGAGACTCGCCAAATTTTGTGGTTATATAATCAAACCATTCTGGCGTAAACCATGCGTTAGCCTTTTCTAAGGAATCCCAAAAGTAGACCCCTCCTGCTTTTTTGTTATCACCAGTTACTAAGTAATACTTACGAATTAAACCGTCTAAACCTTCATATTTAGGGACTGATTTTTCTAGAACTTTAACAAAAGCAGGGTAATCCTTCCCTCCGTCTCCGATTGAGAATAAGACATTTACAACAACAGGACCCTCGTAATCCGCTAGGGTAACTCCATGAGAAAATACCGAGGAAGTCGACATTACACCAAATAATAAAAAAATATTAAACAGAATTACTTTTGGCGTTATTTTGGCTAGTAATGAATTCATTTTTTTTCTCACTTTTTTATAGATTTGTATTAGATTGTATGCGAAAAAGAAGCGGAAGTCTGCTATATTTTGGTCGATGGACAACGCAAGACGATATTTTCTCGACATTTTGAAAAAAATTATCTGGTCAATCGACAAGACGCCGGCTAAGCTAAATTCAACCAAATGGTACTATCAGTTGTATCTAAACGATATCCTAAGGTCTGTCAAAGACGGTGTCGCCACTGAAGCATCGGACAAACTTTTAAAGAGATTAACTAGATTTTACGTCGATAATGAAGCGAATTGTGAAATTTTAGCAAATACTTATCAAGAGGTTAGAAGAGGATATTTTTTATACAAAAAACAGAGAGATAAAGAGAAAACTGCATAGGTTCAAAAATGCTTGATAAAAAAAATATTATAGTTACCGGGGCTCTTGGTCACCTAGGGACTGCAACTTGCAAAATACTTTCTAAACATGGGGCTACTGTTTATGGGTTAGATTTGTCACCGCAAGATAAACCTTTCAGAGTTCTAAAAGCTGATCTTTGTTCTATCGAAAGCATCGAAGAAGCTTGCCAAGATATTACTCCAGATGTCTTAATAAACATTGCTGGTGGATTTGCCCTTGATGACTCACCATTTGGCCCCTGCAAGGAAAACTGGAAGGAGATGTTTAGGCTTAACGTAACAACATTAACAAATACGTCAAATGTAATCATTCCAAAATTAATTAACAGAAGAAAGGGAAGTATCGTTAATATTGGTGCCACTAGTGCACTGAAAGGAGCACCTAAGCTTTGCAGCTATATATGTGCCAAAAATGCGGTCATGAGAATCACCGAAACTCTAGCAGAAGAACTTGTAGGATCGGATATCAGAGTGAATGCTATTAGCCCAAGTATAATAGATACTCCAATAAACAGGTTAGAAATGCCAGACGCAGACCCAAGGTCATGGACAAAACCAGAAGAAATCGCTGAGGTAATAAGCTTTCTTTGCTCGGAAAGTTCATCTTGTATCTCCGGGGCTATAATTCCAGTTTAATCCTTCGATTGGTGCTTGGCTAAAAATGCATTGAGTAATTTAGCAAAGTAAACTGGCGTCTCTTGCTGCGGGTAATGGGCAGCATTATTGCAAACTTCTATCTCAGAGTTAGGATACCATTTAGCGAAAGTCTCACGCGCAGTAGATAAAGTAAAAGGTTCCATGTCATGTTCGCCAATAATCACCAAGGTAGGTGTTTCTATTCCATTTATTTCACTCAAAAAACCTTGATCTCTACAATTTTTAAAATATTCGGATTGGGCTTTTTTAAGCCGATTAGACCTAGTCTGCCGCACTTTAAATTCTGCCCATTCTTTTCCTAGCCTTTCACCGGCTAATGCATTAAAAGCTTTTACCAGCGCTTCGTTGGATTCAATCGATTCTTCGATTAAGGCAAAACCTTCGGGAGAAAAACTTAGCCCAGAGGCTGCAACAGGAGTATTCAAAATCGCAGATAAAACTCTATCATTTCCATCCAACATCACTCTTTGGGCAAGCATGCCGCTCATTGAATGCCCTATGACATGGAAGTTAGCCCACCCTAAGTTATCAGCCAAGTCCAGAATATCAGAAGATGCTTCAGCAGGAGAATATTCTCCTGGAATGTGTCTTGAGTGACCGTAGCCTCTAACCTCAGTGAACGCAAAAGTGAAATCCTTGGTATTAAAAAAATTTCTCGCAAAAGTCCAAGTATCTTTACATCCGTAAAAATCATGCATAACAATTACGCCTTCTTTTCCAGAACCAAAAAGTTCATGAGCTAGAACCATAGTTTTGTCTCCTATTATTTACCTATTCTCAAACGCATAAGCGGCTGCTAACAGTTTACTTTCTTCAAAAAATCGACCCGTTAACATTAAACCTATTGGTAGTCCATTGTGATGGCCACAGGGAATTGATATTGAGGGGTGCCCTGTTAAGTCCGCTGCAGGCGTGTTAACTGCCATTTCTAGCGATTTTGATACTATTTCTTGCGCCTTAGCGTCATGTTTCGGAATCTCAGTTGCGACCATTGGCAAAGTTGGCATCAAGATCAAATCATAATCTTTGAATTTAACCTCATAGTCTCTTCTTAAAAGTCGACGCAAATTCTGAGATTTCGCGTAGAAATGAGAACTATATTTTTGAGATATATACTCCCCGACTAACATAATTAATTCAGTTTGAGGGCCGAATCCATCAGTAAGGGTGCGCCAATCTTTATGTGCATCTACCAAAGAAGGAGAGAAATATCCTTCAGCATTTTTGCCATACCCATTTCCATGCATTGAAGAACAAACCAAACCCTCAAGATATATCGGAGTCCAAATAGCTGTAGCAAACCTATGGTTGGGAATAGAGATAGGCTCAACAGTGGCGCCCATCTTCTTGAACTGATCGGCGGCCTCAAGTACAGCCTTATCAACTGCAGGCTCAGAATTATCGAAATTAAATCCTTCCTTTAAAATCCCAATTTTTAAATTTTCACAACCATCTTTAAGTTTCGACAAATACCCATCCCCTTTGGGCATTTTAGGAACGCTTCCTGACTCTTGATCTTCTCGAATCAAAACTTCTAGCAAAAGAGCGCAATCCTCAACTGTTTTACTCATCGGACCCACATAGTCAACAGTAGTTTCAATTGGCATGATACCGTCGCAAGAAACGAGACCAAATGTTGCTTTCATTCCTACTATCCCGCAAAAAGAGGCGGGGATTCGACATGAACCCCCATGATCAGTCCCCACTGCTAAATGGACATCACCTGATGCAATCAGCGATCCACAACCGCTTGATGAACCGCCAGAGGAGTATCCCCGTCTAATAGGGTTATGAACTGGACCCTTAGCGTTAGTATGACTTCCTCCAGAAGTGCAAAAATATTCACAACTGGCCTTACCTTTTATGACACCTGCTGCATCTAAAACGTTTTTTACAACGGTGGCATCAACTTCAGGCACGAAGCCTTCTAGTGTTGACGAACCATTCATCATAGGCACATTCTGCACCATAATGTTATCTTTAAATGCAACAGATTTACCTTTTAAAATTCCTTCTTCTGAACCTTTAATATCTGTTAACCAGTACCAAGCATTATTAGGGTTTTCTTTATCGGACGGAGGACGCCCTTTGTCTCGAGGATATTTTGATATCGGTAGAAAATTCTCTAATCCATCTACCAAATCATAAGCCTGAAGAGTTCCGTTCACTAGTTCTTTATACTCAGCAATCTGATCCTCGGATAAATTTATATTTAGAGATTTTGAAACTGCCTTAAGCTGTTCATCATCAATTTTTTCTACAGGCATTAAGCACTCCTTATCAAAATAGTTGTTTTTCTGTTATCATTATTAGTACGTTAACAAAAATTTAAAGGAATATAAAATGACCTCTAAAGAATTTTTGGCTACTTTCACCCAAGCCTGGAATGATCACGATGTAGATAAATTAATGGAACATATGGATTCAGATTGCGCTTTTTACGCATCAGTTGGTTTTGATGAAGAGGGCACAAAATGCGAAGGGTGGGACGAGGTCAAAAAAGGATTCGCTAGTCTTTGGGAGGGTTATCCGGATGCCAAGTTTGAACCTGTAGGGGAAGATTTTTTTAGCGGTGATAGAGGTTGTTGCGAGTGGATTTTCACTGGCACACGAAAGAGTGACGGGAAAAAAGTGAGGGCACGTGGATGCGATGTTTACACATTTAAAAACGGAAAAATTGCACTCAAAAACTCTATGAGAAAACAAGAGCCCTAATTAATACGAGCTACAGCTTCTAACCTCTTTATAACGCCATTGGTTTGCTGGGTGCCGAGTTTTCTTCCATTTTTAGAAACTAAAAAAAACATATCCACCGCTTTTTCCCCGAAAGTACTAGCGCTCACTCCTTTCAAAATAAGGTCTTCTGCTAGCAAGGCACTCGCCAAAGTCGCAAGCAGACCTTTTCGGTCGGCCGCTATCACCTCTATTGCGGTAACATTGTGACCAGCACTCTCATGTTGCTTGACAGAGACAGGTAAAGCTCTCATTAAAATATCGGGATTAGATGCATTTTCAACGCTAATATTTGACCCGGTTGTTAAAATTTTATTGAGTTGAACTTTAATCCGATTGAGATGGTTTTGTTCCAGCAAAGCTTGATCATTGTGATCTGTAATATGAAAAACATCCATAACCCTGCTATCTTTCAAAGTGTAAGCATTGGCGGTAATTATTTTAATATTAAGATCAGCCAATCCCGCCGCTAAAGATGCAAACAAACCATTACGATCTTCACCCCATGCAAGTATTTTAGTAAATCCACGCTCCTCTTCAAAAAAAATTTTTACGCCAGAATAATTATTAAGCGTAGTACAGAACTCAAGGGTGATTGCTGGTGAGCTGTTTAATATAAGTGAGCTTGGTAGTATCTCTAATATTGTTTTTATTTTTTTGCTCATTTCAGGATTTGATAAAGAAACGACTGCTTTTTTTCTAGATTTTATTCGCAGCGCTTGGGCGCTCGCGGGCATTTGTCCTGTTCGCATTAAATTGTCCGTAGCATGAAATAGTTGAAAAAAAAGATATTTTTTCCATTCAGTAAGGGTGCCTGGTCCGACAGCCGCTACATCTACAATAGTAAGCAAAAACAAAGCTATCAACCTTTCCCTTTCCCCCACCAAAACAGCAAATTCCTCAATGATATTCCTATCATTGATGTCAAAGTGTTGAGCAGTTTTGGAAAGAACCAAATGATTCAAAACTAACCAGGAGACTAATTCAGCATCATAATCCGTAAGCCCCAACTTTTTACAAAATTTCTGAGCTAGCTCTGCACCAATTTTTGAGTGGTCGCCTTTTCGACCTTTAGCAATATCATGATATAGCACGGCTATATAGAGTAGTTCTGGTTTTTCCAAAGACTTTTTCAAAGTAGATAAAAAAGCCAGATTCATTTTCCCTTCTTCTATCAGGTTAAAGTTGTTCATAAAAGAGATGCCTCTAATAGTATGAGCATCAACAGTAAAATGGTGGTATCGATCAAATTGACCAAACCCAGTGATTTTCTGAAAATCCAAACAGAATTTGCCTAGGACCCCCGTTTCATGCATAAGCTGCAAACTTCTAGAAACATGCAAATCTGATTGCAATATAGACAAAAACAAGACACCCAGCTTAGACTTTATTTTTGAGCTAGAATTTAGTAAATTTTTATTGAGCCGAATAAATCGTAGTGTGTTGCTGTTGAGAGCAACGTCATAAATCTGCGAAAGACGGAAAACGTCCATCAGATTGATTGGATTTTTTAAAAATTCCCTTTCGTCAATTACCGATAAAACACCGCCTGATATTCTAATACCTCCACTTAATATACGAGCTTTTGTCGGTGGGCTTGGGGTAATCCTCTCTTCAAAATGAAGCATAAATATATCCGTGAGCTCAGCTATTGTCTTTACTTTTAAAAAATAATTTTTTAAAAATCTCTCAGCTGTTTGAGAATCACTCGATCCCCTGTATCGCAGACGCTTTGCTAATCTAAATTGATACTCAAAACTTAAAATATCATTTTCTCTTCCTGATTCTAAATGAAGTGCAGTACGCACTTTCCATAGAAAGTCTCTTGCTTTTACAAAACCATCAAATTCTGCTTCACTGACAATTTTTTCATTTATTAATTTGCGAGCTGCCGAAACGCGATACCAGACCATTGACAACCAAAATATTGTGCTTACGTCTCTCAGCCCTCCCTTCCCATTTTTGACATTTGGCTCCATACAAAAAGCTGTGTCACCAAAACTGGCTCTACGAACTTTTAATTCTTGCAATTTTTGGAGACAAAACTTTGTTTGTCTACACAAGTCCCAGTTTTCTATCGCTTCAGTTCTACATAATTGTTCATATAACTGCCCCTTTCCCGATAATAATCTTGACTCTAAAAAAGCAGTTCTGGCATGGTGGTCTATTTCGAAAAAAATCCTCGCTTCTTTAACACTCCTCACAGAATGGGAAAAATTAGCTCCAGAATCCCAAATCATTTGCGCAAACTTGGAAAGCAATTTTTTCAATTCAAGAGACATGTCATCGCCAACTAGTATCAACAAATCCCAATCTGAGTGAGGACATAATTCCGATCGGCCAAAGCCGCCAATCGCTATTAGATCAACATCATCATTTATTAATCTAGCGCAGTTTTGCCAAACAGAAATAATAAATTCATCGACAGAATAGGAAAAATTTTTTACGATTGCTCGTCCATTATTTCGACCGTCTAGTCTTTTTTCGCAAGCCTGCAAAATTTCTTTTCTCGTAGATTGTAATTCTTCAATAGCAACTAACATAAATTTTTTTCCGCATAAAAATGATCATTAGATGATAGAAGCGCCGCCATCAATAATGAAATTTTGTCCAGTTGCAAAACTGGACGCCTCAGAAGCCAAAAAAACCGCAATTCCTCCAAATTCTTCTGGTCTGCCTAGACGACGTAGTGGCGTGTTCTTTTTAATTATTGAGGTAACTTCCTCATCTTCCCATAATTTGCGAGCGAATTCCGTTTTAACCAAACCAGGTGAGATTGCATTTACACGAATGCCATATTTACCAAATTCTGATGCAAGATTCCTAACCATTTGCAAATCGGCGGCTTTTGAAACGCAGTAACCCCCAATATTACTGTCTGCCCTTATTCCTCCTATTGAGGAAACAACAATTATTGAACCTGATTTTTTTTTCTTCATTCCTACACTGACTAGTCTAATAAGATGAAAATTGGAAACTACATTTATATTTAGAATTTTTGAAAATTCCTCATCTTTCATCGATATCATGGGCCCATAAACCGGATTAATGGCTGCATTAGTGACTAAAATGTCAGGATCGCCGAATTTTTCGGTTGTTAAACTGTACAATTTTTTTAAATCTTCATTTTTCCCAATATGAGCAGAAACAGGAAAGGCCAAACCGTCTTTCGATTCATTTTCTAAATTTATTTCAGAGGCGGTCTTTTCGCACGCCGCAACATTCCTGCTGCTAATGACAACATTCGCTCCATGGAAAACAAGCTGCCTTGCAATCTCCTTTCCGATACCTCGACTAGAGCCTGTCACTATTGCCGTTTTACCTTTGAGGTTAAATATGTTCATAAGTACTATTTTTCATTTATTTCGCCTGGAGACCAAAATATTATTTTTTTCAAACATTAAAAATTCAGCCTCAGAAAATCCAAGTTGCTCTACAACCACCTCTCGGTTATGCTGCCCAAGATGTGGAGCCTCAAGTGATAGAGTATTTTGGTCTGAGAATTTAAAAGGAAAACCGGGAATCAAAAATGTTCCCAATGTGTCATCACGAATTTCTCTAACCTGTTCTCGCGATTTAAAGTAAGGGTGGTTAATGGCTTCATAAGGTTCTAATACCGGCGCCGCGGGAACTCTGAAGCTTTCAAATATTTCGAGCACTTCATCATTAGTTCTATAGCTTTTTGCCCATCTTTCAATGATCTCTTTTAGAATATCTTGATTTCGTGCTCTCGACCCTAAATCATGAAATCTTTGATCATCAATTAGCTCCGGCTTACCCATAGCTTTACAAACAAGAGGCCACTGTCGTTGCAAGGATAAAATTACGAGGAATCCAGTTGGGCCCTGAAATACCCCAAACGGAGCTATCAACTCATGATGAGTCCCACATCGCTTTGGTTTCCAGTTGTCATCGGATAACGATGACCCTTGGATAGATAAATCATGCATATGAAAAAGAGCATCTACCATACTGATATCAATAAACTGGCCTCTCCCTGTTCTCATCCGGTGGAACAAAGCCATTCCAATCCCAGCAAAAGCGTGAACGCCCGCCCCTACATCAGCAATTCCGATACCCACTGGTGTGGGGGGACCCTTTCTTTCACCAGTCATATGCATTAAACCAGAAAATGCTTGGGCGGCCCAATCATAACCCGTTTTATGGGATAAGTGGCCAGTTTTTCCGTACATGGAGATAGAGGCCATAACAAGCCTGTCATTGAGGTTCTTCACGTTTTTCCAATCCCATTTTCTTTTTTCTAATACACCAGGTCCTAGATTTTCAACAAATACATCGGCTTGCTTTATAAGTCTTTCAATAATTTGACTGGAGCCTGATTTCTTTATGTCAAGCCCCACACTTTTTTTACCCCTATTTTGCTGAACGAAATATCCACTTGTCCCCTTTTTCGATATAGGCAAAGACCTTGATGGGTCTCCGTCAGGCGCGATTTCAATCTTTATTACTTCGGCTCCAAGTTCAGCCATTAATCTACCTACAGTAGGACCGGCAAGATACTGGGTAATATCTAGAACTTTTATTCCTTCAAGCATTTGCAATCTATTAATCCTCAAAAAGACACATGGAGTTTATCTTTATAATACAATATTTTAACATTGGTCCAATCTTACTTAACATTTAATCTGGGGGAATTTATGGAAAAAGGCATTTTTGAGTCATCCCATCCACATAAAGTTTATTTTGACGACGGTCTAGAACGTAGCCTCAATGCTATCCTTCAAGGAAAGAAAAATCTTAATATACTCGTAGCCACTAATACTTCTTTGGCTGATTCAGCGACCATCAAGCAAATAAAAAATATTCTTAAACACCAGACCGTTTTCATCTGTGACGGGCTAAAGGCGCATTCTCCCCGCAATGACGTGATAAAAGTATCTAAGATTTTGCGAGAAAATAAAATTGATATCACTATTGGATTAGGTGGCGGTTCAGTTTGCGACACACTTAAAGTGGCTAACATCGGGGCGACAAATGAATTCAATAACATAGAGGACATAGACAGACTTAAAAATGAACATCAATTTCGAACACCGCAATCAAAACTAATCGCACTCCCTACTACTTTATCTGCAGGAGAATTTACCTGTTTCGCAGGGATTACAAATGAAAAAGTGCCTGCAAAGGAAGTTTTTTTTAATAGGCATTTACCTCCATCGGTAATCATATTAGACCCATGCTTAACGCTGGATACTCCTGATAGACTTTTTTTTGGCACGGGTATAAGGGCTATAGACCACGCCGTAGAGACATGGTGTTCGTCCGAAGCAGCACCTACTCATGCAGCGATGGCGCTTCGTGGATTTAAAATTTTAATGCATTCACTGAAGCAGGTTAAACTTGATAAGCAATCTCACACTCCAAGACGAGATTGTCAAATTGGAGCCTGGCTCTCAGTCCAAGGAGTTGCCGGTGGTCTTGATTTGGGAGCAAGCCATGGTATTGGACATATTCTCGGTGGAAGGGTTGGAATGCCTCATGGTGAAACCTCCTGCGTAATGTTACCGCATGTGTTGGCATATAATTTATCAGCAACGGAAAAAAGACAAGATGAGCTCAGTAACCAAATCGGGGGTAAAGGAAAAAAATTAAATGAGGCAATCAGTGAATTGGTCAGCCAACTGGGACTGCCGACTCGTTTAAGAGACTGCAACATTTCGAAAGAATTATTATCTGAATTAGCGGAGGAATGTCTCAATGATAAATGGTTGGGAACAAATCCTGTCCCACTAACTGACGCCACAGAAATTGAAAAAATCCTTCTCAGAGCTTGGTAGTTTAATACAACTCTATGATCCAGAAAATTTGCGACTCCGTATCTAAATACAGCAGAAGCTGTGCATCTCGACTAGCTTTCCTCCCCCCCCTTTGCAGGCCGCGGTGTTCAGCCTCTGCACTAAATTTTTTCTACACACGAAAAGCGCCTACAAATGCAGTCTACTGAACACATTACAACTTCTTATTGTCAATTTCTGGAGGAGCTGAACCCAAACAATCTACAAATGTTAAAACGCTTTGCCGACCAGAATATATTCTTTTCAGACCCTTTTCATCAAACCAGAGGCATTGATGAATATATTGCGATTCTCGATACGATGTTTCAAAAATTCAATCAGATAAGTTTCAAAACTGAAAATATATTGTTTAATTCTGCCAAAGACAACAACGTAGCGTCGTTTAGCTGGACCCTAAAGATGCGCCATAAAAAAACAAATAAATTCATCCAAATAATTGGAATGAGTCTAGTCGAAGTGGCGCAATATGGTCTAATCGTGCGACACGAGGACTATTGGGATCCCAGCTCAAATATTTATCGCATAATTCCGCTGCTGGGAGCTACAATCGGACTTGTTCGGAAGAAAATTGCTAATAGCTCAAGATGAACAACTAGGAATCGTGCTCAAGCCTTAATTGCCATACATTAAGCATTCCCTCAGAAAAACCCGCTTGGCAATAAGCCAAGTAATAGTCCCACGTCCTACGGAAACGGCTATCAAAGCCTTGCTTGTTCAGCTTGGGCCAAGCCTTGTTAAACCTATCTCTCCAATGCTCCAAAGTAACAGCGTAGTGCTCAGCATAATCATGACCTTTAACAACCTGTAAGCCAGAACTCTTACTAAGTCGCTTTATTATTTCTAAAGTTGGAAGCATCCCTCCTGGAAAAATATAACGTTGGATAAAATCTGTATTTTTTTCATAATCGTCGTAATAATCTTCTGCAATTGTAATTGCCTGTAATCCTATGACACCACTATTTTTAAGCGAATTTTTCAGTTTGCTAAAGAAAATTGGCCAGTATTTAACACCGACAGCCTCGATCATTTCGATTGAAAGAATTTTATCAAACTCGCCCTGTAAATTACGGTAATCACATAGGCTTACAAAACTTTTACCGCTGCTTTGCAAATTTAAATTTTTTTCGGTAACAAAATTGTATTGTTCCTCTGATAAGGTGATCGCGGTAAAATCGCATGAATATCTACTTTTTACATAGTTAATGAGCCCACCCCAACCACATCCGATTTCCAACACTGTATCTTCAGGTGCCAATTCCACTAAATGACATAATTTTTCATACTTATTAGTCTGAGCCTTCTGCAATGAATCGGAAAAATCATCAAAAATAGCCGAGGAATAAGTCATTGATGCATCAAGCCATTGGCCGTAAAAATTGTTACCAAGGTCGTAGTGCGCAGATATGTTTTTTTGGGCCCTGCTTACGGAGTTATGTCTAAGAAAATGCAAAGCTTTATCGAAAAATTTAGCGGCATGATATCCTTTTAGTTGTTTTGAAAGTGGGGCTCTATTAATTGCTGCGAATTCGAGTATTTTTTTCAGATCAGGTGTAGTCCAATAGCCTTTTATATAAGCCTCCCCTGCTCCGAGTCCTCCCTTCAAAAATAATAAAGGAATCAGTTTGTGACTGGTTACCCTAATCGAAACCCTCAACATTCTGTTATTGTGACCAATTAAGGTAACCTGCTGCCCGGAAGGTAATTCAACGGTTAATTCGCCATTGTTGACTCTTGCAAAGAATTTTTTTAATAAAAATATTGTTAATTTCGCTGCTAACATTTTCAGTATTATTTAATAATCTCTAATTGTTCATTAATAACAATTCCAACGGAGCCCATAGATTGCCTTTTTACAACGGGCAAGCCTTTTAACCAAAGCAGTAACGCCTCAAAATGAATTGAAGCTATAATTTTATATGCTTGAAAAGGATGGCGTACCAGCATTTTGTGGATTTGTCTTGAATTAAACGGACGTCTTTTCCCTACAAAGAGGGCTCTCATTTTGAGGTCTTGTCCTTCAGTGTATTCGATTGTGTTTGACACTTTCTCACCTAAAAATGAAGTCCGAAATTTATAAAAACCAGATACGTCAAAAAATGGTGAAACTGTCATTTTTTTTTTTACAAATTTGTCTAATCGGTTGCTTTGAAACGGGAATAACATAGAAAATTCGCTCGTTGAAAGTATTATTAACCTCGTAAATCATAGATTCGATTTGTCCATTTTTATAGCAGTAGATAAAAGAGATCGGGCTGAACACATAGCCTAAAACTCTTGGCAAGCACATTATAACAAACTCAAATCCTTCGATTTCAAAACCAGCCCGACTAAGGCACAGCTGACAAAACTTTTCGAAGCCCTGGTCATCTCCTAGTCCATGATCGCAATCATGAAAACTGAACCAGGCGGGCTTATTCCACGAGAAGAAAGGAGAAATTTTATTTAACTCTGGAAGTTCTCTTAACATGATTGAAAAATAAGTAAGAGGATACCTGAACTTGTGATATTTTTTTTCATGACGTTCGTGCATCACAATTCCAGTATAGATGGCAGATTTATTCATCAATAATTTTTTTGGTAAGACATTGGCAGCCGGTTAAAATTTTTTTCTCTTGAGAAAGGGAGCTTGTCTGTGATTTGTTTTGCTACCCATAAACCTGCTTGAAGACCATCCTCGTGAAACCCATCACCGAGACAAGCGCTACAAAACCAAGTATTAAGCTCACCCTGAATCTGTATGGATTTAGCTTTTATCTCATCTGCATCTGTGCCAAAAATCGGATGCATATACTTCGTTTCATAATGAACCTTCTTTAAATCCGATTGAGGATTTAAGGTTACAAACAGTTGCCGATCCGTTGAAAGATTTTGCAACTTGTTCATCCAATAACTAACCCTAACGCCTTCAGAACCATTATTATGATCACCGATGAAATTCCAGGCTGACCACGTATTTTGTCTCTTTGGCATTTCGTTTTCGTCCTCATGAAGAACCGCGATGTTTCTAGAATAATTGATACCTGAAAGAATTTCTTGCTCTTTAGGCGTAGGGCTTTTTAGTAACCTTAAAGCTTCATCGAAATGGGTAGCAAAAATTACTTTGTCAAAAGTCTGTGTTTCTCCATTATTAAGAAGAATATTAATCTCTCCTTTATCTCTATCAATAGTTTCAATATTCACGTTGGTTTTTACAATGAGACGTTTCGAGTCTTTAAGAATTTTGAAAATATATTCTTGACTACCCCCAGTAATCGTGCGCCATTTAGGTCTGCCAAATAATTTTGCTAACTGGTGATTTGAAAAAAAAGATACAAAAGAGGACGCAGGACTGTTTTTCACAGAAGTAGAATTACATGACCAAATAGCCGAACACATCGGAATGATATGATCTGATATGAATTGATCGTTAAAGTTCCTGGATTTTAAGTAATAATACAAGCTTGTAGTTTTGTCAAATTGAGCAGAATCCAAACTAGAAGTGTAAAATTTGATCAACCCTACAAGTAAATTTCTAAATCGAGAATCGACCCATTTTTGTCTATCAAAGACTAAATTTAGTAAGCTAGAAGAATACTCAAACGCACGATTATCCAGTGATACTGAAAAAGACATGTTGCTCTTTTCAGTCCTAACACCAAGATATTCAAAAAAGTCGGTCAAAAATGGATAGTTTCGTTGATTATATACAATGAAACCTGTATCAACAGGCAAACCACCGTCAATATCCACTACAACCGTATTGGCGTGGCCGCCAAGCCGCGAATTCTTCTCAAATAAGGTTACGTTATGATGCTTGGCTATCGCCCAGCTTGCGCCCAGACCCGAAATTCCGGCCCCAATGACCGCTACTTTGTAAACCATGAAACGCACCCGTTTGATAAAATGTTAGAAAACACTACTCGATTCTACAATATTAGAGGGTACGTATGAATCCTAAGTTAATTGAGTTTTAGAAAAAACAGATATATTCTAAGTTAAGGTTATTAAGTATAAATTAAAAAACTTAATTACATTATGTCTAAAAACACCATAAATGATCCGAAGAGGAGAACATAACGTAAATTGTTGAAAATTATAACGGTTTACAAATGTCTTTAAAATTGGCTAAAAACAATCCAGATTCAAATGATTTAGAGCGAAGCAGAGAAACTAAGCTCTTGAAGGCTGTAAGAGATACTTCAGACAAAGCTGCTTACAGGGAACTCTACAAACTAATGGCTCCAAAACTAACGGCATGGTTGTGCGCCCAGGGTATGGAGAGATCTCTTGCAGAAAATGTTCTCCAAGAAGTAATGATTATTGTGTGGACCAAGCCTCATCTGTTTGATGAAAAAAAAGCAGCCGCCCGAACATGGATTTATACTCTGATTCGAAATAAAATGATCGATGAATATAGGTCGAACACTCGAAAAAAGACCGGACTTCAGAAATTTGAACTCTTAAATAATATTGATGAATTCGTAGACGCGACAGACCTAATTTCAACTACGCGCCCAGTAAATGATATAATTTCATCTCTACCAAAAGAGCAAAAACAAATCTTGTACATGTTGTACAGCATGGGCATGTCTCATAGAGAAGTTTCTGAAACTTTAGGCCTACCTATAGGAACCGTTAAGTCTAGAACCCGACTCGCGTTTCAGAGATTAAGACGGAACATAGGGGAAAATCAATGGACTTAAACCACTGCCCAAGCTCCGCTACCTTAGCTGATTTCAGTTTTGGAAACAGTTTTTCCTTATCTGATATAGTTTTAAGGGCTCACATTAGCGCTTGCCCGGACTGTAGAGAAAAAATCAGAGAGATAGAAACTATCGGTTCTGACCTTCTTATGAGTGGAATGCATAGTCACCTAGGGTCTCCATTGGAAGCCATTGATTCGCAAGTTGATAAAATTCTTGGTGGCTACGATTCAGCCAGTGATTTGGTTGATTCAAAAACTACCAATCTATCAAAATCTAAAGCTGATGACTTTGAACTTGATAATAGTTTAGATTGCTTGTTTCCTAGCTACTTAGATTGTAGTTTTGACGCACTGCCCTGGCGGTCCGCAGGAAAGGATATCCAACTTTGCAAGCTACGAGAGGACGGAAAATCGAGACTATGGATGATCAAAGGTAAGCCAGGGGCGAAATTGCCGAAACACAGCCACAGAGGTCAGGAACTAACCTTAGTTTTAAAAGGGGCATATGCTTGTTCATCAAATATTTATCAGCCCGGAGACTTGCATGAATGTGATGATGAAAATACCCATCAACCTATTATTGTGGGAGAAACCGATTGCATTTCTCTGGTTGCCACCGAGGGCAACTTAAGATTCGATAATCCATTGTTGAGATTGGTTCAACCTCTGCTGGATATCTAGCAAAATCTGACAACCTGTTTGATGATTATAGTCAGATGGGCGATAATTATCGATTTGAGGTAATTCTTTTGGCAGCTAAAAAATACTTCCACTGTATTATCATCTTAGTAGCGCTATCTTCTCCAATCGTGGGGTCTAGTTCACAACTAGATTGTAGATCCAAATCAGCTTATGTTATCGCAAAACTAAAGTCCGAATACTATGATCAAATACCAAACGAAACGATTGAATTTGCAAGAAGCGCTGCAATGGAGATGTGTTTGTCAAATAACATCGAATCCCAAAAAGTTTTAAACACTAGAACGACCGAAAAAGCGGTCAAATCGCAACCTCAGAAGAAGTCTTTCTTGGGAATAATGTTCGGTGATTCTGAACGAAAAAAAGGAAATGAACGTCTTCTTAACAGAAGATAATAAAACATACCGAGAGGTGGATGTCATAATCAAAAGCCAACAGACTTTTGCATCATATCTGTGCAGAACATGGAACTTTCGCTCCGCTGTAGTGCAGAACTAAGAAAAAGAACGGTTAGGACATATGAAGTGCTTGATATTAGTGGGATAAACATTTTTAAAAAATATTCCATAAGTTCATGATTTTATTAGCAATACCACTAATTATTGAAAACTCTGGCATTTTAGACTAACATGGCGCGCTTATTGCTAATTCTTTTAGTGACGTGTCACCGTCAAGAGGTTTGATTCAAAACGGTGATCTGTATTTTATTTTTCACCGTAATTTTTCTACAACAATAATAAGGGGCTAATTAATGAAAAATATTTTTCAAAATACCTTGAACCAATTTAAAGGTTCACTTTTAATTGCACTTTTCGGTGCCGTCTTTTTTGCGAATACTTCATTTGCGGGTGGCCACGAAGAAAGCGAATCATCTCCTCACGAGTGGAGTGCCAATATGGCTATTCTGAGTGAGTATTCGTTTCGGGGTATAACTCAAAGTAACGAAGATCCAGCGATTCAGGTTGGAATTGATTATGCACACGAAACAGGTTTTTATGTTGGATTCTGGGCTTCAAGTGTCGAATTTAACGATGGACCAAACGCTACTCAGCTCGAAACAAACTTCTACACCGGATATGGTGGTTCTGTTGGAAGTTTAGATTACGACTTAGGGTTTCTTTATTACTACTATCCTGAAGAAAGTGCTGATGAACCTGGCTCAGGTTTAGGAGAACAGGACCTATGGGAAGTCTATGGATCTCTTGGCACCGCATTTGATACGGCTGGCGAACCTTCAGTCACTGTGGGATTCGCTTATTCCCCTGATTATTATGGTTCTGACGGGGATAGTATCTATATATATGGTGACTTCGGTTTCTCCCTCGGTCCAATTTCCCCTTACGCTACAGTTGCTTATCTCGACGTTGAAGGTGACAAGACCACTCCTGCGGGGTACGACTATGTCCATTATGTAATTGGTGCTAGCACTGATATTGGTCAATTTACCCTAGATCTTTACTGGTCTGACAAGCAAGAAGGAACCGACCACGGCGGTTCGGGTAGTGGTCATGACGGAGTAATTTTTGGTATATCCAGTAGCTGGTAAGCTCTGGTAGGCTAAATAATTTCTTAAAAACCTCGATTCGCTTTCTTGGGAATCGGGGTTTTTTATTGCCTTAAATTTAGTTTACAATCGTATCCAATATGTAAATTACATTTGAATCACAACAAGAACCTTAGGAACCTTTTACTAATGACAGAACAACCATCTAATAATTTTGACGCAATAGTAGTGGGAGCCGGGTTTGCCGGATTATACATGACCCACAAATTCAAAAAACAGGGACTGAAGGTCAAGACTTTTGAAGCAGGCAAAGATGTAGGTGGCACCTGGTACTGGAATCGTTATCCCGGAGCAAGATGCGATGTAGAAAGCTGGGAATATTCCTTTGGTTTTTCAACAGAACTTGAACAAGAGTGGACCTGGTCAGAACGTTACTCCGCACAACCTGAAATTTTAAATTATCTGAAACATGTTTCTGAAAAATTCGAGCTCAGGGAACATATTTCTTTCAATACGAAGGTTACCTCCGGCAAATTCAATGAAAAAACAACAAAATGGGAGATAGCGACCGATTCTAAAAATATATACACAGCAAAATATTTCGTAATGGCAACTGGGTGTTTGTCGTCTACAAATATTCCAAAATTCGATGGCTTAGACAATTTCACAGGGCAAACGTTTCACACAGGAAATTGGCCTCATGAACCAGTATCTTTTAAAGATAAAGTAGTTGGAGTAATAGGCACGGGCTCATCTTCCATCCAAGCCACACCTATTATTGCTCAAGAAGCTAAACACCTCTATGTTTTTCAAAGAACTCCAAATTGGTCAATACCCGCGAATAATGAACCATTAACCAAAGCAAAGTCGGATGAGATTAAATCTAAGTACCAAGAACTAAGAAAATTTCAACTAAAATTACCACTTGCCGCTCAAAAAGCTCCAAATAGACAATCTGCGTTTGATGTGAATGATCAAACCCGCTTGGAGACTTACGAAAAATTTTGGGAAATCGGGGGACTATCTTTTTTAGGCGCTTTTAGGGACATTCCAACTAACCCAGATGCTAACGCCACTGCGAAAGAATTTATTATTAATAAGCTAAAAAAAGTAATAAAAAATGAGAGACTCCTAGAAAAACTCGTTCCAGACCATCACGTTGGCTGTAAAAGACCCTGTTCAGATACTGGTTACTATGAAACTTTTAATAGAGCGAATGTGGAATTAATCGACTCCAGAGACGAGCAAATTAACTCATTTACATCAACGGGCATAGCCACTACTGCTAAAGAATATCAATTGGACGCGGTAGTCTTCGCGACCGGCTTTGATGCAATGACAGGCTCACTAGACAAGGTAAATATTGTTGGCAAAAACGGTTTAAAATTAAAGGATAAATGGGAAGAAGGACCAAAAACTTATCTAGGGGTAGGCACAGCGGGTTTCCCTAACTTTTTTATAATAACGGGTCCTGGCAGCCCATCTGTTTTAGCAAACATGGTGGTTGGAATAGAGCATCACGTAAATTGGATCGGAGATTGTGTAGAACATATCGAAAGAAATGGGTTCAAAAATATTGAGGTACTTAAAGACGCAGAAGAAGATTGGGTAGCTCACGTAAACGAAGTAGCAAACAGGACTCTTTACACCACTTGTAATAATTGGTACCTAGGTTCTAATATTCCTGGCAAGCCAAGAGTTTTTATGCCCTACATAGGTGGTTTCCCCAAATATGCTGAAAAAGTCAAAGCAATTGTGGAATCAGGTTATAAAGGATTTGCTTTTTCCTAAATTTTTGTTTTAATAAAAACTTAATTTATTGGGGAGAGTGAAATGAATTTAAGATTTGGTGTCCTTTGGCCTTTTAGAAACCCTGCTTTTAATAAAGTTCCCTGGGAACAACTTTATCGTTCGCATTTAGATTTAATATCTGCTTCAGAGGGGTTGGGATATGATGATGCTTGGCTCACAGAGCATCATTTCGTTGACGATGGATATTCCCCTTCACTGTTAGCTATTGCGGCTGCTTTGTCTCAGAGAACTACAAACATACGTATCGGCACCTTTTTGGTACTTGCTCCTCTTCACAATCCAATTCGATTAGCAGAAGACACAGCCACGGTAGACCTAATGTCAAACGGACGGTTTGACCTCGGTGTTGGCCTAGGATACCGACGAAAAGAATTCTCTGATCAAGGGATTTCGCACACTGAAAGAGGTAGCAGATTACAAGAAGGAATGGCAATAGTGCAGAAGCTATTATCTGGTGAATCAGTCACCCACGAAGGAAAATATTATTATCTTAATGACATTAAAATATCTCCACCTGCACTTCAAAAACCCCATCCACCAATTTGGTTGGGAGCTATTGCTCCTAAAGCAATCGAAAGAGCAGCAAAGATGGGTTTTCATTTTCAAAGCGTCGGTCCCGCCGAACTAAATACAGCATACGACGGTGCCCTAGTCGCAGCAGGAAGAGATCCTCAAGAATATAATATTGCGGCGCAAAGGGCGGTATATGTCGCCAAAAGCCGGTCTCAAGCGTGGGAAGAATGCGCGCGAAGTTTACACTACTTGACCGAGTGCTATGCAAAATGGTTTGCAGAAGCAAACGACCAAGAGGGCGATGACCAGGCATTAAAAGGACTTCCCACCGTTGATGAAATGATAAAAGCACAATCCTTCAACTTTTTCGGAGAAGACGCCATAGTTGGAACTCCTGATGACGCGAAGCAAATGATTTCAGACTATGTTAGTAGAGGAAGGTTCACTCATATGGTACTGCAAATGGCGTTACCAGGCCTTGCACCACATCTTATTCACAAAAGCATGGATATTTTTGCTAAAAACGTGCTACCAGCATTCAAAAAATAATAGGAGGAAGAATGAAACTTTATAATTCACTAGGGCCTAATCCCAGAAAAGTAAGAATGTTTTTAAAAGAAAAAGGGTTAGACATAGAATTTATTGAATATGATATGTTACTTGGAGCGGAAAATCGTCAGAAAGACTATCTCGATAAAAATCCAGGTGGTCAAATCCCTGCACTCGAGCTAGATGATGGTACGGTAATAGGGGAAACAGTCGTAATTTGTGAGTATCTTGAAGAGCATTATCCAGAACCGGCTCTAATAGGAAATACACCTCAAGAAAGAGCAGACCATCGGCAATGGCAACGCAGAATAGAGCTGAATATCACAGAACATCTCTATAATGCTTTCAGATACAGTGTCGGTATAGATATATTCAAAGAAAGAATGACAGTAATCCCAGAGGCTGTAGAAGGGCTATCAACAATAGTACAAACAAAATTGAAATGGCTTGATACTCAAATGGAAGGCAAAGATTACATAACCGGAAAAGATATGAAATTGGTGGATATAATTTTATATTGCGCACTGGATTTTGGTGCAGGTGTAAATCAGGCTATTCCAGCAGAGCTCAACAATATCAACACATGGTTTGAAAAAATGCATGGTCGGGAAAGCGCCAAAAGCACTTACCACTCTGATAGTGAAAAAACAAAAATGAGAGGGATCTGACCTCAATTAAGAGATAATTTGAACCTATTCAAATCATGTTAGCCTATAGCTTGTTTATCTTTTAAATTTGAAATTTCATCTGAAGAAAACCCCCATTCTTTTAAAACTTGATCGGTGTTCTCCCCGATTTCTGAAGGCGGACTTTGAATTGTAGACGGTGTCCTACTAAATCTTGGCGAAGGAGATGGTTGAACAACTCCTTCAATTTCAGTAAAGGTCTGCCTTTGTTTATTATGAGGATGCTCTGGCGCTTCTCGGAGATTCAATACGGGAGCATAACAAACGTCTGTACCTTCTAACAATTCACACCATTCGTCTCTAGTTTTTTGTTTAAAGATTTCTATTAATTCTTTTTTATTTGCTGACCAAGATTCTTTGTTTTTATGAGCCAAATTTCCTTGATCTTCATAGCCAATTAACTCTTTTAGAATTTCATAAAATTTGTGCTCAATTGATGCTATAGAAATGTACTTTTTATCTTTAGTCTCATAAGTATTATAAAAATGCGCGCCCCCATCCAATATATTGTTTTGACGCAAATCGCTCCACATTCCTGCAGAATATAACCCGTAAAGTGCAGCCATTAGAGTAGCAGTCCCATCAGTCATGGCAGCATCTACCACCTGCCCCTGACCAGAACTTTTTGATTCTAATAAAGCCGCTAGAACCCCAACCGCGAGCAACATACCTCCACCACCAAAGTCACCAATCAAGTTTAATGGCGGTACTGGAGGTTCACCGTCATGCCCAATACTATGACATGCTCCAACAAGCGATATATAATTTATATCATGACCTGCGGATTTCGCTAGCGACCCATATTGACCCCAGCCAGTTACTCTACCAAAAACAAGTTTTGGATTAACTTCCATGCATTTCTCAGGACCTAAACCCAATCTTTCCATTACGCCAGGCCTAAACCCTTCAATTAATGCATCTGCACCTGCAATCAATTTAAGCACAGTTTGAATCCCCTCGGGCTTCTTCAAATCAATGGCAACGGAAGGTCTACTCCTGTCTAAAACTCTGTATTTTCGATCCAAAGCGATGCCTAAACCAGCATCAACTGTTCTGTCAATTCTTATTACTTCTGCACCCATGTCGGCCAACAACATGGCACACATAGGGTTTGGTCCAATACCAGCCATTTCAATGATTCTAAAGCCGTTTAAGGGTCCATTTTGTGTCTTTTTATTTGTGGACATAGGAATACTCTTGTTTTTTATTCTAAGTTGAATTTTATAATTATGTTTGGTTATATGTCCATTGAATAAAATCGAATTCGGAATTGTTTTATGAAAGCATTGCTTGTAGAGAAATGGCAGCCCTTTGAAAATCTAAAAGTAAAAGAGCATCCGATTCCAAAACCAAAAAAACATGAATATCTGATAAAGATCAGGGCCGCTGGTTTAAGTTTTGCTACTAATTTAGTGGTCCAAGGAAAATATCAAGTCAAGCCTCCACTCCCTTTTATTCCAGGGACAGAAATCGCCGGTGAGATAGCTTCCACTGGCAATGGTCAAAAACAATTTTTTCAAGGGCAAAGAGTCTGTGCAGTCGTTGATTATGGTGGGTTAGCAGAGTATGCATGCGCCCATGTCACAAATATTTTTCCGATACCAGATAAACTAAGCTATGAAAAGGCCATCACTTTTACGAATACTTACGCCACTTCTTTAGCGGCTCTATCGTGGCACCATCTTCTTAATTTAAAGGAAAACCAGACCCTTTTAGTTCATGGAGCCACTGGCGGGGTTGGATCTGCCGCAGTAGAGATTGCAAAAGCGCAAGGAGTAAGGGTGATTGCGGCGGTTAGCAGCCCAAAGAAAACCGAGTCCGCTGAAGCATTTGGAGCAGACCACGTGATTTTAAACAAACCCGCATCTTTCAAAAGCAAAATCATGGCTCTAACAAACAATAAAGGTGTAGACGCTGTTTTTGACCCAATTGGGGGTGATATATTTTTAGAATCAATTCGATGTCTGAAACCCGAAGGAAGAATTGCACCGATCGGCTTCGCTAGCGGTAATATTCCTTCCATTCCTGCTAATCTGCTGTTAATAAAAAACATCACCGTCTGCGGTCTAAACATGGGGCTTTATTTTGGTTGGGGTCCAGTCGATCGTAGGGAAGAATATAAGCCAAAGATGGATCAGTTAATGGAGCAACTTTTCGACTTATATTTGACTGGTAAAATAAACCCTCTGATTTCGAATACTTTTGAGCTTAGCGAGGCCAGTGAAGCGATGAACTTAATTTTAGGTCAAAAAACAATTGGTAGAATATCAATCAAATTTGAGTAAATACTTTACCAAAACAGATAAAATGGTACACTTTTTTAATATGGATTGGTATAAGAAAAGAACACTTGGCGATACTCTAGTAACAGCTTGTGAAAAACACGGGGAAAAAACAGCGATCATTTATAATGATGATCAATGGAGTTATTATGAGTTTAAAAGTGAAGTTGACAAGGTGTCAAAGGCACTTTTAGCGTTAGGCATAAAAGCCGAAGATAATATTGCCATTTGGATGACCAATAAGCCAGAATGGATATTTATCATGTATGGGGCTATCCAAATAGGCGCTTGCATAGTACCTTTAAATACCAGATACAGAACCGACGATTTGGGATATGCCTTAAAGCAATCCAACTCGAAAATGATCTTTTTGTTAGAAGAATCTGGTCCAATTAATTATCAAGATATGCTTGTTGCTACCATGGGTACAACGAAACATTCATCGAAACAAAGCTTTAGAAGCTCAAGCTATCCTGACCTCAAACATAGTGTGGTCATCGGTAAGAATGTAATAGATGGAGGACTTGAGTGGGACAAGTTTATTGAATTGGGTCATCTAACACCAGATGAAGACCTTAAAAAAATAGCAGCTAGTGTTGATCCAAACAAAAGAATGATGATTGCCTACACATCTGGAACAACAGGTGATCCCAAAGGCGTTGTTCATTCCCATATTCCAATTAGAAACGTGGCTGAAAGAGCACAAATTTTTGGCCTAACGAGTAATGACATCCATATGAGCTATCTACCACTTTTCCATATTTACGGATTCAGTGAAATTACGATGACTTGTGTCCTCACAGGAGCCTGCCAGATTTTAATGGATATTTTTGATGCTGAGAGTGTCCTTGATTTAGCCTCTAAAAAGAAAGCTACAATACTACATGGTTTTGAAGCTCACTGGCTAGATCTGTTAAATGCTCAAAAAAAGACCCAGAGGAAATTACAAATCCGATTCGGAACCCTACCCTCCGGAGTTGAAAGTACAATTCCTATCGCGGAAGAAGTGCAGGACGTATTTTGCCCAACAATAAGTGGGTTTGGAATGAGCGAGACTTGGGCGTTCGTATCTGCTGGAAATTTATCTCACTCACGGGAACAACGTACCCATGCTTCCGGATACCCAATGAACGACTATCAGTTTAGGATTGTTGATCCCGAAAATGGCAAAGATCAGCCAGAAGGAATAGCGGGTGAGCTCCTGGTAAAAGGATATGCAAACATGCAAGAATACTGGAACAAACCAGAAGCAACCGCAGCAACGATTGACGCGGATGGTTGGATACATAGCGGCGACATGGCTATGATCCGAAAAGACGGAATGCTTGTATTCATGGGTCGCTACAAGGATATGCTGAAGGTAGGAGGAGAAAACGTTTCGCCTGCAGAAATTGAAGTTTATCTTAGGAAATTTTCCGAAGTAAAAGATGCTGCGGTAGTAGGATATCCAGATGAAAGAATGGCAGAAGTACCAGTAGCATTCATAATAACCGAAAAAGACAGTTCCATTAATTCTGAATTTATTATCAATGCGATGACTGGGAAAGTAGCTAGCTTCAAAATTCCCAGACATACAATTATAGTCGACGAATTCCCTATGACTTCAAGCGGTAAAATAAGGAAAGTAGAATTAAGAGCAGAAGCTATAAAAATTCTTAAAAATAACTAGTCATTTGGCCGCCAGCCTTACGCCACCATCTAACCGAATGCTTTCTCCATTTAGATAACTATTATTAATGATGCTAATTGCAAGCTTTGCAAATTCTGCAGTTTTACCTAGCCTTCTTGGGAAAGGAATATTTTGGGCAATAGCATCCCTAACATTATCAGGCAAAGCCGCCAGCATAGGTGTGTCAAAAATTCCTGGCATGATGGTATTAATCCTGATTCCATAATCCATTAAATCTCTTGCAATAGGTAGAGTCAAACCAACAACCCCTGCTTTTGAAGAGGCATAAGCTGCCTGACCAATTTGTCCGTCAGTTGCTGCAATGCTAGCTGTATTGATTATGACCCCGCGTTCCTCGCTATCACCAAGTGGAGGAAGTTCAAGCATTCCAGCGGCGGACAGTGAAGCACATCTAAATGTACCAATTAAATTTACATTAATTGTTTTTATAAATTGGTCGATTGGAAACGTTTTAATAATTTTATCCCTCTTCCCAACGGACGCGGTTTTTGCGGCAAAATTAATTCCAGCACAATTTATCAAAATCTGCTCTTGTCCAAAACGATCACGAGATGACTTAAATGACGATAAACAACTATCCTGATCGGTGACGTCGCAATTAATATAGTTAACATGAGTGTCTTTTGGATTATGGCTCACACTATTTGAACTCAAATCAAAAACCGATACATTTACTTTTCGTTCTCTGAGTGCACTAACCACTGCCGCTCCTAAACCGGAAGCACCACCAGTGACTATCGCTGTTATATTTGTATCTAATTCCATTTCATTCTCTCCGATAATATTATTTATTTATATTTATTAAGCCTAACTACTGTGCAACATAGTGAAGCAATCAAAATTGAAACTACCGCAAAGATAAAGGCTAACTTATAATTTCCAAAATTGTCGAACAATTCTCCCGCTACGAAAGGACCAACCGCGGCACCGGAAGCTCCTCCAAATAACCCGATGCCTAAAATTTTTCCGAAATGCTTTCCTCCAAAGTGATCACTTATTATAGCTGGGGCTATTGCTGCTGTGGACGAGTAACCTATTCCTAAACAAACAGCAAAAAGGTAAGCCAAAGGTATTGAAGCTCTCTCTCCTGCAAAATATAATATAAAAATTCCTGTAATTAAAATAATGTTACCAACAATAAAAACCTTTTCGCGCTCAACTTTATCTGACAAATAGCCACCAACTAATTTACCAAATATACTTGACAAACCAACCACACTTACGACCGATGCACCGACAATCGGTGATATTCCCTTTTCTACCAGGTAAACGACCTGATGAACATGCAAAGTTTGAGCTCCCATGCTCCCAAAAAAGTATAAGGACACCAGCAGCCAGAATTGACCTGTTTTAAATGCTTGGGAAAGATTAAGAGAAGAGGTCCTTAGATTATTATTATTCACCGACTGCGAGGATAAACCGGGAACGAAATTTTTGGTCAAAAATAACCCAATGGGGATGATTACTATAAAAGAAATAGCCGATAAGATCCTAAAGCAATTCCGCCAGCCAACAGAGTCAATGCAAAGCTGAATTAGCGGTACTGCAAGCACCATCCCAACCCCAATTCCTGAACTTACGAAACCAATGGCGAATCCTAAATTATGCTTAAAACTTCTTTGAACTTGTACTAATGAAGGGCCCCAACCACACATACTGACAGAGATAGCGGTAAAGACCCCGAAATACAAAAACAAATCGAATGGAGTCTGTATGAGGCTAACAAATAACAAGCTAATACTTATACATAAACCACCAGCTAAAACTAAAATACCTGAATTAACTCTATCACACAAAGCACTCGAAATTGGATTAGTGACACCATGAACCAGTGCAAAAATTGAAAAACCCGCGGCGAGCGTCGACCTTGACCAATTGAAGGTTTCATCAAATGCAACTAGAAATACACTGTAGGAATACCAAATTCCATACGCCAAAGCTAAAACGGTTGCGATTAAAAATAACTTGAGATAATCATTTCTATTCAACTCGCCGGCTTCTAAATTNTTAACTTAAGAATCCACTTTATCAGCGAAAAACGACAGAGTGCGACTTAAAGCCAGGTTCGCGCTATTCTGATCAAAACTCCCCCTATGGTTGCAATTAAATCCATGATCACAATCATAAGTATAGATATCAAGATGAGACAATTTCGCTTTTATTTTTTCAATTTGATCGATAGGTATATATGGATCTTTCAAACCAAAGTGCATAATCGTAGGACATTTGTTTTCTTGATCTAAATTATCGGATATTCCTCCTCCATAATAACAAGAAGCCGCCGACAATCCTGCCACACTACACGCCGACAACCATGTCAGCAAACCTCCGAAACAATAACCAACTACACCGACATTACCGAATTTGGCAAGCGCGTCTACGGTAGTTTGGATATCAACCAATGAATCGCTAATTGAAAGTTTTGAAAAAGCGATGTCCAGTCCTTTATCAAATTCACTCTGATCTTCATAGCCGAATTCAATCTTTCGTTCCACCCTATCAAAAATTGCTGGGGCAAGTGCCGCATAACCTTTCTCAGCATACCCTAGAGCAACTTCCCTAATATGTTGATTGACTCCAAATATTTCTTGTAAGACCACAACCCCACCCTTTACCTCTCCTTCTGGCCTAGCTTCAAAAACATCAAAACTATGACCATCCGAACTTGTTAATGTAATATTTCCCATTTCTCCTCCTAAAATTTGTCTCAAAATTAAATTAGTGTTTTGATTATTAACCAAAAAAATTTTATTTTATTTTATCTGTAAATTATTTCTAGACTATCATATTTAGCTCTTGTAAGCTCTTCCAATGAATGTCGATTATATGGATGTTATAAAGCAAAGATACCAGAATTTGGGATATCAACCTTATCGTTGGTTCAAAGCTGGTAGTGAGGTCGACAAATGCAACATAAACTTACCAGTTACCGAGAGTAAACTTGGACTTCTTTCGACATCTGGAGCATATTCCGTTGGTCAAAAAGCTTTTCATTACAAAGACGATACCTCCATCAGAAGGATTGAAAAAAACACAACAACCGAGGATATACATTTTTCACATATAACCGAAAATTACCTAGTTAATGCCAGGAAAGATCCGAATTGTATTTTTCCCATTAATCAGATCAATTTCCTTGAGTCAAAAGGATATGTTGGATCGGTAGCAAATGAAATACTGAGTTGTATGGGCGGTATTTATTCACAGAGGAGAGTTTTAAGCGAGCTAGCCCCAACCGTATTATCCGAATTTAGACGGCAAAAGGTAGATATAGCACTACTAGTCCCGATGTGACCAGTTTGTCATCAAACCGTGTGTTTGATTGCTAGATACCTTGAAGAGCATAAGTTGCCCACCGTATGCNTCGGATCAGCACTTGATATTTTTCAAAGTGGGAAACCGCCAAGAGCCGTATTCACAAACTACCCATTAGGGCACTCCGCTGGCCGGCCTTTTGATATGAAAGATCAGACTTCGATAATCAAAAGTGCTCTGGATTTATTTGAATCAAACGATAAAGAAACAAGGCTTCATATCTTACATAATGACTGGGGTGAAGAGGCATGGCAAGTTGAAGCTAATTCAACAGAAGGTGTTGATACTAGAGAAGAAAGAGATGAAACACCTCAATTTCAAGAGGAGTCTGATATTGTAGCTGCGAAGGCGGCAGGGCAACTTTAATTTATTCTACTCAAATTTCATGATTTTTTTTATAAAACTTGAAATCTCTATAATTGCTGCCTGGCCCTCTGGTAAAATTGGAGCAAAAATATGCCANACGTGAATCATTTTCTTCCATATTTTCAATTCTACTTGGGTATTGTAATCGGCCGCTTTCTCTTTAAGTCGAATCGAATCATCGAGCAGCATTTCCATATCNCCAACCTGCAACAAGATGGGAGGTAAGTCATTTAATTCNGCAAATAATGGCGAAGCCAAATGAGTCGTTGGCAGAGCTCCATTTAAATACTTTTTAGCAAAAGAATTGAGTGTCTCTCTATTAATTACAGGATCAACTCTTTCATTTTTTGTAATCGAATTTCCACTCGAAGATAGATCCAACCAAGGAGAAATAAGCACACCCGTACTGGGTAGTGGAATACGCTCCTCCCTTAAATTTATCAGTGTTGAAAGCGTAAGGCCACCTCCGGCCGAGTCACCTACTATCGCTAATTCACTTGAGGAATATCCTTCTGACAAAAGCCATTGATAGGCTTGGGTTGAGTCAATCAGAGGTACTGGAAAGTTATGCTCAGGCGCTAGCCTATAATCCANTGAAAAAACAACCCCACCAAACTCAGCACAAAGACGTTCTATTATAGGACGGTGAGATAAGGTTGAGCCAATGCAGTAACCTCCTCCATGCAGATACAAAATTGCATTTCTATGACTTAATCTATCAGGGGTGAATTTAAAAATTTCTAAGCCGCTTTCGTTTCCAACTTTCTGCTTTACTACACCTGGCAATGGAATTATCTTATTGCCTGCATAATCAACAGCTTCCCTCATGGAAGCAATAGAGAACTCATGGGAAAACATCGGTTTCATCCGTAACATCGTAATTAATTTAGTGATATCTACTGAATTCATACGTATAGTAATAACACCAAAAAGTAGCTTGGGCCATTGAAATTTAATGGCTAATGGTTGAAATAAGCACTATTCCTTTCAAGAACAAGGTCTATATGAAATTATTTAAGGACAATTTTAAAAATCACCTTCTATTCTATGGATGCGGCGCTGTTGCATTTGGTGTAAAGGCCAATGGCTTTAATTACCTTCTACTCTATTTTTACAGTCAAATTATGGGACTCCCGCCTGAAAAAGTTTCATTCGGTTTAGCGATAGCTCTTGTAATCGATGCTTTCACGGATCCACTAATAGGAACGATATCTGATAACTTTAGGTCAAAATTGGGTAGACGACACTTATTTATTTATATCTTTGGATTACCAGCCGCTATTTCTTATTACTTTTTATGGAGTCCACCGTCGCTCGATCAGGACAATTTGTTTATCTACTTCATTAGTCTAACTATATTGACTAGATTTTTGATGACCTTTTACGAAGTACCATCAGTGGCTTTAGGACCAGAATTATCTCTTGATTACGATAGAAGAACAAAACTTTCGGCCGCAAGGTATCTTTTTGGCTGGTGGGGCGGGCTTACTATGGCTACCCTCGTGTATTTGGTTTTTTTACCTGAAGAAAAAGGGGGGCTAAATTACTTAGAAGGGTGGAGTTCCTACGGTCTAACTGCATCCTGCTTAATCATAGCTTCAATTTATTGCAGTGGTATAGGTCTTCATTATGAGATACCAAATTTACCTCAGGCTACATCGCGCAGAAAACCTATTAGGCAAATATTAATATATACAATTGATGCAGTAACAAATAGGCAGTTCTTAGCTCTGTTTAGTTCTGCCTCGTTTTTTGCCATGGCGGCCGGGGTTACTATGAGCCTTGGAATATATTTTACTCGCCATTTTTGGGAGTTAAGCACAGCGGAAATTGGTATACTGCAATTACCTTTATTCCTTTCTGCAATCTTAGCCTCAGTAATCGCACCAAGATTTTCACAGCAACTAGATAAAAAGCGGTGCGCTATCCTATGTGTTATATTATGTATTTTTGTAGCACCATTACCTTTTATTTTAAGATTTACAGGATTGTTCCCGGAAAATAATTCTGAATTTTTATTGCCTTTGTTAATGCTGTTTTCTTTTATTGAAACTAGCTTAGCGATTATGGCTTCTATTTATTTTTCCGCTATGTTTGCTGACATTGTTGAAGACAACCAAAAGAAAAATTTCCAACGATCGGAGGGTCTATACTATGCTGCAAGCAGTTTTACTCAAAAAGCGCTGAACAGTCTTGGAATACTTCTCGCTGGGCAGATTCTTAGATTGGTAGAATTCCCTCAAGATTCCACAGAAAAAAGTATTCCTGAAACTGTCGTAAATGAACTGGTTTTGACCAGTCTGATTTGTTTAGCCATTATCTATTTTATAGCTGTATCTTTATTGTTTTTTTACAATATTACGAGACAAACACATAATGAAAACCTTAACTTAATTAATCGGCAGGAGGAAAAGTCAGGCAAGGTATGAAACCGCTAACTTTATTATTTCTATTAGCCTGCTCTTTGAAAAGTTTTTCGATAGGGGAAGCAAACTGTGCAGATACTGCAGACTTATTTACTTTTAGTAAGAAACCTTTAGATAGCCAACTACAAGCTAAGGTTAATTTATTGATTTCAGATGAGATAAAAAAATTGTTGGCTAAGGGGCTTAAAAATTTTCNCAATAACGAACTCGAAAGTGGATATCGAACTTTTGAGGAAGCACTAAGAATGATGCGAGGAAACTATGGCTTATACTCCTCAACCCAAATTAAAGCTTTAGTACCATTGATGCGACAAACTCTTTCTGAAAAAGATTTCACACGCTANTATAAATATCAGAACATTTTCGATAACCTGATTCTAAGATCAGAAGACGTCCATCCCATTCAAAAGATTGAGTATTCGATAAGGAGTGCGCTTTCTTATTTAAATTTAGCTTTTTATGACGAATCCACTGCGCCTTATCAAAATCTGCTTCGAGCAGATGAAACATTAGAAAATTTATTAGACCAAGAAGTAATTTCACTATGCCCCAAAATGGCGGCAGAAGCTCTATGGCTAAGATCGGCTATCAGTTTTGCAATCGAACAGCATTTTTTGTTTTGGAAAGGAGAACCTATTTTTGGGATTGTGGAAGAAAAAATATACACAGATAGGCGAACAGACCCAATAGAGAGACTATCAAGAAAAAATTCAATTCTTAACTTTAGATTAAAGGGAGAAGGGTACCTTGAAGAAGCGATCGATATATTAAAAAAAGAAGACGTTGATAATTTGCTTAAAATTGCACTGAGAATAAAAGGAGATTGGCATCTACTACATGGAAATAATCGGAAATTCGCAGACTATACTACTCAAATTAATAGAATGAGTTCCGATCAATCACAAAATTTATATAAATTCAGTTATTTTGAACTATTAAATCACTTTAAATCCAAATCCATAAACTTTCATACAAAGTGCAGAATATCTATTCAAAGGAATGGAAAAGTAAAATCATCTAGAGCAATAGAAAGCACGGACAAAAGTAAAAAAATTGACAGGCTTGTTTGTCGTAAACTTAAATCAGTCGTGTTCAGACCTGATGCTTATGCCAGTAAATTAACAAACCTTATAGTAGGTTTTGATAAAGAGAAGGATAAAAATAATTTTGATCGGCCTTTTTTTACATGGGGAATAATTAAATCAGAGCAGAATATTCATCCAATATGGGCAGGACGTTAGTTTCACTCTCAGCAGGCAGAGGTAAAATAATCCTAGTTAGACCATGCTCTGATAGTTCCCCAATTTTCTCTTTTTTAATCGGGGTAACGCAAAACATACTTGTTTCAAAATTACTTAAGTCTCTACCAATTTCATGAGCGGCATCTTGAATCAAGCGAAGCCCTTTCTTTATATCCCCATAGCGACCTAATGGCATCCATCCATCACAAAACTCAGCGATATGTCGAGCTGTTTTCTTGCCAACCGCTCCTCCCAATATAATCGGGGGATGAGGTTTTTGAACCGGCTTCGGCCAAGCCCAGCTCCTCTCTAATTGATGTATATTTCCACTAAATTCTGCTTCTTCTTTTACCCACAACTCTTTCATTAATAATATTTTTTCTCTAAGAATATCCCTTCTCTCATTATATTTGATACCGTGATTTCTCATTTCTTCAACGCACCAGCCATAGCCTACTCCAAAAAGAAGACGACCATTAGAAATATAATCTAGACTTGCCACTTCTTTCGCAAGCCAAATAGGATCTCTCTGCGCGACAAGAGTAATACCAGTTCCAATTTTTAGTTTTGTAGTGGAAGCGGCTACCGCAGCAAGCGCTACAAATTGATCAATTGTTCGCCAGTACATTTCCGGAAGAGGGGGTAATGAAGGATCACCACCCCAGGGCGTCTCTCTGCTAGTTGGTATGTGGCTATGTTCTGGGAACCATAATGACTCAAACCCCCTGTTCTCTGCTTCTTTCGCCAAATCAATCGGCGAGATTGCTTTATCAGTCGGAAAAATATTAAGTCCTATTTTCATTTTGTACGTTGTTCCTTTAATTATTTTGAGCTTCCCACCATTTTCGATATAAATCGTCAGGCAATAACACTCTTGATTTTGCACCACTGACTTGAAAACCGGTCGTATCTTCAATAGTAATTTTGAATTCAGCCATATCAACTTTTTTCCTAACAAGCTCTAATTTGACTAGAAGCTCGTCTCCCGGACAGACTGGCCGTTTAACTCGTTCCGGCTCAAATGTTAGACCTAAACTACCATCACCTGGGAAGTGACTTCCAAAAATACCTGCTATAGCTATTTGGAGTAATGCGCCGGGAACTACTATATCTTTAATATTTGGGAATCGCAGTCTCGCAGCTTCAATATCGTGATGAATAGCATTAAAATCCTTAGCTAAATTACAATAATCAACCACATCTTGGTGGGTGAACGATATTTTTCTTTCCAGAACGTCCCCGACTTTTATCATCGACGATGTAAGACAATTAGTAGATTTCATGTTCTAATCACTCAAAACTCTATTTTAACCCATAAAAGCTATTTTATCTTCTCTTTGTTGACAGAAAACAATCAAACACAAATTAAAAATTAACACGTCCCAGAATGCGTAGATACGACTCAAATATTTAAGTCTTCTACTAGCGATAAACATATTTATCCTTTATATTTAAATAAAAATTATTAATTAATTGCCTTAAGAGGAGTGGGTATTAATGAAAATGAAGGGAGAAAAAGTTCATAAATATGATGCTATAGTTATTGGGACAGGAGTAGCAGGCCTATACCAACTGCATTTGTTACGCAAACTAGGATTGTCAGTGAAAGCTTTTGAAAAAGGCACCGACGTTGGAGGCACTTGGTACTGGAATAGATACCCAGGATGCAGGTTCGACTCGGAAAGCTATACGTACCAGTACTCATTTTCTGATGAGCTACTAGAGGATTGGAATTGGTCAGAACATTTCGCACCTCAACCAGAAACATTGAAATACATGCAACATGTGGCGGATAGATTTGATTTAAGAGCGCATATTGAGTTTAGCACTGCTATAACATCAGCTAAATACCAAGCAGCCGAAAATAAATGGGAAGTACAAACCGACAAACAGACAACCTACTCATGCCAATTTTTAATAACAGCGTTAGGTATTTTGTCGGAACCTTACATACCAAATATCGCTGGCATTGATAACTTCAAAGGAAGAGCGTGGCACACATCAAATTGGCCAAAAGAAAAGGTTAAAACAACAGGTAAAAAAATAGGGGTAATTGGAACAGGCGCAACGGGTGTCCAGCTAATAACTGAGTTGGCAAAAGATGTGGAAGAACTTTATGTATTTCAACTAAAGCCTGAATACTGTATCCCATTACATAACGACAAAATCGACGAAACGACCCAGAAGGAAATCAAAAAAAATCAGGATAAAATATTCGAACAATGTAATAATTCTTACGGCTCATTTCTCCATGACTTTAAATACGATAAATCAGCGCTTGAAGTTTCAAAGGAAGAAAGAAACGCTTTTTATGAAAAATTATGGAATGAGAGAGGCTTCGCTTTATGGCTTGGAAACTATAGTGATCTGCTAACTGACGAGGATGCAAATCATACGATATCCGAGTTCGTGAGAGACAAAATTCGAAGCCAAGTAGATGACCCAGTAATCGCAGAGAAATTGTGTCCTAAAGATCATGGTTTTGGGACTAGAAGAGTTCCCTGTGAAAGTGGGTACTATAAAGCATATAATCAACCTAATGTTCACTTAATTGATATAAGTGAAACACCAATTGATTGCATTAACGAATTGGGAATTAAGACGACTGCTGAGCAATATGATCTCGATATTATTGTATTTGCAACAGGATTTGACGGAGTGACTGGAGCCTACAATAAAGTAAACATTGTGGGAGAAGATGGTACAAATCTTAGCGATGAGTGGAAGGAAGGGCCAGAAACCTATCTTGGCATGCAGACGCCTGGTTTTCCTAACTTATTTACAGTGTGTGGTCCTCACAATGGGAGCACATTTTGTAATATCCCTAGATGCCTTGAGCAAAATGTAGAATGGATTTCTGACTGTTTGAGCTACATTAATAACAACGGTTTTTCAAAAATTGAAGCAGAACTAGACGCCGCTAAAGAATGGACAGACTACGCTTATGAAGTTGCTGCACCGTCATTATTTGCTAAAACCGCCTCTTGGTTTAGTGGAGCTAATATTCCAGGGAAAAAACGCACATTTCTTTCCTGGGCGGGAGGAAGTCCTAAATACAGAGAAAAATGTAATGATGTGGCATCTACTGGTTATAAAGGGTTCAAGCTTACCTGAGAAATTTTTTGACTAAGATATCAAATTTATTTGTTTTTATTTTTGACCGACTTCTCATAATTATCAGATAGACGCTTTAACTCATAACTAATGTTCCGCTGGTTTTTGGTTTCAGATTGTAATCCGTAAGGGTTTGGTTTTTTGAGAACCGAACAGGCATTTAGAGAAAAAATAAATAAAGTTAGGTAAAAATACATTTTCATTTATCAATTATAGAGAGTACAGTTATGAAAAGATATTCCATATTACTATTCATTCTTTTTAGTTGCCTATCAACAGAATTGAGCTCTAAAGAAAACTCAATTTTGAGTCTTGAAGTAGCTAAAAAAATGGCTGAGATATGCGAAGAACTAGCAATAGAAAGTAAATGGAGACCAATCGTAATCGCAATTTATGATTCTGGAGGCAATCTGAAATTACTTCACCGACAAGACGGTTCTTTTTTGATGAGCTTGCAAATTGCAAAACTTAAAGCCAAAAGCTCCGCTGGTTTACCAATGACTACACGACAAATTGGAGATCTAGCTTATAAAAATAAGGACCGTGGTCATGGCATTGAACATGTTCCTGGAGTAGTTACATTCCCGGGTGGAGTACCAATAATAATAAAATCAGGTGCTCACTTAGGAGGTATCGGGGTTAGCGGTGCTACAGCTGACCAAGATGAAGAATGTGCTAAATTAGCTCTGTCGCAAACGATAGGAAATTAAAAATATTTATTTACTAACTATCAAACCCGTCTAGTAACAGAAATTGAGCTGTGGCAGCCTCCTGTCTAATCTCTTTGGCGGCCGTATATTCTTCTGAATCATAAAACGCTCTCGCTGCATCTTTATCCTCAAAACGGAGCACAACCCATCGTTCTCCTTTAGTTTTCCCTTCAAGCGCCTCAACGGGCCCTCCTCTCACTACAAATTCACCTTTATATTTTTTAATAATTCCAGGTGTCAACGCAGTGTAATCCGCGTAACGAGTAGGATTATCAATTAAAACATTTGCGATAATATAAGCAGCCATAAAAAAATACCTCCGTTAAAATAATCCAGTTATATTACCATCTGAGTCCACGCCAATTAATTCGGCTGACGGTTTTTTAGGCAACCCAGGCATGGTCATTATATTTCCAGTCAATACAACGATGAATCCAGCGCCCGCGGAAACCCTGACTTCTTTTATATCGACGTAATGTCCGTTTGGTGCTCCTCTCAAAAGAGGATCTGTTGAGAATGACATCTGTGTTTTGGCAATGCATACAGGATAAGAAGGATAGCTTTTGGACAGTTCTTTAATCTGTTCTCTGATTTTTTTGTCCGCTGTGATACCAGCAGCTCCGTAAATTTTTTGCGCAATAGCTTCGATCTTTTCCCATAATGTAATTTCGTCTGGGTAAACATATTTATGGCCACTTGACTCGCTATCCTCGGTAGCTGCAACTACCATATTAGCTAACTCTTCGGTTCCCGCACCTCCATTAGCCCAATGAGTCGCGAGGGTAACTGGGCCACCTAAAGATTCAACTTTTGACTTAATCAATTCAATCTCAGCATCGCTATCACTTGAAAATTGGTTTATGGCAACTATACATTTTAATCCGTAATTATCGACTATGTTTCTCCAATGTCTCTCAAGATTTGGAAAACCTTTCTCTAATGCCTTTAGATTTTCCTCGTTGAATTCTGACTGGTTGACTCCGCCATGAAACTTGAGGGCTCTTATTGTCGCCACTAATACCGCTGCCTTTGGTCGTAATCCGGCCATTCTACATTTAATATCAATGAATTTCTCTGCGCCTAAATCAGCTCCAAATCCAGCTTCGGTAATAACGTAATCTCCTAACTTGAGAGCAGTCATTGTCGCACTAACTGAATTACAACCATGGGCAATATTAGCGAAAGGGCCTCCATGTACAAGTGCAGGGTTGTTCTCGAGGGTTTGAACCAAATTAGGTTGAAACGCGTCTTTGAGCAAGGCGGTCATAGCTCCGTCTGCATTTAGATCTCTTGCAAAAACTGGCTTTTGATTCGATCTGGAATAACCAACTATCATATTACCAAGGCGTTGCTTCAAATCCTCTAAACTAGAAGCTAAACAGAAAATAGCCATAACTTCAGACGCAACAGTTATATCAAAACCATCCTGCCGGACATAACCGTTCGCTTTCCCCCCCATACCACATGTAATTTGCCTCAGGGCTCTGTCGTTCATATCCAATACTCTCTTATGAACCAATGTCCTAGCGTCAAGGTCTAATTCATTACCATGGTGTATATGATTATCCAACATCGCTGACAGTAAATTATGCGCCGACGTAATCGCGTGAAAATCACCGGTAAAATGTAGGTTTATATCTTCCATCGGAACAACCTGCGCATAACCTCCTCCAGCGGCACCACCTTTAATTCCAAAGCATGGTCCTAGTGAAGGTTCTCTTAAACATATTATCGCTTTTTTGCCGATCCTATTGAGACCATCTCCCAGCCCGACAGTTGTTGTTGTCTTTCCTTCCCCTGCTGGAGTTGGAGATATTGCAGTAACTAAAATCAATTTACCATTCTTCTTATTTTTCAATTTATTCCCAATACTGGGAGAGAGTTTGGCTTTATATTTTCCGAATGTATACAAATCATCTATAGACAAACCTAACCGCTTTGTTGCAATTTCGGATATTAATAACTTATTCGATTTTCTTGCAATATCTATATCAGACATTTCTCCCCCTTTTTTTAATTTCAAAAACGCAAATAACCAAAGATTATTTTTTTCTCAAAAGCTTGCCAGGATATTCATTAATTTCTTTATCATCCTTTATAGTCATTTGACCATTAATAAAGATGTATTTGTACCCAGAAGCCCTCTGTACTCTTCTCCACTCGCCACCAGGTAAATCAAATTCAATCTCTGGTGGAAGGACTTTTAAATTTTCATAGTCATAAACAATAACATCTGCCGGTGCTCCCAATTTAATCACACCCCTTTCTGGACATCCCGCTAACTGAGCGGGAAGACAAGATAATCGCCAATGAACTTCTTCCAGGCTTATCATTTGATGTTCTTTAACAATTTTATTAATTGTCTCAGTTGGATATCCCCCTGCCGTAAGAAATTTAGTATGCGCACCACCATCTGATACTCCGAACAAAACATAAGGATCATCAACGATTTCCTTTAAATATTCGATTTTACAATTCGGTGGCATTGAGAAAAATTCGGTCTCCAAATCTTCAGAGACTGCGATATCTAACATTGCATCAACTAAATGCTTTCCAGTTTTTTCCGCAATAAGACCAATAGTGTGATCTTTCCATTGTAAGTTTTCTTCTTTTTTAGGGTCAGTCAATACGATATTTTCAAAAGGACCCGTAACAAATCCTGGCACTTGATCTCTAAGTGATTGACGCCGATTCATATCGCCCAGTTTTACTAAACGTTCTTGCTTAGTTCCTACAGTGGCTTCTCTCCAGGCTGCACACTCATCGAACAAATTCCAATCTGCCAAGGTAAAGGCATATCCAGCATCAGTTGTTAGACCTTGACCATACACCCTGATTCCACGCTTTCTACAGCTGTCAAGCCAAGCCAGCGTTCTTCTATGAATATGAGGCTTAGTGTCAGTTGCTTGCACTACATTAAAGATCACCGGTCGACCACTCACTAACGCTAGTTCCTCCATGTGTCGTTGATCAGCAACAGGATCACCAGTGATTATAGTAGTTTGTATGTGCCCAGCATTTCTTTTGCCCAAAATTTTTGCAAATTCTAAAGCTGTCTCATTATGCATAATATCAGTAGGCATGGCAGTGCCGTCAAAATCTAGTTGCGTGCCACCAGGACCAGAAGGTGGTAATCGTTGGGCGGACCACCCACATGCCCCTGCATCTAGAGACTCCTCTAGTAATCGACACATCTCGCTGTGTTCTAATGATGATGGTTTTTTTCCACTTTTAGCGCCTTCATACCCCATTACAGATATCATAAGTGGACTTAGTGGAACATAAGGGACTATATTCATTGCTTTTTTGGTTCTTTCAACGCTATCTAGATATTCAGGAAAAGATTCCCAATCCCATGGCATTCCCTGTTGCATAGAAACCAAAGGAATAGCTTCCACCCGTGTCATGCTCAGCATGGCTCTTTCCCTGGATTCCGGGGCTACTGGCGCGAAGCCAAAACCGCAATTTCCGATAACAACAGTAGTAATACCATGCCACGAAGAAATAGAACAATACGGGTCCCAAAACAATTGGGCATCATAATGAGTATGAAGATCTATGAAACCTGGTGCGACCACTAGACCTTCAGCATCAATGGTGCTTTTTGCATTTGCTCCTGATAAACGTCCGATTTCAGTAATTATTCCATCCTTCATACCGACGTCCCCTTTGAAACGAGGACCACCACTACCGTCTAAGACCATGCCGTTTTGAATGACTGTATCAAACCTCACCTAACAAAGTACCTCCGAATTTAATTGTTCCTACTTACCGAAAACACCCGACTCCTTCATCGCCAACACATCTTTTTCCCGATAACCCAATGATTTCAGAATCTCTGAATTATGCTCTCCTTTTTCCGGAAATGAAAAAACTAATTTTCCAGGTTCGTTCTTAAATTTGATGGGAATTCCTAAATGCTCCCATCCACGATTATCTTCAACAATCATCTCTCTATGGCGGATTTGCTCATCGTCTGCAGCCTCGCGCAATGTCTTGACGGGAGCAAAGGCAGTGTCAATTTTTTTTAGTCGCCTAATCCAATACTCTTGATTTTCAGATAAAAAAGTCTCTTCAAGAAAAGACTTGACAGGTTGTTGGCTTGGCCCAGGCGGCGGTTTACAGTGTGGCAAAAGATCCAATCTTCCAAATTCCTTGAGTAAAGATTCCGCAAAATGTAATTCTGAGCCTCCTAAAACAATATGCCGATCATCTTTTGTTTTATAAATTTTATAAAATGCGTAACCACCTAACGCGCGCTCTGAGGTGGGGTCGGGCTCTTTTTTATCTGCAAAAACAGTGCCCATATTATTGACCGTTGACGCAAATATACTATCTGCCATCGCAACATCTATATAATCACCTTGTTTAGTTGCCTCCCTCCTATAAAGGGCCATCAGTATTCCACTGAAACTCATCATTGATGAAAGCATATCTGCAGCTGCAATCCCTGGTATGGCTGGATTGCCATCTGGACCAAGAGTAATACTCAAAGCACCTGCTATAGCCTCAGTAGCCAGATCATGTGCCGGCCTAGTGAGGTAAGGTCCCGACTGACCCCACGCTGACATAGAGCAATACACAATACCAGGATTAATTTTGGACAAGTCTTCGTAAGAAACGCCCAGCCTTTTTGCCACACCCGGCCTGAAAGCCTCAACAAAAACATCGACTTCTTTAACTAACCGTCCAATTACTTCTTGACCCTTATCGGTCTTTAAGTTTAATTGGATGCTTTTTTTATTTCGGTGGGTATTAGCAAAATAGACTGAGGTCCCATTCCTCGTTTCCCCGATGTCCCTATTTGGCTCACCCGCGAGCGGTTCGAGCTTAATCACTTCCGCTCCATGATCAGCCATCATCTGTGTCGCAAATGGCCCAGGCAAAAATAAAGATAAATCTAATACCTTCAAACCCGCTAATTTCATATCACTACTTTAAGTCATTTTAAATTAAACACAATATTAACATACCTTGACTTTTACGTAACATATATTAAGATAACACTAGCGCTGATTTGAGACAGATTGCAGGCGCTATATAAGTCTAGCTAAAGCGTTTCTACTAGCTTTTCCTGCAATCTTTTCTAGAGCCAACTTTAGGACTTAATGGAACAGGATTATATAAATGACACATAAAATAGAAACACTAGCCCTACACGCTGGATTTAGATCAGATGATAGGACAAACGCCGTGGCGGTACCAATTTATCAAACAACCAGCTACGAGTTCAATAGCACCAAACACGCGGAAAATCTTTTCCAATTATCAGAACTGGGTAACATTTATACAAGAATAATGAACCCAACCAACGATATTCTCGAAAAGCGAGTCGCGGCAATCGACAATGGAATCGCTGCACTAGCAGTAGCATCAGGACAGGCTGCAAGTTTATATTCAATTCAAAATATTTGTGTTGCAGGCGACAATTTTGTTTGTTCGAAACATTTATACGGGGGCACATGGAATCTCTTTAAAAACACACTTAAAGACATGGGTATCGAAGCCAGATTTGTAAACCCTTCTGACCCGAACAATTTTAGAGAAGCGACAGATGAAAAAACCCGAGCATATTATGCCGAAACACTCCCAAACCCAAGCTTCGAGGTGTTTCCAATTGGCGAGGTGGCAGAAATAGGAAGAGAACTCGGTATTCCACTGATAGTAGATAATACCGCTGCACCCATCCTGTGCCGCCCATTTGAACATGGCGCAGCTATTACAATTTATTCTGCAACAAAATTCATAGGTGGACATGGAACCACAATAGGGGGCCTATTAGTGGATGGCGGAAATTTTGATTGGGAGTCACATAGCGATCGATTTCCGAAACTAAATAAACCAGACCCAAATTATCATGGCGTTGTATGGACAGAAGCCGCCAAACCCCTAGGACCAATTGCTTATCTCCTCAAAGCCAGAGTAACATTATTGAGAGATTCAGGAGCAGCTATGTCGCCATTTAATGCATTCCAGTTCATCCAGGGTCTAGAGACTCTACCTTTGAGAATGGAAAGACACTGTCAGAATGCGATGGCTGCGGCAAATTTCCTTTCAAAGCATCCTAAAGTCAGCAGAGTTATTCACCCCAGCGTCCAAAGAGGAAAAGCGAAAACCAATGCCGATAAATACTTAAGAAATGGTTATGGAAGTTTAATGGGAATCGAAATAGAAGGCGGCAAAAAGTCGGGGCATAGATTCATTGATAGTTTGAAACTGTTTTATCACGTTGCAAATATCGGTGATGCTAGAAGCCTTGCGATTCATCCAGCAACCACAACACATAGTCAACTTGATGAGCACGAACTTATGGCAGCCGGTGTTACGCCTGGTTACGTGCGCCTATCAATTGGGATAGAAAACATAGATGATATCATTTCAGATTTAGAACAAGCACTAGCTAAGGTTTAGATTGCTTTTTCATCTTTAGTGACGAATGCAATTAAATTTATAACTTGATCCTCATTTTCTGCCCATGCCATGGCAGAGCCATCAACCTCTTTAAGAGGATGAATAAGATCCGGGGAGTGAAGCGTGATATATGGTTTACTATGCGCTGCACATAGCCCTGCCTCAAATGCTGCATTCCATTGTTTGTATTTATCGCCAAACTTAATCACCGCTAAATCACAACTTAGTATGTTATTTTTTATTCTTATAGAATTCACTTTGGCACTCTGATTGTCTCTCCAAAAATTGCTCGAAGCTTCCGCGAGAAAATCGCCCGCTGCATCACTTTGTTCATGATTGAGTTCCGGAGTAAGAAAAGAAACCGGAAGCTTTTCGTTTTTTGATTTTTGTATAATCTCGTCGCGCCACGCTGTGTGAATTTCTCCTGATAAATATATTTTCCAAATCATCTCAGCTCCTGCTTTTCAGTTGAAAATCAAATTAAAGACCAAACACAACACTACAATCAGAGTTATTATACTACGATATTTAAAATAACCACCTAAAACTATATTAGATTTATTGAGAATAAAGTCAACTAAAAGAAGCAACAAGAAAATGACTGAGAAAAATAACTCATAATTTTCTGAATATAGAAATGCTATCCAAAGAACGAGTGTACAAATGTTACTCGTAACGAGCAGATTAATAGGCGAGCTTTTTGCTAAATATATACCCCAATGAGAGCCACAAACAAATGACCCTATTGCAAGAGAATAAGACTTCAATGCAACCCCAGGTTTGAAATAGCTATACTCAACATTATAAGACGCCATTGCAGTTAACAGTATAAATGGGGCTGCCCCTGCACAAATTAATAAAGCTGCCATTCTTGAACTATTAATCAACTTTATAGACCAAACATATTATTTTATCATCTGGTACGCAGATAGTGCTTCGTTTCGAGTAGCAGACAGGTCAACTATTCGCCCGGGGTAGTTAACTCCAATTTCTACACCAGCTTCCTTTAAAATAGTAATGGGAGCTTCCCAGGGACAATGAATATATTTGATTGGGAGCTTCGCCAGTTCTGGTACAAATGTTTTAATGTATGCACCTTTCGGATCGAACTTTTTAGACTGTAAAATTGGATTAAAAATTCTGAAGAAAGGGGCAGCATCTGCACCACACCCCGCAACCCATTGCCACCCAGCTGAATTATTTGCTAGATCAGCGTCAAACAAACAATTCCAAAACCAAGATTGACCTAGTCTCCAATCAAGAAGAAGATTCTTAACTAGAAAAGAACCTGTAATCATTCTGAGTCGGTTATGCATATAACCGGTTTGCCACAACTGTCTCATTCCAGCATCTACAATAGGGTAGCCTGTTGAACCGACCTGCCAATTTCTTAGCATAGCATGATTCCGGTTCCATGGAAAATTATCGAACTTTTTTTGCAGATTATTTTCTGGCATGTCAGGGTTAAAAAATAAAAGATTATAAGAAAATTCTCGCCATCCTAACTCTGTAAGAAAAGTGCTATGGTCCATACTCTTGCAGTCGATATCTGAATTTCTTATTGCATGCCAAATCCTATTCACAGATATCTCTCCAAAATGCAAATGAGGTGATAATCTCGAGACATTTTGTAATGATGGACAGTTTCTTCCTTCCTGATAACCCTCGATTCCTTGTTTAAGAAAACTTTCAAATTTGATTATTGCTCCCTGTTCACCGGGTTCCCATAGATTGGTAAATTTTTTGTGCCATTTTTCTATTTTAAAAAAATTAGTTAGTTCTCCTGCTGAATTCGGTTTCTTACACAACAAGTATTCAGGTGGTGGTCCTGAAGGCAACTCCGGCTGTGTTGCATTTTCTAAACATCCTTTTTTGAAAAAAGGCGTAAATACTTTATATGGAGTTCCATCTTTTTTCTGTACTTTTTGAGGCTCGAACAACAAGGTACCGTTAAAACTTTTCACAATCATTTTCTCTAAGAGAAGCTGCTTTTTTATAACTATATCTCTTGATATCTGCCATGGCTCATAACAACGATTCCAAAAAATTGCCTCGCAGTTTTCTGTTACCCGAACCAGCTGCCTAAGGACCTCCAAAGGATCTCCGCTTTTTAAGTTTAAATTTCCAGACAAACTAGAATTTAATGAGGTGAGACTTTTGGAGAGCCACCATTTTGCCGCATCGCCTATCATCCATTTTTGGTCACTTTTTGTATCAAAGATAAACAATGGATAGATGCGATAATTGCTGTCAGCCGCGTATTTGAAAGCTGGATTATCATGCAACCTTAAATCACGTCTAAACCAAACTATTGCAGTTTTACTGTTCATAATTTCCTTAATCTACTAAATATATGAATTTTTTCGCGTAGTCCTTCGACATCTCTCTGAACAATATTTAACCTGGTCCCATACTTTTTTCCATTTTTTTCGCCACACAAAATCTCTTTTACAAACAGGACAATTTTTACTTGGCAAGAACTCTTTTTTCATTTCAATTGCATTATTACGTTATATTTACCTATTAATGATAATAAATACGATTATAAACCCGACTTAATCCAATAAAAATAGAAATTAAGCCATAATTTTTAGTTTATATATACAACTGGGTTTTAACGCTACTCTTTTATTTACAAGCAGTTATAATCAAAAATATATAGTCTTCAAATATTGATTGTTAACTGAGGTATAATTAGGTTTCAAATGTTAAATTTAATTTTTATTATTGCAAAAAATTAAAAAATTAAACTCAAAGCTAAACTTATCCTACTTTGCACTTTTTCAATAGGTTATTAATAAAGTGAATAAAAATTTATTTGTTATTTTAGGCAATCAGTTGTTTAGGCCTAAGTTACTGAAGCAACTAAAGTGCAGCCACATCTTTCTCGCGGAGGACTATCAACTCTGCACTTATCAAAAACATCATAAATTGAAATTATATTTGTATTTGTGCGCCATGCGAGAATATCGAGATGAGCTAAAAGACTCTGGATTAACTGTTTCTTACTTTAAATTAGAGGATCGAAAAAGCAATCAAAGCTACGTTGATTTACTTTGTCAATTCATGTCCCGCCACAAATATGAAAAGGCGCATTTATTTGAAATTGAAAACAAGTTTTTTGAAAAAACTATTATAAAGACCGCGCGGGAAAATGATCTGGATCTGATTTTTCATCAATCGCCTATGTTTATGTTTTCTCGTAGAGAATTTAAGTCTTTATATTCAGACAAAAATAATTTTAGACTTTCAAATTTTTACAAACATGTTAGAAAAAAATTTCAAATTCTAGTCGATGATAAAAATGAGCCTATTGGAGGCAAGTGGTCCTTTGATGAAGAAAATAGAAAAAAGATACCAAATCATATAGTTGTACCCCAACTAAGGAAAGAAAAGAGATCAACGCATCACCAAGACATCATTGAACTGATAGAAAAAAATTTTGCAAGTCACAATGGTAGTTTGGACAACATTTGGTTTCCGGTAAGACGGAAAGACGCCGAAAAGCAACTTAAGTTATTCCTTAAGGAAAGATTAGCGCAATTTGGAATGTACGAAGATGCGATGAGAGCAGACGAAAATTTTTTATATCATAGTTGTCTGAGCCCTTTACTAAACATCGGACTCATTACCCCTAATGAAATTGTTAATTCTGCTAACAAAGTATTCGGTGAAGGGCTTGCCCCAATCAATTCTATTGAGGGTTTTATTCGCCAAATAATCGGCTGGCGTGAATTTATTAGAGGAATCTATCAATTAAAAGGAAATCAACAAAAGCAAAGTAATTTTTGGGGCCATAAGCGTACTTTGAAACAATCTTGGTACGAGGGAACAACCGGTATAACACCCCTAGACGATAATATTAAGATAACCATAAGGGATGGATATAATCATCACATTCCGAGATTGATGGTGATAAGTAATCTAATGACTTTATGTCAAATTAATCCTCAAAATATTTTTGCTTGGTTTATGGAAATGTATATTGATTCATCGGATTGGGTAATGGTGCCAAATGTGTTTGGTATGGCCACATATTCGGACGGCGGGTTAATGTCGACAAAACCTTATACATGTTCTTCGAATTATATCCTAAAAATGAGTAATTATAAAAGAGGAGATTGGTGTGATATTGTCGATGGTTTGTACTGGCGATTCATAGAAAATCACAAAGATTTCTACAGCTCAAACCCCCGCTTATCATTTCAATTAAGACTACTTGACAAAATGGCCACCGAAAGAAAAGAAAGAATATATAATCTCGCTGATAATTTTTTAAAAAATCATACGATCGAAAATTAATGTACTCAGAAATTTATGAGAACATCAAAAATCAAAGGATTGTTGAATCTCAACCAATTTTGAAGTTTTTTTATTTTTAAAATTTTTTTTACGACTACCGTGTTTTAAGAAAATTTTTTTTGATTCTTTTTGAAATGTCGAAACTTTTTTAAGTGAATGTATTTTTTCAGCTGCTTTGAGTCTAGATTCTTTTTCTTCTACTATTAATGATGGATAACCTGTCTTCTTCAGTATTGGTGCTGGTTTAAACAGATTTTCTGGTTCGACTTCTTTTAATTCAGGAACCCATCTCTTAATAAAAATAGCGTCAGGATCATGGTCAATTGATTGTTTAAAGGGGTTATATATTCTTATCGTGTTAATTCCGGTTGTTCCAGATTGCATTTGGCACTGTGGGTAATGAATGCCAGGCTCAAAGTCAACAAATAAACTTGCAAGGTAAGATGCAGATTGTTGCCAAGGCAACCAGAGATGATAACTTGAAAAACTCATCAACATCGCCCTCATTCTAAAATTAATCCATCCAGTACTTATCAAACACCTCATGCATGCATCTAAGAAAGGATAGCCTGTCATCCCGTTTTGCCATGCTACAAACTTCCTCTCACAAAATTCCCTATCTAACACATTCGTCAAAGAATGAAGATTATTAAACTCGATGGTTGGTTGGTCTTCTAGTTTTTGAATAAAATGACAGTGCCATTTCAATCTACTCATAAACGATCTTATTGATGCTCTTCTTTTTTTTAAAAGTGCAAGATCAGAGGTATCCATAACATTATTCAACGCCTTCACAGCATGTACAATTTCTTTTATAGAAAATATTCCAAAAGCAAGATACGGTGATAACCGAGAGGAGCTCACAAAAGCTTTATTTGGGGGCGAAATTCCACCTTTATAATTTGTATGTCTTGATGTAATAAAACTGTTCAGGACGCTTTCACCAGCTCTTCGTCCGCCTGGCAATTTTCTAAACAAATCAATTGGATCAACTCGCCAGGTCGATTTAGAACCTGGAATGCGATCAGATCTAATTTCTACTCCATCCAACTTAACGGGTTCTTTCTCAGGCGGACGATCCATCCTTTCTTTCCATTTTTTAGACCAATCGTTGCGGTCTTTTAAACCTCTGACAACACCATTACGTGGCAATTCGCGCCAGTAGATATTTTCAGATCTAAACCAATTTCTTAATGCGACATCTCGTTCGAAGGTCGCATAGCTCCAAGTTTCCTCGTAAGAAAACACTGTTTTTATATTAAACATTTTAGCAATTGAGCTAAATACCTCTATGCAATCCCCTTTTCTGAATACAAGAGGTTGTCCTAATTTTGACAAATCGGCGTTCAGATCCTGCAGGGATTCAAAAAGAAACTTACGGTGCACGTTGCCCAGATTTGAATTAACCCAGATTGTCGGCTCGTAAATATATAGAGGAATAAATGGACCTTCTCGTCCAGCCTCCGTGAGCGCCAAATTATCGCAAATTCGCAAATCTCTTTTGAACCAAACTATATTCATGTAAATCTAATGCAAGTCGTTGTTAGTTAAATACGCTGCTTTTGCTGTAAATGGCTAAGTAACAAAAAGAAATTTAATTCGGAGAGAGAGGGATTCGAACCCTCGATACGATATTATCGCATACACACTTTCCAGGCGTGCGCCTTAAACCACTCGGCCATCTCTCCTGATTTTTTGATTTCTATTTTACGATAATAAAGTAGTCATTCCTATGTCGTAGCACGTGTCTATATCGCGCCGCATCGTTATTGTTTTACAGTTTAAATTTAATCTTTCAATATTTCTTCTTAAACCCGAAAAAACGTTGCTTGTCGACCATTCCAATCCATTAAACAAATCAATATTTGAGTTGAACAAACCTAAACACCAGAAACCTCCATCGGCACTCGGGCCAACAACTATATCTTCCTGACTTTCTAACCTATTTATAGCCGATATTAAATCATTACTCGTAGAATCAGCTATATCACTACCGACTAACAAAATGCGGTCGTATAACGATGACAAACGGACAATCGTATTATGCATACGTTCACCGAGGCAAAAACCATTTTGTTCGAAAATCACCCATCCATTCGCTAGCCCTCTTTCACTAAACCATTTCACATCCTGAACGCTCATGGTATCCAGAGATAAGCATTTATCTACATCCGGTATTTTTTGAACATCTCCGAGAATTTTATCTACCAATATTTGATATACCTTTTTAGCGTCGTTTTCCCCTAACTCTTTTGCTAATCTTGTTTTTATTTGCGGAGAGTATGGGCTCCTTAAAAAAACAACTATTACGTCATCCTGCTTAATCATGTTTCGTATAGATTCTCTCTAACGAAGACGCCGAAACTTTAAAAAACCAAGCCAACCGTAAAAACCACATTAAAAGAACTGTGCGCAAAATACCATTCTTTTTCCAGCGTCTACTAGAAACCTGTAACCTATGCGAAGAAATATAAGGGGGGTACAGCTTTAATTTTTTTGAAATAGCGATATCCTCCATAATCTCTATTTCAGGAAAGCCACCAATTTCCTCAAATACTTGGCGAGATAAAAAAATTCCTTTATCGCCGGTAGCTATTTTCGTTAATCTAGAGCGGAAATTCATACAAGATTCAATAATCCTAAAGATCCAATAGCTGTCTTTTAGATCAATATCAAAAAAGCCCCAAAATTTTTCACTACCTTCAGATAACAATTCACTACGTGAGATATTTGATATTCCTACATCGGCATGGAGAAACCATAAAACGTCACCTTTGGCACATTTTGCTGCCTCATTCATCTGAATCGCCCGTCCCTTTTTAGTTCTCACCAAACGCACACGATCGCAGAGGTTCACGGTTCCATCAGAGCTACCCCCATCTGAAACAATAATTTCATCCTCAGACTCACACCAAGACAATAGTTGGTTTATTACCTCAGGTAGAAAGTTCTCCTCATTGAAAACGGGGACTATAACGGAAATAATCTTATTTTTATCCATCTATTTCAGTTTTGAAGAGCACCGCCGCAACTACTTCCTTTGCCAGCTAAACATCCAAAACAATGCTCGTCAACATTAATCTGACTATTTTCTAAACTTGAGGAGCTGACTTCTGAAATATGAATTTTTTTCCGTCCAAACGCAGGGAGATCTAGCATTTGATTAAAATCACAGTCGTAAACGAATCCTTGCCAATCAATACTTATCATTTTTTTACACATTACTTTTGATAAATTAGATTTGTTAAAATTTCTTCGCAACAAGGAAATATAGTTATCAAGTTCGCCCGTTCGGATAAGGTAGTCTTTAAACCTCTTAATAGGCATATTCGTTAGAGTCAACAACTCATTAAACTGTACTCCATACTCAGATAAAGCGCTTCTGTATTCATCTACCAAATCATCCGAATCGGGCGGCAGAAATGCTCCATTAGGATTGTAAACTAAGTCAAGAATCAATTGTTTTTTTAAACCATAACCAGCTTTATTTAATTCTTGCAAACCAAAAATACTTTTTGAGAATACTCCTTTACCTCTTTGAGAATCTACATTTTTTTCGCTAAAACAAGGTAAAGATGCGATTATTTTAATCTGATTTTCTGCAAAAAATCGCGGTAAATTTTTATCTTTTAGTTCATAAAGGATTGTTAAATTACAGCGGTTGGAGATCGATAATCCTCTATCTGTTAATTGCCTGATAAGAAATATAAAATGCGGATTTAATTCAGGCGCCCCTCCAGTGATATCAACGTTTTTACTGCTCGTCAAGTCAATAAAATTGAGAACGGAAATCATTGTTTCTCTAGTCATTATTTCAGTTCTGGATGGTCCTGCTTCGACGTGACAATGGGAGCAGGCTTGATTACATTTATAACCTAGATTTAATTGGATGGTATCCAGGCCTTTTCTTTCTAGTGTAAACATTTTTCAAATATTATCAGGGCGAAAATATAAATTTTCTTTTCTTGGAAGAATTGAGTACCTTATTTTTTCTATCTAAACGAAAACGTTCTAAATTATCAACAAATTGCGGATGAGCTCTTAACAAAATTTGAACAGCTAAAATAGCGGCGTTTTCAGCATTATCTATCGCCACTGTGGCCACAGGAATGCCAGCAGGCATCTGAACGATCGAATATAGAGAATCTAATCCATCCATTTTCGTCGAAGAAATTGGCACACCAATTACCGGTAAAATAGTAAGAGAAGCAACCATGCCAGGCAAGTGAGCAGCTCCACCGGCGCCTGCAATGACGGCCGCAAAATTTCTAGTAAAGAGACTGCCTGCGTACTCGAACATTTTTTCTGGAGTCCTATGTGCCGATACTATATCTACTTCAATAGGAACCTTCAGTTGCTTTAGGCATTCTATTGCTTTGTTCATCACTTCAAAATCTGATTCGCTTCCCATTATCACTGCAATTAATGGTTCATCCGACATCTATATCTCCCTTAAATAAACTGGTCCAAGACTCGGTTAGCGATTGCTTCTGCACCTCCAACGGTTTTATCTAGAACAGTCACATGACCAATCTTTCGGCCTGGCCTGTTAGTTTTTTTTAAATAGTTGTGCATAAAGACTTGGTTATCGTTTTTTTTGTTCAGCATTTCTATTATTTTTTCAGTCCTACTTTCAGAGTCCGATGCGAAAACGTTAAATGAAACAGAGCTAAATATCAACTTGCTGGGAAGCACTGAAAGTCCACTTACAGCTCTAATATGCTGTTCAAACTGAGAAACAGAACAAGCTTCAATGGAAAAATGTCCGCTGTTATGCGGACGAGGGGACAATTCATTAATTAGAATTTCCCCCTCTTTTGATTGAAAAAATTCTATCCCTAAAATACCAATATAATTTAATTTTTCAACCAAACCTTTTGCAAGCTGTTGGATAAGAGTTTCAGTCTCTAATTTTATATCCGCTGGAGCTCTACATAACTTTAGAACGTTAGTCTCTTCATCCATTACAATCTCGACTATCGGCAAAAATTCAACTTGTCCAAACATATCTCGAGCAACCATTATTGCAAGTTCTTTATCGATTTGTACTGTTTCTTCAATGTATCCCAGGGTAGTAATAGACATCAACTGTTCTTTATTTAATATCTTAACAACTCCCTTTCCATCATACCCTCCTAAACGAGCCTTCCAAACCAATGGAAAAATAAGCTCATCGTTATGGTCATTATTAATTTCGGAGAAATTTCCGACCGGAAACCCTAATTCAAGTAACGATCTCTTCTGCAAAAGCTTATCCTGAATCATTCCCATAACAGAGGCTCGGGGTCTAATTACATGCTTTTGTTTTTCTAAAGATTTAAGAGATTCATAATCAACTTTCTCTATATCAAATGTTAGGACGTCAACCATTTTAGAAAACTCTATTAAATCTTGAGAATTATTAAAATCACCATTTATTAGTTTGTCACAGGATGAGGAAGCTGAACAATTTTTATCGGGATCTAAGATGTAAATTCTTTTCCCAAGCCTTTTTGCTGGCTCAACCATCATCTGCGCAAGCTGGCCTCCTCCAGCAATCCCGATTATATTTAATTCTTTCTTTTTCATAGAATCACTTCATTCCATCGGTCTATGTCAATGAAAACCCGACTCCCCTTAGATATTTTTGATAATGGTTATATCTTATAAATAACATTTTTGATAGTATTATATTTAGAAAATTTTCAGCCTGCTGTAAAGTTTGCAAACAAATCTATAAAAAGCAACCATCCATCATCTACTAGGATTATATTACGAAATGCGAAAGGATAAAAAAAACAATTCGGATAAACCATCAAGGGAAGAAGCGATTGAGGCCGTTCGTACATTAATACGCTGGGCTGGAGATGATCCCATGAGAGAAGGTCTAATTGATACCCCAAAGAGAGTAGTAAAATCCTATAGCGAATTTTTTTGTGGTTATGATCAAGACCCAGAAGCAGTCCTTTCAGCGACATTCTCCGAAACGCAAAACTATGATGAGATGGTTATTCTTAAAAATATGCGACTAGAAACACATTGCGAACACCACATGGTACCAATAATAGGAAAAGCCCATGTAGGTTACCTACCATCAGGAAAAGTGGTGGGGTTAAGTAAGATTGCCAGACTAGTCGACGTCTATTCCAAGCGTTTACAGATACAAGAGAAGTTAACATCACAAATCGCAGATACTCTAGAGGAAATTCTTAAACCTAAAGGTGTTGCTGTGGTGATTGAAGCACAACATCAGTGTATGACAACCAGGGGTGTTCATAAACCTGGTACAAGCGCGATTACAAGTCGAATGCTAGGTTCATTTCGGACAGACTCAAATACTCGACGAGAATTTCTCAGTATTATTCAGCGAACAGATTCAGATGGGCTTATGGTATAAAAAATCTATTATTTTAGTTTCTAGGGAACAGGATCATGGCCCTTTCCTCCAAGCGGATTACATCTGATAACTCTCGTCACTGATAACCAAAGACCTTTTCTAATTCCATGCCTAGATACAGCTTCCTGAGCATAAGATGAACAGGAGGGAGTAAAGCGACATGATGGAGCCAAGAAAGGTGATATGTATTTGATGTAAATACCGATAAACCGAACAATCAAGAAACGAGCTGGATATTTCATTTTTCAATAAGCTCCCAGTCAGTTCCCTGTGCGCCATCCTTAAGCAGAATATTTTTTTGAACCAATTGGTTTCTTATCTTATCAGCTGTCTTAAAATCTTTATTTTTTCTCGCTTCATTTCTTCTTTCTATAAATTTATTAATTTCATTTTCATCTAACCGAGACGAGACAGAGGATTTAAACCAAGCACTCGGATCTTCTTTTAGTAAACCCAATAGATCAGCCCCATCTCTAAGTTCTTGTAAAAGTTCTAATCGTACTTCTAATTTTTTTGTACTCTTAATTTCTTTAGATATTTTAAACATTGCAGAAAGAGCTTCAGGTGTGTTTAGGTCAGAAGATAAAGCATCTTTTATCCTATTACGATTTGGCTTAGTCAGGCTCATTGCTCCATCAGCTATTAATTCCATCAAAATGCGATAAATTTTGTCAAGACTTTGTCTTGCCCTCGAGGGACTTTCAGAAGTCCAATCGAGGGGTTGTCGATAATGCGTACTTATAAGCGCAAATCGAACCACCTCACCAGGTTCCTTTTGCAGTAAATCCTTAACTCTAATAATATTGCCCAAGGATTTCGACATCTTTTGGCCATCTATTGTCACGTGCCCGTTGTGAACCCAATACTTTGCATACTTCTCGTTATGAAATGCGCATTCACTCTGCGCGATTTCGTTTTCATGATGAGGAAAAATTAAGTCCATTCCACCACCATGAATATCAATAGTTGATGCAAATATCTTCCTCGACATGGCTGAACATTCAATATGCCAGCCGGGTCGACCGTAACCCCATTCACTGTCCCACCCAGGGATTCCATTTTTTGATGGCTTCCACAACACAAAGTCGGCTGGATTCCTTTTATACGGGGCCACTTCAACGCGTGCCCCAGCCAACATTTCGTCTTGATTTCGTTTTGATAGCTTGCCATAATCCTTAAATTTTTTAACTTCAAACAAGACATGCCCGTCGGCAACATAAGCAAAATTTTTTTCAACCAAATCACTTATCATTTTAATAATCTCATTAATATTTTCCGTAACCCGAGGTTCGTTCGAGGGCTCCAAAACACCTAGCCTTCTCATATCTTCTTTATAAGCTGCGATGAACTTTTTAGTAATCTCTTGATAAGAAACCCCTGTGTCCGATGCTGCTGCAAATATTTTGTCATCTATATCAGTGAAATTACGAGCATACACGACGTTCGGATAAGCAGATTTGAGAAGGCGAAACAGAATATCAAATACAATAGCAGGTCGAGCATTACCTACGTGAGGAAAATCATAGACCGTTGGCCCGCAAACATACATTGTCGCTGTATTTTCCGTTTGGGGCTGGAAAGTTTTGATAGATTTAGAAAGAGTGTCATATAAGGAGATAATCATCGCTCGAACTGTAGGTCTTTTAAGTGGTTAAAGAATTATTAATTTTTTTATTGAACAATAAATATCAATAGTCATACAATATACTAAATCAGCTAGGTAAGCCATAATGGGTAGTGATAACAAATCAATTTTTTTTGAGCCACGAACATCAGTCGAACAAATAGAAGAAGGGACATCTCTGGCGCCAAAATTCAATAATGATGGCCTCATTCCTGTTACTACAAGCGAATGGGGAAGCGGGATAGTCTTAATGATGGGCTTTATGAATAATGACGCTCTAATTCTCACCATAGAATCCGGATTTGCCCATTATTGGAGCAGAAGCAGGAAAAAAATATGGAAAAAAGGCGAAACTAGCGGAATGTACCAAACTGTGAAAGACCTCAGAATTGATGACGATCAAGATGCAGTTTGGATGCAAGTGGAGCTAGCTGGGGACCAAGCAAGTTGCCATGTTGGCTATAAATCTTGTTTCTACCGAGCCATTCCAATTGGCAAGGGTCCCGTCAAATTAGAATTCAAAGAAACCGAAAAAGTCTTCGACCCTGAAGCGACGTATGGAGATTTACCCAATCCAACGAAACTGTAGTCTCGCTTTTTTTAAAAAGAGTCTTTTCTTTTTCGAACTTCAGTGAATACTTCGATGTTGCTACTATCATTCATCCCAATCGTGTCTCTTATTAATTTACTGTGCGATCGTAAAAACGGATTCGTTTTTTTCTCCTCAGCTATAGTAGTGGGAACCGTAGGCAAGCCTTTTTCTCTCTTTGCCAGCACATGTGCTCGGCGACACGCTAAGTCTTCATTACCTGGTTCTATTTCTAAAGCAAATTCAAGGTTCGATTTAGTATATTCATGTGCACAATAAATTAAAGTCTCATCAGGTAGCCGTTTTATTTTATCTAAGCTTTGACACATTATGGCAGGAGTGCCCTCAAATAATCTTCCACACCCAAGAGCAAACAGAGTATCGCCGACAAAAATTCTATTTTGATCAGGAAAATAATAAGCTACATGCCCAAGGGTATGTCCAGGCACATCGAGTACTTTTATTCTAAAGTCACCCAGCTGAATATTATCTCCATCTTTAACAGCTTCGTCAGCTCCTGGTATACGTTTGTTTTCAAAGTCATAGGTTGAGCAAAAAATGTAGCAACCCCATTTTCGTTTTAATGCAATATTTCCTCCGACATGATCGTGGTGATGATGGGTATTCAAAATATAAGAGAGGCCCCATCCTTTTTTTTCTAAAAAATCCATAATCACATTTTCATCAGGCGTATCAATTGAAATCACCGTTCGTCCGTCTGCATCAGAAAGGATGAATCCGTAATTATCACTTAAACATGGAACCATATGTATTTGAAAATTGTCCATTAAAATCTTATCTTGCACTAATCTTTAAACTTACCTAAGGTATCATGATATAAAATGAAAATGAATACTTAGAGACCAATACGATGAAAACCCTGATCACCAATGCAAAAGTTGTTAATGAAAGAGATATAAAAGAACTCGATCTTTTAGTAGAGGATGGCCTCATTGCTAAAATCGAAAAAGATCTTCAACACAAAGAAGTGGATGAAGTTATTGACGCCGAAAATTTGTATTTATTTCCGGGCGTTATTGATGACCAGGTTCATTTTCGAGAACCAGGATTAACTCAAAAAGCAACAATTGCAAGTGAATCACAGGCCGCAGTGGCAGGCGGTATAACCAGCTTTATGGAAATGCCGAATGTAGTGCCACCTACTACAAACATGGAAGCAATCAAACAAAAAATTTCAATCGCAGAAGCCACTTCATTTGCAAACTATTCATTTTACATTGGCGCTACCAATAACAACATAAATGATTTATTGGTATTAGATAATGACCTAGTATGTGGTGTAAAAGTTTTTATGGGAGCATCAACAGGATCTCTTCTAGTCGACGATATGGATGCGCTTCATAGTATTTTTTCTTCTGTAGAAATTCCCATTGTTACTCACTGTGAAGATAATGAAATGATTTTAAAAAATTATCACAAAGCAAAAGCTAAATACGGAGAAAAGATCCCTGTCTCAATGCACCCTTCAATTAGAAGTGCAGATGCATGCGAAAAGTCGACACGGCTCGCGATATCTTTGGCCGAAGAGTATAATAGCAACCTACATGTACTGCACATCTCAACCGCCCAAGAACTAGAACTTTTCTCAAACAAGCCAATCGAGGAAAAAAATATAACAGCTGAGGTATGTGTACATCATTTATGGTTCAATGATAATGATTATTCCAAACTTGGGAATCTAATTAAATGTAATCCTGCGATAAAAACTAAATCCGACCAGGAAGCTTTAATTAAAGCAGTAAATTCTAATAAGCTTGATATTATAGCAACCGACCATGCTCCCCATACTTTTGAAGAAAAAATGGGTGATTATTCAAGTGCGCCAGCTGGGATCCCGCTAGTTCAACATTCATTACTAAGCTTGATTGACCACTTTAAAAAAGGCCAACTCAAATTGGAAACTATAGTAGAAAAAGCCTGTCATAATCCAGCCAAAAGATTTGCAGTTAAAGATCGAGGTTTTATTCGAGAAGGCTATCATGCTGACCTTGTTCTTATTAATTTGAATAAATCTACAATCGTTAGTGAAGAAAATATCTTATATAAATGCGGTTGGTCGCCATATTTAAACCACATATTTCAGTCAAAGATTGAGAAAACAATCATTAACGGGCGAGTAATTTATGATGGTAAAAATGTTATTCCATCAAATCGTCGAGTATTTCCCCTCAGGTTTGACCGCAACTTATGAATTATAAACGCCTATCAATTCGATTCTTTACTAAATCCGTCCTCGCGTCAATCCTCTGAATATCAGAAACTTGGGTGCTCCTCTTAGGCGAGACTTGTATTGCATCAGCCATTAATTTTTTTTGATGAAAAGATACAAACGATAAATAATTTTTAACGGAAGGGATATTAGAAGTAGAATTAAAAGTTGTATTTGCCCTAAAATCGGTTGAAGGCAGTCTTCTCTGCGCGACCAAATCATCAATAGAAATTGTCTTGACATTGGGATTATTACGGTTCGAAAAATAAGACTTATTGTCTATGTTTATGGATTTAGGGTCCTTATTTTTATTAACGGCCAAGCCGATTGCAGCAAGGCCTGCCCCAGCTGCACCGCCAAAAAGTGCACCTCCCGCTAGTTTTATAGCCGGGGCAATTTTGTCATTAGTTATCGACCTGTAAACAGCTCCTACTATAGGAATATGGTGAAGAGGGTTTATCAAATCCAATACATCTTTAAAATTAAAGCCGTCACTGCCAAAAATTTTATTAACAAAACTTTGTTTGGACGATGCGTTAGAGCTAATGTTCGTGTGCTCTGTATTACGGAGTAATTTTAGTTCTGACATAATTAAAAGAATTTTTTAACATTTAATTAAACTAGCAAATCATGTGCCAAAATTATCTCTAGATTTTACCTAATAATTAATTTTATATGGGCATAGTTTTGCCGATAGAGGAATAATTGTGTATCTTAGAAGTCATCTAAATACCAATATAAACAGGAGCTAAAAATTAGGTTCAAACTACACCTTATAATACTGGCAAGTATCCTTAATCCAATGATGGGGACCGTTTCGGCTAATACTATCGAATCAAAGGGCAGGATTAACTGGGAAAGACTCGATATTGAAGAAAAAAAAATTAACCTTGAAAATAGACGTCTTCAATTCGAAGTAATTAAATTACAGATGGAAGCTTGTAAAGAGATTTATGGTTCGGATACACAAGCAAGAACTTCATGCGCAAAAAAGTATATGCTTCAACTATCTGATATATTTGAAAAATAGGTGATTCTATTAGCTCTGTGTTTTTCGAAATAGAGACAAATACTTAAAAAATATCGTTCAAAAAGCCCGTTTTCAGCAAAAATTACAAAAAAATCTCAAAAAGTAGGCTATTGGAGGCAAAATTTTAAAATCAAAAAAAACCAAGGAAATGCCGTTTGTAAACAGCTATACTTAGACAAAGAAAATACGAGACAACAAGAATCAATATTCAGATAATGAGGACACGCTAATGGCAATGGATGCGAGCACTGAACTTTTTGTAAAAAATTTGGCTGAAAATAATGGCCCAGCCTTTCACGAATTACCAGTAGACAAATGCCGTGAGGTGTACAAAGAGCTTGTAAGCCAATTATCCGGTGAATTAGCAGATATTGGCGAAATAAAGGAGTTATCCGTACCTGCAGGAAATAGTCAAATCACGATTAGAGTATACTCTCCCAAGAAAACCGAAGAAAACATGCCAGCAGTTGCATATTTCCATGGAGGCGGTTGGGTAATAGGTGACCTGGATACCCATGATCCTGTTTGTAGGCGACTATGCGCGAAGTCAGATTGTATATTCTTTTCGGTCGAGTACCGACTTGCACCTGAAAATAAATATCCATCCGGAATAGACGACTGTATCACGGCAACTCAATGGATATATGATAATGCTAATAAGCTAGGAGTTGACTCGAAAAGAATTGGAGTTGCAGGCGATAGCGCAGGCGGGAATATGGCGGCTGTAGTGGCCCAGGAACTAAAAAATATCGTTTCTTATCAGCTTTTAATGTGCCCCGCGGTCGACCTATCGGATAAAAGCTATCCTTCCAGAGAAGAATATGGACAAGGGGAATATTTACTGTCCATGAAAGATATGCTCTGGTTTGGAGGGCATCTCTCTAATGATCTAGAGCAACTGCTAGAGCCAAAGGCATCACCTATCTCAAATAATAATCTATCTGGGCTTCCGCCTGCCTTAACCGTGACTGCTGGCTGTGACCCTCTTTGTGATGAAGGAAAAGCTTATGCAGACAAGCTATCCGAAGCAGGGATTGACTCAGAATATAAATGTTACGAAGGTACTATTCATAATTTCTATCAATTTCCGCTTGCTCTAGAGACAGCCCTAGAGGGCTTGGATTTTATGGCGGCGCGACTTAAAGAGCGCCTTTAAAGAAAAAAATATCAGTTGCTTAGATTGTTAATACTTTCAAGTAATTGACCGTATTCGCACCTTTTGCTATGGACAGGTTGAACCTGACTATCGAGAAGCTTTCTGATATCAAGTAGAACAGGTTCTACCCATGATGTATCCACATTATATTCAATTAACGATACCTCAAAACTCATCATAGCATTTTCTTTTTGTAGAAAATCAGAACCCGAAAAACGGTCAGCGTTACAGTATAAAAAGTAGCCAATGTCATCAACTATAAATTTCTTTCGACGAAGAGTCCAAACATATAAATCCATTTGTCGTTTATATGCCATTTTCCACGGTTCTACTAAAGATAACTTTTTATCTGGACTCTTTAAGGATGTACTTTTGTAATCTACGATATGTAGCTTGTTTGTTTTCAAATTTAGCCATACATCATCTAGGCCGCCGCCAATTTTTAGATTTGAAGGTTCATGTACAGTATTTAATCTTCCATTAGCTCCAAAATGGAGACTCTGGGTCCATAATTCAAAGTCTTCATGTTTAAATGGAACCAAATATTCTAAACCCATCTCTATCAGAAAAGGATGGGGTTGCTGAATCTCTCGAAACTTTGCAAAATCTTTTTTTAAAAGTACATCTGTAGCTTCATTTATATTAAAACCGGGCATTGATGGGAACTTTATTCCTTTTACCTGCTCAAGAAAGAAGCAGGCGGGGCATTTAATAAAGTTTTCAATCCTTGTCCTGCTTAATTCATAAGGCGAATCGTGTTCAGGCTTATAAATCCCTCTGTGACGCTTTTTCGCGATAGCTTTAACCATAAAAAATTACTCAAGATGCAATCATAAATATTATCCCAACCACAATTAAGGTCATACCAAAAACTTCAAATACAGAGGATTTCTCCTTAAAAATTAAAACTGAAGCCAAAAAAGTAAACACTAGCTCTATCTGACCTACAGCTCTTACTTGAGCCACACTGTGCATTGTAAAAGCAGTAAACCAAGCTATCGAAGCAATTATTCCTGCAATACCGACCGCGAGAGACTCCTTCCAATGAAAAAACATTTGTGGAATTGTTTTTCTCTCGCGAAAATGAATAACTAAACCCAAACAAGTAGACTGAACCAATAAAGCTACAACGAGTGTGAAAGCAGCGCGCATTACAAAACTACCATCGTATTCCAAAGATAGTGCAGCAGCTCTATAAAGAACTACAGAAAGACCAAGCGCGGCTCCTGACCCTAAACCCCAGATAGTTGAGCTATTAAAAAATTGCTTTAAAACTCCATCAAACGAGTTCCCTGTATCTTTAACAGCCAACATGACAACTCCAAAAGTTGTAACCAACAAAGCAAAAAGCTCATTTATTGTAAGAGGTTCCCCAAGAATCAAATAACCCAAAATAGCTACTTGAATTAGCTCTGTTTTTGAGAAAACAGTACCAACTGCAAAATTTCTTCGCCCAAATAATGATATTAATAAAATTGTAAAAACTATCTGTGCCATGCCGCCAGTGACACAATAAAAAAAAAATCCTATCGATGGAGTGGGAATTAAATATCCCAAATATTTATTAAGAAAAATTAAATAAATAATCGCAAAAGGTAAGGCAAATAAAAATCTCGTGTAGGACGCTCCCAGAGTGGTTAGATTAGATGCAGCTTTTTTTTGAAGAGCAGACCTAAGATTCTGAAAAAAAGCACCAAAGACGGTTATCGATATCCATGGTTCAATCATAAGTTACCCAAATATTTAAATTTCTCTCAGACGCTAGCTCAATATTTATAAGCGAATTTTGATCTGCTAAACGAACTAATTATAAGAATTACCAATTTCCGCTAATCTTTTATTTAACTTTGCATGACCAGTTCTTTAGGAAGACTAAACACAACCTCTTCTTTTATTCCCGGTACTTCTGTTACCTCTAAACCACCCCTATCCCTTAATTTTTTAACTACTTGCTCAACCAGAATCTCTGGGGCTGATGCTCCAGCGGTAACGCCGACACTATTTTTTTTAACAAGCCAAGAATCTTTTATCTCATTCGCGTTGTCGATTAGAAAAGCAGAAATGCCCTGTTTTTCCGCAATTTCCTTAAGTCTATTTGAATTAGAGCTGGTTTGTGACCCTACAACCAAAATGAGATCACATTTTCCAAGCATATCTTTAACAGCATCTTGGCGATTTTGTGTAGCATAACAAATATCCTTTTTTTTAGGGCCAACGATTGCCGGAAAATTTTCTCTTAAAGCATCAATCACTTCAGAAGTATCATCCATGGAAAGAGTTGTCTGAGTAACAAACGCTAAAAATGATCGGTTTTTAACTTTGAGATTATTAACATCGTCAACTGATTCTACCAGATAGATGCCGCCTTGATTGTTAGGTTTTGTTCGATATTGACCAAGTGTGCCCTCAACTTCTGGGTGTCCTGCGTGTCCGATTAATATGCACTCTCTTCCCTCATCTTGATATCGGTTTACTTCCATATGAACTTTTGTTACTAAAGGGCAGATCGCGTCAAAAACTCTTAATTGTCTTCTGTCAGCCTCTTCTTTAACTGCTTTAGCCACGCCATGAGCACTAAATATTACCGTAGAGTCGTCAGGAACTTCATCTAACTCATCGACAAAAACTGCACCTTTATCTCGGAGACCATCAACGACATATTTATTGTGAACAACTTCATGTCTCACGTAAACAGGAGCACCAAATAGTTCCAATGCCCGTTCGACTATTCCTATTGCTCTATCGACTCCGGCGCAGAACCCCCGAGGATTTGCTAATTGAATTTTCATGTTCAGTCCTAAAAATTTTGATTATTTATTATATGGTTTAAAATTAGATGCTTCCACTATATCTTTAACTATTTTGGAACCGGTTTATTGGGAAAAAATTGTGAATATATTAAGAGAGCCGCTCCTAAGGTAATCGATGAGTCTGCTATATTGAAATTTGGCCAAAAATATTCCCCATAGAATAAAGAAATAAAATCAATCACATGCCCGTAAACCAATCTATCTAATAAGTTACCTATGGCGCCAGCTAAGATAAAGGTTATCGAGAAACATTCCAACCTTGATGAATTCACAGTTTTTCCAATCCAAAAGATTAGCACCAAAGAAATGCAGGTTGAAACGAGGACTAGAAACCACCTCTGCCATCCCGATTGATCACTAAGTATCCCAAAAGCAGCACCCGGATTATAAACTAGTTGGAAACTGATGCCAGGAAAGATATTGCGAGGTTCACCATAAACCAAAAAATTATCTAAAAATATTTTTGAGGCCTGATCTGTTAGGAGAATCAATATAAACACAACACCAATCGGAAAAAATTTTCTTAACATTTTTCATCTACGGCTAAAATTGACATTGCATTTTTGCAATCTAAATTTACCTGCTTCGTCATTTCATCAAAAGAGTCAAATTTCATATCACCTCTTATAAACTTAACAAATTCAACTCTTACTCTTTTCCCATAACAAATTTCAGAAAAACCAAACAGATGTACCTCAAGCACAAACCTGGGATCACTTATAATTGGTCTAGATCCTACATAACCTACTCCATTCAATTTCTCAGAGCTTAAGCCTTCCACCTTTACGGCAAAAATTCCGGAAAGAGGAGTCTTGAATTTATTAAGATTCAAGTTAATAGTAGGGAACCCCCATTCTTTACCCCGTTTGTGTCCGTGGCAAACTCTTCCGCTGATAAAGTAGCGATAACCAAGAGCGCGCTCAGCAAATTTAAGATCTCCATTTTTTAGGGAGTGACGAATCAAAGTGCTTGAAATTCTAGTATTATCTAATTTGAAAGGCGGCACGATTTCTAGATCAAAGTCAAACTCACCACGTTTACTTCGCAGAAAATTTTGATCACCTTCACGACCTTTTCCAAATTTAAAATCGTGCCCAACAATAAGATGTTTAATAGCCAGTTTCTTCATTAGGATTCTGCGGAAAAAATCTTCAGCAGTACATTTAGCCAAAGATTGATCGAATTTAAGTACTAATAATCTATTAATGTTTTTTGATTTAATTATTTCAATTTTTTCACGTAATCGCATTAATCTATCATTGGGGCTAGAAGCACCAAAATATTCAGAGGGCTGCGGCTCAAAAAGGATCACAAGTGTAGGCATGTGAAGTGTCTCGCCGGCTTTAATGAGACGCTTAATTAAATCACCATGACCAAGATGTATTCCATCAAAATTGCCAATAGTTGCGACGTTACCGCTATGGGCAACTCGTAAATTAATAATCCCTCGTATCAATTCCATTTGTTTCAATCTTCCTAAACAGTGATAAAAAGAAATTGTATTTTAAATACCATATAAGCGATTAATTTTGCTTTTGTTCATTCCCAGTACGAAAGATACGACTAAATAAGTCAAACATCCAATAACTATCAAACAGAAAAGATATAAGAAACGAAGCCAAAAAGCGACTTCCAGATTAAAAGTCGTTTTGGGTATACACCAAACTAAAATAAATAACATGATAACCGAGGCAATTAATATTCTCAAACAATTAAAAATCCCCTCCCTACTAAACTTTTCCTCTGAAATCTTGAGGCAAATAAAGAGCATAGATACATTAAACCAGGCTGCGATGGAAGTTGCCAACGCCAATCCTGTGTGGCCAAAATATTGCATTAGCAATACGTTCAAAATTGTATTGATAATGAGCGCACATACCGCAATCTTGACAGGGGTGACCATATCTTTTTTTGCAAAATAAGCTGTTACTAAAACCTTAATTAGTATGTAAGCTGGTAGGCCCAAGGCATACCCACGTAAACTCTTTGTACACTGTTGAACATCGTAGGCAGTCATCTCACCGTAATGAAACAACGATATAATTATTGGCTCAGCCAAAAGAATAATACCACTCGCCGAAGGGATGCCCAAAAATAGCGCCCAATTGATTGAATGCCTAATAGCATTATTAAATTTTTTAAATTCAGATTTAATAGCAAATTTGGATAAACTTGGTAATATGGCTGTCGCTAGAGCTATTCCGAAAACACCAAGTGGTAACTCAATTATTCGATCAGAGTAATAAAGCCAGCTTATGCTACCGGCTACCAAAAAAGACGCAATGATTGAATCTATTAAAATATTCAATTGTGCAACTGAACCTCCTATAATTCCTGGTACCATTAATTTAAAGACTTTTTTTACACCCTCGTGTTTAAATCCAAGATTAAGATTAAAACGAAAACCTAGTTTTCGTACGCTTAAATACTGTAACGTAAGTTGTAATCCGCCTCCTATGAAAACTCCAATCGCCAAACTATATATGGGCACCGAAATAAGTGGGCTTAAAAAAATTGCTGCCGCGATTATTGATAAATTTAATAAAGCAGGTGTGAAAGCAGCAACAGCAAATTTACCGAAAACATTAAGAACACTTGCCAAAAGTGCTGTCAGGGAAATAAAAATAAGATATGGAAAAGTAATTTTTAATAATTCAACCGACAAAAAATATCTGTCGGAGTCACGCTCAAAACCAGGAGCAAAAATCATTATGACGAAAGGAGAAATTAGTATTCCTATAGTTACTACCACACCTAAAACAGTGGCCAAAGCCCCCAATTGTGCGTTAAGGAACTTGCTCAAACTTTTTCGGTCATGTTTTTCTTTATACTCGGTTAAAACCGGTACAAATGCGTTTGAAAATGCGCCCTCTGCAAAAAACCTACGGAATAAGTTTGGTATTTTGAACGAAATGAAAAAAGCATCAGTAGAAATGCTAGCTCCGAATAGACGAGCAATCAACATATCCCTGATATATCCCAGTAATCGAGAAAGAAGGGTCATTTTCCCGATTATCGTTGTTGATCGTAATATTTGTTTAAACACAATTTCGAAGCCTTAAACATTTAAAATTCCCTCGTATTAAAGTAAACTAAAGAACTTTTATTAACAACTCAATCAACTAAGACAGTTAATATAATTTTTAAGGAGTAATAATTGGCCAATTCAAACCAATCAAGAAAACGAGCTAGACAAGCCGAAAGTCGCAGAAAACATAATGCAGGTAGAAGGTCTCTACTTCGAACCAGTATAAAGAACGTTTTAAAAGCTATCTCCTCTGGAGAAAAGGAAGACGCAACCTCAGCATTACAAACGGCGATGCCAATAGTAGATAAGATGGCTGGAAAGAAAATTATTCATAAGAATAAAGCAGCACGGATAAAAAGTAGGCTTGTTAGAAAAATAAAACTTATTTCTGCTTAATTAAAGTTAAGTAAGCACGAGGTTATCCCTGTGTATAACCTCCGGTTCTCTTGAAAATCCTAATATATCTTCTATTTCTGAAGAGGAATTCCCAATTATTTGTTCGCATTCCTCGCTAGAGTAGTTGGAAAAACCAGTCGCAATTTTCGCTAGATTTTTATTTAATACTTCGATTAGGTCGCCTCTCTCAAAATTACCACGGATATTTCTAATTCCAACCGGTAAGATACTTCCTCCTCTGTTAAGCAAAGCGACACAAGCTCCATCATCTAAAACTATTGACCCCTTTATACTCGATAGACCGCCTAACCATTGTTTTCTTGCTGTTATCTTTTCTGAATCTGAGAATAATAAAGTACCGACATTACAACCCACAGAGAGGTCCAACAAAATATCATTTTTAAGGCCAGATGTAATAATAGTAGATGTGGCAGACCTAGATGCTAGCCTTGCAGCTTCAATCTTCGTTATCATTCCACCTCTACCCCAACTACCTCCCCCTCCCGCAAAACTATCCAACTGACACGAGTCAACTTCAGATTCTTGGACTAATCTTGCTTTAGAATCTTTCCTGGGATCTTCAGTCATCAAGCCATCCTGATCAGTCAAAACCACTAGTAAATCAGCTTCAATTAGATTGCAAACTAGCGCTGCCAATTTATCATTGTCACCTAGGGTTAATTCAGATGTAGCCACCGTATCATTTTCATTAATTATTGGAGTGACGGGAAAGTCTAAAAGAGTCATTAAAGTACTCTTCGCATTTAAATAACGAGCCCTATCTGCAAAATCATCATGGGTTAATAGCAACTGCGCAGCCTTAACCCCATATCTTAGAAAGGATTGAAACCAAGCTTGGGATAACCCGATTTGACCAACGGCAGCTGCGGCCTGAAGCATATTTAATTCTACCGGCCTACCTTTCCAACCTAAATTTGAAGCTCCTTCGGCAACAGAGCCAGAAGAAACGACAACTATCTGCTGCTTACGTGAGACTAACTGAGAAATTTGACTAGCCCAGTCACGAATGAGTTTATTATTTAGACCTAAACCATTTTTAGTAACCAAAGAACTTCCTATCTTAACCACCCATCGCTTAGAACAACCTAGCTCCTTTCTTAATTGCGAAATATTATGATTCATGAGCCTCTCGATGTTGTCTATATTCCATCAACCACTCCCAAACCTGATATTTTAATTCTCGAAGGCCAGATTTATTCACACTACTTACCACGAAAATAGGCATATTTAATCCAATATTTTTAAAGTGCTTTTTTGCGTTTTCAACATGTTGATCGCTGACTAAGTCTTTTTTATTTAAAACAATCCATCTCGGCTTTTTTTCTAACTCGTTTGAAAAATTTGATAGTTCTTGGTTGACTTTAAAATATTGTAAACTTAAATCTTCTGCATTTTGGTCAGCAGCTAAGTCGATTAAATGAAGCAATAAAGACGTTCGTTCGAGATGCTTTAAAAACTGAGTACCTAGACCAATCCCTTTTGACGCTCCTTCAATTAGACCTGGTATATCAGCGACTACGAAACTTGCATCTACATCAATTTTAACAACTCCTAAGCTTGGATAAAGAGTCGTGAAAGGATAATCAGCAATTTTGGGCGTTGCGTCGGATATCACAGAGATGAGCGAGGATTTGCCAACATTAGGAAGACCTAGCAAACCCACATCAGCTAATAATTTTAATTCAAGCCGCAGCTCTCGACTATCTCCGGCAGTGCCTTTAGTAAATTTTCTTGGTGCACGATTTGTGCTGGATTTAAACTTTGTATTGCCTAGACCCCTCCGACCGCCCTGCGCAACTAATAGTCTTTGACCATCGATCATCAGTTCACCAATGAGTTCATCTGTCAAATTATCAAAGGCAAGGGTACCGCATGGAACTACGATATTAAGCGATGAAGCCGAAGCTCCTGTTCGGTTGTAGCCTGAGCCAGGCGACCCATTTTTTGCCTTGAAACCCCGTTTATGTCGGAAGTCTATCAATGTGTTAACGCGATAATCGGCTACTAAATACACGTTTCCACCATTGCCGCCATCACCGCCGTTTGGACCACCGAAGGCAATGTACTTTTCTCGCCTGAAACTTAGACAACCGTCTCCTCCTTTTCCACCCTCCACAAATATTGACGCCTCATCTACGAACTTCATGCTGGCACCTTTTAATTAGTCGAAGATAATTATAAGCGCTTTCGTAAAACCTATATTGAAGGAATCTAAGACGCCAGTTCGACACTAATTATTTTTTTTCTTTGAGAACCTTTAAACGAAAATGAAACCGTGCCATCTACCAAAGCAAATAATGTATGGTCTCTACCACAACCTACATTATCACCAGGGTGAAAATGTGTTCCTCTCTGTCTTACCAATATATTGCCCGCTTTTACTTTCTGACTACCGAACCTTTTGACACCCAGCCTCTTAGACTCGGAATCTCTGCCATTTCTGGTGCTTCCTCCAGCTTTCTTGTGTGCCATATTATTTATCCTTTATTTTTAAGATCTCAACTCTAGTATAGTTTTGACGATGCCCTTGCTTTTTTTTGTAGTGCTTTCGTCTTTTAAATTTAATTATAGTAACTTTTTCGCCCCTATATTGTTCTATTATTTTACCGTCTACACTTGCACCCTCTATATGGGGTTTCCCGATCACATTGCTATTTTCCGCAATTATGGCTAATACCTTGTCGAAAATAATTTTGTCTCCGACATTTAAATTAAGCTTTTCTACGTTTATTTTCGATCCCTTCCCGACCTTAAATTGCTTGCCACCAGAAGATATTATCGCTTGCATAAGGACTTCCTTTTAATAAAAATCAAAAATAAAATTAGTTGAACATTAATCATCACTTATAACGTACAATAATATATTATCATATTAATATTGATGAATTAAGACACCAGATTTTACATATAATCACTTAACTACACAATAATTTAGTTATTTAATTAAACCAATTTAATTATTTATTTAACCAAATAAACCATTAAAATTAAAAGGAAGTACACAGAAGTGATGCGAGCTGAGCAAAAAAAAGCTTTCGCACCAGAATTTGAGAGTGATGTGCTCAATGAAATGTCCTTGGTTGATGAAATCATCACCGAGAATATCGATGACAAAATTCCTTTGGTGATGGACTTATCGAGATATATTTTAGAGGGTGGAAGGAAGCGAATTAGGCCTCTTTTGGTACTCCTTACGGCTAGAGCTATGGGTTACTCAGGCCAAATTCATCAAAAACTTGCTGCTGTTTTAGAAATGATACATACTGCTACGCTTTTGCACGATGACGTAGTTGATAATTCAAAGATGCGTCGCGGCAAGGCTTCAGCAAATATAGTTTGGGGAAACGAAGCCAGTGTCCTTGTAGGCGATTACTTATATTCCAGAGCTTTTCAATTAATGGTCGATATTAGAAATCATCGAATCCTCGAAATAATGGCTGACACTACAAATACCCTTGCTGTAGGGGAAGTTATGCAACTAGTTAACAAAAACAACTGTTCGGTAACCGAAGAATTATATTTTCGAACGATTGATAATAAAACTGGTAAGTTATTTGAGACCGCTGCGGCCCTAGGCGGTGTTTCAGCAGATTGCACGCTAATACAGGAAAAAATCTTGAAAAAATTTGGTCGGCACCTTGGACTATGCTTCCAATTAGTTGATGACGCACTAGATTATTCATCCTCCCAAAATCAACTTGGAAAAAACATAGGCGATGACCTTACAGAAGGAAAACCAACCCTCCCTCTAATGTATGCAATGTGGAATGGTAAAGAAAATGAGCGATTCTTGATAAAAAATGCAATAGAAGAAGGAAAAGCCAAATACTTTGATGAAATAATCCAGGCGGTAAAAACTTCAGGAGGAATCCAATACACCCTTAAACAAGCGAAGAAACAGATGCTTGAAGCTCAAAAGTGTCTAAATGAACTTCCTGAGAGCATTTACCGAAACGATCTAGAGTTCTTGCTCAAATTTGCATTATCGAGAAAGCATTAAGTTAAATATCGGGGTGTAGCTCAGCTTGGTAGAGCACTGTCTTCGGGAGGCAGGGGTCGTAGGTTCAAATCCTGTCACCCCGACCATAGTCCATTAATTGAAAACCTATAAATGTAATAGAAAAGAGGATAGTTAGGGTATGAAAGCAATTGTTTTGGAAACAAACCATGATTGCTAGTATACTTTA
>NHDW01000004.1 GCA_002170535.1 Methylococcaceae bacterium TMED69
ATAAATTAGACGAAGTATTAAAAGAAATTCCTAAGGTTAGAGAAGATTTAGGAAATATTCCGTTAGTAACGCCTACGTCACAAATCGTAGGCACACAAGCCGTGTTGAATGTTATGATGGGTCGCTATAATAAACTCTCTAAAGAAACTGAGGGAATATTAAAAGGGGAATATGGGGCTACACCGTCACCCGTAAATTCCTCGCTCCAAGCCAAGGTTCTAGGGGATGCCAAACCAGTCACGTGTAGACCCGCAGACTTACTAGAGCCAGAACTCAAAAAAATAGAAACCGAATTATTAAGTGAAAAAGAGAGAAATAATTTTAATTTATCCTCTGATAAAATTGACGATATCCTAACCTATGCTCTTTTTCCCCAAGTAGCCCTTTATTTTTTTAAAAATAAAAAAAATCCAAATGCATTTGAACCAGTCCCTGATTCAAAATCAAAAGATTCAAATATCACTAATGATTCGAATAACAATTTTCAGAAACAATCAAAATATAATATTAAGGTCAATGGACGAATTTTTGAAGTCGAGGTAATGGATAATCTTGAACTCAAAGTAGAAAATGCCAAAAATATAGCAGGTAGAAAAAGTTCAAACCAGTCAACTATCGAGTGCCCGTTATCTGGGAGCATTACTGACATCAAATGTAAACCTGGAGACAAAATAAAATCTGGTCAGGTGATATTAATCCTTGAGGCAATGAAAATGGAAACCGAAGTATTGGCAGAAGAAGATCTTGAAATTCTTGAAATACCGGTCGCAATTGGTGATAAAGTTACTCAAGGGCAAAATTTGATAGAATTCATAAAAGAAAATTAACAATGGATCTCATGCACGAATTGTGGCTAGGCTCTGGACTAGCGATGCTTACCCTTCCAACTTTCATAATGCTTTTAGTTTCTTGTTTGCTGATTTATTTAGCAGTAGCTAAATCATTCGAACCGCTTATTTTGTTACCGATCGGATTTGGAGGGCTTCTAGCAAATATTCCAGGGAGCCAAATAGCCGCAGAAGGTGGGCTTCTTTACTTCGTCCAGGAGATTGGCATTGACACAGGAGTATTCCCACTCATAATTTTTATGGGGGTCGGAGCAATGACTGATTTCGGTCCCATGTTGGCAAATCCCAGAACTTTATTCTTGGGCGCTGCAGCTCAAGTCGGGATCTTTTTGACAGTCATAGGAGCGATCTTGCTAAACGAGACAGGAATACTCTCTTTTACACTACAAGATGCCGCTGCCATCGGAATTATTGGAGGTGCCGATGGGCCGACCGCAATATATGTTGCAAGTGTGCTCGCTCCTGAGTTAATAGGGGCTGTTGCAGTGGCGGCTTATTCTTACATGGCGTTAGTACCACTGATACAACCACCAATCATGAAAATTTTAACTACGGAAAAAGAGAGGTCAATTGTTATGCTTCAGTTAAGAGACGTAAGTCAGACTGAAAAAATCATTTTCCCTTTGCTTTTATTAGGCCTAGTTGCTTTGCTTCTCCCTAGTGCTACGCCACTTCTTGGTATGTTCTGCTTCGGTAACCTAATGAAAGAATCTGGTGTGGTAAAACGTCTGTCTGATACTGCTCAAAACTCTTTAATCAACATAGTTACTATTGGGTTAGGACTTGGAGTTGGTGCAAAGTTAGAGGCGTCTGAATTTTTAACATTCAGCACAATTGCGATTCTTTTTTTAGGCATGTTCGCTTTTGCTATAGGCACTGCTGCAGGTGTTTTAATTGCTAAGTTTATGAATGCGATTTCTAAAACACCTCTCAATCCACTAATTGGAGCTGCGGGAGTATCCGCGGTTCCAATGGCTGCCAGAGTAGTCAACAAAGTCGGGCTGGAGTCTAATAAAAATAATCATTTGCTAATGCATGCAATGGGTCCAAACATTGCAGGAGTGATAGGTTCTGCAGTAGCGGCTGGTGTGATGATACATTTCCTATTATAAGGAATTGCCCTGATTTACGGCGTAAATTAACAAAACTCAAACATTTTTCATAGAAACCCGGTAATTCTTTTTTAGCGTAGAGACCAGAACCTACATTTATAATGCAAAATAATTTAAGAAAAATTAATTGGATCGATATTGATAACATTTTACTTGATATGGACGGTACTATTCTTGACCTATCTTTTGACGACTATATATGGAGTAAAAAGGTACCAGAAAATTTAGCTCAAATTAGAAATCTTGAATTAAATGAAGCTCGATCAATCCTAAGACAAAAAATGACAGCGGTTAAATCGACTTTAAACTGGTACAGCTTTGATTACTGGGAAAACAAACTCAATATTGATATTGATTCGATAGAAGAAAAATTTAAACACCGAATTAAATTCAGAGAAGATGCTTCATTATTTTTAAAAAGCAAATTGGTTAAAGCAAGGCAAACAATATTAGTGACTAATGCAGATAGAAAGGGCCTAAATCGAAAACTAAATGCTACAGGTATAGAAAAATATTTTCAAAATATAGTATGTAGTCATGACTTAAATTATGCTAAAGAAGAAGGCCTGTTCTGGCAAAAATTACGCACAAAATACAACCTGAACTTTAGTCGAACTCTATTAATTGACGATAACTTGCAGATACTTAAAGCGGCACAGAACTCCGGTATTAAGTATCTGAGAGGGATATCAAAACCGAACTCAGAAGCACTGCCAACAGAGTTGTGCTGTTATTTACTGATTAATAACTTTCGAGAATTACTATGTTAATCAATATTTTTGGGGATACAACAAATTTCATAAACTCTTGAGTTTGCTTGTAATGCCCTTCGCTCAAATTTTGTCAAAAGTCTCCAAGACGGCCTTTTCGAAAACCGCCAAGAACCTTCGCTATTTTCAATTTCTTTCGATATTTCAATCACATTTAATATTGATGTAGCATAATCCTTACAATCTGTTGCTATATAAATCTTACAATCAACTTTTATTTTTTTTGCAATTAAATCTAAAAACTCTCTGTTTATAAGCCTCCGTTTGTTATGGCGTTTTTTTGGCCAAGGGTCCGGGAAAAAAATAAATATATTTTGAAATATCCGTCCAAATGATAATAAAGTGTCATTTATGTCCCCTACTAAAACCCTGACATTATTTATATTGTGCAGTTCAAGACTGTTAAGCGTAGATCCAATACCGGGTAAATGAACATCACTCCCTAAAAATATGCTGTTAGGATTTTCTTTAGCCATATGAATTAGATTTTTACCGTCACCTAAACCGATTTCAAGGTTTACCTGATTACCAGTAGATTTAATATGTTCAATGCGTTCTCGGATTTCTGTGAGGTTAGCATATTTTGGAAGCAACTGTTCTAAAGCCCTATTTTGAGCAATTGTTATCCTTCCTGAGCGTACCACGAAGCTTCTAATTTTATTGGTGGAACTACCACCAATATGTTGTTGTTCTATTCTTTCAATCAATTTTACCCTCATTTGGTGATGAAGGCTCAGCGTTATATTTCTTTTCCATTCTTCCCGCTAAATATGCAAGCCGCCCTGCGCGGGTAGCGGCAGCCATAGCTTCCGCCATTAATATTGGCTGTTTTGATTTAGCAATTGCAGAGTTCACAAGTACGGCATCACAACCAAACTCCATAGCCTGGCTGGCATCAGATGCTGTACCAAGACCGGCATCTATAATTATCGGTACTTGGGCATTTTCAANAATCGTTTTTATAGTGTATTCGTTCTGGATACCTAATCCAGAACCTATGGGAGAAGCCAAAGGCATTACGGCCGCACAACCAATTACCTCTAAATTCTTTGCAATTATTGGATCATCAGTTGTATAAGCCAGGACTTCGAAATTGCGTTTTAATAGTTCCTCAGCAGCGATAATTGTTTCCCTCACATCAGGGAATAGTGTTTTTTTATCACCAATTACCTCTAACTTAACGAAGTTATGTCCGTCAAGTAATTCTTGAGCAAGTAAGCATGTTCTCACGGCTGATGCAGCATCATAACAACCTGCAGTATTAGGGAGTAATGTATACTGATTTGGATCTATGTATTCTAATATATTTGGTTCTGTCCTACTCTGTCCAATATTCATTCTACGAATTGCAACGGTGATAATCTCAGCGCCGCTAGCTTTCGTGGCATCAGCGGTCTCCTCCAAACTTTTATACTTTCCACTCCCTACAATGAGTCGTGATCGAAATTCTCTGCTTCCAATTTTTAGGTAATCCATAATGCGTATTTTTTTTAAAATTTATAAAACACTTTTATCCGCCGCCAATCGCACCTACAATTTCAATTCGATCATTTTCTTTTAAAATCGTTTCCATATAGCAACTTCTTGGCACAATCTCTCCGTTAATTTCTATAGCAAATTTACCGTTAAGTTTTAACTCGGCGACTAATCCGCTAACGAACAAATTTTTGCCAATTTTTTTATCGATGCCGTTTATTGAAACGATCATTAACAAACCTTTGTAATACTTTTAGGACTAAATGATTGTATATTTTAACTGACGTAGTCCAGAAAACCAATGTTACTAAAATTTAGTACGCCAAAGCTCAACTTATATACGAATTAATTGTTAAACTTAAGAAAACCACCTTTAAAAGTCAACGCTCAAGGTGTATCTTAAACCGATGGAGCTACCTATAAAAACCGAGACAATTGGTTTGAATAACTTTGATATAACAAAGATTATATCACTTTATTCACCGGCTCTTCCCTATCATAATTTTAATCATATTATCGAAGTGCTCTCATATGCAAAGAAAATTATGCAAGATTGTGCAACTGAGCACATAATTGTTGATGAAAAAGTTGTCAATATCGCCATCCTATTCCATGATGCTGGATACCATGAAGATCATGCAAGTCTCGGTTTTTCGACAAAAGAATCATATTCTGCATTCCTCGCCCGAGAATTTCTTAAAGAAAAAAACTTCGAAACAAATATAATTGATCAGATTCAATCAGCGATTCTTGCCACCGAAAAAAATGGAAGTTTTAACAAAGCAGAAGCTAAGGTTGTCAGGGCCGCTGACTTATTTGGACTATCTTCGCAATATGAAACATTTTTGGAAAATGCTCATAAAATTAAAGCAGAGTATGAGTTTTTGGTTGGCAGAAAAACAGATTGGGAAGACTGGAAATTGGCCACAATTGGATTACTAACTGAATTTCTGTCTCGGGAAATTGAGTTAACCGCGTTTTTCTCATCTAATGAAGATGGATGTTCACAATTTCATAAACTAGCAAATATCAATTTAAAAAAATTATCAGTCCAGTCAAATATATAAACTAATTCTTCATCACCAAAACCTCAAGACCCTCCTTGGAAATTTTCGTTCTTAAGTCTCGGGCGGACAATCTTGAAACCGGCCCTAACTGAACCCTATACCACTTGCCGCCCTCTCGGTTTGCAGTCTCCTCTATCCTTGTAATGATTCCCATAAGTGCCAAACGTGCTTTTCGAGCATCTGCATCAGCAAGGTTTTTAAAAGAGCCAATTTGCAAGTAGAATTTATCAGAACCTATTTCAGGCATGGTATTGTCTTCTTGCTTTTTGAGGGCAGAGCGAGGTAATGGAACCTCCTCAGTTGAAAGAAACTTATAAAAAGTAGGACGATTTTTTTCGGTTTTTTTTAAGGCTAGAGATTTAGGTAATTCAGCCGAGGCAGGCTCATTGACTGTAAAATTTTTTGTACGATCAAGAGATAGATTTATTTGATCTTTCCAAGTAAAAATAGCAAATGAAAGAAAAAGACCAAAAAATAAACCACTAAAAAATGAAAAGTTAAAAAAGTTTTTTTTATTCGCTCTATTTCTAACCGAACTTCTCTTAAACTTAGTTTTGGCCATTACATCTGCTCTGGACAGGAAATTCCAAGCAAACCAAGCCCGTTAGCCAAAACAAAACGTGATGCCTTGGCCAACCTCAATCTAGAGCTTCTAATTGAAATATCATCAACTAAAATTTTGTTCACCACATAGTTGTGATGTACTGAGTTTGCAAATTCTCTTAAATATTGCGCAATTATACTTGGATCGCGATGTATTTCAGCATTTTTCACTATTTCCGGAAAATTTCCAATCTGGAAAACTAAATTCCTTTCACTTTCATCATAAAGGCTTTCACCTTTGAAATTAATTATTTCTTCCTCGCTAATATTTGACTGCCTAATCACACTCGATAATCTAGCGTGAGCATATTGAATGTAATAAACAGGGTTTTTTGAGGTTTCTTCTTTTGCAAGGTCAATATCAAATTCAAGTGTTTGATCAGCTTTTCTCATTAAATAAAAGAAACGCGTAGCATCAACCCCTACCTCCTTAATAAGATCTTCCAAGGTTTTAAAAAGGCCTTTTCGAGTTGACATTGATACCTTTTTTTTATTCACAATAAGTGACGCGAACTGTACTAAAACCACCACCAGAGAATCCGAGTGGTATCCTAAGCTAGATATAGCGCCCTTCAATCTTGGTATATACCCATGGTGATCGGCCCCCCAAATATTTATCAAAATATCATTATTACTCTTTAATTTAATTTCATGGTAAGCGATATCTGAAGCAAAATAGGTTGGTGAACCGTCTCTTCTTACTAATACCCTATCTTTTTCGTCATTATACTTAGTTGAGGAGAACCAGACCGCCCCATCCTTTTTATATGCAATCCCTTTTTTTATCAATTTGTTTATAACATTTTGAACAAGTTTGTTGTTATATAGTGATTGCTCTGAATAAAAACTATCAAAATTTACCCTAAATTCTGCAAGAACATTTTTTATCTGCCTCATAATAAAAGCACAGGAAAATTCTCGTATCCTGTTAAACTCTTCCCCTAAATGAGCCTTAGCTTCATCGATTAATTTATTTATAATTTTTTCAGTATCTTCATTGTCTACACAGTCAGATGCAGAAATGAGTTCGAATGTACTTTTAAAGTTATACGCTCGAACGTATTCATCTAGAATTTGATCAACATAGCCACCTTCATAAATCCCAACTATTTTCGAATTTTTGGTGTTGTTTCGATTATTAAATCTCTGGATTACGCTCAGTGCCAAAATGTCCATTTGTCTTCCCGAATCATTTACATAATATTCTGTATGGACATTATAATTTTGAAACGCGAAAATCTTCGCTAAAGAGGAACCAATTACAGCACCTCTACCATGGCCAACATGAATTGGACCTGTTGGGTTTGCGGATACAAATTCTAAAATTACTTTTAAAGATTTTTTAATTTTTTTCGAACCGAATTCAGTCCCTTCTTCCAAAACCTTACCAACAAAATCGGAAATAAACTGAGTATTGACAATGATATTTATAAAGCCGGGGCCGGCGATATCTACTTTCGAAAATATTGTATTTTTTCTTAAATCCTCGGCAAGTTGCCCAGCTACATCTAACGGCGAATGTCGATTTTTGTTCGCATAGACCATCGCCAGATTTGTACTAAAATCGCCAAAGCCTTTGCCCTTGGGAATTTCTATATTGAAGTCTTTACTGCAAACATCAAAGTTCTTAAGACAAGATGTGGCAGTGTCAATAATAATTTTTTTAATTATTTCCTTCACAATAAAACTGGCGCCGATTTTTTTTTAATTATACCATTCCTTCGGGATCAAGCTCTACTGACCACCTAACTTTATTTTGTTTGGCAAGCCTCTCTATTTCATTTATATTTCTCGAAATTAGTTTTTGCACCTCAACTTTGGACCCACATCTAACGATAATACCGCAGCGAAAAAGACCAGCTTTTTTATAAAGAGTCATGGGTATAATTTGACTTATCACCATATTTTCATATTGAGTAAATGAATTAAGAGCTTCACGGACAGTATCTAAAAATCTTTTTATTCTTGTCTCTATTTTTGATGTTGCCTTTATTAAAGCAAACGTACTAAACGGGGGAATGTTGTGAATCTTACGCTCCTGAAGAGCTACTTTAACATAACCAGGATAACCGTCATTGATTAACTTATCGATAATTGGGTGCTCAGGATATGCACTTTGCAAAATAACTGTCCCCCTTTTCACAGCACGGGCGGCCCTTCCAGAAACTTGAATCAGTAATTGAGCAAGCCTCTCTTCTGCCTTGAATTCTCCTGAATAAAGAGCACTATCAGGGTTTAAAATTCCAATTAAAGTTATCCCAGAAAAATCTAAACCTTTGGCAACCATCTGTGTGCCAATAAGAATGTCAACCTTTCTTTCAGTTACTCTTTTAAATAGCTGTTGAATACCTGTCGCTGAATAACCAACATCACTATCTACTCTCTCGACAACTGTTTTAGGAAAATTCTTCTTTATAGCCTCATATATCCTTTCGGTTCCTAGTCCAATTGGTTTGATTTTCTTTCTTTGGCAGCAGTTAAATTCAGACATTTTACGAGAATAACCACAGTGATGACATACAATTAAATCGGAGGATTTGTGATACACCATGGTCCAGTCGCAATTTTTGCAGATCGGCTTATATCCACAGCTGGTACAAATTACAACAGGAGAATAGCCCCTTCTGTTTAAAAACAATAAAACTTGTTCATTGGCAGCTAGTGTGTTCGATATTTTCGTTAATAGTTGCTCTGTTAGCCCATCTTCAGAGTTAAACCGTTTCAGATCAACTACCTCCCATAAGGGTGGTTTAGGTGCAATTGCACCTTTTGTCAAAAAAACTTGTCTAAATTTTTTAATTTCAATGTTTCGAAGCGTTTCAAGGGATGGTGTAGCGGAACCTAAGATTATCTGAATGCTCTCAAATTTTGCCCTAACAATGGCTGTATCTCTACCACTGTACATAAATCCATCTTGCTGCCGATAAGATGAATCATGTTCTTCGTCAACAATTATTAAGCCTAAATTTCGCATCGGAGTCCACACAGCTGAACGAGTGCCAATTAGTATCTTGAGTTCACCCATTCTGCATGAGTCCCACGTTGATAACCTTTGGCCATTACTATAACTTGAATGAGTAATGCCAACTGAGTTAGGAAATACCCTTTGTAATCGTTTAAATAAATGCTCCGCTAAAGTGATTTCAGGTGCCAGTAGAATTACTTGCTTAGATGCTTGGAGATATGACCTGATTATCTCGATATAAACTTCAGTTTTACCACTACCTGTTACACCATTTAAGACTATTGGCTTCTTGTCCTCGGTTTGTTTTTCAATGATAGACACAGCTGTTGATTGTTCTTCATTTAAACGAACCATATGTGTTTCATCTACCTTGGGTGATTTTGTATTTGATAATACAATCTTCTTCTCAATCCAACCTTTATTCTCAAGTTTTTTTGCAACTTGGTTTATCTGTATATCCGGAAAATCAAGTGCTGCTTCTTTTAGAGTTGATAACCCTAAACTAAGTAAATTATTCAAAAATTGTTTTTGTCTTTTACCCAATCTTTGATTGTCTCTTAACGCAATTTTTCCCGCGCTTGAAATTTGCCATTTGACTAATTGCTTTTTTTTATATAGATTTTTTTTCCGTAAAGATGGAGGGAATAGATTAGAGATAGCAACCCCGAGCGGATAATGATAATAACTAGACGCCCATTCCGCTAATCTAATCATACTACTTGGAAGAATTGGCTTCTCATCAAGTATACAACCAATCTTTTTTAATTTTAATCCAGGTCTTTGAAGTTTATCCGAAATCTCAAGTACCACACCTACTCTTTCGGAGCTTTGAAAAGGCACCAAAACCCTTTGTCCTTTTTGATAACATGCTAATCCTTCTTTTTCATTTGGAAGATAGTTAAATTGACCCCTGATTGGTGAAAAAACAGCAACTTTAATAGAACTTCTTATTGCCATAAGTTGATTGCTCAAAAGCCCCTAAAATATTTGAATTGGCTCTATGGTTGGACTTTCATTCGATTCAGTTATGTTGCCGGTTATTGAGCTAGGCTCTTTTTTTGGTAAATATTTTTGTCGAAAAAATTCATACATCTTGTCAGGATTGTCTACATTGGTAAGTGAACCCGTCTTTTTATCTATCAAAGCCGAAACCAAACCCTCTGGCTTTTCCGGAATAGTGTCTTCTATATTCGACAGTGCGTCTTTCATATAGTCAATCCAGATTGGAAGAGCAGACCGAGCTCCTGTCTCTCTTCGGCCCAAGGGCGCAACTTTGTCAAAGCCAACCCAAACCGTCGTAACAATTTCGTTATTAAAACCAGAAAACCAAGCATCACGCTGATCGTTTGTCGTGCCCGTCTTACCTGCTATATCTGATCGATTTAAACTTAAGGCGCGTCTACCAGTGCCAAATTTTATGACGTCTCTCAACATAGAACCAATTATCCAAGCGTTCTCCGGATCAATGGCTCGTTCTGCTAAATTTTCAGGAGGAAGATAGTCAAGCTGAATTAAAGATTCTATGCTGTCCGGCTCTCCATCTAGACTTAAGCCAACTTTTTCACACATCAAACACACCGTTACCGCTTTATTTTGAAAGACGACGTTACCATTAGAATCTTCTATACTAGAAATCAAGAAAGGTTCTATATTGAAACCTCCATTTGCAAAAGTTGCATAACCAGAGGCTAGCTCTAACGGGGTCATTTCGCCTGATCCTAAAGCCAAAGACAAATCCTTTGGTAAATCTTCCTTGTTGTAGCCAAACCTTTCTGCGTATTTTATAGCGTAGTTGATCCCTATCGAATCAAGAATTCTTACCGAGACCATGTTTTGTGATCTAGTTAACGCTTCCCGAAGTCTTGTCGGACCAAAAAAGCGCCCACTATAATTTTCTGGTCTCCAAACGTCCTTTCCTTCACCGTTATCGAATATTATTGGAGCGTCGTTGACCACTGTAGCAGCGTTATATCCTTTAGAAAGGGCAGCAGAATATAAGAACGGTTTAAAATTTGAACCTACTTGTCGGCGAGCTTGAACTGCTCGATTAAATTTACTTGACGAATAATCAAATCCCCCTACCAATGATATTATCGCACCATTATTTGGATTAAGCGAAATAAGGGCACCTTCTACCTCCGGTTTTTGTACAAAACGCCATTTTTGACTATCGTCTACTTTTGAATTCAACGACCGTTCCGGCAAAATTCTGATGACGTCACCAATGTCAAATATCTCATCGGCGGTAGAAGGGGTTTTGCCCAACGTATCTCTATCGATGTAACGACGAGCCCACTTTACCGATTCATAAGATAGAGAAATCTCACCACTATCCTGACTCCATACTAAAATTTGATTATCGGCCAAATCAGTAACTACTCCAACCTTCATCTCACTCAGCTCCGAAAATTCGGATAAAGATTTAAATAATGACGAACTTGATAACAGCTGCTCTCTACTCAATTTTGCCTCAGGCCCGCGATACCCATGCCTTTTGTCATAGGCGATCAAACCTTCTTTAATCGCTCTTCTAGCTGATTTTTGCAAATCAGAGTTAATGGTGGTAACCACGCTCAAACCACCTTCGTAGGCACTTTGGCCGTACCTCTCAAGCATTCTTTCCCTTACCATCTCGGCAACATAAGGAGCATATGCCTCTACCGGATGGCCATGCCATTTGGCTGTTATGTCAGATTGGTAAGCAGCTTCAAACTGTGATTTGGTAATCATATTTAATTTCAACATTCGTTCCAGAACGTAGTTTCGCCGGTTTTTAGCTGCTTTAGGATTAGTAATAGGATTTGTCTTTGAAGGTGCTTTAGGCAAGCCAGCAATTACTGCGATTTGGTCTAATGAAAGTTCATCCACTCTTTTGCCATAATAAACTTGGGCGGCAGCTCCGATACCATAAGATCTGTGACCCAGAAATATTTTATTCAAATATAATTCAAGAATCTTTTGCTTTGACAACTCTCGCTCAATTTGAGTAGCCAGCATTAACTCTTTTATCTTTCTGGTAAATGTCTTCTTTCTTGTCAAATAGAAGTTTCGGGCGACTTGCATTGTTATAGTACTTCCGCCTCTACGTTTTTGTCCCGTTTTTACATATTCTAACCCAGCTCTAATAATCGCAACCCAGTCGATGCCGGAATGCTTATAAAAACTTGCATCTTCGGCCGCTATAAATGCTTTTACAAATAATTCGGGAACCTCATCTAACGAGAGAAATTTTCTCCTTTGACTTCCATATTCAGCAATTAATTTTTTATCAGCTGTAAAAATTTTTAAGGGGACTGATAGTTTTATTTCCGTCAATTTTTCAACCGAAGGTAGATCATCCACCAATATNCTAAAAAAAATAAAAGTAAAAAATATGAATACGCCAATGAAAAATAAAATTATTGGGAGAAAGTGTTTTAATTTGGTTTGGATAAAAGTCATATGTTTATAGCAAAATTTAGTTTTCTCAAATTTTTCACAAAAAGGGTGTCCTGATAGGACATTTACTATTATAGTCTAAATCAGTGTGATACCATTTTTACAGTTAATTTTGTTCTGAAACCTTTATGCTGAAATTCAACAAAAAGTTTGGTTCTTTTGATAAAAACCGATTAAAAAAAGAGATACAAGCCCTTTCAAGGTTTAATTTCTTCGAAATTAAGAAACAGCCCTTAATTGGAATAGATATCAGTTCCAGTTCAGTGAAAATCGTATCACTTTCCAAAAAAGAAAACGAATATATTCTAGATGGGTACTCAATAAAGCCAATTCCCACAGGATCAATAGTAGACGGAAACATTACAGATATCGATTCTTTAGGTTCCGTAGTTTTAGACGCCCTTAATGAATCTAGTTCGAGCATAAAAAATGTTGCATGCTGTATACCTAATTCTAAGACAATCTCTAAAAATATCAATTTACCTGCATCAATACCTGAAACCGAGCTTGAAGGACAAATACAAACGGAAATGACAAAACATATTCCCTACGCACTAGAGGAAATTAATCTTGATTTTCAATTCAATAAGCAAATCAGCGAAGAGGTAAACGAATTCACTGTTATCGCTACAAAAAGTGAAAACATAGACTCATTGATTGCTGTATTAGAGTTGGCTGAATTAACTCCTAAGATAGTAGATGTTGAAATCTANGCAGTTGAAAATGCACTCAACTTTATCTCCAAAATAAATAAAGGGTTTTCTATAAATAGTGTATTGGGGATAGTTGATATAGGAATCTCGGCTACAAAACTCTCGATATTGGACAATGGTAAGTTGACTTACACAAGAGAACAAACATTTGGAGGGAAACAGCTTCTCAATGAACTCCAGCGTAGTCTCGGGCTCTCTCTTAAAGACTCAAGAGAACTTTTAAGAACAACAGAAAATATAGAGTCATCACATCAGTCCATCGTAGAAAACTTCATGAATTCAGCAACGCAGGAAATTGAAAGGGCATTACAGCTATTTTATTCATCAGAAAATGCGATGCAACTTGATCATATCGTGTTAGCAGGTGGCTTCTCATCTATAAAAGGTCTTAGCCAAAAAATCACTGCAGGTTCAGGAACTCAAAGCTTTGTAATAAGTCCTTTCACAAAGATTGCAATAAACAAATCTATTGAAAAATCAAAACTTACTAATGACCAACCCGCTCTATTAACTGCTATGGGACTAGCCATCCGAGGATTAAATGAATGAGAGAATTTAATTTACTACCGTGGCGCTCCGAACTCCGAGAAAAGCGTAAGCGAGATTATCTTGTTTCGTTAGCAATTTGTGCTACCACTGGTTTGCTAGTAATCGCTTTCATACATTGGATATATTTTCTTAAATTACAGAACCAAAACGATAAAAATAATTATCTAACAAACCAAATTAAGATATTAGATAAACAAATTGTCGAAATAAAAGAGCTCGAAAAAAAAAGAGAAAATCTGATCGCTAGAATGACTACCGTGGAAGAATTACAAACTAGTCGTCATATGACGGTAAAATTATTCGACGAAATCAGCCGTACAATTCCAGATGGCGTTTATTTAACCGACATGAATTATAAATTGGATGAAACTAGTGAAAATATTCAAAACATGAAAGTGGATGCAAGTGTCACTGGAATTGCACAATCTAATGCAAGGGTTTCTCATTTTATGAGAAATATTGAAAGCTCAGACTGGTTAAGCAAACCCGTTCTAAAAGTCATAGAGACGAAACAAAAAGAAGGGAAACGACAATCTGAATTCATACTTACATTTAAAGTAAAAACTCCAAGCAAGGACTCATAAAATGGAAATCAATTTAAACGATTTCAAAAATCTCGATATCGAAAACATAGGCGAGTGGCCTCCCACAGTTAAACTCTGCGGTGCCATACTTATTTTCTTAATGGTCGGTTTATTAGGTTGGCAGTACGATTTAAAAAAAATGGAAAACAAAGTGAGTCAAGCACAAAAAAAAGAGATTGAATTAAAAAATTCTTTTGAATTCAAGCAACAAAAAGCGGCAAACCTTCCAGCACTAAAACAACAATTAAAAGATATTGAAGAAACCTTTGGCGACCTTCTTAAACGTCTTCCTAGTAAATCTGAAATAGCAGAGCTTCTAGTCGATATTTCCCAACAAGGTTTAGGCGCGGGATTAGAATTTGAACTTTTCAAACCTGGCGATGAACAGCCTCGTGATTTTTACGCAGAAGTTCCGATTGAAATTAAGGTAATTGGTTCATACCATCAATTTGGAAATTTTATCAGCGGTGTATCTGATTTACCAAGAATCGTCACCAATAACAAATTAGCCATTTATAAAGATAACAAAGAAGGAGATATGATCTTAGAAACGACCGCAAAAACATACCGTTATCTCGATGATGAAGAAAAAAATGAAAAATAATACGTGGCAATTAAGTAAGACATCCTTCTTGCCCATCTCATACCGTGGGATAAAACAATATTCGTTAGTCGCAATCGCTTTCTTGCTAAGTGGTTGCGGCAATAAAGAAATGTCAGAGTTAAGACAGTATACTGAAACTACTCTTGCTAAACCGGGGAGGCCTGTAGAGCCCCTTCCACCAATAAAACCATTTGTAAGGTACCTCTACAACGCAGAAAAAGAAGGTCTTCGGGATCCATTTGAGCCGTTTTTCTTTGGCATTTCAGGGGGCGAATCATCTGAAGCACTTGAAGATAACGGTCAAGATCGTTATGCCCAAGAGATATTGACCCACAACAAAGAGGAACTTGAGTATTTCGAATTAGATAGTCTAAGAATGGTCGGGACCCTAGAGGAATCAGGTAAATTATGGGGTATAATCAGGGACCAAGATGGATTGATATACAAAATATCTAATGGAAACTATATGGGACGTAATTTCGGCAAGGTAGAGACTATTAAGGAAGGCGAAATTAGATTGAGAGAAATCATACAAGGTCCAAACGGCAAATGGGCTGAAAGAGCGGCAAAACTTTCGCTAGAGGAATGACAGGAGACAATCCGGATGACCAAACATCAAAAGCTTATGTATTTTCTATCAACTTTATTTTGTCTATTACTTACAAGCCTGAGTTATGCCGAAAACTCAATAAAAGATTTAAAATTTGAAAAGACTAATTTCGGGTCGGAAATAATTATTTATCTAAGCAAGGATATCCCCGAAACGCCTAAAATATTTGCAACAGAGAAACCAGCAACTATAGCTATTGATTTTTCTGAGACCCGATTAGGGCTCCAGGAGAACCGAGTAAATGTTGGCCAAAACGGAATAAAAAATATTTTCGCGGTCGAGACAGAAACCAAAACCAGAGTAATCGTCAATCTCGACAATATCGTCCCTTACGAATATAAAGTTAACAAAAACCAGGTCGTGCTCGCCATTCCAAATGAAACTAAGCAAAGAAAAGTAATCAGTGACAATTCGAATTCTATATTTATTGAAAAAATTGATTTTGAGGTCGGCAAAAAGGGTGCCGGAAAGGTTGTTATTGATTTTTCGAAAGCTGACATTGATATCGATGTTAACGAATCGGGAAACAATATTAATATTAGGCTGCCTGGAGTCACTGTTCCCGACGACCTTGCCCAAAAAATTGATGTTTCAGAATTAGAAACCCAAGTAATTCTTATTGCTCTACTTGAAACAGATAAAGATAACCCTCTGCTTAAAATTTATAATAAATCGAAATCCAATTTTTCTACCTATCAAACGGATAAACGGCTAACCCTTGAAGTGATACCACAGACTGATAGTCAGATAGAGTCGGGTATGAGCGAATTTACAGGAGAAAAATTATCTCTCAATTTTCAGGACATTGAAGTTAGGGCGATCCTGCAGCTTCTCGCAGATTTTACCGATAAAAACTTGGTAGCTAGCGACTCAGTTGGAGGAAACCTTACGCTTCGATTAAAAAATGTTCCTTGGGATCAAGCTTTGGATATTATTTTAAAGGCAAGAGGACTTGGCAAGCGGGAAATTGGTAACGTGATGATGGTAGCTCCTCAAGAAGAGCTGACGGCTCGAGAGAGATTAGAGATGGAAAGCAAGCAGCAATACTTGGAATTAAGCCCATTGAAAACCGAATTCATCCAAGTAAATTACGCAAAAGCCTCAGACATGGCCAACATTATCAAAGATGAAGCGAATAATTTAATATCCGAACGGGGAAACGTCAGTGTTGATGAACGGACAAATACCCTTTTAGTACAAGAAACAAGTGAATACCTTAGAGAGATAAAGACTATTCTTAAAGCGCTAGACATTCCCGTAAAACAGGTGCAGATTGAATCTAAAATCGTAATTGCGAACGATGATTTTTCAAGGGGGCTCGGAGTTAAGCTTGGATACAGTGTCCGAACATCACCACTCGTTTTAGATGGTGCTAAGACAAATAATAGTGTAATTATCGGTGGAGGCATTGGTGGAGATACGTCGGTAGCTACGGGCACCGGTTTTTTAAATGCAGATAATGCATCAACCCCACAAGAGAATTATCAAGTTTCGTTACCTATTACATCGCCAACTGGGGCCCTCAAAATGTTTGTAGGGCGGCAAGGGAGCTATTTGCTAAATCTAGAGTTGCAAGCAGCGCAAGCAGAGGGAAGGGGAGAGATTGTTTCCTCTCCCACAGTTATCACTGCAAACCAAAGGGAGGCCACTATTGAATCTGGGACCGAGATACCGTATTTGGAAGCCTCCTCAAGTGGTGCTACCTCAGTTTCATTCAAGAAGGCAGTCTTGAGCCTAAAAGTCACACCGCAAATCACACCTGATAAACGTATAATTATGGACCTGAGAGTAAATAAAGATTCCGTCGGAACAATCTTTTCAGGGATTCCAAGTATCGACACTAATAATCTTATCACCCAAGTTTTAGTAGAAAACGGAGAAACCGTGGTGCTTGGAGGAGTATATGAGACTACGGAAACAAATAATAGAGGATCAATTCCTCTTCTAGGCGATATCCCAATGGTTGGAGTCCTATTCAGAAATAAAACAAAAACCCAAAAGAAAAAAGAACTCCTTGTGTTTATAACACCACAAATTATTGACCAAACACCCACTAAGTGATGTTAATAAAATCTGTGATTGGCAAAGTCACTAAGTCTATAACTATCATTGGACCGATGGGGGCAGGCAAAACCACGGTTGGACTAGGATTGTCTAGGGCGCTGGGATTCGATTTCATCGATATGGACAAGGAAATAGAAAAAAGTACAGGGGCGGAGATTTCCTGGATTTTCGAAAAAGAAGGCGAAACAGGTTTTAGGAAAAGAGAAAAAAAACTACTGAATGACTTGTCAAGAAAGGTGAATATCGTTGTTTCAACGGGAGGCGGAATAATATCAGATAAAGAAAACCGAGAAACATTAAAAAATTTTTCGACTGTCTTCTTTTTGATGTGTGAACCTCAAACTAGTCTTAAAAGGACTAAAAATGATCAAAATCGACCACTCCTTCTCAATACAAATCGCCTTGAAAAATTAAAAGAACTTTATGAGAAAAGAAAATCCGCTTATTCGTATACTGCACACTATACTATCGACGTAAACAAAATGAGTTCAAAAGCGGCGATAAACAAAATTTTGACAGTTCTAAAAAATGGACAGAGTTAAGGTCACACTTCCTGACAAAGACTACGAAATCCTCATTGGTGATGGAGCAATAAACCTAGCCTGCCTAAAAGATAAACCCTTTGAAACAAAAAAAATTTTGGTTTTGACAGATGAAAACGTGGCTAAACTACACATAAATAAAATAAAAAAAGTAATCAGATCGAAGCACTATTATGAATACATAATAAAATCTGGGGAAGAGCAGAAAAGCTTGATCAATTTTGAAAAAATTCTCGAATTTATGTTGACTCATCAATTTGATAGAGAGTCTTTAATCATAGCTTTAGGTGGTGGAGTAATCGGTGACCTTGGAGGATTTGTTGCCTCCTGTTATCAAAGAGGAATCGGAGTCTTCCAGATACCCACAACCTTGCTTGCTCAAGTTGATTCGTCAGTGGGTGGAAAGACTGCTGTCAATCACTCACTGGGCAAAAATATGATAGGTACTTTCCATCAACCTCTTGAAGTCATATGCGATATTTCATTATTAGAAACGTTGCCGAAAAGAGAGTTTTTATCTGGGATAGCTGAAATCATCAAATATGGAGTTATTGGAGATCTTAATTTTTTCTGTTGGTTGGAGGAAAATATAGATTTGCTTCTAAATAGAAATCATCTTGCTCTAAAGTATGCAATTAAACGATCCTGCGAAAATAAACGAGATATTGTAAGTGAGGACGAAAAGGAACAAGGCAAAAGAGCTTTACTCAATTTCGGCCACACTTTCGCTCATGCAATCGAAAATCTAACTTCCTATAATACTTGGTTGCATGGAGAAGCTGTGTCAATAGGGATGTGTATGGCTGCAGAATTATCAAATAACCTTGGTATGATAAACCAACAGTCTAATACTCGTTTAAAAAACCTTTTAGCAAAGAGTGGTCTTCCCACACGAAGCGACTCCACTTTTAATGTCGATGAATTTATCACCGTGATGTCTCTAGACAAAAAAAATACCAACGGCCAGATAAATCTAATTCTCCTTGATGCGCTAGGAAAGGCGGTTAAAAAATCAAATACCCCAAAAAATATGATTAGTGAAGTTATTAAATCCTACTAACCATCATCTTAAAAGCAATTAATAACAATTAGCAACAATTTAAACCATTTGTCTGCTAGTTATCCCGTTCTCTCCTTGCTTTAATGAATCAAAGATAGCGGGATTAGCTTTTAATCAGTATAATGTGTTCTATATTTCGAGTTTCTTCGTAATATATCTGAATCACTTTGGAGATTTATCTATCGATGAAAAACGGTAGCGGGCTTTCAACGCCAAAAACAAACAATAAAAATATATCAAGCGCTAGAGGGCTTTACGAGCCCTCTTTTGAACATGACTCTTGCGGAATCGGCTTTCTTGCGAACCTAGATGGAATTCCAGAGAATAAAATTATCGAGCACGCTCTGACAATTTCGGAACGGCTAGAGCATCGAGGCGGTTGTGGATGCGAAGACAATACGGGGGACGGTGCTGGGATACTTATTCAGATCCCGGACGAATTTTTCCGAAAAATCGCTCACGATCATGGAGTAGATCTTCCTAAAGTCGGAAGGTATGGGTCTGGAATGGTTTTTTTATCTCAGGATAGAGAAGAGCGTTCTAAACAAAAAAAATATATTGAATCAGTTTGTACTGAGGAAAAACAAGAGATCCTTTTCTGGAGAGATGTGCCCATAAATGATGGTGAAATAGGCCCTACAGCAAAAAATGCGCGCCCATTTGTAGAACAATTATTCATAAAAGCTAGCTCGTCCAATAAGTCGCGGCTCGACTTCGAGCGTAAACTTTTTATTATAAGAAAGCTGATAGAACGAAGGACCTCAAATCGAAACAACATTGAAGCATGTTATTTTTCAAGTCTGTCTAGCAAAACATTTTGTTATAAGGGGATGCTTTTAGGGAAACAGTTAAGAGGAACATTCTCTGACCTAACGGCCAAAGAACTAAAAAGTGCGATAGCTTTAGTCCATCAACGTTTTTCCACTAACACTTTTCCATCGTGGTCTTTAGCCCAACCGTTTCGATTTGTAGCTCACAACGGGGAAATCAATACGGTCCGAGGTAACAGGAATTGGATGGCGGCACGAGAGAGTCTTTGTAACTCAGAACAATTCGGCGATGATCTAAAAAAGGTATTCCCTGTAATATCACAGGGAAATTCAGATTCAGCTTCATTTGATGAAGTGCTCGAGTTTCTTTATATGACAGGGAGGCCTCTACCCTTGTCAGTCCTTATGATGATACCCGAAGCATGGAGTGGGCACGATTCTATGGCAGATGAACTAAAGGCATTTTACGAATTCCATTCGTGCTTAATGGAACCATGGGACGGACCAGCATCATTGGTATTCACTGATGGAGAGGTGGTAGGCGCAGTTCTAGATAGAAACGGCCTAAGACCCTCCAGATACTACGTTACCAAAGACAATATGGTAATACTTGCTTCAGAGGTAGGGGTTTTAGACATTCCTGCCGAAAATATAAAATATAAAGAAAGATTGAGACCAGGCAGAATATTTCTGGTCGATACAAACGAAGGGAGAATAATCGAGGACAGCGAACTCAAGGATAAGTACGCTAAACAACATCCTTACAGGCGGTGGCTAAACAAGGGTATTCTCAAACTAGAACACTTACCAGCATCTAAAAACCTCTTACTTAAATCAAGTGAGACTACTTTAACCGAGAAACAAATCGTCTTCGGATATACCGATGAAGACTTAAAAGTTCTGATGCAACCTATGGCGGAAAATGGGATAGAAGCGACCGGATCTATGGGAACCGATAGTGCTTTGGCTATTCTTTCCAATCGTCCCCGCTCCCTCTTTGATTACTTTAAACAACTCTTCGCGCAAGTCACCAACCCTCCGATTGACGGGATAAGGGAAGAGCTAGTTACACAGACATCTGACCTTATCGGACCAAACCAAAACCTACTGGCCCCAAACGAAAACAGTTGTAATAAGGTTTATTTAAATTCTTTAATAATGAAGAATGAAGAATTCTCGAAATTAGAAAATCTCAGAGCAGAACGATTGAACTCAGTCGTAATTCCAACTACTTATGAACTGAAACGCGGAACTCGAAGTCTAGAAGAATCTATTGCAAAAGTCTGCCAAAGAGCTAACGAAGAAGCTCAGAAAAATACTTCATTCATAATTCTTAGCGACAAAACCATCAATAAAGAATTTGCCCCTATTCCGAGTGCACTTATCGTTTCTGCCGTCCATCATCATTTGATCAAAAATGGCAACAGAATGAAAACCGCCTTACTTGTCCAATCAGGCGAACCTAGAGAGGTGCATCATTTCGCAGTTCTGCTAGGATACGGAGCAGATGCAATAAACCCTTATTTAGCGTTTGAGTCACTAGAAAAAATGCTAAACACTGATAAAGAGTTTTCTAATAAAATTCAGGCAGATAACTTAAATTATTGTTCCGTTGCCTTCGATAACTACATCAAGGCAATAAATAAGGGATTAGTAAAAGTAATGTCTAAGATGGGCATTTCTAGCGTGCAATCATATAGGGGGGCCCAGATTTTTGAAGCGATAGGTTTAAATTCTCAATTTGTCGGAAGATATTTTAAAGGTACTCCCAGTAGAATTGAAGGTATAGGTCTTGATACGATAAATGATGAGACTGAAATCAAATTTTCAAAAGCCTTCCCAAAAAGGGGCTCCAATAAACCAAGATTAGATTCAGGTGGAGAATACCAGTGGAGACGGGACGGTGAATACCACCTTTTTAACCCCGAAACAGTGTTCAAATTGCAACATGCGACTCAGCAGGGTAGATATGATATCTTCAAAGAATACTCGGAGTTAGTCGATAAACAGTCAAAAAATAGGTCTACCATAAGAGGACTTTTTAAGTTCAAGGAAAGAGACGCCATACCAATAGAGGAAGTCGAATCCGTACATGAGATAATGAAACGTTTCCATACTGGCGCAATGTCCCTCGGCTCAATAAGTGGTGAAGCGCACGAGACTTTAGCCGTAGCTCTAAACCGAGTTGGAGGGAAATCCAACACAGGTGAAGGGGGAGAAGATCCGATTAGATTCAAGCCCGAAAAGAATGGTGATCTAAAAAGAAGCGCCATAAAACAGGTGGCTTCAGGCAGATTCGGAGTAACCAGCGAATACTTGGTCAATGCCGACGACATTCAAATCAAAATGGCTCAGGGTGCTAAGCCGGGTGAAGGAGGACAACTTCCCGGACATAAGGTATATCCGTCGATAGCAAAAGTACGAGGGTCTACACCAGGAGTCGGCCTTATTTCTCCGCCACCGCACCACGATATCTACTCAATTGAAGATCTTGCACAACTAATACACGACCTAAAGAACTCGAATCCTGAAGCGAGGATCCACGTCAAATTAGTTTCAGAAGTGGGGGTTGGAACCGTCGCTGCTGGTGTGGCCAAAGCCCACTCAGATGTAGTTCTTATCTCTGGCTATGATGGCGGCACGGGAGCTTCACCTGTTACTTCGTTAAAACACGCGGGAGTTCCATGGGAACTAGGACTTGCAGAAACTCAACAGGTATTAATTGAAAATAACTTAAGAGACAGAATTACAGTCCAAGTCGACGGTCAAATGAAAACTGCTAGAGATTGCGTCATCGGTGCACTGCTTGGCGCGGAAGAATTCGGTTTCTCAACAGCTCCATTGGTAGTTATGGGTTGCGTTATGATGAGGGTTTGCCATCTTAACACCTGCCCAGTTGGTGTCGCTACACAGGATCCAGAACTCAGAAAAAAATTCTCTGGGAAGCCAGAATTTGTGGAGAACTTTTTTCAATTCATAGCCCAAGAAATGCGTGAAATTATGGCGTCAATGGGAGTCAGAAAAATTGAACAGCTAGTCGGCCAAGTGGAATATTTAGACTACGAACCTGCCCTTTCTCACTGGAAAGCAAAAGGATTAGATTTAAGCGCCATATTAAAAGCACCGGCAAAAAGTTACACGGGCTCCCGATTTAGAACTAAATTCCAGGATCATAAACTTGAGCAATCATTAGACAGAACTAAGTTGCTTAAGCTCTGCGAAGATGCGATAAAGACTAAAAATCCAGTTGAGGCAGCCTTTGAGATAAAAAGCACCAATCGAACAGTTGGGACAATTCTGGGCCACGAAATTACAAAAAGACATGGAGGAACAGGCCTCCCCAGCGACACGATAAAACTGAAATTTTATGGCTCCGCTGGACAAAGCTTCGGCGCTTTTGTTCCCCGAGGTGTTACAATGCACATAGAAGGTGATGCGAACGACTATGTGGGAAAAGGTTTATCGGGTGGAAAAATTGTGATATACCCATCAAAATCTTCTACTTTCGTTGCAGAGGAAAATATTATCGTCGGAAATGTCGTTTTGTATGGAGCAACATCAGGCGAAGCTTACTTTAGGGGTATAGCTGGAGAAAGATTCGCAGTAAGAAATAGCGGAGCAACTGCTGTAGTTGAAGGTGTTGGAGATCACGGATGTGAATATATGACAGGTGGTGAGGTAGTCATTTTGGGACCAATCGGGAGAAATTTTGCCGCTGGGATGTCAGGAGGATTAGCTTTTGTTTACGATCCTAATGAAAATTTAAAAAATTTATGCAATCCCCAAATGGTCGATATTGATGCATTAACAGATGAGAAGCTTGTGGGGCTAAAAGAAAAAATAGAGGTCCATGTGAAATATACTGACAGTCAAGTAGGCAAAAGAATTATCGATAATTGGTCAGAGGAATACAAATTTTTCAAACTAGTTTTTCCTAAAGATTACAAAAGGGTGCTACGAGCGATAGAAAGAGCTCGCGAGGAAGGCACATCAGAAGAAATGGCAATAATGGAGGCAGCACATGGCTGATCCATTGGGTTTTATGAAATATAAGAGAGCGAAACATCCTTATAGACCCGTAAAAGAGAGAAAAAAAGATTGGAATCAAGTCATGGCCAGATTCGATTCCGACTCAATAAGAGAACAAGCATCACGGTGTATGGACTGCGGGATACCTTTCTGCCATAACAGTTGTCCTTTAGGTAACTTGATTCCCGAATGGAACGATTTGGCAAGGAAAAACCAATGGGAAGAAGCCCTTGTTAAGCTTCATGCCACCAATAATTTTCCAGAGTTCACTGGAACACTCTGCCCAGCCCCGTGTGAGGGCTCTTGCGTCTTGGGAATCAACGACCAACCAGTCTCCATAAAGTCGATTGAATTGGAAATCATTGATCGCGGATTCGAGATGAATTTAATCAAACCATTACCTCCAAAACAAGAAACTCGGAAAACCGTCGCTATCATAGGATCTGGACCAGCCGGGTTGGCTGCAGCACAACAGTTAAGAAGGGTAGGACACAGAGTTACAGTTTTTGAAAAAGATGATAGGGCCGGTGGATTACTGAGATACGGTATACCAGAGTTTAAAATGGAAAAAAACGTCCTAGAGCGACGCTTAAACCAACTAACTGAGGAAGGTATCGAATTTCAAACGAAGAAAAATATTGGCCAAGAAATAACAATCGATGAACTAAAGAAAAACTTCAATGCGGTGCTCATCGCAGGTGGAGCAAGCATTTCCAGAGATATAGAAGTACCGGGGAGAAACTTACAGGGAATACACTTTGCTATGGATTTCCTCAGTCAGCAAAACAGAGTCTGTGAAGGAGACGATACACCTGTCAGTCGTGTAAACGCGGAGGGCAAAAGGGTTATTATTATTGGAGGCGGCGACACTGGAGCTGATTGCTTAGGAACTGCTCACAGACAAGGAGCGAAATTAGTCACTAGTCTGGAAATTATGCCTAGACCTCCGCTTTCTAGAGCAATGAAAAATCCTTGGCCTGAATGGCCGCGGATATATAAAATAGCATCAGCCCACGAGGAAGGTGGAGAAAGGAGATACGCGGCCTCTACAACTAAATTCATCGGCAATAAAGATAATCAAATCACAGCTATCGAAATTATCAAAGTCGAACAGGTCGATCAGCCGGATGGTACTGTTAGTTTCGCGGAAGTTCCAAACTCAAAACATGAAATACCATGTGACTTAGTTTTGCTTGCAATGGGTTTTACCGGCCCACATTTGTGGAATAATATCAGAGATAGCGGTATCAAATTGGACAAACGACAAAATATTGAGGTCAACCCTAGTTGGATGACTTCAATCGACGGGGTATTTGCCGCAGGAGATGCGAAACGTGGACAATCGTTGATCGTTTGGGCCATAGCGGAAGGAAGATCGGCAGCAAGAGCGATCGACGAATATTTAATGGGCACAAGTAGTTTACCCGCTCCTGTTTAGTAATCATGTCGATTAGGAATGATTGCCTACTAAAAATCTTACGAGGTAACCCTAGTAATAGAACTCCTATATGGATCATGAGGCAGGCGGGCAGGTACCTCCCTGAATACAAAAAATTAAGACAAAAAACTGGCGATTTTTTACAGCTTTGCAAAACACCCGAGCTAGCATGTAAAACCACATTAATGCCTATCGCAAGATTTGATCTGGATGCAGCAATAATCTTTTCAGATATTTTGGTTGTTCCCGAAGCTATGGGCATGCCCCTTAAATTTGAAGAAAATAAGGGGCCAATTTTTGAAAAGCCCATCAAGACCGAGAAAGATTTTAATAATCTACAATTTCCTCCTTTAGAAGAGAATCTTGCTTTTACTCTGAAAGCGATAGAACTGACAAAATTAGAATTAAATAACAGCATTCCGCTTATTGGCTTCTGCGGTTCTCCATGGACATTAGCCTGCTATATGATTGAGGGCGGCACGTCAAAGAATTTCGAAAAAATCTTTAGAATGATGTACGACCAACCAAATCTTTTATTGAAAATTTTAGATAAATTGACGAGTATCTTAACTGAGTACCTAAAGCTTCAACTAAAATACGGTGCAGATGTTTTAATGATTTTCGACACTTGGGGTGGGATCTTACCGTATCCAAGATACAGAGAGTTTTCCTTGGAATTCAACCAAAAGATTATTTCTTCTTTAAACCAACTTAATATTCCAAACATTTTTTTCTCAAAAGGAGCATTTAACCATATCGACGACATTGTTAAAGCAAATCCGTCTTGCATCGGAATTGATTGGATGTCTAGTCTTGAAAACGCGCAAAAAATTGTTGGAAACAAATCTGCAATTCAGGGAAATCTAGATCCTTCAATCTTGCTTTCCGAAGGAACCGTTGTAAAGGAAGAGACTAAGAAAATGCTTGATCAAGTTAATGCAGGGACAAGATATGTCGTTAATTTAGGTCACGGAATAACTCCAGATGCTAAGCCAAAAAATGTGGAGATTCTCATCGAAACTGTTCGTAACTATAAATAATATAATTATGCTAGCTTCAGCGAGACGTCAATTAAATTTTTTTTCCAAAGGATTCTTGATAGGATTTACGGATATTATTCCTGGTGTGTCCGGCGGCACTATGGCCCTGATATTGGGGATTTATAATCAAGTAATCCGCGCTGCTGCCGCGATAAATTCTCAATGGCTAGGCTATATCTTCTCTTTAAAAATAAGAAAATCCGCAACTATTGTAGATTATGGCTTACTTATACCATTAGCTATCGGGATAATTTCTGGTGTGTTATTTTTTACAAAAATTGTACCTCTTATCTTATATATAGAGAAGTTTACATTTCAAGTATTCAGCTTTTTCTTCGGACTCATTCTGCACACGGTGCTATCGATTTTTTATAATAATTTCAAATGGTCGTTTAGGGACTGTTTCTTCATCTTTTCCGGTTTCAGTTTAGGCCTTTGCCTATTAATTTTTGGTCAACAAACTTCTGAAAATAATTTTTTTACCATATTTATTTCGGGATTTCTATCTGCTACGGCTATGATTTTGCCTGGAATATCAGGTGCCCTTATCTTAATGTTGCTTGGAAAATACGCTATTATTTTTAACGCGATAGCTGATTTAAAATTTATAATTTTATTTCCATTCGTATGTGGGTTTTTATGTTCATTAGTTTTTATTACTAAACTATTGGCAGTCATCCTAAAGAAATTTCATGGGGCTTCTTTTAACTTTATAAACGGAATTTTGCTTTCTTCTTTGATTGTTCTTTGGCCATTTCAATATCGCAGTATAGAACAAGAACTACAAATCAACTTTAAATCGTTTTATTTACCCACTAATACCTCAGACATAATAACTGCCTTAGGGCTAATCTTTATTGCTTTTTTTTTACTTTCTAGGCTCAATATATCTATTTCTCAGAAAGCGAATAGTTAGTGCTATTAGAACTAGGCCTAGAGCATAGAATGCCACCCCGAGCTCTCCTATTTTAGAGTAAGGCGTGGAACCCATGCGGCCTTCAACTAGTCCATCAATAACTTGGGCAGTAAATTGTTCTGAAGACACAATCACGTCACCTTTATAATTAATAATAGCACTAATGCCAGTATTAGTTGCTCTTATTATTGGTCTTTCTAGCTCAGCTGCTCTTACGCGAACAATTTGTAAATGTTGAAACGCCGCAATTGATCTTCCAAACCAAGAATCATTACTCAAATTTATAATTAGTTCTGCTTGTGGAAGTGAGGATCGTACTAATGAGGCAAAAGCAATCTCATAACAAATTAATACTCCAATAGTGTTGTCTTTAATAATGAATTTATTCTTTTCTTGAGACCCTTGTGTAAAATCTGATAGAGGAATGTTTAAGATATCGTAAAAATTCCTAAACAGTTTTCTAAATGGAAAGTATTCGCCAAAAGGCACGAGCTTTCTTTTTTTGTATAGATCAATCGATTCAGAGACGGACAAAATACTATTAAAAATTTTGTTATCAGATGACTGTAAAAAAGGAGCGCCTAAAATTAAATGTGTATTCGTACGCTGACTAATACTCTTTAACAATTTTACTTCCGCTTCATTGAGATCCAAAGGCATGGTAAAAACTGTTTCGGGCCAGACTAAGATATCAGAAGTCCATTCATCTTTTGATAACTCCAGGTAACGTTCAAGAATTAATTTAGTTGAATTATTCGACCATCTTATTTCAAAAGGCAAAGACCCTTGTACAATAGAGACATTTAATGAGTCATTTGTTTTTGAGGTATATTCGCTTTTTTGTAAAAAGTGCAAGGATATTAAAACAACCATCGCAGGAAATACAATAACAGACTTTTGGATCAAGGATTTCGAGCACACTAGATACGCAAGACAAGCCGCTAGGCATACGACAACAAAAGAAACCCCATGCGCACCTATCAAAGGTAAGAGTGCTGAAAGCGGACTATCTATTTGAGTGTAACCAACTACAAGCCACGGAAACCCGGTTAAGAAAAACCCTCTAGCAATTTCTACTAACAACCATATAAAAGGGGCTATCAATAAAAAGGGCGCCCGAGACGACGATAATAATTTAGTAAATAAGCCAAATATTGAAAAATAGAAAGCGAGCAGGCATATAAAAATCGCATTCAACGAAACTGCAATTAAAGGATCGGGTATACCAAACCTTTCTATACTTATATGGATCCACCAAATATTTGATCCAAAGTACCCTATTCCAAAAAACCAACCAGCCCAAAAGGATTCAGTTTTATTCGCATTCTTTAAAACCAATAGAAACCATCCAATTGCGACAATAATTATGGTCCAATGTGATATCTCGGAAAATGAAAAGACTGATAATGAACCTGATATTATTGCTTGAATTAGGTTTGACTTAGTAATTTGAAGATTACTTCTTTTCTGCCTCATCTGGTTTCTGTTGCACTTTTTCTCGTATTATTCTTAGTAAATGGGAGCGGCGTTGATCGGCTCTCATTACCTTGAATGTTAATTCACCGTATCTAACTTCCTCACCTTTTTCAGGAACATGGCCTAGAAGCTTAGTAACAAAGCCGCCTATGGTCTCGTAATCATCTTGCAAAATGTCTATTTTAAAGTAATCAACAAACTCATCAATCGAAGTGCGGGATTTGACGGTGAATCTTTCTTTGCCGTGCTGTCTGATATTCTCTTCATCCTCATAGTCATGTTCGTCATCTATATCACCAACAATTTGCTCTAAAACATCTTCAATAGATACAAGCCCAGATACTTTTCCATATTCATCAACTACAACCGCTAAATGATTTCTATTGGCTTTGAACTCTCTCAACAATATGTTTAATTTCTTGCTTTCCGGAACGAACACTGGTACTCGCAGCATCCCTCTTATTTTATTTTTTCCATCAATCAACTCACTAGCTAACAGATCTTTTGCCAAGAGGATACCAAGAACATTTTCACCGGTTTCATCGAAAACCGGAAATCTTGAATGACCTGACCTCGCCATTGTTTGGTGAATATGTTTAACATCATCTGTTAGGGTTATCGAGGTTATTTCAGAAGAGGGTAACATTATGTCTCGTACCTGCATTTCAGAAACCATTAGAGCCCCTTCCATCATTGCTTGAGTATCAATATCAACCACATTGTTGTTTTCAGCTGACTGCAAGATCTCAATTAGCATCGTTTTTCCGCGTGGTTCGTGAAGAAAAGTTTTTATAATTAACTTCCTCATGCCTCGTAGGATTTTTGCTTGCATGAAATTAAACATAATTGTTTGCTACCTCAGCTTTTACTTAGTACTTCAAATAAGGATCAGAATAACCTAATTTAGACATGATTTTAGATTCAAGCGTTTCCATAATGCGTGCAGTAGATTCATTATTATGTAGATATCCTAGCAAATGCAATATGCCATGAATTACCATATGAGTAAATCTTTCATCAAAATCAATGCCAAGATAGGTAGCTTCGTCTAGTACAACCTCATCGCATATTAAAATATCACCCAAATGATTAGGTAGTGAAAATTTGTCGCCATTACTAGGAAAAGCTAAAACATTAGTAGGCTGATTTTTCCGGCGAAATTTCTTATTAATTTTTGTTGATTCCATTGAATCACATACCTTAATCGATATTTTTTTATTTTCTATTTTAATTTCAGATTGTATGGCAACAAGAGCTTTTGATACTAGATCACTATATTTTTTTTGATACGTAGCACGCTCGACCTCAAGTGTAAAAAGACTTGAATTGTTGGAATTATCAATCAATTGGGTTTTTTAATCCGTTTTTATCTTGGTTCTTTTTCATGTTTACCGTAAGCTTTAAGAATCTCGGCAACAAGCCTATGCCGAACGACATCTTTTGTTGAAAAAAAATTAAAACTAATGTCAGGTAAATCGACCAGTATTTTCGAAACATGTTTTAAACCAGATTCTGTTCCACGTGGGAGATCTATTTGGGTTATATCACCAGTGATTACTGCCCTAGAACCAAAACCAATTCTAGTAAGAAACATTTTCATTTGTTCAGGGGTGGTATTTTGAGCTTCATCCAAAATTATAAAAGATTCATTTAAAGATCGACCTCTCATAAAGGCTAGGGGTGCGACTTCAATGATATTTTTTTCAATTAACTTCGAAACTCTTTCAAAACCCATGAGCTCATGAAGAGCATCGTATAGTGGGCGAAGGTAAGGGTCGATTTTCTGAGACATATCTCCTGGTAAAAATCCTAGTCTTTCGCCCGCTTCAACCGCAGGACGTACAAGGCAAACTCTACGAACCCTATTTGTTTCAAGTGCATTAACCGCACTGGCGACTGCTAAATAAGTTTTTCCGGTACCAGCTGGCCCGATCCCAAAGCAAACCTCCTTATTCGCCATCGCTCGCATATATTGTTTCTGAATTAGACTCCTTGCAGAAATATTTTTTTTTCGGGTAATAATTGCTTCGTTATTTACATTCAATTCTGTCGAATCATCAGACTGGTTTTGTTGGATCTGTAAATGAATTTCTCTTTTTGTAATATTATTAAATTGAGTGATTTTATAAAGTTGCTTGAGAATACGACAGGCAACTTTCACAGCCTCTGGAGCCCCGGCTAAACGAAAGCTATTCCCCCTATTAGCAATATTTACGTCAATATTTGTTTCAATATATCGAAGGTTTTCATCGAACTGGCCACACAGGTTTGCCAACCGTTTATTGTCATTAGGCTCAAGAGCAAGAAGTGATTCTGTTTCTTTCAACAAACTTTCCCTGGCCTCAAACTAACTCGCCTCTTAATGAATTTGGAAGAATTTCTGTAATCTTGACCCTGGCCATATTACCTATCAGACTATCTTTACCTGAAAAATTTACAACTCTGTTATTTTCGGTTCTGCCTGCGAAAACTTTGTCTGATTTTTTTGAATGACTAGTCACTAGAATTTCCTGTACTGAGCCCAGCATCTGCCTCGAGTAGGTTTCAGAGAAGCTAACAAGTAACTTTTGAAGCCTTGCTAACCTTTCTTTCTTTTCAGCTATAGTTGTATCGTCTTTAAGATATGACGCGGGGGTGCCAGGTCGAGGGCTATAAATAAAGCTAAAGGATTGGTCAAATCTAACATGCTTTACCAAATCAAGTGTCTTTAGAAAATCATCGTCCGTTTCACCTGGAAATCCCACGATAAAGTCACTTGTAATACTAATATCAGGGCTTCTTTTTCTTAATTTTGATATAATTGATTTATACTCTAAGGCTGTATAACCGCGTTTCATTTTATTTAAGATCCTATCTGAACCGCTTTGCACTGGCAAGTGAACCTGATTGACTAATTTAGGAATTTCCCCATAAACATTTATTAATCTCTCAGAGAACTCTAATGGATGAGATGTTGTATAACGGATTCTTTCAATCCCTTCGATATAAGATATTAAATGCAATAAGGCTGCTAAGTCTATGATACGTCCCTTATCATCTTTAGCGTTATATGCATTAACATTTTGTCCTAGTAAAATAATTTCCTTTGAACCTCTTGAAACTAAGCCATGGATTTCTTTAATCACGTCTTTGACTGGTCTACTAAACTCCTCCCCTCTTGTGTATGGAACCACACAAAACGAACAGTATTTACTACAACCCTCCATTATTGAGACGTATGAGGAAGAACGTACGTTTTTGGATAGCGGCAACTTATCAAATTTTTCTAACTCTGGAAAATCAATATCCACCGCTGCGCCACCAAAACGGGCTTTCTTAATTAGTTGGGGTAGTTTATGAATGGTCTGAGGGCCAAAAACAAGATCGACAAAAGGTGCTTTATTTATTATGTCTTCACCTTCTTGACTCGCCACACAACCTCCAACTCCAATTAAAAGTTTAGGGTTTTTGTTCTTTAACGTTTTCCAACGCCCCAATTCAGAAAATAACTTATGTTGCGCTTTATCTCTTACAGAACATGTATTGACTAGTATTAAATCGGCATCATCTGCTTTTCGCACTTTTTTCAAATTCAGCTCTGACTCAAGTAAATCATTTATCTTACTGGAGTCATATTCATTCATCTGACAACCAAAAGTTTTTATGTAAAATCCTTTTTTCATATCAACTCTTAAAAAATATTAAACAAAGTCATAAATCAATCGCTATATTATCAATTAACCTCGCCTTCCCCAACCATACAGCAATTAAAATTACAAAACTTTTTTCATCATTTTTCGGCAAGGCTAAATCTGTGGCTCTTCGTAACTCAAAATATTCGACTTTCATCCCAAAGGCTTCCAACTCATTTATTAATTCTTGTTTAGCGTTATTAAAATTACTTGGTCCTATGCGAATAATTTCCGACGCTTTTTGTAATGAAAGATAAATTTTTGGCGCGATTTTTCGCTCAACTTCTGATAAATATTTATTACGAGAACTCAACGCTAACCCGTCTTTTTCCCTTTGAGTTGGCAGTCCTACTATTAAAGTTGGTATTAAAAGATCTGACACCATTCTTTTTATAACCAAATATTGTTGGTAGTCTTTTTTTCCAAATAGGGCGAAGTCTGGTTTACAGGCAGCTAGAAGTTTTGCGACGACGGTAGCAACTCCTGAAAAATGCCCAGGCCTGTGCTGCCCACAAAGGATTTCTGATATATAAGGAACCGTTATCCTTGTATCTGTATCAATTCCCATTGGATAAAGTTGCTTCAAATCAGGAATAAAGACAATGTCGACCTCTTCTTTTTCCAATTTTTTCTTATCCGACTCAATGTTACTTGGGTACGATTCGTAATCCTCACCGCGTCCGAATTGAATTGGATTCACAAATATGGATACCACAGTCTTAGATGCTAATATTTTTGCCTCCTTGATCAACGAAATATGGCCAGAATGCAGACTCCCCATCGTAGGGACTAAAGCAATCGTATTGTTGTTTTCTCTCCATTCGGAAACTAGTCTATTTAACTTAATTACCTCCAGAATTGATTTCATGAAAATTTAGCCTTAAATATTGACAATTTTTTTACAGTCATCTAGTTTTAAAAATTTAACAAGGTCAGATGCTTTTCCTAATCCAGGGATAGTGATGTCTTTTTTAATGTCTAACAAGGGAAGTAACACAAACGAACGATTTTTAATTTCTTTGTGTGGAATAACCAAATCATCACAATCAATTTTAATACTACCATAAATTAAGATATCAATATCAATTGGACGAGCAGCCCAATGTTTCCTTACTTTTCTCCGTCCTAATTTAGATTCAATTAAGTGAATTCGTTCTAACAATTCAAATGGAGAAAAATTCGTTACGAACAGACCAACAGCGTTTATAAAATGTGGCTGAGTCAAACCTCCTAACGGCGGATTATGATAGAAACTAGACAAACAGGTAAGCATTAGTTTATCTTCCTCAATCAACATTTGAATTGCCTGCTTAATATTTTCGACGCGATTTCCCAGGTTGCTTCCAAAACCCAAGTATACAAAAGTTTTTTTCATATTATAGTCTGTAGGTTTCACTTTCCGGAAACGGTAGTTTATTCATTTTGTTGGCTAAAACAAAAAAATTTCGCCACCAGTCAACAGCATGAATAAGATGATTTTCGGTCTTGCTTCTCAAGACAAAGAAATTATAACCTGCCCTAAGGCGGTCATTTTGCAAAAGTCTATTTGCATTTCGTTTTGTCGGGTTTTCAAAGGCAGACTGTATCCTCCAAATTTCCCTCATTATATTCGAGACGCGCCGAGGGATTGCTATTGTTTTTATTTGATTTGAAATAATATTTTCAGTGGCAATACGAAAGATTACCGATTCATCAGTTATTTCACAGCGGAGTTTCTCGATCTCAATTTTTAATGCGCCCCAAAGAATCACTGCGCAAAGAAAGGCCAACGTGGCTGATTGCCCCATCTTTACCCTTGAATCTGTTATTTGCAATGCAATTTTTATAGTATTTATAGAATGATTATAAGCCAAAGATTCCATTTTATTTCTATCAAGTACCGGGAATAAGAATTGTACTAAATTTAGTTGCACCAATCTGCTAAATAATTCAGTTGCAGAACCTCTTAAAAATAATTTTTCTAATTCATAGAACAACCTAGCAGACGATAAGTTGTCCAGCATACAGCCATAGCGACTAAACTCAGCTAAATTCATATCTTTCATACTGAGCTTTAAAGTCGTTGCGAATCTGATTGCCCTGAGAATTCGCATGGGATCTTCTTCGAATCGTTCAGACGGTTTACCAATGCAAGACAGTTTTCTTTCTAAGAGATCACAGAAACCACCAACATAATCAATAACTACTTTCTGCTCTATATCAAAATATAGGGCGTTAATAGTAAAATCCCTCCGAAAGACATCGTCCGCTATACTTCCAAATTCATTGTCCCCTTTAAATTGTTTGTGGATTTTTTTTTTAATTTTGTTGCTCCGAGGGGTTTTTCTAAAAGTTGAAACCTCGGTAATTTCATTATTACTCCTCACGTGTACTAGTCTAAAACGTCTTCCTATAGCTCTACTTTTTCGCCCAAAAATTTTTATAATGTCACGAGGTTTTGCATTTGTTACAACATCAAAATCGTTCGGAACATTTTGTAAAATTAAGTCTCTGACACAACCGCCCACAAGCAACGCATCGTAACCTGATGATCTAAGTGTTTCTATCACGAAGTTTGCACCTTCGGAAATTTTCCCTACATCGATTCGATGATGAGAGCTGTTAAAAAATTTAGGAGCAGGTTTTTTTCTTACGTCCATATTTTTCACATATAATCCTAAGAAACTTTTATTTGGAAATTTGAACATTATAGTCCCATAATACGTAATTAAATAGTTTTATGATTTTAAAGAACCAGCCTAATTCAGGAATTTTTGATGAAGTTTTTTTTTAGAGTCTTTGGCGCGTTAATATATGATCTCTTGTCAGTATTAGTGCTGGTATATTTTGCATCTTTTCTGCCAGTTATCTTATTAGAAAGCTCAATCGAACCTGGAAACATAAAATTACAACTATTTATTGCAACAATCGCTATGCTGTATTTTTTCTATTGTTTCAGGAAAGGCAGAACATTTGGCATGCAAGCTTGGCAACTAGAGTTACAATCAGAAAATGGAAGTAAAGTCACAGACTATCAAATTTTAATAAGGATTATAGGCGGGATTTTTTCATTTCTTTTTTTTGGGTTAGGCTACATTTACATGCTTTTTGACCATAAAAATAGAACCTTGCATGATATTGCCTCTAAAACTTACCTGCGACAAAAGTCATCTAATTAGGCCGGTTTTTAAAAATATAAATCATGATTATTAGCAACATAGATGGCATAAACGCAACCAAAACAGATGGGAGCGAAAAAACGAGACCTGCTTGGTTTAGAACTTTCCCAATCATAAAATAACCAAAACCGACACAAACTGCAGTAATTATATTCTTGCTTGATGAAAAGCGGCCTAAGCTAGCTCGAACCACAAAATGTGACAAAACTAATAAAACAAAAATATCTATCCATAAACCTACTTTTTGAAATATATTAAAATATAAATCATCCGAAGTTTGACCAGTAATTTTAGCTAAATTCAGATACGCTAAGAGTGCGAAAATGCTTTGGTCTTTTTGCTCATGAACGATCATTTCCATTATATCAGGGCCTATAGTCAATTTCTTTTCAAAAGAAGAATCATACTTTTTTTTGGAATATTCAGGTTTAAAAGTCAAAACATTTACACCCTCAAAAACCCAGGCCAAACCATTATGAGTGCCAGAATCAGCTGTTAATATTGACAGCAACTCCATCTCATTATTGAACTCATATAACTCGACGTCTATGACAGTATGATTACTTTGCAAAGTATCAACCTTGAAGAATATATTATGGCTGCGAGCCCAAAAACCTTTATCAGTCAATGTAAAATCTCTTGTTTCCCCTATCGAAAGTTGTATCTCAGCTTTGAATTTTTTAACAACCGGGACTATGAACTCTCCTAAAACAAATGATATTGCGAAAATCGTGATACCAACAAGGATAATTGAATTCATTCTGTATCTAGCATTAAAGCCAGATATTTGCATAATTAACAATTGGTTTGTGCTCACGAAACTTGAAAGTCCTAAAACTGAGCCTATTAAAACGGCAAATGGTATTAACGTATAGCCAAGCAATAGAATTTCTAGGAGCCAGAAAATTGGGATGAGCTTAATTCCGTCAGTCCCTTTAACAATTTCCAACTCCGCCAAAACCGAAAAGATCGAAAAAACAACAGTCAATAGCATTAAAACTGATAGAATATTTTTTAAAATATGAAAGGAAAGATAGCGCGTTAATATGGACATTCTGTTAAGATATTCTAAAAATTTTAAGACTCTATCCGTAGTATATAACGTAATTATTAAAAAATTAATTCACATCTTAGCCTTATTTATACTCAATAATTTTATAACAAAGAGAAAAAAATGAAATTTAATGTAAAAATTGACGATTTACACAAAGTAAAGACAGATCTATTAATAATAACTCTTCCATTGCTTAAATATGCAGATAGCAAATTTCTCGCCCTAGATAAATTATGTAATCATTTTATTAGTAAGGTCGCAAAAGAAAATAAAATTGACGGTAATTTAGGAGCGAACATCCTTTTACATTCTATCGAAAACGTTCAGGCTCGTTCTATATTACTATTAGGAACATCAGAAACTGGCAATTGTGACTTAAACGAATTTAAAAAAATTATGAAGCCTTGTGTCGAGCAAATAAACAAACTAAAGACAAAATCAGTGGCGATACGAATGCATCACGATAAATCAAAACCAGATGAGTTTGTACAGAAATGCAAATTTGTCTTTAAGGAATTTGAAAGGATAACTTATTCTTATAAAAATCAATCGAACAAAAATCTTATAATTTTGGTAGATAAAACCTCAGGTAGTTTTGCAACCAAAACGGTAAAGGAAGGTTTGGCTATAGCAACTGGTATCAGACTTACTAAGAGTTTAGCAAACAAGCCGGCTAATCTATGCACCCCTACGGTCCTTGCGAACGAAGCGAAAAAATTGGGCGCAAATAATAGGTCAATAAGCGTGTCTGTCATAAATGAAGCACAAATGAAAAAATTAAAGATGAATACATTACTTTCAGTCGCTCAAGGAACTACACAACCGGCTAAACTTATTACTCTTAGGTACACTAATGAAAAAAAAAAATAAAAAACCAATTGTCTTAGTTGGCAAAGGGGTTACATTCGACTCAGGAGGAATTTCATTAAAACCAAGTGGCGCGATGGATGAAATGAAATATGACATGGCCGGTGCGGCGACGGTGCTAGGGGTTTTTTCAGCGTTAGCCTCTATGAACCTGGATACAAATGTAATTGGCATCATTCCCGCAACAGAAAATATGCCAGCAGGTAACGCCACAAAGCCAGGAGACGTGATAACCAGCATGTCAGGAAAAACTGTCGAAATCCTCAATACTGATGCTGAAGGTAGGCTTATACTATGCGATTCAATCACATACGCAAGAAAATTTAAGCCGGAGGTAGTGATAGATATAGCCACATTGACAGGAGCATGCGTTGTTGCACTTGGAAACCACGCAACTGGTTTAATGAGTAATAATAAAAAACTAGCCAAATCATTGTTAAAAAGTGGAATTAACAGTGACGATAGAGCATGGCAATTACCACTGTGGAGTGAATACGGGTCACAACTAAAAACCAATTTTGCAGATTTGGCAAACGTTGGAGGTAGAACTGCTGGAGCAATCACGGCCGGTTATTTTTTGTCAGAATTTGCGGAAGGGCTGAAGTGGGCGCATCTTGATATTGCTGGAACTGCATGGAACTCTGGTGCAAATAAGCTAGCTACTGGCAGGCCCGTTGCATTACTTCTAGACTTTATAATTAATTCTGAATTCAAATGATGCCAAAAAAAGTAGGATTTTACATATATGAAATATCCGATTATCAGTCATACCAAAAGCTTGTATGTAGTGTTATCGAAGAAACTTATAATAAAAATAGTAATGTCTTATTATTATGCGAAGATGAAGAGAGTTGCGAGAGTTTTAACCAATTGCTTTGGACCTTTAAAGATATTGCTTTTATCCCACATGAAAGGACAAAAAAAAATAGGATTATCACTCAACGCGTTGATTTAGCAACAACTGATCAATCCTTAGTTTTAATGAACCTGTCTTACTCGTTTCCCGAATCATTTGAAACTCATAGTCAAATAATTGAGATGAGCGGATATGACGAAAATAGCCGGCAAAAAGCAAGGCGAAACTTTAAAAAATATAGAACAATGGATTTTGAAATAAATTCGGTTCAAATTAAACTATGAAACCACATTTTGAGCCTGAATTAGTAGAAAAAAAAATTTACCAAGTATGGGAGTCTCAGGGACTATTTCATCCTAAGGAAGCTGGGGAAGGTTATTGTATCGTTTTGCCGCCTCCTAACATTACCGGAAGTTTACACATGGGGCACGCTTTCCAAGTTACCCTTATGGATATGTTGATTAGGTATAAAAGATTACAAGGACTCAGAACACTTTGGCAAGGCGGAACCGACCACGCAGGAATTGCAACGCAAATGGTGATCGAAAGAAAATTAGAATCCGAAGGAGTTTATAAAGAAGATATTGGTAGAAAGGCTTTTATAGAAAAAACTTGGGAATGGAAAGAAATCTCAGGAAGTACGATTTCAAAACAACTCAGGAGGATGGGCGCTTCAATAGATTGGTCTAGAGAAAAATTTACCTTGGAACCAGTGCTTTCTGAGGCCGTGAAAGAAGTTTTTATTGCTCTTTACGAAGAAAAACTGATCTATAGAGGAAAAAGGCTAGTTAACTGGGACCCGGTCATAAAAACTGCCGTTTCAGATCTTGAAGTTAGATCACAGGAGGAAAAAGGTAATCTTTGGTTTATTAAGTATGACGTATCTTTAGAGAACCAATCAATAGTTATTGCTACAACTCGACCAGAGACAATGCTTGGCGACACGGCGATCGCAATTAATCCTAACGATGAAAGGTTCTCACACCTAATAGGTAGCACTGCTAAAGTTCCTCTTGCCAAACGGGAGATACCCATAATTGGAGATGATTATGTAGACATGGAGTTTGGAACTGGTTGCTTAAAAGTTACACCCGCTCATGACTTTAATGATTTTGAATTAGGTAAAAAACATTCTTTAGAACTTATTAATATTTTTGATAAATCTGGGCAAATTAATGCTAATGGTCCAAAACAATTCCAAGGTTTGGACCGGTTTGTTGCCAGGGAAAAAATACTTAATGNACTTAAAGCAGAAAATCGATTAGTTAAACAAATAGATCATCAATTAAAAGTTCCTAGGGGCGAGAGAACTGGATCTATAATCGAACCTTTTCTGACAGAACAATGGTTTGTCCGAGTTGATTCTATAGCTAAACCAGCAATCGATGCAGTAAAAAAAGGAAAAATTAAGTTTACGCCGCAAAATTGGGAACGCACTTATTTTCGATGGATGGAAGAAATAGAGGATTGGTGTATATCAAGACAGCTTTGGTGGGGGCACCAGATTCCAGCTTGGTATGACCAAGAAGGCAACATCTATGTAGGGAAGAACGAGGAAGACGCAAGAATAAGATCCGGCATCGAAAGCAATGGTTCTATCAAGTTAACGCAGGATCCTGATGTTTTAGACACGTGGTTTTCTTCAGCTTTATGGCCATTTACAACTTTAGGTTGGCCAAAAGAAACAAATGAACTTAAAGAAATGTATCCGACTGATGTTCTGGTGACGGGTTTTGATATTATTTTTTTCTGGGTAGCCCGCATGATTATGATGGGTTTGAAATTTACTAATCAAGTGCCTTTTAAAGAAGTATACATACATGGGTTAGTCAGAGACTCAGAAGGAAATAAAATGTCAAAGAGCAAAGGCAATATTTTGGATCCACTTGATCTAATTGATGGAATTGATCTGGAGAGTCTAATTAGAAAAAGAACGTCAGCACTAATGAAACCTGAAGCCAGCACCAAAATAAAAAATGACACTATAAAAGAATTTCCAAATGGAATTCCGGCATACGGCACAGATGCCCTTAGAATGACTTTTGCCGCAATGGCTACTCAAGGCAGAGATATACGTTTTGATTTAGGACGAATTGGGGGATACAAAAACTTCTGTAACAAAATTTGGAATGCCACTAAATTTGTTTTGAGTATAACAGATAAAATAAATGCTAACGACTGTGTTGAGCCGGAGATGTTACCTGTCGAAAATTGGATTAACTTTGAACTTTCAAATACGCATTTCGAATACAATAGATATCTAGATAATTACAGGTTTGATTTAGCAGCAAATATCATTTACGAATTTATTTGGGAAAAATATTGCGACTGGTATATAGAGATTTCAAAAATATTTCTTTATCAAAAGGAAACGCCAGAAAAAACTAAATCAATTATTACAACGAATTTGGTAAACAACTTACAAGGTGCTTTAGNGTTATTACATCCAATAATGCCATTTATAACAGAAGAATTATGGTCGACTCTTGAGCAAACAAAAGGATCAAAAAGAAAATTTAGCGACATCACGTTGGAAACGCCTAGTAAACGCTTAGAACAAACGAATGATATCTCTAAAGTACAGGATCTAATCGAATTTGTATCAGAAGTAAGAAAATTAAGAACTGGTCTAAAAGCTAAGCCAGATCAAAAAATTAATGTGTATATTGATAATAAACAAAAACTTAAATATTTGGCCGACCATAATAANATGTTAATTATTAAAAAATTAGTAAATGCTAGAGAAATAGTTTTTAACAAACCAAAAGACGAAGATAATAAGATTTCGGGCCTATTTAATGATGAACTATTTTTTATAGAATTAGATATTAAAATAAGTTACGAAGAAACATTATCGAGATTAATAAAAACGAAAAATGATCTCGAACCTAAAATAGAAAAATCGTTAATGAAAATGAACAATCAGAAATTTCTTGACAAAGCGCCTAAGTCCGTAATTAAGAAGGAGGAAGAAAAGTTGATGAAACTCCACGAAGCTCTAAGAAAAACTGAAGAACAAATTAAAAACGTCCATGAAAGAAACCTGGAAAGATAACATGCTAACTCGAATAATTGAAGAAATAAAAAGTATTTTTGAACGAGATCCCGCGGCTAGAAATGCTCCAGAAATTATTCTTTGCTATCCAGGCTTTCAGGCAGTATTAATATATAGATTAACCAACTTGATGTGGAAGGCCAAGCTGAAGCTCATTGCTCGTATTACGGCCAATATTGGAAGAATAATTACTGGTATTGAAATCCATCCTGCAGCAAAGATTGGGAAAAAGCTCTTTATTGACCATGGGATCGGAGTAGTTATTGGAGAAACGGCTGTAATAGGGAATGGATGCACCTTATATCATGGTGTGACGCTTGGTGGAGTAAGCTGGGAAAAGGGTAAGCGTCATCCAACGCTGGGGGACGATGTTATAATAGGGGCTGGAGCTAAAGTTCTCGGTCCAATTACTGTGGGCAACGGCTCAAAAATTGGCTCAAATGCTGTGGTTCTTGAGAATGTCCCATCAGGATCCACAGTAGTAGGTATTCCAGCCAGAACTGCGAATGATGACAGTGTGAGCGTTGATGCGCATGATCAATTTACAAGTGCGTTTAGACCATATGGACAGACTCCAGGACTATCAGACCCAATTGATGAAACGATTAGCGTATTGATAAAGAAGATTGATTCCCTCGAAAAAGAGCTCATTAACATAAAATCTACTCGAGAAAAGTGATCCAAATCATAAAAATCATCGCATAATATATAACTTACTATTTTAGTCTGTTATTATTATAGTATTTGGAGTGTTTATGAGACTAACTACAAAAGGTAGGTATGCGGTAACAGCAATCTTAGACGTAGCTTTATATGAATGTAACGGGCCCGTTTCCGTTTCAGACGTCGCTGAAAGACAAGGACTATCGCCTTCCTATCTAGAAAAGTTATTTTCCCACCTCAAAAAAAAAGGACTAGTGTCAGGTAGAAAAGGCCCAGGAGGTGGCTACAAACTAACCGAAAGTAGCCATCTTATCACCATAGCGGATGTCATAGATGCGGTCAATGAGACGGTCGACGCAACGAAGTGTGGTGGCTCGGAGAATTGTAGGAAACAAGGAAGGTGTATAACACACGATTTATGGGCCGGCTTGAGCAACGAAATAAGAAACTTTCTGGAAGGGGTCTCCATATCTCAGCTGGTCGCCCAGCAAAGAAATGAAGGTCGATTCAAAAGTGAAAAAATAATAAGTATTGCACGGTAACCCAACATGACAATTAAACTTACAGACAAAGCCGCTACCCACGCAAAAAAATACCTGGGAAGCGAAGAAGGAGCCAACTTTTTACGGGTAGGAATCACAACAACTGGTTGTTCAGGATACATGTATCAAGTATCAACCTCAGATTCTAAGAGTGAAAATGATATTGAGCTAGACTCAAACGGGATAAAAATTTTAACAGATAAGCTAAGCTACCGATATTTAGAAGGTTTGCTTATCGATTTTAAGAAAGACGGAATTAATGAAGGATTTTCTTTCCAGAATCCAAACGCCGATGCGACGTGCGGATGTGGTGAAAGCTTTTCGATTAATTCTGATAATGCATAAGGCGTCGAATTAATGAGTGTTGAATCAAACGATTTGAAAAACCTAGTATCCAGCAACTATAGCGCTGGCTTCTATACAAACATAGATAGCGAAAGTTTACCACCTGGCTTGAATAAAAACACGATTAAAGCTATCTCTGCGAAAAAAAATGAGCCCAATTGGTTGCTCGAATGGCGCCTTAAGGCATACGAAAGTTTCCAACGCATGACAGAACCTTCTTGGGCAGACGTTAATTATTCACCAATAGATTTACAGACAATTTCTTTTTATTCTGCTCCGAAATCAGACGAGGAAAAACCAAAAAGCCTTGACGAAATAGATCCGAAAATTATCGAAACGTACGAAAAACTCGGCATCCCAGTTGAGGAGCAGAAAATGTTGGCAGGAGTTGCCGTGGACATGGTTTTTGATAGCGTTTCAATTCACACCACTTTTAAAGAAAAGTTAGCAGATGCAGGAGTAATATTTTGCTCTTTTTCTGAAGCTGTAATTCACCATCCAGAATTGGTCAGAAAATATTTGGGCTCTGTTATACCCACTAGAGACAACTATTTTGCTGCACTAAACTCAGCTGTTTTTTCAGATGGGTCCTTTGTTTACATTCCAAAAAATACTAGATGCCCAATGGAACTATCAACCTACTTTAGAATAAATGCCATGAATACAGGTCAATTTGAAAGAACGCTGGTCGTGGCTGATGAGGGTAGTTATGTAAGTTATTTAGAGGGTTGTACTGCACCAATGAGGGACGAAAATCAACTTCATGCCGCGGTGGTCGAACTGGTTGCATTAGAAAATGCCGAGATTAAATATTCGACAGTCCAAAATTGGTATCCAGGTGACGAAAATGGAGTGGGGGGAATATATAACTTTGTGACAAAAAGAGGGGATTGTCGGGGGGATAATTCAAAAATATCTTGGACTCAAGTCGAGACAGGATCGGCTATTACGTGGAAATACCCTAGTTGCGTTTTAAAAGGAAAGAATTCAGTCGGCGAATTTTATTCAGTTGCTCTAACAAACAATAAGCAACAAGCAGACACANGAACAAAAATGATTCATATCGGCGAGGGTACTAGTTCTACAATAATATCCAAAGGGATATCTGCTGGAAACAGTAAAAATGCATATCGAGGTCTAGTCAGAATGGCACGCACAGCAAAAAACGCAAGAAACTTTACTCAATGCGACTCACTGTTACTGGGTAGCGATTGTAGTGCGCAGACATATCCTTATATTGAGAATAAAAATAATTCATCAAAAATTGAACACGAGGCCTCCACCTCAAAAATAAGTGATGAACAACTTTTTTACCTTAGAAGTAGAGGAATTTCTGAAGAGGACGCGATCAATTTAATTGTGAACGGTTTTTGCAAAAAAGTATTTCAAGAACTACCAATGGAGTTCGCAGTTGAAGCGCAGAAGCTTCTAGGTATAAGTTTGGAAGGAGCTGTAGGTTAGCTTCTTTTACTACAGGAAATAAAATGCTTTCTATAAATAACTTGCACGCCAGCGTAGCGAAAAATGAAATATTGAAAGGGTTAAATTTGGAAATTAGCGCCGGAGAAGTCCACGCCATTATGGGACCAAACGGTTCTGGGAAAAGCACCCTTTCTCATGTCATCGCTGGTAAAAACGGCTATTCAGTTACGAAAGGAACGGCTAGTTTCAAGGGTAATTCTATTCTAGATTTGTCCCCGGAAGAAAGAGCGAATGCGGGTATATTTTTAGCTTTCCAGTATCCGGTCGAAATTCCAGGAGTGAACAATATTTATATGTTACGAGAAGCTTTGAATAGCAAAAGAAGACACGTAGGGGAAAAGGAGTTGTCGGCAGCGGAATTTTTAAAATTTGTGAGACAAAAAGTAGAGGCTTTAGGATTAAAAGATAGCTTACTCAACCGACCTGTGAATGATGGGTTTTCAGGAGGAGAGAAAAAGCGAAATGAAATTTTTCAAATGAGCGTTTTAGAACCCTCCCTAGCTATTCTTGACGAGACTGATTCAGGATTAGATATTGACGCTCTTAAAATAGTGTCAGAGGGGGTCAATTCGCTTAGGCAGGACAATCGGGCATTCATCATAGTAACGCATTATCAAAGATTGCTTGATTACATCATTCCAGATTTTGTTCATGTTCTAAATGATGGGAAAATTGTAAAATCCGGTGATAAAAATCTCGCTAAAGAACTTGAGGCGAGAGGCTATGATTGGCTGAAGAGCAAGAGCAAAGACTAATATGCCTTGTCTAATCGAACAAGTACAGAGAACAAACGCATCTCTTCCANGCTGGGTTAAGTCACAGCAACAACTAGCTGAAAAAAAAATAGCTTCCACTCCATTTCCTAACAGCAAACAAGAACATTGGAAATATCTTCCAGTTGAAAAACTTGAAAAAATTAATTTTAATTCCCCTGACAGCTTGAACGATCCGGGTTTACTAATCAACACATACCAACCTATTATCAAAAGCCAGTCATACAAAATATTTATTTCGAACGGCAAAATCATTACCATCGATGAAGCCCTCAAACCCATTATAAAGATTAAACAATTCTCAGATTGCAAACAGTTAAATAGTGAACTTGTCTCCGCTTTGAATAAGCCCAGCTCATCAGATCCCTTTTTTTACTTCCTTAACTCTTCAATGTTAGTTGATGGAATTTTATTGGAAGTACCTGAAAATTCTTTTATTGAGCATCCTATACATATTATCAATCTAGGTCCTAGCGATATTTCCTCAGTTAACTCACCCAAACTAATTGTCCGAATTGCCCCCTATTCAAATATCAAATTAATAGAAGAGTTTTATGATTTGAATAGTTCAGGCTCATTGACAAACTCCGTGACCCAAATCAAGATTGATGAAAACGCTACAGTAAATCACGACAGAATTGTGAATATAAATTCTGAAAATTATCATTTCGGACAAATAGCTTTTGACCTTGGCACAAACGCACGACTATTCTCAAATTCACTAGTGATAGGAGGGCAAATAGCTCGCGTCGATCTCAGTGTTGATCTTAATAAAAAAGGTAGTGAGTGTGATCTCAAAGGTTTATATCTATGTAAAGGCAAGGCTATCACCGATCATCATACGGCTATATTTCACAATTCGGAACACACTAAGAGCTCCGAACTTTATAGGGGCGTCATTAATGACAAAGGTTTAGGAATTTTCAATGGAAAAGTTGTCGTTTCAGAATCCATATCTCAAGTATCAGCCACCCAGCACAACAATAACGTACTTCTTTCAGACCTAGCTAGCGCAAACACGAAGCCTGAACTTCAAATTTATTCGGATGATGTGCGGTGCGCACATGGAGCAACAATCGGCCAACTTGATTCAGAATCACTTTTTTATCTTAGATCGAGAGGAATAGCGGAACAACGAGCCAAATTGCTGTTAATAAAAGGATTTATTGAAGAAATTTTTTCAAAAAACTACCAGTTGAAGGACAACGAATTCATAACCAAATCGCTGGGTATTGAAGGAAAATAACGATGAATAAGGAAAAAAAAATTAACTCGAAAGATCAGATAGANGACCTAAATGTCAGAGAAGATTTTCCCATCCTGAGTAAAATCATTAATGGCAAAAAACTCGTTTATGCAGACAGCGCAGCAACGACCCAAAAGCCTACTCAGGTCATTAATAAAATTAAGGCTTTTTATTCAAGTCAAAACGCCAATGTTCACAGAGGAATTCACGCCTTAAGTGAAGAGGCCACAAGAGAATTCGAAAACGCTAGGGCGGTTGTTGCCAACTTTATTAATGCCAGATCCTCAAAGGAAATAATATTCACAAAAGGAGCCACTGAATCAATCAACCTAGTATCACAAAGCTTAGGAGAGAGTTCAATCCAACCAGGCGACGAAATATTAATTTCAACAATGGAACATCACTCAAATATAGTACCGTGGCAAATTCTTTGTAAAAAGACAGGAGCACAATTAAAGGTAATACCAGTTTCTAATACAGGTGAAATTGAATTAGAAGCATTTAACAAACTCTTGGGTGAAAAGACGAGAATAGTTGCATTAAATCACGTTTCAAACGCACTCGGTACTATCAACCCAATTGATTCGCTAACGAAAATTGCCAAAGAGTTTAATGCAATGGTTTTAATTGACGGTGCACAAGGTTGTGTCAACGACTTGGTTGATGTGCAAAAGATAGGTTGTGACTTTTATGTTTTTTCAGGTCATAAGGCGCTAGGCCCAACCGGCATAGGGGTTCTTTATGGCAAACAAGAGTTACTTGAAGAAATGCCACCCTGGCAAGGTGGCGGGGATATGATTAAGAAAGTAAGCTTTGAACATACAACTTACAATGAGGTGCCCTATAAATTTGAAGCAGGCACGCCAAACATATCAGGAGCTATTGGACTGTCTGAAGCATTAAATTACTTATCTAAAATTGGGATAAATCAAATTATATCTCATGAAAAGATGCTACTTAAGCTCGCGACCGACAGGGCGCAAAAAATTCCTGGTCTCAGGATTATCGGTAATGCAAAAAATAAAACATCTATAATTTCTTTCGTAATAGATAACCTGCACCCCCAAGACATTGGTACTCTTCTAGACCAGCAAGGTGTGGCAATTCGAGCCGGGCATCATTGCGTAATGCCTCTTATGGACAGATTCGGATTAGACGGCACGGCCAGAGCATCATTCTGTCTGTATAATAATGAAGATGATGTCAACGCAGTTTTTGATGCCGTGGAAACCGCAACAAAATTATTGAATTAATCGAATCATGAATACTCCGGAACCAAATAAAATACTCTTAAGAGATTGCAATGCGGTCAAAGTACCGGAAGGTATAACTGGGGTTTTGAAGAAAGGTAACGAAGTGAGAATCACCCAAGCCCTAGGAGGCTCGCTGACCGTAGAATATCATGGCAACCTATATAAAATTAGGTCAGAAGATTGTGATGCAATACTAGGGGATCACGATATTCTCACTAGCCCCTCTGATAAGCAAGATGAAGAAAAAGAAACAGCAGTGGACGATGTTTGGGAAGTACTACGTACCTGTTACGATCCTGAAATCCCGATTAATATTGTTGAACTCGGACTCATATACAGATGTGAGATGTACAAAAAAGCTGACAAAATTAATATTGAAATAGACATGACTCTTACGGCTCCTGGCTGTGGTATGGGGCCGTTTATTGTAGATGAAGTACAAACGAAAATTTCAGCTCTTCCTAACATTGATGTTGTTTCCGTAGATTTAGTTTTCGATCCCCCATGGAATCAAGAAATGATGTCTGATGAAGCCAGATTACAAGTGGGATTATATTAAGCTTTATTTGTTAAAGAATGCATTTTTTCTTTTTACGCACTATAATCGGAAATTCAAAAAAACAAGAGTATCAAAGATGAGCGAAGATTTAACCCTTTCTATTATTAAACCCAATGCAGTTAGAAATAAAAAAATTGGTAAGATAATATCGATTTTCGAAGAAAGCAATCTGAAAATTAAAAAAGCTAAATTAATGACATTAAATAAAAGTAAAGCAGAGACTTTTTACAAAGAACATGCAAATAAACCTTTCTTTGATGAATTAGTAAAATTTATGACTTCTGGACCTATAATGGTTTTAGTTCTTGAGGGAACAAACGCAGTTGAAGAGAATCGGCGGTTAATGGGAGCTACTAATCCAGCTGAGGCAAAAAACGGTACCATCAGATCGCTTTATGCAGATTCCATGACGGAAAATGCCGTGCACGGTTCTGACAGTCAAAAAAGCGCTCACTCCGAAATCGCTTTTTTCTTCAATGAATAAAGCCCTTGACCAAAAAATAACCAACCTTGCTGATTATGATAAAGACAGCCTTGAGATTTTTTTTCAAGAGTTGGGAGAAAAGCCATTTCGTGCCCAACAAGTCATTCAATGGATCCATAAACATGGAATAACTGATATATCTAGGATGACCACTCTTAGTATTAGCCTGAGAAACACTTTGAGCAACCAGTGCATAGTTCAGATGCCTAAGATTAGAAATGTGCAAAGATCAACCGACGGCACCATCAAACTAATAGTTGAATTAACAGATAAAAATTTAATCGAAACTATTTTCATCCCAGACAATCGTAGGGGAACATTATGTATTTCATCTCAAGCAGGATGCCAATTAAACTGCGCCTTTTGTGCGACCGCTCAAGCAGGTTTTAATAAGAATCTCACAACCAGCGAGATAATTGGTCAAGTTTGGCTGGCTGCACACTATCTCCAGCAGTTTGAGAATGGAAAAAAATATATTACTAATATTGTATTTATGGGAATGGGTGAACCTTTGTTAAATTTAATAAACGTTGTACCGGCCATCAAAATTCTATTGGACAACAATGCTTATAATATTTCTCATACCAGAGTTACAGTAAGCACGGCCGGAGTTGTGCCAGGAATAAAAAAACTTAGTGAGACAACAAACGTATCTTTAGCGGTCTCGTTACATGCACCTACGAATCATNTGAGAAATACATTAGTACCGCTAAATAAAAAATATCCGTTAGAAATTCTTATCAATACGTGCAAAGAATATTTAAAACAAGACACAAATAAAACAATTACTTTTGAATACACTTTAATTAAAGATGTCAATGATTCCGAAGAACTAGCTAGAGCGCTCGTTAAACTCGTGAAGCCACTCAAAGCGAAAATTAACCTTATTCCATACAATAATGTCATAGGTTTATCTTATGAATCATCAACCGGAATTAAAATAATGAATTTTTGGAAAACCTTAAATGATAGTGGTGTACTTACGACGATNCGTAAGAATAGAGGAAATGATATATCTGCTGCTTGTGGGCAACTTTCCGGAATTGTCAAAGAAAGAACAACCTTCACTCACCCAAATGTTTCGTAAACCCACTTTAAAAGTAGTAACACTCATGCTTCACGGTAGTCTGTTGCTTTGCTCATGCCAAGGCGGCTTACAAGATAGTCGAACGTCAAGAGCCAAAAAATTAGAAATCGCCAATATCAATACTCAACTGGGTATATCCTACATGCAAAATCAGCGCTATGATGATGCCGAAGACAAACTAACCAGGGCAATAAAAAAGGATCCTAGAAATATCGATGCTCTGAATGCAATGGCATTGTTAAAGTCACGAACTAACCAAAAAGAACTTGCTAATTATTACTTCCGGAGAGCATTAAAATCTGAACCGAATAACCCCATCGTAAATAATAATTACGGGCAATATCTGTGCTCTAATAGTTCTTTTGCGCAAGGAATAAATTATCTTAAAACAGCCTCTGAAAATTATAAAAAAAATGCCAAATCAATTGCATTTTTTAATGCCGGAATTTGTGCAAAAATGATGGGCGAACTTGATATGGCGATATCATACATGGAACAAGCCATTAATAAATCCCCTAACTACGTAAACGGAATAGTGGAACTATCATCACTGATGGTAATGAAACAAGACTACCAGCAAGCGGCTAATCTTTTAGAGCGCTTCAATAAATTATCTATGCCAACATCGCTTTCTCTCTACACGGGTTACCTGATATCTAAGAAAAAAGGACAGACCAACGAAAGCAAAAGACTTAGGATTCTGCTTAAAAATTTATTTCCTTTTTCAAAGGAAAATTTAAAGCTTAAGAACCTTTCAGAGTAATGAAAAAAAATAGTCAAATCATTCTATCAAGTAAACAGGCTCTTCTATTCTACGGCATTGAATCCAAAAAACCATTTGAGATCGATGGAAATATGGCTAATGTCGGAGAAATGCTTAAGCATGCGCGAGAATTTAGGAATATAAGCATAGAGTTATTGGCAGCAAAACTAAACCTAGAACCAAGGATAATTCGAAGGATTGAAGCAAACAGGTTTGAAACGTTAGCGGGAAAAATTTTTGTGAAGGGTTATATATCATTGTTAGCCAGAGAGCTTAGTGCGGATATAGAACCTTTAATGAGAGTTTATGAACTTCAGAGCCAGCCAGAAGAAGCAAGTAATTTTCGATTAGAAAGTACTGGACAAATCACAATTAAAAAAAAATTTTTCTATGCTCTAATCGTTCTAGTCTTTGCTTTATCAGTCTACTATTTAAGTTATGCTATACAAACACACGTGCTTGTTAAAGATAGCTTAAATAATTCTCTTGATCATTTTGAAAATTAGTAAATAAATAACTCAATATTTAACTAGAGTGTTAAATTTCTAAATAAAGTTAATCAATTTTGTTTTCCAAATATGTCCTAAATAATATAATATTGAGCCGTGTAAATTTAAATACAGCATTATAATAGAAAAATGAAAAACGATATATTAAGAGCAGTTAGAGGCATGAAAGACGGGCTCCCAAAAAATAACTTTACAAGACAGATAATCGCTTCAAAAATAATTCATCAAACACACCTATTTGACTATGCAGAGATTAAGCTACCTATAGTAGAATATGCTGAGGTTTTCACAAGAGGCATTGGANTAGATACCGATGTCATAAATAAAGAAATGTATTCTTTTCAAGATCGAAATGGAGAATGGTTATCACTTCGTCCGGAGGGTACCGCGGGTTGCGTCAGAGCAGTTATTGAGAATAACTTATTAATAAGTGCTCCACTAAAGCTTTGGTATTTCGGTGAAATGTTTCGATATGAGAGGCCACAGAAAGGACGACAAAGACAATTTAGTCAGTTTGGATTCGAATTATTTGGTGTGAAACAAGTTTCTGCAGAATTCGAAATTATTTGCATGGTAGAAGAGATATGGAAGGCTCTTGGGATAAGTGATTTAAGATTAGAAATCAACTCACTTGGTTCAAACGAGGATCGAATTCGGTACTCGCGTGAGCTTAAAAGCTATTTTGGCAGATTCAAAAATGAATTTGATAAGCCAACTACTGAAACATTTGAACGAAACTCATTAAGATTACTGGATAGTAAAAACCCAATTATAGAAGAATTAAAAAAGGAAGCTCCAAAAATTTCGGAATTTCTATCAAAAGAGTCACTTGAGAGAATTGCATACTTAGAAGANATTCTCGCGTCTAATTGTATCAAAGCAAAAATCAATCCTCACTTAGTGCGAGGGTTAGACTATTATTCAGACATAGTATTTGAATGGAAAACAGCCAGATTAGGAGCTCAAGATGCAGTTTGTGCAGGAGGTAGATATGATAAACTAATCGAAAAAATGGGCGGCAAAAGTAATGCTGCTGTCGGTTGTGCTATTGGTTTTGAGCGAGTACTTGCATTACTTCCGGACAATATTGATACGCCCGCTGAAATCCCAAAAATATATGTAACAGCTACCAGCGATAACCTTGATACCGAAGTGTTAAAACTTTGGAAAGCAATAAAAACCAAAATTCCCAATCACACAATGGTTCTTAATATTAATCAAGGTAGTCTCAAATCAAGATTAAAAAGAGCTGACAAAAGTGGAGCAAAAGTAGTTATAATTATAGGGGAAAACGAGCTTACAAATAATGAGTTTATAATAAAACCTCTCCGTCTCAATAAAAAGCAAGTAACCTGCAGAGAAGATCAAATTAATTACGAGCTATCAAAATTTTTATAGGAAATACAAAGCTATGGAAGTAGGGAACAAATACTATCAATTATTCGGCTGGGTCGCTTCAAACAAATTGAAAATTGGGATTTTAATAATTACAAGCGTTTTAGCTTTTTTATTATTAACCTTTAATAATTTGAATAAAATTGAAGCTGAAAAAGACGCGGCGGTAAGCTTTGAAAAAATGGTTGATTTTTTAAGATCAGGTGATTATTTTGAAGCAATTGAAATAGCCGAAAAACTTCAAAATAAAGGAGAAGGTTCGGAATATACAAATCTATCAGGCCTAATACTTGCACAACTTTTAGTCTTCAACAAACAAGAGGCTGAGGCAGAGGATGTTCTAATAAAGATTATGAAATCAAAAAGTATACTGAAACTTAATGAAATTGCTGCGGCTCGCTTAGCGAGATTGTATATCGCGCAAGAAAAGTTTAATAGTGCCTCCGAGATAGTAAAATCTAATTTTAATAACCAAAATATTTTTAAAGAAATTGTAGCTGACCTCGAATCAATTGAAGGCAATAAGGAGCTTGCTGGTCAGATTTACCGTGAGCTCATTCTGCAGGCTCAGGAGTTAGGTCAATCACCGGAAGCTTTTTTTATAAAGTCTAATAATTTACACAGGTTAAATTCTAAAAAATGAAAGTGAATAGATTCCTAAAGTTAATAGTAATACTATTTACTACCAATCTTTTAGTAGGATGCGCCTATCTTAATAATTGTTCTGATCCGAGCGATTGCCTAGACGGCAAGGATATAAGAGAGGGAGTTTCTGAACCCCAAAAATTATCAAAAGATGGAACCACTATCGATCCTCGGGACAACTCGACAGTAAAAAAGAAAAAGAAAACAAAAAAGTTAATGCCCACTAAATTAGGAAAGGGGTTCAAACCGACAGTTGACGTTAAAGTTCTGTGGAAGAAAAAAGTAGGTTCGGGAATAGGATTAGACGATTTAAAAATGCAACCAAACATTAATAATCAATTGATCTACATTACGGACTATACAGGCAGTTTGTTTGTACTGAATATTATGAACGGGAAANAAGTCTGGTCGCTGAAGGACAAGGGGGTCGAGTACACGACGAGCCCTGGAATAGGTTCAAAACTAGTTCTAGTAGGGACGGGAGACGGGAGATTAATTGCAAGGTCGAAGGAGTCAGGAATTCTGAAGTGGATTGCAAAACTGCCAAGCGAAGTTTTATCTAGGCCGCTGGAGGCTCCTACGAAAATAGTAGTTAGGAGTAACGATGGCTCGGTATACGCCTTAGATAAAAAGACTGGTCAAGAGATCTGGAATTACCAAAAAACAGCGCCAAAACTATCCGTAAGAGGAAATAGCAATCCACTGCTTGTTGATGACAGCGTGATTATTGGATGGGATGACGGTCGAATGACAGCTCTTGATTTAGAGACGGGTAAAGTAATTTGGAACGCCACGGTTGCCGTTCCGACTGGTCAGACAGACTTAGAAAGGCTGGTTGATATAGACGGTAATCCAATATTGGATGGAGCAGATATATATGTTTGTAGTTATGGTTCAGGAGTAACATCTGTATCGTCACTTGATGGTAAGATAAATTGGACGAGAGAAATATCCAGCGCATTCAGTCCTGCCGTAGGAAATAAATATATCTACATAGTAGATGACAAAAGCGTTATCTGGGCATTTGATAAGATCACAGGCAACTCAGTCTGGCGCACAAATGATTTTGAAAGACGGTCAATATCTGCTCCGCTAATTTATAGAAACCATTTAGTTGTGGGTGACTTTGATGGTTATACTCATTGGTTAGATGCTGAAAACGGAGAACAAGTTTTTAGAAAAAAAATTGCAAACGAGGCTATCATAGNTAGCGGAGTGACGGATAATTCAATAGTTATAGTAACCGCTAAAGATGGGAAAACGATAGCTTTAGAATTAGATGAAGATTAAAAGCAGCTATAATGAAATCCCTCCCTTCGTTTCCCACGATAGCTCTTATTGGAAGACAAAATGTCGGCAAATCGTCGATATTTAACAGATTAACTCGCACTAAATCCGCCTTAGTCGCAAATTTTCCTGGTCTAACAAGAGACTATAGAGTGGGCAAATGTGGCATCAATAATCAAATATTAAATGTAATAGACACTGGCGGTCTATCGAAAAATTCAGAAGACTTTATAAGCAACAAGGTAAATGAAAAGACTCTGAAACTTATTAATTTAGTAAATTATATAATATTAGTTGTAGATGCGACTGAAGGTTTGACTCACTCAGATGAATTCATTTTTCAGCAAATCCTTGAGCTAAATGTTGATTTTTCTATTTTCGTAAATAAATCTGAAAATAAGACATCTGATGAATTAATTTATGAATTTTCAGAATTGACAATAAAACCTTTTTATTTTGTTTCAGCACTTCATAATATTGGACTAGACGAAGCGATTGAGGACGTGCTGATTAAGAATGGCCTCAACTCCCCTCAACCAATTCAAGCAGAAAAAGACTATTACAAGGTCATTTTTTTCGGTAAACCAAATGTTGGAAAATCAACACTCCTCAATAGGCTTTTAGGTTATGAAAGAGTAATAGAGAGTAACCTTCCCGGAACGACAAGAGAGGATTTAGAAGCTGAAATAAAAAGAAACAATATTATTTATAAGTTAGTCGATACGGCTGGAGTACGAAGAAAAAGCAGAGTCAAAGAGGGCATAGAAAAGTTGTCCGCGTTAAGGACGATTCATACTTTGGATAAGTCGCACATTGTCGTATTAATTCTTGATGCGTCCGAAAATTTAAGTTTTCAAGACTTAAGACTATTTTCAAATATCTCAAAAAGCAATGTACCCTTTCTTATAGTAGCAACTAAGGTAGACAAAATCAGCAGCGAATCTAGGTTGAGATTTTCTCAAGAAATTGATAGAAAAATTCGGTTTCATAACTTACGCCCAATAATTTATCTTTCAGGAAAAAAGGGGCTGGGTATTTCAAAGTTTTTTCAGGCACTTGAATCGCTTGCGTTTTCGTTGGAAAAAAAATTAAAAACAAAGGATGTAAATAACTTGCTTTTAGACGCAATTAATAGACATCCGCCNCCGATGATAAGAAATAGGCGGCCAAAACCCCGTTATGCCCATGTAATAAAAAATCCAAATATAAAAATAGTCATCTACGGTAACCAAGTTGAAAATCTACCAGAGGACTATAAAAGATACTTATCAAACTTTTTTAGAGAACACTTAGAACTTNATAATCATCCTCTAAGTCTAATTTTCAAAGGAAAGAAAAACCCTTTCTCGAACATGAAAAATACATTGAGTAATCGTCAAATTCAAAAAAGAAAACGTATATTAAAATATTCCAAAAAGAAAAAAAAATAACCTAATTAGATGTAAGGGTGTTATAGAGTCTGTCCAATAACCTTTCTGAACGTTGATTAGTCAGCCACTTGCCTTCTCTATCTAAAATCACAACTTCAGTTTTATCTCCAATACCAGTTAAGCTAACTTGGAACTGTGATCGTTTTTCGCCACCCCAAAATTTTACTTTAGAGAGAAGTTTGCTTTCCTGTAAGTTATTTTCACTCATGTCTATTACAAAAACTCCTCTTGCTTTATCAGCTTGCCTAATCGCCATTCCAGAGCGCCTTATAGCACGTTCCGTCAATTTCCAGGACATAGAGTAATTGTTTTCAACGGTCAGATAAAAATTTCCTCTTCCAACTGAGACAAATTCTGGATTTAAAGTATTTCCATTTATTGAGATATTTTCTCTAGAAAACTGGGAAGCAGCTGCTTCGAAGTTTTGATTTCCATTTTGACGAATCCCCTGCTGAGGCGAGTCATCTTTTATAGCGCTGAGCGAAACCTGATTATTAGGTTTAACTACTTGCGTCTGACTTTTAAAGTCCTCGATCGAAACAACTTGGCTCTCAGGTTTCTTTTTTATGATTTCGTTTTGACTATATGGCCTATTTTTAAAAAATCTTGATCCACCGCTTGTGTACTTCTCATTTGAAGGATCAGGATCAGCTATAGTTACCAATGGGGCATCATTACTAGCTTGATTGAATCCAACATATCGGTTGGACGCAATTAGACTTTCTTTGAGACGGTTCATAATATTTAGCTCTTCTTGCACGACTCTTGTAGATGGACCCCATATAAAATCAGATCCGTAGGCCCTGTCTTCCGTCTCTAATTCTTGTCGTTCAAAAACGGCAAAAACGATATTCAGACCGTCCTCTTTACCTTCTTCTGTATAGACCTTATATCTTTCTCGAGTTAATTTATCTTTGGATTCGGTCCAGGAAGTTTCCATGATACCTAACTGGGAATCATCCAAAATCAACTCCTTATTTTCAGACTCCCAAAAGCTACGTAACCGATTCCAGAGAGCATCTCTTTCTATTCTAGCCAGAAGAACAGGGCGCTCTTCTATCATACCCAACTCGTATTTTTGCGGTGCGTTTGTTNTAGGTTGATCATTGCTTGATTCTTTTCTCTCATTAAAATTATCAAATGATAAATTATCAGAAGAATCTGGTATAAACATTTTATCCTTAATCGCCGTACTTGTAAGTTCAGGAGGAATTGATAAATCTGGTAACGTTCTCGCCTTCAAGTACTCTTTCTTCGTGTCTGGTGCAACATCGTCAAGGAACTCTGTAAATTTTCCACATCCAATAATTTGGGACATAAGTATTAAAATTATAAAAACACGATACAAATTCATTTGTTCTCCTCGTTGGCAATCATTATTGATTCAACAAGTTAGCCCTATCCATAGCAATTTTGACATTTTCATGGTTAACGGAAGATAACTCGGTCAAAGGTAACCGTATCCCCTTTTTTATAAGACCAATCTGCTCTACCGCCCATTTCACTGGAATGGGGTTTGCTTCTATAAATAAATTTTCATGAAGAAGCATTAGCTCATTATTCAATTGCGTTGCCAACTCCAAATCTTTTTCAATAGCAGCCTCACACATTTTACTCATTTTAGCAGGTGCTACGTTTGCTGTTACAGAAATGACACCATCTCCTCCTTGGAGAATAAAGTCTTTGGCGTTTGAATCCTCGCCACTATAAATTAAAAAGTTCTTTTTACAACTCTCCCTAATGGCTTTTACCCTATTCAACTGTCCTGACGCCTCCTTCACTCCAACAATATTATCTAACTTAGATAATTTGATTACTGTTTCAACTTCCATATCACATGCCGTCCTAGAAGGCACATTATAAAGTATTTGCGGCAAATTAACCTCATTAGCTATAATTTTATGGTGCTCAAATAACCCTTTTTGGGTTGGCCTGTTATAGTAAGGTGTCACAATCAGAGCAGCGTNAGCTCCTCTCGCTTTAGCTTCTTTGGTTAGAAATAAGGCCTCGTGGGTTGAGTTTGAACCCGTACCTGCAATTACCGGTATTCTACCATCAGCTTCAGCGACAACTTTCGAAATCATATTACAATGCTCTTCAGACGTCAGAGTGGCTGATTCGCCAGTTGTGCCGACCACTACTATAGCTTTGGTTTGACTTTCGACATGGAAGTCTATAAGTCCCTTGATTGAAGCCTCATCAATCGCGGTATATGGTGATGTGAGCCCGTCCATAGGGGTGACTAATGCCACNATACTGCCTCTCAGACCATTAAGCTCTAATCTCATATATAACTCATTGTCGTTAACTCATCTATAATTATACTGTAGGAAACACAATTTCAACAGATGTAACTAAGTTATTCTCACTCCGAAAATATGTCATAGGGGGCTGTAAATGTAGTCAACATTCACTTTGGGGATAGGAAGGCCAGGCAATCAGTATAGACTTAATTACTGTAGCGAGAGGAATCGCGAAAAAAACCCCCCAAAAGCCCCAAATCCCACCAAAAATTAATACGGCTACAACAATTGCTACAGGGTGGAGATTTACAGCTTCAGAAAAAAGTATCGGAACCAAGACGTTCCCGTCAAGAATTTGAATAATAAAATATATGCCTATAATCCAAGCTAAATCAGTGCCAAATCCAAATTGTAAAAACGCAGCTATTATGACTGGGACTGTAACTATTGCCGCCCCGACAAAAGGAATTATCACTGAAAGCCCAACTATAACCCCTAATAATGCCGAGTAGTTTAAACCCATTAACCAAAATACAAAATAAGTGATAGTACCTACTATGACTATTTCATAGAATTTTCCTCTCATATAATTACCAATTTGTCTGTCGACGTCCTTCCAAACGCGACCTAATAATAATCTGTCTTTTGGAACAAAATCTTTTATAAACGAGATCAATAAGTCTTTATCTTTCAAAAAGAAAAAAACAAGCAGGGGGACCAAAAAAAGATATATGAGGGCTAGAACCATTGTNGGAATTGATGAAATTGAAAAAGACAACAATGTCTGACCAAGAGTAGTGAGCTCGCCTACAATTCCAGAAACGATGCCATCAGTCGCATACAGCTCGCCAAGAGGGAGCTTGTCTGGTAAATTTTCCAACAATACCCCAGCTTTCACTACAAATTTTGGCAAATCTCCCAAAAAATTGCCTATTTGATTGGAGACAACTGGAGCTAACCCCAAGAAAAAAAACATCATAAGGCCAATTAAAACAAAAAAAGATATATATACTGCTATAATTCTCGGTATATTTTCTTTAATTAAAAATTGGACAAACCCCTCCAACATGTAGGCAATAATGCTTGCTGCAATTACGGGGGCTAACATTTCTCCGAAAAAGAAAATTATAGTAGTTGCCGCGACGATAAGTATTACAATAACTATCGCGTCAGGATGAGAAAAATGATCATCAAACCATTTTCTAAGTGAGTTAAACATTTAAGCTATCAAAACCTCATTTGAATGAAATTGTACCAGTCCAATGTGTTAATCCTATCAACAACATAGAAACTATTAAAGAATAATATCAATAACCTTTAACTAAAAAGTTTTATAAGAAAAAATCAAGTGAAACATCCTAAGCGACTAAATGCATTGATCCAAAAATTTGAACTATTGGCCAAGGATTTAGGTTTTGATCGCTTAGCCATATGTGATGCTTCTGTTAGGTTTGACAAAGAAACATACGTTGATTGGATAGAGAAAAAATTTAACGGTAGCATGAAATATCTAGAAAAAAATATAGAAATGAGATTGGCGCCTAGACAAATTAGACCGTCAACACGTTCAATAATATGCGTAACTGCAAATTACTTAACTAAACCACTTTCGGAATTGATCAGTAAAATTCAAGACGATAGAAAAGGTTACATATCAGCCTATGCGACTGGGAGAGACTACCACAAAATAATTCGAAAACAACTAGTGAAATTAAGCAAAAAACTAGAAGAAGAAATTGAACCATCGGGTTACAGAGTATTTACAGATAGCGCTCCGATTTTCGAAAAGCCTCTGGCGCGATACGCTGGTTTAGGTTGGATCGGGAAGAATACGCTTCTTATCAATAAAGAAGTCGGTTCATTTTTCTTTCTTGGAGAGATTTTTACTGACCTAAAGTTACCTACTGAGACAAATGACTTGGTTGATTTATGTGGGACTTGCACGAACTGTATGGACGTCTGCCCAACCAAAGCGATTGTTGCGCCATACAAATTAGATTCTAGAAAATGTATTTCCTACCTTACAATTGAGTCTAAGGACCGCATTCCTATTGAACTTAGAGAAAAGATAGGCAATAGGATTTTTGGTTGCGATGACTGCCAGATTTTTTGTCCTTGGAACAAATACGCGAAAATCAAAGGTAAAAATATTTTTTCNCCCGCCAATGATTTAGATAATCAAACATTGGGGGACCTATTTTTGATAAGCGAAGTTGATTTTAAAGTTATAACCGCTGGAACAGCTCTTAAAAGAATAAATTATGATCAGTGGATCAGGAACTTAGCGGTTGCAATTGGTAATAGCGAACCAGATATCAATTTACTAAATGTACTTAAGGCAAAACTAGATTACCCTAACCAATCTGTACGAGAACACATTGAATGGGCGATTAAAAAACAATATGATAAAATAAAGGTTGAAGAGATAGGTTAAGAAAAGATAACAAGAATGAAAAATAAGCCAATAATAGCGCCATCAATACTTTCCGCCGACTTCGCAAGCCTTGGCTCCCAAGTCGATACGTGCCTTAGAAGTGGGGGGGATTGGGTTCATTTTGATGTAATGGACAACAGTTTCGTACCCAATCTCACACTTGGCCCCATGGTCTGTAGGTCCCTTAGAGACTATGGTATCGAAGCACCAATTGACGTCCACTTAATGACATATAATATAGGAAACCTAATCACGGATTTTGCAAAAGCCGGTGCAACGCTCATCAGCATCCATCCGGAATCAACGCCACATCTTGATTCGTCTATCAACTTAATAAAAGACAATGGTTGCAAAGCTGGAGTAGTTTTAAATCCAGCTACTTCCATTAGTACATTAGAATTTGTCATAAACAAAATTGATCTTGTATTAATAATGTCTGTCAACCCAGGGTTTGGGGGACAAAAGTTTATTAAAAACTCATTAAATAAAATAAGAAAAGTTCGAGAGATAATAGATACTAGTAAGCTTGATATTAGACTACAAGTTGATGGTGGCATAACACTAGAAAATATACAAAATGTTGCTGAAGCTGGTGCCGATACTTTTGTATCTGGCAGTGCAATTTTCAAGGGTAAGGATATGAAGAAAACTATTACCGAAATGAGAAATTTAATCCGAACATCTTATCAATAAAGGCAATAGTATGGTCCTTGTAATTGATAACTATGATTCTTTTACCTACAACCTTGTGCAATATGTAGGAGAATTAAAACACGAAACACATGTGTTTCGAAACGATAAAATCACTGTTAATGAAATAAAAGACCTAAACCCTACCCACATTATTATTTCTCCGGGACCCTGTACTCCAAATGAAGCAGGAATATCAGTGGAAACTATTCAATACCTCCATCGCAATTTTCCAATTCTTGGAGTCTGCCTAGGTCATCAGAGTATCGCACAGGCTCTTGGGGGAGTTGTTATAAAAGCGAAATCTGTAATGCATGGAAAAACGTCAAAGATTTTTCATAATAACACCGGCGTCTTTTCCAACATAACCTCTCCTTTTATCGCAACTCGATATCACTCGTTAGCAATTGATGCAGACAGATTACCAGCGGAATTAAAAGTCAATGCTTGGACAGAAGATGATAACGGAAACTTTAGCGAGATTATGGGCATATGTCATGAGAAATATCATTTGCATGGAGTTCAGTTTCATCCTGAGTCAATTGAGTCAGAATTTGGTCATCAATTAATTCAGAACTTTTTAAGGTTAAAAAAGTAAAACAATGATAAAAATAATACTAAAAAAACTCCTAATGCAGGAACATCTAACTGAAAAAGAAGCCTCAAACGTTTTTAAAGCAATGATTAATGGGGAATTAACGGACGCACAGATAAGTTGTTTTCTTTCCCTTTTAGCTTCTAATGGAGAATCTCCAACCGAAATTGCAGCAGCTGCAAAAGTCATGCGAATGAACTGCCTTAGAGTACCTACAAACGTCCAAAATTTAGTAGATACATGTGGAACCGGAGGGGATAATTCAAACACTTTTAACGTTTCAACAGGGGCAGCTTTTATAGCAGCTGCTGCTGGAGTAAAAATAGCAAAACATGGTAATCGATCAGCTAGTAGTAATAGCGGTAGTGCAGATTTATTAGAAAAAGCTGGATCAGAAATTAATCTTCCACCTGATAAAGTGGCTTATTGCATAGAGAATCTTGGTATAGGTTTTATGTTTGCTCCTAACTACCACAGGGCTACTAAAAAAGTAGTAGCCATCAGAAAAGAGCTAGGGATAAGAACCTTATTTAACTTAGTTGGCCCACTGACTAATCCAGCACCCGTATATACACAAGTAATTGGTATCTTCGATTCTAACCTTATTGAAAAGTATTTAGAAGTTTTAATAAAACTGGATTGTAAGAGAGCTATGGTGATCGCTTCACGGGATGGGCTTGATGAGATTTCAGTCGCCAGCAATAGTATTGTAGGAGAACTGTATGATAAAAAATATAAAATTTTGGAACTAGATCCCGAAAAAATTGGAATTAAAAAACACGATAAACCAAAAATCGACGTTAAAAATGCCGAAGAAAGCCTAAGAATAATTCGATCAGTATTTAATGGAGAGAAAGGCGCAGCTTTCGATATGTTGGCACTCAATGCAGCAGCTGTAATTTACATCGGAGGAATTAGTGAGGATTTAAAAGAAGGAGTTGAAATTGCTAAAGCTGTAATCGAGAAAGGAGAGGTAACTAATCTTTTCAATAAATATATTGAAACAACAAAAAGGCTTGCAGAAGAGTGACTAATATTTTAGACGTTATCGTCAAACAAAAATTATCTGAAATAGCGGAAAGTAAAAGAAACCATCCGACCCAAACCTTAGTCAATTCAGCAAAGAAAAAAAGTTGCAAAAGTCGNTTTCTTGAATCGCTTTTAAATACACAAAGAAAAAGTCTTCCAGCTTTAATAGCTGAATGCAAAAAAGGATCGCCAAGCAAAGATATCATCGTTAAAAACTACGACCCAGTCAAAATTGCAAAAATATATCAGGACCATAAGGCCTCAGCCATATCAGTTTTAACGGATAACAAATTTTTCTATGGGGAAAAAGATCATATTCATCGAATCAAAGAAATAGTAACTCTACCAATACTTAGGAAAGATTTCATTGTGGATAGTTATCAAATTCCTGAGACTAAAGTACTTGGTGCTGACTGCATATTATTAATAGCAGCTTGTCTTTCCAAAAAACAAATTGGAGACTTTCTTCTAGAATCTGCAGATTATGGATTAGACGCTTTAATAGAAGTACATACGGAGCAAGAATTAGAAAACGTTTTATCGTTAGATCATAAATTGATTGGAATCAATAATCGAAATTTGAAAGAATTTAAAACTGATATTAACAATTCCATCAAACTCAAAAAGCTTATACCTGATTCCGTATTAGTTGTATCTGAGTCGGGCCTAAAAGATCGCAATCACATTGAAAAACTAGAAATGCATGGAATCAAGGCCTACTTAATAGGCGAAACCTTCCTCACCGCGCCAGATATTGGGCATAAAATTGAGGAGTTGTTTCCTCAATTAAAATGACAAACTTTTAGCCGCTACTAAAACTAATAAATTTCAATATATTGCCTGATGGGTCTTTCATGCTGAACGAAGCATATGTTTTGTCACTCAAACTTGTCTCGACTTTTGGTTTCTTGTGATATTTAATACCGATATAATTAAGATGATCAATTGCTTTATGCCAATCATCCCAGTGGACGTTCAATCCAAAGAAAAAATCCAATTCGTTGTGACTAATTAACTTTTTTCTTATTTTGCCCTTTTTTAAGCACAATTCAGTCCCAAAAAAATCTAAGACTAGCATATCATCTTCTTGCTCTTTTACCTTGCAGCCAAGATTATTTACATAAAAATCCACGGACTGTTTCATATCCTCTACGGTGATACCAATTTGTACCATTGGCCTGCACTTAAATTCTTTATCTTGATTATCATTGAATGAATTACTATGCTTTAGAATCATTGTTCTTCCCGTAGGTTGTAAATTTATTTTTTAATTCCAACATTTCCTCTTTCGGTAATAAAGTAGGTTTCCCCGCCGAAATTGAAATCAAATATATTTTTGCTAGTTCTTCTAATAAAACTGCGTTATCGTAGGCCTCGCTAATAGACTCCCCAACTGCAATCGCACCATGATTTGCTAATAAACAAACTTTTCTATCCTTTATAGCATCTCTAACAGATAGCGACAATTCTGGGGTTCCAAAGGTTTCATATCGAGCGCACTTAACAGGACCTGAACCAAAAGTCGCAATCATATAATGAAACGATGGTAATTCTATATTCAAACAAGATAACGCGGTTGCGTAAGTCGAATGAGTGTGAATTACAGCTTTATTTTCTGTAAAATAATTATAAATATCATGATGAAAGCGCCATTCAGATGAGGGAGTCAAAGTCCCATTTACTATCTCACCATCACCTATTTTTACTTCAATAAATTTTTCCGGAGTAATATCCGAGACCGCAACTCCCGATGGCGATATAATCATTGTGTTTCCGATCCTTGCGCTTATATTGCCGCTCTTGGGCGTGTTAAGACCAGCTTGATAAAGCTTAACAAAGGTTTTACATAAAATATTTTTAATCAAATTACCTTCCAAAATTATTTCCCGAAGATTAAATTTTTATTTAAGAAATAACTCATATGCATCATTTTTAGTCTCATCAAAATAAGTAATCTCTAGTTGCGCTAATGCTTTAGTAAAATCTTCCATTTTTTCGGATTCAATCTCAATCCCGGCTAATACCCTTCCATAGGGTGCGCCATGATTTCGATAATGAAANAAGGAAATATTCCAATCGTCGCCCAGATGAGTGAGAAATTTCAACAGTGCACCTGGTCGCTCGGGAAACTCAAATCTATACAATCGCTCATTTTTTTTTGTATATCTGCCACCGACCATAAATCTTACATGGGTCTTAGCAAGTTCATTTTCACTCAAATCTATAACCTTATAGTTTTTAGCAATCAATTTTTCAAAAATTATTTTTTTTTCTTTTTCAGCTTCCTGTACCTTTATGCCAACAAAAACCTCAGCTAAAGAGTCAGAGGAAACCCTATAATTAAATTCAGTAATTGCGCGGGGGCCTATGGCTGTGCAGAACTCTTTAAAACTTCCAGGTCTCTCCGGTATAGTTACGCCAAGTAGAACTTCTCTTTTTTCTCCTAAATCTGCTAACTCAGCGACGTGCCGTAACCTATCAAAATTTATGTTAGCACCGCTACAAACACAAACAATATTTTTATTTACCAGCTTATTACTTGCTAAAAACTGTTTTGCTCCTGCCACACTTAACGCTCCTGCAGGCTCAAGAACTACTCTTTTCTCCTCAAATATATCCTTAATACTTGCGCATATTTCATCAACTGAAACCAGTAACATATCATCGACTAAGGTTTCCACAATCTCGTAATTAAGCGTGCCAACTCTTTTTACTGCCGCGCCATCAGCAAAAATTCCAATTTTATCCAAAGAAACGGGTTTTCTCGCACGTAATGCAGCAGTCATACTAGGTGCTTCTTCAGGTTCGACACCAATTATTTTCGTTTGAGGATTTATTTTTTTTACATAAGCCGCAACGCCGGCTATCAAACCGCCACCGCCCACAGGTAAAAAAATGAAATCGACATTTCCTTTGTGTTGTNTCAGTATTTCCATACCTACGGTTCCTTGGCCGGCTATTATATATTGATCATCATATGGTGGAATTAGATCAAAATTTTTGTCTTCGGCGATTGTCTTTGCCAAAACGCTTGCCTCATCGTAGGTGTTTCCATGAAGGTAGACATTCGCTCCCATGGCTCTAACGGCGTCGATCTTTATTTCTGGGGTCGTCTTTGGCATTACGATAATAGCTGGCAGTCCTAGCTTTTTAGCCGACAAACTTACGCCTTGAGCATGATTTCCAGCGGAAGCCGTAACAAGGCCTTTGACTGTTTTGGACCCTAACAACTTAGTAATTAAGTAATAAGCGCCTCTAATTTTATATGAAAAAGAAGGCTGCGTATCTTCCCGTTTTAACCAAAAATTATTAGAAAATTTATTTGTTAAATTATCAGCAAATTCTAGCTTCGTTTCTTTTGCAACATCATAAACCGGAGCCTTAAGTATTAATTTTAAGTAATCATCCATCATTGCAATAAGATACAATAAAATTAAAATAAAAACTAAAAAATAGGATAGATTAAATGAACAATTTAGAAGTATGCAAAACAATTGTCGCAGACAAGGCTGCTAAAGACGTATTGAATGAANCCATTATTGGCGTAGGAACTGGCACAACGGTAAATTATTTTATCGAGGCCTTAGCCAAATTACCCCATCAAATTGAATGCACAGTACCCAGCTCAGAAGCAACTAAAACCAAGCTTGAAGAGTTTGGCTTCTACACAGCCGACCTTAATACGGTTGGTAATTTTAACTTATATGTAGACGGAGCGGATGAGGCAACAAAGTTTGGGTATTTAATAAAAGGTGGGGGCGGAGCTTTAACGCGAGAAAAAATTTTAGCATCAGTAAGTAAAAAATTCATTTGTATTATTGACGAGACTAAGCTGGTTGGCTCATTAGGGAAATTTCCCTTACCAATCGAAGTTATCCCAATCGCCCGAAGCGCAGTGGCAAGAAAGGTCGTAGAGTTAGGGGGTATCCCAGAATGGCGTAATGGCTTTACAACAGATAATCACAACTGGATATTAGATGTTAAGGGTTTAAATATTATAAATGGCTATGATTTGGAAAGTGAGTTAAATAATATTCCGGGAGTGGTTACTAACGGTATTTTTGCGAGAAATAAAGCTGATATGCTTTATGTAGCGAAAAATCAGAAGGTAGAAATAATCAATTGCTAGAATCATCATTTGGAGAAATCGCGGCCAAAAGCAATGCAATTTCGAATAGCAGCCAAATTGGAAGAGCTAAGAGAACCTGGGAAACGAAATCGGGCGGTGTTAATAACATGCCCAAAATAAAGGCCGTTAATATTATGTAGGGTCGCTTATCTCTCATCGCATCGATAGTAGTTAAACCACTTTTAATTATTACAAAAGTAATAAGGGGAACTTCAAAAGCAGCTCCAAAAGCAAAAAATAACTTAATACAAAAATTTAAATATTCAGATATATCTGTCATTAAATCCACGCCCTCTGGCGTAGTTGATGAAAAAAATCCAAAAATTATTGGAAAGATAACGTAATAAGCGAATAATATTCCTGAATAAAATAAAAACGCTGTGAAAAACACGAGGGGGAATATCAATCGACGCTCAGCATCATAAAGCCCTGGCGTAACAAATGACCATAGTTGAAATAATATGAACGGTAGAGCAATTAAAAAAGAGACAAAAAGCAATAATTTAAAAGGCGCTAAAAATGGAGCAGCCACCTTTGTAGCAATCAAACCACTCTGATCTGGAAGTTGATCCAATAACGGTTCTGCAAGGAAAAGATAGATTGCATCGGCAAAAGGAGAAAGCATAAGTATTACTAGGATAACTGATATAATGCACTTAATTAATCGAGAACGAAGTTCAACGAGATGGTACATCAAGGTGTTTTTTATTGGTTTTTTAATTTCCTGATTCAAAGTCCGGCAACCCAGATTTAGTCTTTATCTAAGACGACCCACCCGGTTCCGTATCTTTCTTTTTATCCTGGTAAGAATTTTCATCTCTTTGGATTTCTTCACTTATTTCCTGTTTAAATTTTGCTGTTATTGCTTGTGCGTGACGAAAAAACGAACCAAGTGTGCGTGCCAACTCGGGTAGCCTGTGGGGCCCTAAGATTACTAATGCGACGAGGCCGGATAACGCTAATTCCCAGAAGCCGATGTCAACCATTTTTAAGACTTTTCTTTTTTACTATTGTCTTCAATATCAATTATTCTATCGCTTGTTTCTGAGTAGCTATTCTCGTCTTGGTCTTCTTTAACAGCCCTTCTGAAATCTCTGATCCAGCTACCTATATCACTACCTACACTTTTTATTTTCTTTGTGCCAAATAACAAAGCAACAATTCCAAATATCAATATTAATTCATATATTCCAGGCATTTTTATATCCGCATCTATTTTGACCTTGTTTCTTTCTCTTCTATTCCAGACTTGCCTAACCTTTTTTCTAGGACTTTTGTTACATCTAATATCGACAATTGATTATACTTCAGAAGCACTATTGCATGAAATAGAACGTCTGCTAATTCATTTAATATGTCAGTTTTATTTTTATTTTTACTGGCTATAATAAACTCTGCAGTCTCCTCACCTATTTTTTTCAAAATAAAATCATCGCCTTTTTTCCAAAGTTCGGCAACATATGATATATCCGCATTTTCATTTTGCCTCATTTCAATTATTTTTTCTAATTTTTCAAAAACTTCTTTCACTTAATATCCTTAAACTAATTTTGATCTTTAATTGAAATCACGCACATTAATTCCATTTTCGAGAAATGCTCTTTTAACTTGCTTAATTGATATAATATCAAAATGAAAGATGCTAGCTGCCAATAAAGCGTCTGCACCACCTATCGTCACTCCTTCCACTAAATGTTTTATTTCTCCAACGCCCCCTGATGCAATTACAGGAATTTCAACTTCTTCAGTAACCATCTTTGTAAGAGAAAGGTCATAACCTTCTTTAGTGCCATCTTTGTCCATACTAGTTAACAATAGTTCGCCTGCTCCATTTTGTTCCATCAGTTTGACCCATTCTTGAGCATCCATAGAAGTTTTGTTTCGTCCTCCGTGAGTATAAACAGACCAACGCGGGTCTTTATTGTTTTCACGTTTAACGTCGACCGCTACTACTATGCACTGGCAGCCAAATATATCGGCTGCTTCTTTAACAAAGTCAGGATTTTTAATAGCGGCCGTGTTAATCCCGACTTTATCTGCTCCTGCTTTTAATAGAGTTCGTACATCTTCTACGGTACGCACTCCCCCTCCTACGGTGAGTGGAATGAAAACCTCCGAAGCGACTGCAGTAATCGTACTTAGTATCGTATTTCTGTCATCACTGCTTGCCGTGATGTCGAGAAAAGTAATCTCATCAGCCCCTTCATTNTTATAGCGCTTTGCGATTTCAACCGGATCTCCAGCGTCCTTAAGGTCAACAAATTTTGTACCCTTGACTACTCGACCATTATCAACATCTAAACATGGAATAATCCTCTTAGCCAAGCTCATTAGGAGCCCCTTTATATTTTGCTAAAACTTCAATTGCACTTCTCAAATTAAGTGTACCCTCGTAAATAGCACGTCCTACTATCACCGCGGGGACGCCTAAGTGAGAAATTTTAGCTAATGCTTTAATGTCATCTATATTCTTAACTCCTCCCGATGCAATTACTGGAATTGCCAGTATCCGCGCTAACTTAGAAATTTCTTCTATATTAGGGCCCTCAAGCATTCCATCTTTACTAATATCAGTAAAAATAATTGAAGATACGCCAAGTTTTTCTAACCGTATGGCAACATCGTGAAGGTCTAAGTCTGAATTATTCGACCAACCATTAAGTGCTAGCTTATTATTTATAGAATCCAAACCTGCAATTATTCTGTCATGAAATTTTTTACAGGCGTTTTCAACAAATTCAGGGGAATTAATCGCTTTTGTACCAACAATTATATAGGAAACACCTAAATCCAAGTAACTGCTAAGTGTGTCCAAATCTCTTATGCCGCCCCCAACCTGAACGGGTATTCTGCCNCATAATTTTACTATGTGTTCTATTACATTTTTATTCATAGGGGCACCTTTTAAAGCTCCATCTAAATCAACAAGATGTATTCTTTCAGCTCCTTGCTCCAACCACTGTTCCGCCACAGACAAAGGGTTATCAGAGAATACTGTTTCTTTATTGAAGTTTCCCTGCTTTAATCGAACACACCTTCCTTCCTTTAAATCTATTGCCGGTATTATCTGCATAATTTACTCAAATCCAAATTTTACTATAGTTATGAGGATATCCGCCATAAATACTGCTTTAAGCTTAATGAGCGGAACCCCAATTATCTCCAGTTCCAACTGAAACTTTTAATGGCACCAAGAGAGTCGCGATGTCCTCCATGCACTTTTTTAAATGTATTTCAAACTTTTGACTACATGATTTATTTACCTCAAAAACTAACTCGTCGTGAACCTGCAGAATTAAACTTGCATCAAAATTAAATTCATCAATCAGATGATCTGCTGAGATCATCGCCATCTTAATTAAATCGGCAGCTGACCCTTGCATTGGTGCATTAATGGCAGTCCTTTCTGCATATTGCCTCAACCGTGCTTGACTTGAATTAATATTATTAATATACAAACGTCGCCCAAATATTGTCTCTACATAACCAGTTTTAGCAGCTCTATTCCTAATATCTTCCATATATTGCTTAATTTTTGGATATCGTGAAAAATATATGTCAATGTAATTTTGTGCTTCATTCCTAGTTATATCTAACTGTTTCGCTAATCCAAAAGATGACATTCCATAAATTAAACCAAAGTTAATTGCCTTTGCTGCTCTTCTCTGTTCAAAAGATACATTTGATAAATTTGTCTCGAAAACCTCGGCGGCGGTAGCTGCATGAATATCCTGCTCTTCTTTAAAAGCATTCACTAAGGCTTCATCTTTGCTAATATGCGCCATAATTCTTAATTCTATTTGAGAATAATCAGCTGCAATTAAAATTTTACCAAATGGTGCGCGAAATGCCTCCCGCACCTTTTTGCCTTCTTGAGTCCTAATNGGAATGTTTTGTAGATTTGGGCTCGATGATGAAAGTCTTCCTGTTGATGTAACTGCTTGATGAAAATTGGCGTGTATTCTGCCAGTCTTTGTGTTTACCTGCCTAGGTAGTTTGTCAGTATAACTTGAACAAAGTTTAGCTATAGAACGATAATCAAGAATTATTTTTGGCAACTCGTAGTCTTTAGATAAATCACTTAGCACAGATTCCGAAGTCGAAGGTTGGCCTTTAGGAGTCTTAGCAATGACAGGAATCTTCATTTTTTCAAATAAAATTTCTTGTATTTGTTTTGGTGAACTTATATTGAATGTTTCGCCAGCCATTGTGTAGGCCTTAGTCTCCAAAGAAGTCATTTTACTTTTTAATTCACTGCTATGTTGCGCTAACATTTCACTATCGATTAAAACACCTGTCATTTCCATTTTCGATAAGACAGAGATTAGGGGAACTTCAATATCAGAATAAATGCTTTTCAAACCCTCATTTTCAGATATTTTTGGAAATAGGCGATTATTTATTCTTAAGGCTAATTCCGCATCTTCACCGGCATATCCAGTTGCCGCCTCAATTGGTACTTTCTCAAACCCTTCACCTTCATTTAGATTTTTAGTTACTTTATCATAGCTAGTTGGCACCACTCCCAAAATTCGCTCTGCCACCGAATTTAAATCATGCCGATTATCAGTGCTATTGTTTACATAGGATTGCAGCATTGTATCGTGAGTAATACCCTGTAAATCAATTCCATTACTCTTGAAGACAGCATAATCATATTTTAAATTGTGACCTATCTTTTTTAAGTTTGGATTTTTCAAAATTGGAAGAATTAATCTATATACATCCGACTCGTCAAGTTGCTTAGGAACACCTTTATAATCATGGCCCAAAGGTATATAAACCGCTTTCCCTTCTTCCCAAGCAAGTGATATACCAACGATTTTAGCCGTATTCGGATCTAGGCTAGTTGTCTCTAAATCGAGTGAAAAGATTTTTCTTCTCTTTATTTTTTTTATACATATTTCAAGCGACTCTAAACTAAAAATCGTCTCATACTCAGTCTTTAAGTTATTCGAATCGTTGATTTCTTTAAGAAATGATCTCAATTCAAATTTTTCGTACAAAACTTTTAAAGATTCAATATCCCGTTCTTTTGGTTTAAGCTTATCAAGTTTGATTTCGACCGGCACATCATTAATTATTGTTACCAATTTTTTCGATAAATCAATATAAGATTTTGCTTCTTCAAGATTTTCTCCAATTTTTCCAGAAATATTTCCCGAATCTAATAAGATTTTTTCTAAGCTTCCATACTTTTTAAGCAGTTTAACTGCAGTTTTAGGACCAATTTTTTCAACTCCTGGCACATTATCAGAGGTATCACCAATTAACGTTAAATAATCAACAATCAATGAGGGAGGGACACCAAACTTATTTTTTACTCCAGGCTCATCCCATTCGGTTTTTTTTTGTTCATCAAAAATAGTTATATTTTTATTGACTAGTTGCGCCATATCTTTGTCAGGTGACGCAATTCTTACTGCAAGTTGATTTCGCTCACCATATTTAGCAAGCGTACCAATAACGTCGTCAGCTTCGTAGTATGGGTACTCTATTATCTCAAACCCGAGAGCTTTAATAATACATTTAATTCCATCTAACTGATTTACTAAATCTTCAGGCATTTCATGTCGATTTGCTTTGTACTGTTTGTACCAATCATGCCGGATTGTTGGTCCACGAGGATCAAAAACAACAGCCGCATAGTTAGCTTTATTTCTATCCCATAGCCCTTTTATCATGGATGTGACCCCGAAAATAGCACCCGTTGGAAAGCCTTTTGACGTAGTCAATCCACCAGAAGCATAGAATGCCCTGTATAGATAACTAGAACCATCAATTATTAACAATTTTTCTCTTGACATAAGCTTTTAGCTCTTGGCACTATTATTACTATATTATGTATCATTAAATTCAAAATGAAAGTAAAAAGAGAAATAAGAATTCTATTGCTAGCGTCTTTTATAATTATAAGTGCAGACTTGGTATCCAATACTATTGAAGTACCAGAGCGCAAAGAGTCCGATAGTTCGCTAACTGACTCAGATACAAAAACTACTAATGTCATCATAGAACACAGAATTAACGGTCGTATCGACTCCATAGAAATAAAACCAATAATGGGGCAACCTTATTATCTCATAGACAATGACGACAGACTAAGGAAAGGAACTAGCCAGTCAAGAGGACCAAACGAGATACTATCAAACTGGCGTCTTTTGCAATGGTAAAAATAAGCCTGCCAGTTATGTCAAACAAGATAGTAACTAGCTAAACCCAAAAAGGCAAAAAATCCTACGACATCCGTTATGGTAGTCACCATTACCCCGCCGGCCAAAGCGGGGTCGATTCCGAGTTTATCAAGAGTAAGAGGAATCGTGGCGCCGAAAAACCCTGCTGTAACTAAATTTACTATCATGGCTGCTCCAATAATTGCTCCAAGTCCAAAGTTATCAAACCACAAAGATGAAATTAACGCGACTATCCAAGCCCATAAACAACCATTAAAAAAACCTATGATAATTTCCCTGAAAACAACCGATCTTGAATTTGCTGAACCTACTTGGCCAATACTTAAACCGCGAATTACAATTGTAAGTGTTTGGGTTCCTGCTATCCCGCCCATACTCGCTACGACAGGCATAAGTATCGCTAGGGCAACCATGTTCTCTATTGTGGTCTCAAACAACCCTATTACCCAAGCTGCTAAAAAAGCGGTGGCTAAATTTACAGCTAACCACACAGATCGTTTGCTAGAAGTCTTAATTATAGGCGCAAACATATCATAATCGGTTGCAAGCCCCGCGGACGATAAAAGTGAGCGATCGGTTTCTTCCATTAAAACATCAACCACATCATCTACAGAAATAAAACCTAAAAATTTATTTTCTTCATTTATTACAGGTGCTTCAATCAAATCGTAACGTTCAAAGATTAAAGTCACTTCTCGCGCGTCTGTAAAAGCATTAATTGGTATACTTACTTTTTGCATTAAATCACCAATCGGAATTTCAGGTTCTGCCATGAGAAGATTTAACAGCATAACTGACCCCAACAGTTTATTGCTTCTATCCACTACAAATAGTTGATTTTGATTTTCAGGCACTGGTCCAAAACGCCTAAAAAATCGCAAAACTACGTCAACTTCAACATCGGGTCTTACGGTAAGAACATCAACATTCATTAGGCCCCCTGCTGTATTTGACGGATAATGCAAAGATTCCGCAACTCTATCCCGATTTTGAGCATCCATTGACAAGAGCACCCGATCAGCCATAGGTTCTGGCAAGCCTTGAATTATATCGGCCAAATCATCTGGCTCTAAACTACTTGTTTCATTAATAAAACCCTCGGGTCCAACGAATTTAAGAAGAGCCCTGCGAATACTCACACTTAATTCTGATAAAACTTCACCCCTCTTTTCTGCATCAAGACGCTCAAAAAGCTCGACCCTATTATTTGATTCCATAGATTCCAGAAGATCTGAGATTTCTGAAGAGTGAAGATCAGCCAGGAATGAATCAAGGTTATCTATCGAATAATTTTCTAAAATATTTTGAACGTCATGCAAAAGCTCTTGATTAGATCGTATTGAATTTTTGTGTTTACTTTTCATAGGAACGGAATCCTTTCAGCTACCAATCAAACTTTTCACCAATCATTTTTCCAATAACAACAAGATTCTCGCAATCTACCACTACTTCGTCACCATTGTCGAAATACCTAGTAATATCCTTTAAACCAGAAACTGTAGGTATTGAAATGCTTTTATAAAACTTTTGCCAAGCCAAATCACTACTAGAATTTTCTACAATCAAAGCTTTAGGGCGGTGTAACAATAAGCGCGGTAGAAATTCTTGGGAAATTTCTTTAACTAAGACAACTGAGTCTGTGATATGACTTGCTAGATAATTCATTTTATCTAGTTTAAAGATCAGACCTTTTGCCTTTCCTTTAGAAGCTAAATCTCCATAAAATAAAGCCGTCACATGTTAGATCCTTTAATCAGATATTGTTTTGGATAATACATATTTTACTTATATGTCTCTATGATTAACCAAAGCTTTCACGCTGGGTTTTTCGAAATATCTCGCCATTGATTCAGCTAGATAGACGGATCGATGTCTTCCACCCGTGCAGCCAAAAGCTATGGTAAGATACATTTTGTCCATAGACTCAAACTCGGATATCCAAGAATTCAAAAAGCGTTCAACGTCACTTTTCATTTTCTGAACCTGAGTATGTTGATCGAGGAAATCAATCACCTCTTGGTTTATTCCTGTTTTATCTCTAAGACTTAATTCCCAATATGGGTTGGGCAAACATCTTACATCAAAGACAAAATCGGCATCCATAGGAATGCCCCGTTTAAAACCAAAAGAGATAAATTGTAAGGCCAAAGTATGGCCTGTTGTTTTGGCTATTGTATTTTTAATCGTCTTTCGCAAATCATGTATATTATACAAAGTCGTGTCAATAACAATATCGGCTTCTAGGTTTACCTCACTAAGAATTTCGATTTCTTTTGCGATAGCACTTTTCAAGGTTAACCGATCGTTTGATAGAGGATGTTTACGTCTCGTTTCACTAAAGCGTTTAAGAAGACAATCTTGACTAGCTTTTAAAAAAATTAATTCAATCTTAATCGNGGTTTTTTCGATTTCAACTATTGACTTGTGAAGCTGAGAAATCGATTTGTCCACAGCTCTAACATCAATCCCTATAGCTACATTGGAAGGAGTAAAATCGTTTGATAATATAAGCGTTACAAAATCTTTCAGAAGCTGTAATGGCATATTATCAATACAGTGAAAGCCAAAGTCCTCCAGCGCACCTAGAGCAATAGATTTCCCCCCGCCAGAAAGGCCGGAAATTATTACTAGTCTTTTAGGGTAACTACCTTTCATAGACCGAATCTTTATAAGAGCGTTTAGATATGTACGGGTTGGCAATTAATTCCACGACCATTTTCATTTTACCAGGTGTGCGACAAAGTTTTGTGTTTTCTATCGTTTGAAGAAGGAATCGCTAAAGATATGCGATACTTAGCTACAGTTCGTCTCGCGACCTTGAATCCTCTATCAGATAGTAACTCAGATAATTTTTTGTCGCTTAATGGATTTCGTGTATTTTCCGCAGCAATCAACTTTTTAATGTGTGCTCTTATTACGACAGAGGAAGCTTCACCACCGTCCTGTGTTTGAACGTGACTATCAAAGAAAAATTTCAACTCAAAGACACCCCGCGGTGTTTCCATAAACTTTCCATGAGTAGCCCTGGATATAGTTGACTCATGCCGACCGACCATTTGCGCCACATCGTGGAGAATCATAGGTTTCATTTTTTCTTCTCCTTCCTCCAAAAATTCACTTTGCATATTGACTATGGCTCTAGCAACGTCAAGGACAGTATCACTCCTTTCTTTAAGACTTTTCATAAACCAATTAGCTTCTTTCAAATGCTCTCGCAGAACTTCCTTTTGCGAGTCATTAGAAGTCGATGCAGCTAACTTTTTATATTCGGCATTTATTTTTAGTCTTGGTATTAGCTCATAGTTTGGTTCCACAATCCAACTACCGTTTATCTTTTTTACAAAAATATCTGGTTTAACATAAGTTTTAGTGTGGTCGAAAAATTGAGCTCCTGGTCGGGGATTAAGCGATTTAAGTAACTTTAATCCTTCCTCAAGCAATAAATTTTCTTCGCGTAACTTTATAGAAATAGATTTAAAATCACCCTTTCTAATATCTTCAAGATAATGTCTGCAGCACAACTCTGCAGCAGCTTTGCCGCAAGCTTCATTATCAAGACTTTGCAATTGTTTTAACAAGCATTCCCCTATATCTCGAGCAAATACCCCTGGCGGATCAAACTCCTGCAAAACACTTAAAACGGACTCCAAGACTGCTGTGTCAACATCCCTACCCAGCCCATGTCTTACAGCTGATTTTACTTCTTCTAGACTACTCGCAAGGAATCCGTCGGCATTCACATAGTCAATTAATGCCAGTCCAATTGGTTTGTCTTTGTCAGAAAGATTTGATAACTCTAGTTGTTCGATCAAAAAATCGTGCAGAGATAGATTTTGAGCAATGTGATCTTGTTCATTTATATCAATCCTAACATCTCCGTTTATTTTATTTGCTTTAGAAGAGACATCAACTTTATCCCAATCGGTTACATTATGTTCTGATGTGGAAATCCCATCATCCGTATAGCCTTCGGTTAATGACAGAGCATTCCCCTCATCAATTTTAATTTCATCGCCAGTTGGCTCAGATTCACAATATTCTAATTCGTTTCCCGTGATCGTAGAGTCTTCTAATGTGGATTCGTCATCTATCTCGAGCATTATGTTTGAATCAAGCTGATCCTGAATTTCTACTACTAATTCCTGGGATGGCAGCTGAAGCAACTTTATTGCTTGCTGCATATTTGGAGTCATAGTAAGACTTTGTGATTGTTTTTGAGATAAAGACTGCTTCATTATAATTTCGCGCTTTATGTTTTAATTATACCTTAAAGTTTAAAGGACTCGCCTAGATACACTCTACGAACTTTTTCATCCTCTAATATATTTTCTGCTGTTCCTGCCGCAATAATTTCTCCACTGCTTACAACATAAGCCCTGTCGCAAATTCGTAGAGTTTCTTGAACATTATGGTCAGTAATCAGCACTCCTATTTTTGATGCTTTAAGCTTCTCTACAATATCCTGAATTTCGCTTACTGAAACTGGATCAACTCCAGCAAAAGGTTCATCTAAAAGAATGAAGGAAGGATTACAAGCTAAAGTTCTAGCAATCTCAACTCTACGCCTTTCGCCTCCGGACAGAGATAATCCCTTTGTTTTCCTAATGCTATTCAGACTAAAAGTATCGATTAGTTCGTCCAGTCTCGAGTAACGTTCCTCCTCCGATTTAAAACTTTGCAACTCTAAAACAGCTAAAATGTTTTCTTCAACATTAAGCTTTCTAAAAACTGACGACTCTTGAGGTAGGTAACCGAGTCCCGCTTTAGCTCTTTCGTCTAAAGAAAATTCAGTAATATTATTTTTCCCGAGGTAAATGGTCCCCTTTTCTCCCTTTATTAAACCTACTATCATGTAAAAACTGGTCGTCTTTCCAGCACCATTCGGCCCTAAAAGTCCGACTATCTCGCCGGCGCAAACATCAAGGCTAACGTCCTTTACGACTTGTTTTGAGGAATATGTTTTTGAAAGATTCTTGATTTCTAATATTTCACGATTCATTAACTTTCCTATTTTTAATTTTGCCGCTGCGAATAAGCAAACTAACTTTCTTCAGCAGGGATTATTATTTTAACGCGCTGGGAACCCTCTTTCTTAATTAAGTCTCGCTGAAAAATATCTGCTCTAGATGATCTGATCGTAATAACTTTATTATTTATGTCATAGTTAATCCTATATCCTTCCGCCAGTCTTTTTCCCTGAATCACTTTTGCGCTATCAATTAAATAAAGAAATCCTTTAGCAGCTTTATATTCAATTATTTTAGATTCACCCTCAACCTCTTTTTCATCAATCTTAGGTCTCTGCTTAAAAGTTGCTGGCTTTCCAGTCATTATAGCTCGCTGAATGTCCTTTTTTTCATCCAAAATGATCCTTAATTTTTCGCCAGTCATTCTTAACGAACCCTGAGTAACTATTACATTGCCAACATAAATTGTTTCACCTTGTTCATCATCCAGCTCTGCAAAATCTGCTTCGATTTCTATAGGTTGATTTGAGTCACCGGGCAGGGCTTGCAACATGATAAAGTTTATCTGGAATAAAAATAATAAAAAATATAATGTCAATTTATTTTGGCTCATATATTGTGCGCACCCTTTCAGACAACTGGACTCTTCCTTCCTTATATACAACTTTTAAACCAACTGTATTTGTTACGATACCTTGTGTAGTGATCCGAGCCGCTTTAGTTGTATGAGCAAACTTTTTATCAGGTCTAATTGTTAAGTCAGACGTTCTAATTTCATATTTTTTATTGCCCTCGGCATCCATCTTCCAAATATAAACCTTGCCATTTAAAAGCACCAAACTTCTATCTGAATTAACCCAGGCGCTATCAGAAACAACATTCCATGGGAACCCCTCTTTCTCATGAATTTTCATTTGAGGAGACTTAAATTCCAAGGAATCGTCATGAGGAAAATGCTTAACCAATGGCGATACTAATTCATTTTGTATTTTTCCATTTTTGTTATAAGAGAACCTTTCCATATTTTCAACGAAATAATCTGGCTCATGATCTGTACCTTTGGCCGAAGGATTACTATCGGTCCTCTCCATCAAATATTTAATAGAAAAACTTCCGAAAGTCACAAATAAAAAAAGAAAAAGTATTGATTTTTGATTCAAAAAAAACTCCGCTTTTAACCTTATTCTAACCCAATTCCCAGCAAATGATGAAAATTTATAGCACCTATTAATTTTTTCTCTTCATCTATTACAGGTAGGCCGCTTATTTTTTCAGATTTCATTATTTTTAATACGTCACTTGCCAAATGTCTTGATTTGGTAGTTTTAAAGTTAACTATCATGTGTTTAGAAATTTTATCATTTAGAACATCAGTCGATTCGGCCAAGAGCCTTCGTAGATCTCCATCCGTAAAGATTCCTTCCACATTATTTTGCTCATTGACGATTATAATAAAGCCCAGGCCACCTTGGCTGATAGTAACAATCGCTGATTTCAACAAATCGTTTGGTTTTACAACCGGAATTTTGTTGCCTGTACACATGATATCGCGAACTTCTAATAACAAACGACGTCCTAATGCGCCAGCAGGATGAGATAAAGCAAAATCTAACTTGCTAAATGAGCGCATCCGGTAAACTGAAAAAGCTAATGCATCCCCCATGGCCATCATTACAGCAGTACTAGAGGAAGGAGCTAGATTTAGCGGACATGCTTCCTTTTTGATAGGAACAATAATTTTTAAATCACAAAAATTAGACAAAGCAGACTCTGATTTACCAGTTAGAGCTATTTTTTTGATCGATATCCGGTCTAGGAAAGGAAAAAGGTATTTAATTTCGGCAGTCTCTCCAGAGTTTGATAATAGCAGAACAATATCTTTTTGATTAACCATGCCAATATCGCCATGATTGGCTTCTGCGGCATTTATGAAAAAAGAAGGCGTGCCCGTACTTGCAAAGGTAGCTGATATCTTTCTTCCAACATGACCCGATTTTCCCATGCCTATAACTACTAGATGTCCTTTATTGTCAAAAATTGATCTCACTGCTGATATGAATTCATTATCTAAATATTTTATCTGATCGCTTATTGAATTAGCTTCTTCTATCAAAACACCTCTAGCCAAATCTAAGATTTCTTCGTCCTTAAGTAGAGCAGTTTCAAATATCTTGCTTTCATTCATTTAACAATTCTCCAATCTTTTGATTCAAGTTACCAATTGCATTTGGAATAGGGAAAATTGATAAAAACAAAAACAAGCTAATAAAATATAACCGCCACGCCTGCATATTGTTAATTTATTTTTTCCTATCAGTAAAATTAGTATTAGTATTATGGTTAACAACCACATAGTTGTAACATCTCGACTCAACGCTTCAACCTCAATAGAGAAAGGTTCAACAAAAGCTGGCATCGCAGTTACGGCCAATGCATTAAAGGTGTTAGAACCGATGATATTCCCAATAGCGATATCCGCTTCTTTCTTCAAAGCTCCAGCGACAGATGCGGCTAGTTCAGGCAAACTTGTACCTATAGCAACAATAGTGAGTCCAATAAATAGATCTGATGCACCAAATATTTTTGCTAAACCTACAGAGCCTCTAACCAAAGCCTCAGAGCCTAACAACATAAAAATGAACCCAGCAAGTAGCATTAACACAGATTTCCAAAGCCCAGGCCTCTGGGTTTCATGAAAGTTATCCCCTGTCGGGACACCTTGGCCACTAAATTTAATCATTAAAAACAATATTATCAATAAAGATGTGGCTAAAATAATGCCGTCGAGTCTAACGATCGTCAAATCGCTGATAATCAGGGTAAAAATCGCTAAGCCCACAAGCATTAGTCGGAATTCAATATCGAAGGTAGATTGGCTCAAATGCAAAGGAACAATAATCGAAGTCACTCCTAATACTAGGCCTATATTGGCTATATTAGATCCTACGGCATTACCTATACTTAAGCTTGGATGGCCATTAAAAGCGGCTGTAACAGATACTATAAGTTCCGGACTGGAGGTTGCAAAGCCAACTACAACCAAACCCACCACCAATGTGGGTATTCTAAGACAAGTTGACAAGTCTACCGCTGCATCAACAAATTTATCGGCTGCATAGGTGAGTAAAATTAAACCAACTACTATTAAAATTAGCGCTTCAAGCATATTTACCTCAGTACTTGTTATATTACTCTATGCAGTAGGATATCATTATTTATAAATTTATTTCTTTTTGAGGTAGCCTACCTATGAAAATCATAGCAATGATACTTGCCGCCGGATTCGGCAATCGGCTAAAACCGATAACTGATAAGGTTCCTAAACCTCTTATTAAGATCGGCAGAGAGACAATCCTTGAGAAACATCTTCGAAACTTAAAAAAAGCAAATATTAGCAAAGTAGTTATAAATGTCTCTCACCTTGCAGAGAAAATTATAAAAGAAGTCGGAGACGGTTCTAATTACGGATTGAAAATAATATATTCACATGAAAGAAAACGTCCTTTAGAAACGCTAGGAGGGATTCTAAACGCGCTTGAGTTTTTTAAAGAAGCCGATCATTTGCTTATCATCAACTCAGATATCTGGTGTGATTACGACTTCCAACATATTTCCTTACCAGAGTATGAAAATAAGGCACACCTCATTTTGGTTCCGAATAGAAACAAAGAAAAACCTGAAGGCGATTTTGGAATAAATAAAAATAAAATAAATGTGTCGAGTAAAATTAAATATACATATTCAGGATTTTCTTGTATTGAATTGAACAGCCTCAGAAACTTATCGGTCGATTATAATAAATTAGGCCAATTGTATCGTGATTGGGCTGCCAAGGGATTTCTCAGTGGGGAAGTTTATTATGGCGATTGGATCGATATAGGAACCCATGAAAGACTAGAGAAAGTTCGTACTTTAATCAAAAAACGATCCTAGTTTGTGCCATTTTGTAATTTTTCTAACTTTACAGCACCCAACCTAGCTGCAGTAGAGTTTGGAAATTTCTTCTGTAGGTCCTTTAACACCCCTGTAGCCTCTTCTAATTTTCCTAGTTTTTCATAACAATAGCCTATTTTTAACAGCGCATGAGAGCTTTTCTGACTTTGAGGATANGTATCAGTTAATTGTACGTATTCCTCGATGGCCTTTTCATANTCCTGCGTTACCCAGTATGCCTCTCCTATCCAAAACATTGAATTGTCGGCAAATTTACCATTGCCATATTTTAATAAATATTCTCTAAATCCTATGATTGCATTTTCGTAATCTGCGGCTTTCAGCAAAGCAAAAGAATTTTTATATATTTCTTCACCGGTCAATTCTGTGTTTATCGCTGGCTCAATATTTTTTTTTGTTTCGTCTTCGGTTGAAACTGTCGGACTATTACTTATTATATCGGTCGTCGAATTAATTAAAACTTTGTCTTTTTGTTGCGGAGCTTCAGTTGGGCCGCCGATTTTATTAGAATCTAAAGCAAACTTAATTTCCTCTATCTTGCCCTTTAAAACACGTTGCTCTTCCTTCAGTTTATCTAATTCACTTGATAGCTCCAATAAACCATTTCTTTCTAAAATCTGCTCCAACTGGGTTAATCTTTCGTCAAGCTGAATTATATCATCATTCGCAAGTGATAAATCGCAATTCAACATAATTAAGACACTAAAAATTGCCAGTTTTGCACTTTTGCCTTTAAAGTTTTTCATTTAATAAATAATCTCCACACGTCTATTTAATGCAAGAATATCATCTTCGACACCGAGGGCTGAAGGATTTTCTTCGCCAAAACTTAGAGACGTCATTTGTGACTTCGAAACTCCCAAAATACTTAACTGCTTTAGTACTGAATTTGCTCTTTTTTCTCCCAATGCAAGATTGTATTCACGAGTACCCCGTTCATCAGTATGCCCTTCCAAAACAATTTTTAATTGGGGATTGTTAATAAGGTCGGTACTGACTTTAACTAAAAGTTTATCATATTCGGTTCTAACTATTGCGCTATCATATTCAAAGTAAATAACGTTCTCAAGAGAACCTGCTGTTTCGCTTTTAGAGAAACTGTTTACTTCATACGCATCCTCAGTCGAATACTGTTTTACCTCGGCTTTATATATTGTGCTTTCGTCCTGCACATTAGCTTTGCCTCCTGATAAGTTAGAATTCGAGCATCCGCTTAGAAAAATAATAAACCATATAAATAATTGCATCTTTTAAACCCTCAAAATAAAGCTTATTGCTACCACTACTCAACAGCCGGTCCCCAAGCCGGCTCTATTAGCGAACTGTTTGGCAGAGAAATTCGAGTTTCAGTGTCAAGCCCTTCAGTTGATTTAATGACGAGTTCTGACTCGATTCCAGTCTTTGATGAAAACACTATCATATCTCCATTTGGCGCGAAACTCGGTGACTCGTCAAATCTCCCTTTTGAGATCACACGCTGTTGCTTCTGCTGTAAATCAGACACAACGATTTGGTATGAGCCATTAACGTTAGTGACATATGAAAATTTATCTACCGCTGGAGAGTACACGGGATTTGCATTAAATTTTGATAATCCAAAAGTCACGCGGTCAGGAGGACTGAAAGGTTTATTGTCCATTCTAAATATCTGGGTACCACCGCTTCTGTTGGATGTGAACATAATTTTCTCCCCCAAAGGAGAAAGTGTAGCCTCAGTCTCAATTGATTCAGATTTTGTTAGACGAGTGAAAGTATTTTTTGTCAGCTCATATTTGTAGAGATCAATATTTCCCGATACAGAAGCCGTAAAAATTATCGAATTATCATCTAATGAGAACTCAGGGGCACCCATAATCCCATCCCCATAGACAATTTTTCTTCTGTCTCCGTTTTTCAAGTCTTGGATATATATAATAGACCGGCCTGACTCAAATGAAACATACGAAATTTTTTTTGCTTTCCGCGACCAGGATACGGATAATATCGGAAAATTTGAACTCAAAATCTCCTGGCTATTATGGCCATCGTAGTCGGAAATAACGATCGAGTATAATCGACGCGACCCAATGACTGACACTGAAACATACGCGATTTTAGTGTTAAAACAACCTGCTTTACCTATTAATTGTTGATAAATTTGATCACTTAAAATATGCCCAATTGCTCTTTCATCGTTTTCTTTAAAGCTATATTCTTTTCTGAAAATTTTGGTCTGTCGTAAAACATCAATTAACTCCACCACAAGGTTATAGCCGACAGCACTCGTTGCCATTTGTCCGACTAAAATGTTTTCAACACCAAAAATCCGCCAACTTTTAAAATTTACTTCTTCGAATTTCGCCGGAGTCGATACCATATCCTCTGAATTAAAAATATCGAAGCGACCACTCAATTTCAAATTATTACCAACAATATCAGAGATATTTTGAGAAACGGCCCCTCGAATAGGAACTATACCCAGAGAGAGAGCACGGATTGTACCCTCATCTATTCTAATTGTTAGTGAATCACTTGCTGCGATATTTGCCGACTGAAAATAATTTANAGCCAAAAACAAAGCAACAATTGCCGGTATTTTTTTAAGGACTAAAAACAAAAGTAATCTCTCCCATTTTGTCAAAGACTCTGTCCGATTCCGGGACTGGAAAAGGTGAAACTGTAAAAACTGAATTCTCTGCAGCTCTGTCGAAAGCAGAGTTGCCACTTGTTTTTAATATCTCTACTCCCACGACGCTACCATCTCTCACCAAAGTAATCTTAATTGTGCAACTCAAACCTTCCTGTCCCGGAAGAATTTTAAAATTAGCTTTTATTTGATTTTCAATTTTTTTTGCATACAAGTCAACAATATCCATATCATTGCTATCATTGCTATCATCACCAAGGGTTTTCTCTTCAATCTCAATCTGCTGACGCAGCTGACTNTCTGCTAAGTTTTTTTGCAATTTCTTATTTTGTTCTTGTAGTTCCTTATTCCTACTTTCAATTGCAGCTCTATTTTTTTCTGCTAGCTTAAGTTCTTTTTGTTCTTTCTTTTTTTTATCTGTGAATTTAGCCATTTCTCTCTTAGTAGCATCGGATTGTATTGTTAATTTTTTTTGTAGCTTCTCAGCTTTCTTTTTTTCAAGCTCAAGAGCTTTTAGTTTTTTTTCTTGAAAACTTACTTTGGTTTGCAAATCTCTTAATCTAGCTTCTTCTTGAATTTTCGACTTACTTCTAATGGCTTTTATTCGTTCTATTTCTTTATGTACTTCGGATTCATTTATCGCCGTCGCATTGAGGGACTCACCTATGACCGTTTTTTTTAAGTTATGTTGCTCATTGTCAGGTAGAGAAAAAGAAAATATCAAAAAAGTAATTACATGAAATATTATTGAGATAGCTATGTAATAATAGGAAACCATTTTAAGATTTTTGAGTTATCGATTAATTACTACCAATATAAGGATCGGTAATCATTCCAACATCGTTTACACCCGCAACTTGCAGACTAGCCATAATTTCAATTACCTTACCGTAACTAACTTTTGCGTCAGCTTTCAAAAAAACTTTTGTAGCAGGCTGATATCTAAGAACCGCTACGACCCTATTGACTAAAGTTTGAATTTTTATAGGCTCATTTGCTTTCTGACCAATATCCAAATAGATCAAACCTTTTTTATCCAATGAAACGACCAAAGGTTCAACCGGAGAAGCTGGTATTACCTTAGAATTGACTTTCGGTAAAGAAATTTGTACGCCCTGAGTCAGCAATGGGGCTGTAACCATAAAGATAATTAACAGAACTAACATTACATCAATATAAGGAACCACATTAATTTCAGCTATTTGTTTTCGCTTTCTCATCATCTTTAATTATTAATCTGGCGGCGTAATATCGCCAAAAACTCTTCAGCAAACATTTCATATCGCGCTACTAAACGATCAATATGACTAGCAAATCGATTGTAAGCGATCACTGCTGGAATTGCTGCAAACAAACCCATTGCAGTTGCAATAAGTGCTTCCGAAATGCCAGGAGCGACCATAGCTAGGGTGGCTTGACTAACATTTCCGAGAGCTTGGAACGAATTCATAATTCCCCAAACTGTCCCAAATAAACCTATATAAGGTGATACAGAACCAATAGTAGCCAAAGTCGGAAGGCTATCCTCATAAGTTTCTATCTCCCTTGTTATACTAACTTTCATAGAGCGCTGACAACCCTCTAAGAGATCTGACGTATCTAAAATATCTTTTTTTCTTAATCTTAAGAACTCTCTAAATCCAGATTCAAACACTGCTTCTATTCCATCAAGCCTTGTGTTTTGCTCAACTAAGCTCGAGTAGTAGGCTCCAATATCGTCACTAGACCAAAATTCAGTTTCAAAAATTGCGGTTTTACTTTTGATTTGCTTCAAATTTTTATTGAGCGAAAATATCAAAGCCCATGAAGCTATTGAAGATAATAAAAGGAGCAACATTACAAGTTGCACAACAATACTAGCTTCAAGGATTAATTTAAAAATTGATAATTCAACTGACATTTGAAATTGCCAATAATATCTGCTCAGGTATTTTTACAGGAGTAGAAGACATAGATGATACACAAGCTAGAACAAACTCTCCCTGACATATAATTTGATCCTCTTCTAATGCAATATCTTGTTTAATTTGCAAAGATGCTTTTTTCATAACTAGTTTTCGAATGGTTAAGAGTAGCTTATCATCAAGTTTTGCCGGTTTTATATAATTTATTTTTGCTGTCTTTACGACAAAAAATATATTATGTCTTTGTTTCAACGCTCTTTGACTAAAACCCAAAGAATCAAGCCATTCAGTTCTTGCCCTTTCCATAAACTTCAAATAATTAGTATGGTAAACAAATTCTGTTGAATCGGTGTGCTCATAATAAATACGCTCACGATGTTTCAATTTGATGACAGAATCACTCCGACTTATCACAACTAATCCTCTTCAAATAAATCGCCAGCCTGATCCAGAACCGTCTTAGATTTTAATCCTAGATAATTCCATGATAATTGAGTAGCTTCCCTTCCTCTTGGAGTTCTTTTTATAAACCCTTCTTGAATTAAGAATGGCTCAATGACGTCTTCTATTGTATCCCGCTCTTCGCTTAAAGCAGATGCTATCGTATCAACTCCCACAGGTCCTCCATCAAACTTTTCGACAATAGTAGCAAGAAACTTCCTGTCAAGATAATCGAAGCCATTCGAATCGATTTTTAATAGATCCAATGCATCACAGACAGCGTCTAAATCCATACATTTAATTTCGTTAACATCCGAGAAATCCCTACATCTTCGTAGCAAACGGTTAGCGATACGGGGAGTTCCACGGGATCTTTTCGCTATTTCAGCACAGGCTTCATTTTTAATCGAAAATGAAAGGATTCTTGCTGATCTTTTAATAATCTCCGCTAATTCAGATTTTTGGTAAAACTCGAGTCTCTGAGTTATTCCAAATCTATCTCTCAATGGAGAAGATAATAACCCTGCTCTAGTAGTAGCCCCTATCAAAGTAAACGGATTAATGGGCATTACTAATGAACGGGCCGCTGGACCCTCGCCCAAAACCATATCAACGACTTGATCTTCCATAGCTGGATAGAGAGTCTCCTCGACTACCGCATTAAGCCGATGAATTTCATCAATGAACAAAACATCGTTGGGCTCTAGATTGCTCAGCAATCCCACTAAATCTTTCTTCTTTTCTAACACCGGACCTGACGTTTGAATNAATGCAGCATCTAACTCGTTTGCTATTATATTCGCTAAGGTAGTCTTTCCTAGACCGGGTGGACCATAAATGAGTACGTGATCGAGAGGCTCTTTTCGTTTCAAAGTTGCTTTTAGAAAAACACTTAGCTGGTCATGCATGTTTTTCTGTCCTATGTACTCTCTCAACCTTCTTGGTCGCACATCACCTTCAAAAACTTTATCTTCCTCACCAGCAGAAGCGGTCAAATCTCCCTTATCTTTAGGCATTTAAAACTCCAAATTAATCCGTATCTTTCGACAAGACGTTTTTTAAAACTTGCCTAATTATTTCTTGGCTAGTATAGATATCTGGATTTGCTTTTTCGACAAATTTAACTGCCTCATTTTTTTTGTATCCCAAGGATACAAGTCCCAGAATTGCATCATTCTGAACATTAACCTTTGAGTTATCAATGCCAAAATTCTCGTTAAAGGAATCTAAACGGTCTCGCACCTCAACCAAAATTCGCTCGGCAGTTTTTCTTCCCACACCAGGCAAGGACGTCAATTGTTGCCATTGATCGTTTTTAACCACACGCACAAATTCTCCAATAGATACTCCAGATAAAATAGTAAGCGCCATTCGATTACCAACCCCATTAACTTTCGTCAAAACCCTAAATAACTCCCTTTCTTTGGTTGTCAAAAAGCCAAATAAAAGGTTTGCATCATCTCTAATATGGTGATGCGTAAACAAAGTTACACTGGAGCCTAACTCGGGCAGATCGCAAATGGTACTCATAGGCGCCTCAACCTCATAACCAACTCCAAAGCATTCTATAACAATTAACGGTGGTTGTTTTTCTACTAGTTTTCCATTTAATCTTCCGATCATTTTTCATTTTCCGCTTCAGATAGCATTTTTTTATAGGCATAGTTACTAGCATGGCATACAGCTACTGCTATTGCATCTGCCGCGTCCACTGCAGGAGTTTCTTGAAGACGAAATAACTGTTTTGCCATAAATTGAACCTGTTCCTTTGAAGCATGCCCTACACCGCTTATTGCTTTTTTTATCTCATTTGGGGAATAATCAAATTGTAAAACACCTAATTTTTGCGCTGTAAGTAAAATAACACCTCTCACCTGTCCTAATTTAAGAGCAGATAAAACATTTTTTCCCATAAAGACCTTCTCTACAGCAATCATGTCTGGTCTAAGGCTTTCAATAATCTTTATTAAGAATTCTGATAATTGATACAATTTCTCGCCGTCAAAATCTGATTGAAGCTTCACGGTTCCAAAATCAATTAGATCCATTTTGTTTTTGTAAGAATCAATCACAGCATATCCAGCTATCCTAGAACCTGGATCTATTCCTAAAATTCTATACTTTCTTTTAACTATATTGTTTTTTGTCAATAAATTTCTCAAAAAACAGCATTTGTGTAAATCTTTTGCACATCATCAACATCCTCTAAAAGATCAATCATTTTTTCAGTCTGCTCCTGATGCTTCCCTTTTAATTCTTTTTGCAAGGTCGGAACTAATGTGATTTCGGAATCTGACAGAGCTACTCCTGAGTCTAGCAATAAATCCTTTACATCGAAATATGATTCAGGCGCGCAAATTACACCGAAGGAGTTATCCGAGATTTTTTGAACGTCCTCCACGTCGAGTTCTAGAATTTTTTCTAAAAAGGCATCCTCATCTTCAATATCTATAACGGTTAGGATTCCCAGCTTCTTGAAAAGAAAGGCAACACAGCCCTCTGTTCCTAAATTACCACCAGCTTTGGAAAAAACATGTCTCACGTCTGCAACAGTACGATTCCTATTATCCGTCACACAGTCAACGATTATAGCGGCTCCTCCAGGAGAATAACCCTCATAACGAATTTCCTCCAAATTTTGAGATTCATCTCCACCACTTCCTTTTTTAATGGCGCGATCAATTTTCTCCTTTGGCATATTAGCGCTATTAGCTGCTTCTACCGCCGAGCGCAATCTAGGATTAGAATTAATATCTCCTCCTGCCAACCTAGCTGAAACACTAATTTCTCTAATAAGCCTTGTGAAAAGCTTGCCTTTTATAGCATCCTGGCGCCCTTTTCTATGTTTGATATTCGCCCATTTACTATGTCCTGCCAAAAAGAACCTCCATCTTCATGCATCATTATTACCAAAAACAACCTGCTTACTATCTGAAGCAAACTCCAATAATCTTTCGATAGGTTTTCTTGCTTCCTTAACGATTGCTGAAGGTACCTCTATTTTATTGTTTTCATTAGTAATACTTTCTTTTAAGGAGATTAAATTATTCAATGACATCCAAGGACAAGCTGCACAACTTTTGCAAGTAGCACTTTCTCCAGACGTGGGTGCTTCTATAAGATTCTTATTCGGGGCTGCTTGAGCCATTTTATAAAAGATTCCTTTATCAGTCGCAACAATTAGATTTTTAGATTTTGAACCTTTGGCGTAGTCAATCAATGCAGTTGTGGATCCCACGAAATCTGCTTGTTCTAAAACATCTTTTATAGATTCTGGATGAGCTAGAACCTCTACGTCAGAGGTTCTAGCTACCAACTCGCGTAATTCTTGAGCTTTAAACTCTTCGTGAACGATACAGGAACCGTCCCACATGAGCATATCTGCGCCAGTTTGTCTTTGAACAAAATCGCCTAAATATTTATCAGGCGCCCAAATAATTTTTTTTCCTTTTTCATGTAAATGTCTCACTACATCAACCGCAGTTCCAGAAGTAACCATCCAATCAGCCTGCGCTTTAACGCGGGCGCTGGTATTAGCATAAACCACAACTTCTCTATCATTATTTTTTTCGCAAAATAATCTGAACTCTTTTGGAGGACAACCAAGATCTAATGAGCAATCAGCGTGTAAATTGGGCATAAGTATTGTTTTTTCAGGATTAAGTATTTTTGCGGTCTCACCCATGAATCGCACACCCGCCACAAGCAAAGTTGATGATCGACTACGACTTCCGTATCTCGCCATATCTAATGAATCTGACACAATTCCACCGGTTTCTTCGGCCAAAATTTGTATCTCAGAAGGCGTATAATAATGTGCAACCAACGTGATGTTTTTTCTGATTAAAATATTCGCTATTTCATCATAACTGCTGTCACCCTTAGTCGCCCGGTCGATCGAGTTATGGTTCAGCGATATATTTTTTGACAAAATTAAACTCCTAGAGGCCAATCAATTGCAGTCGATTTTAATTGCTGCAATAATAAAAAAATCTAACAAGATTTAATCGATATTTTTTCATTGCCAGTAATATCAACTATTATGCAATGATTTCTTAGATCATTTCCAATATTTTGTGATAGGTTATAAATACGATTAAAATAAACCTAATTTTTTAGGGTTTTAGAAAATTTCCCATGAAGTTCATAGATCTCGATACTCAATATAATAAAATTGAAAGCAATCTAAAAAGACGGTTTGAGGCGGTTTTTAACCATAAGCAATTCATAAATGGTCCTGAAGTGGCCGCACTTGAGGTAGCTTTAGCGGAATATGTTGGGGTCAATCACTGCATTACTACCGCCAATGGCTCGGATTCATTATTTTTAGCTTTAATGGCTCTGGGGATAGGAAACGGAGACGAAGTTATTACAAGTCCCTTTACGTATGTCGCAACAGCCGAAATGATTCAGCTAATTGGCGCAACTCCTGTATTTGTCGATATCGATGACGATACATTCAATATCGACCCCAGTAAAATAGAAAGTAAAATTAACAGGAACACGAAAGCTATTATGCCCGTCAGCATATTTGGGCAATGCGCTGACTTTAATAAAATTCTATCGGTTGCTAAAAAACACCAACTGTTTGTAATCGAAGATGGCGCTCAAAGCTTTGGTGCGAGCCTTGGTGACAGAAAATCCTGTTCTTTCGGCGATATTGGGTGCACTAGCTTTTTCCCAACCAAACCACTCGGGTGCTACGGTGATGGTGGCGCAATATTTACCAATGATAAATCCATCGATAGTTTGCTAAGAAGTTTAAAGAATCATGGCCAAACTTCAAAAAATACATTCACACATCTAGGAATAAATAGCAGGCTTGATTCAATTCAAGCGGCCGTTCTTTTGGAAAAGATACAAACATTTAATCAAGAAATAGAATTACGACAATTAAATGCAAATCGTTACTCAAGTTTATTAAGTTTCAACGAACAGCAACTACAAGTACCCATAGTGATAAATGATGGCAGGAGCGTTTGGGCCCAGTACACCATAAAAATTGACAATCGCAATCAAATAATGACTAACTTAAAAAGAGAAAATGTTCCATATGCTATCTACTATGAAAAACCTTTATACCATTATTCACCGTACACTAGAGCTAAGGATAAAGCTGATTGCCCAGTTACAGAAAAAGTTTGTAGCAGAGTATTAAGCTTACCAATTCATCCATGGCTAACGGAAAAAGACCAACAAAAAATTGTAGATGCAATTCACTCGGCAATTTAAAGATTTTTTATTTTACCTGTTGGGGACAAATTTAACTCGGAAAGGCTCTTTTTTGATACAACACCAGGCGCTTTGGTTAAAGGACAGGTTGCTGTTTGAGTTTTAGGAAAAGCTATGACTTCCCTGATAGAGTCTTCTCCTGCCATTAACATAACTAGTCTGTCAACACCAAATGCAATCCCTCCATGAGGAGGGCATCCGTAATCCAATGCGTCTGTGAAAAAAGCAAATTTTTCTTCAACCTCTGCTTCGTCTAAACCAAGTAATTTAAAGATCCTTTTTTGAATAACTGATTTATTTATTCTTATTGAACCGCCACCTACCTCGTAGCCATTTAAGACTAGGTCATAAGCTCTTGACGTTGCTTCTTCTGGTGCCTTTTCAACCTCGTCAATCTCTTGACATGGTGCTGTGAAAGGATGATGAAGAGAGGATAAATTATCTTTCTCATCTTTTTCAAAAAGAGGAAAATCAACAACCCAACATGGGCGCCACTCTTGTGTAATTAAATCCAAATCCTTAGCTACAGTATCCCTAAGAGTAGCCATGGTAAGGTTTACTGTTCGGCCCGACCCAGCGCCAAAAAATAATAAATCACCATCATTTGAAGAGGTCTTTTCAAGAATATGATTAACCACATCTAAATCTAAAAATTTCAAAATTGGCGACTGCAATCCGTCTACGCCTAATTTTTTATCCTGTACTTTAATGTACGCAAGGCCCTTTGCCCCATTTTTGACTACTAAGTCTGTATAACCATCAATCTGTTTTCGAGTGAGCCTGCCTCCTCCAGGAACCTTCATAGCTACCACCCGACCACCGAGTTGGCTTGCAGGTGACGAAAAAACATTAAAGCTGGTGTGTCTTACAATCTCTTTAATTTCTACAAGTTCTAATGGATTTCTCAAATCAGGCCTATCTGTACCATACTTGAGCAACGCGTCTCTATAAGTTATCTTGTCAAAATTACTTGGAAGTTCCACCCTCATAGCCTCCGCAAACAAAGACCTAACCATATCTTCCATTAAGGAAACAATCTCTTGTTCATCAATGAAAGACATTTCTATGTCAAGTTGTGTGAACTCGGGTTGTCTGTCTGCTCGAAGATCCTCATCCCTAAAACACTTTACAATCTGAAAATANCTGTCAAAACCGGCTATCATCAGAAGTTGTTTAAATAATTGAGGCGACTGAGGTAAAGCAAAGAAATGTCCGGGCTGCGTTCTGCTCGGCACTAAATAATCTCTGGCGCCCTCAGGGGTAGCTTTAGTAAGAATTGGTGTTTCAACCTCAATAAAATTTCTTGTTTCTAAAAATTCCCTAATGAATCTACAAACTTTTGCTCTTAGTATAAGGTTATCTTTTACCCTAGTTCCCCTTAAATCAATATACCTAAACTTTAGTCTTGTTTCTGGATTACTCTCATCACTATCAATGGGAAATGGCGGGGTATTTGACTCATTCAATATATTTAATTCTTCAATCAACACTTCCACTCGGCCAGAAGCAAGGTCTTCATTTACGGTTCCCTTTGGTCGATCACGTACGGTTCCCTTAACCCTCAGGACAAATTCACTCCTCAAACGTTCAGCAACGGCAAAAATTTCAGGCATGCCAGGATCAAAAACGATTTGTACCTTGCCTTTAACATCTCTTAAATCTATAAAGATTACACCACCATGGTCACGCCTAGTATGCACCCAGCCGCAAAGCCAAACCGAGTTACCGACATCACGTTCAGAAATATCACCACAATAGTTACTTCTCATAGACAATCTTTATAGACCGATTTTTGTTTAGTCTGCGAAATCACTTTGTCTCACCAGAAGTAGCTGACTTTTGACCGCCAGATGTCTTTGCTTTATTTTTAGAAGCTGAGTTATCAGGTTTCTGAGTATTTGTCTTGTCGGGTTTTTTGGAACTTTTCTTATCCTTAAAATCAGTCTCGTACCAACCTGTACCTTTCAATTGGAACCCTACTTTTGATATTAACTTTCTCACCTCATTGTGTCCACAGAATGGGCATTTTGTTGGAGGACCGTCGGCTATCTTTTGCATTATCTCAAAACTAGCTTCACAACTGGTGCATTGATATTCGTAAATCGGCATAGCTACACTCAAACACTAAAAATACTATTTAAAATAAAAATCAAATTGTACCATATTCCAAGCATTGTACATTAGTTCTTGTCCAGTCCAATTAATTGCACAGATAACAAGAACAAATTTTATGGGTTAATCTTATAATTCCAAAGAAATTGCTTCGTATCACCGTTTTTGATAGTTCAGCATTTAATTAATTTGTGTTTTTATTATAAACTAACACTTTAGAGAGCTGGATGGGAAGCCACCAAAGTAATCTGCAACTTCTCATGAACTCTTTTGCGTCAGCAATCGTAAATTTTTTTGGGGCCGTTAGCTCAGCTGGTAGAGCACCGGACTTTTAATCCGTTGGTCGTAGGTTCGAACCCTACACGGCCCACCAATACTTACTATTTACCTTCGCTCATCTATTCTCCTAGCGAGCTCTCTTTCAAGTTGTTGTAGTCGAGCGTTAGCTTTCAATCTGTGATAATTGCTCAGCTCTTCGGAAGTGGTCGCAACCCGCAATTGGGCTATTGCCTTACCTAAATAACCCAATTCGTAAAAGTATTCAGCCATAGAGATATTAGACAATTCAGAGTTTCCTAATGAAAATTCTATATCGGCTAATGTCTTATGAAATTTTGGGCCTTCTTTTGTGTCAATATCAAAGTCTCCAAGTACTTTTTTTGCTTCTGACGGGAGGTCTAAAATCATTAAGCTATCAATTAAACTATAAGCAACCGCAAGATTAGATGGATCTTTTGAATAAGCTAAATTCATCGTTTCTAGTGAGCTTAAATAATCACCACTGTCCCTATCTATATAGCTTGCCTCTATGTAAAACTGGGATAGTTCTGGATATTGAGAGATCAAATCTTTGATTTCGACTCGCGCCTCGTGAAATTTATTTAAACGTCTTTGAACAATAACTCTACCGTATCTTCTGCTAAGCTTATGAAAACCTGTAGATTGTTCAATGTTATCATTAAAAAACTCGAGTGTTTCTGCCGGATTTTTGGTTGTGATAGCTCTCAATCGAGCCAACATTAAGTGATAATCGCGTGACATTGGTTTTTTATTAATCGGCTGTAAGTCCTCGGCTCTTGAAGCAGCTTCGGATATCCTGTTCACAGTTAATGGATGAGTTCTCAGATATTCCGGGACCATTTTAGGATCACTATAACGATTAGCTTTGTACATTCTATTGAAGAACTTGGGCATTCCGGAAGTATCGTATCCTGATTGACTCATTAACTTAATACCAATTGCATCAGCCTCTTTTTCATTTGAACGAGTAAAATTAATTCTATATTGAGTCCCTGCCGCTTGAGTAGCCATTAATGCTGCATACCCAGCTTGCGGATCAGCTACCGCTAAAGCCATTGCAGATAACATAGCAGCGATTACCGGAACTTTCATTCTAGAAGAACTTTCAATCATCCTTGCACCGTGACGTTGAGTTATGTGAGTTATCTCATGGGCAAGAACGGATACCAACTCGGATTCTTCTTGAGTTTCGAGAATTAAGCCGGAATGAAAGCAAATCAGACCTCCAGGTACAGCAAATGCATTAATCGCTCTAGACTCGATTAAACACATTTCAAATTCACCCTCATACTGAGTATGATTTGCAAGCTCTTCAAGTAAATTATTCAAATAACGTAAGATAATCTCATCTTCTATGAATGGTGCGCCAGATTTTCGCAATTCACCTAACACAGCTTTTGACAATTGACGCTCTTTGACAGGAGATATTAAACTTCCGGACGAATCACCTAGATCCGGTAACTCCATTGTGCTGACAAAAGGTAAAAAGAAAAGATACATAGCGAAAAAAAAGGGTACTACTTTCATTTGTCTTTTATAAATCATGGCAACAATTCTTTACAATGAGATAAACAGATGGATATGTTATAATAACTCAAGATCATTCTACACCTTGTTGGCCCGAATACGATATACTATGCAACTTCTTAATTTTTTGTAAAATTAATTATGGTTATTCAAAAAAATAAAAATGGCTTTTACGCTCAATCTGGAGGTGTAACAGCTGTTATAAATGCCTCAGCGTATGGAGTTTTGAACAAAGCACGTCAACACCCCGGAGCCATCCAAAAGATGTTCGCTGGTCAAAACGGGATACTCGGCGCATTAGAAGAAAACTTGATTGATACTTCATTAAACAGTGTTGAAGAAATAAGCGGACTTAAAACAACACCAGCTGGGGCTTTTGGTTCATGCAGATATAAACTGGGAGATCTAAATAAAAACGTCGAGAAATATCGCAGAATCGTCGAAGTTTTTAAAGCTCATAATATCAGCTATTTTTTTTACAATGGGGGAGGAGATTCTCAAGATACCACAAAGAACCTTGCGGAGTTTGTTAAGGAACAAAACTTAGACATTAAATGTATCGGAATACCAAAAACTATCGACAATGATCTTCCGGAGACTGATTGTTGCCCAGGATTTGGCTCAGTAGCCAAGTATGTGGCCACATCTATTTTGGAAGCAAGTTTAGATGTCTCATCGATGGCCGCTACTTCAACAAAAGTGTTTATACTTGAGGTAATGGGGAGACATGCCGGTTGGATCGCGTCCTCCGGGGGCTTAGCCCAAGACAATGAAAACGATCCCCCACATATAATTTTGTTTCCAGAAGTACCATTCCATTTACACAGCTTTACCAAAAAGGTAGAAGAAACTGTAGGCAAATTTGGTTTCTGTTCAATTATAGTCTCGGAAGGTGTTAAGCTAGAAAATGGTGAACTTCTCACAAATGCCAGAGGGACGGATGCATTCGGACATGCTCAGCTAGGTGGAGTAGCTCCCTTGATAGCCCAAGTCATTGAAAAAGAACTTAATCTTAAAAATCACTGGGCAATAGCAGACTACCTTCAAAGATCAGCCCGACACATTTCTTCCAAAACTGACGTTGACCAAGCAGAAGCTGTAGGCAGGCACGCAGTAGAATTAGCATTAGAAGGTAAAACATCAGTTATGACAACAATTGAGCGAATAACAAATCAGCCTTATACTTGGGGTTTGGGGAGCGTTGATTTAGAAAAAGTTGCAAACCGTGAAAAAATGTTGCCTTCCGATTTTATTTCAACAGACGGTTTCAGCATTACCGAAAAATGCAGAGAATACTTGTCACCATTAATCGAAGGCGAAGCATATCCAGATTACCAAAAAGGGATACCGCGCTACACAAAACTAAGAAGGGAATTGGCTTCAAAGATAGTTAATTACGATTTCCCTATTTAATTTCATAAAACATAGCTGGGAGGAGATAAATATATGACCGCTATTTCACCACTAACTTTTGCGATTATTTGCGGCTTAGGCGCCATCGCTTACGGTATTTTTTCAATAAGATGGATAATTGCATTGCCGCAAGGTAACGAGCAAATGAGAGAAATTGCTAATGCTGTCCAAGAGGGGGCGTCTGCTTACTTAAATCGGCAATACAGTACAATATCCATAGTCGGATTAATTTTATTTGTTGGTCTAGGTCTAGCTTTAAGTTGGTATACAGCGATAGGTTTTGCAATAGGTGCGATACTATCAGGACTGGCTGGGTATATCGGAATGAACGTTTCGGTAAGGTCAAACTCACGTACTGCCGAAGCGGCTAACAAAGGGATTAATCACGCGCTTCAAGTAGCATTTCGAGGAGGCGCTGTAACTGGACTACTAGTGGTAGGCTTAGGATTGCTAGGCGTGGCAGGTTACTATCAAGTACTTTTGTATCTAGGCATTGATAGCCTTACCCCATTAGTAGGGCTTGGTTTTGGAGGCTCTTTAATCTCAATTTTTGCTAGATTAGGCGGTGGAATATTCACTAAAGGCGCAGATGTTGGTGCTGATCTAGTCGGAAAGGTTGAGGCCGGAATCCCGGAAGATGATCCTAGAAACCCTGCAGTAATTGCAGATAATGTAGGAGACAATGTCGGAGACTGTGCTGGCATGGCGGCCGACTTATTCGAAACCTACGCTGTAACTATAATTGCAACGATGCTGTTAGGCGGTCTTATGATTAAATCAGGTGAAATTGGAGAAAATGCAATAGTCTATCCACTTGCACTCGGAGGAATCTCAATAATTGCCTCAATAATAGGAACTTTTTTTGTCAAAGCAGGGGAGAATGGAAGCATCATGGGGGCGCTCTATAAAGGTCTTATCGTCGCTGGTGTTCTTGCTTCAATAGCTTTCTACCCAATTACAAAAATGCTAATGCCAGAAAATTATTTCGAACTATTTGCCTGCGCGCTTGTTGGAATAGTCCTTACAGCCGCGATGGTCATAATTACGGAATATTATACTGGAACTAACTATCGCCCTGTTAAAGATATTGCAGAAGCTTCAAAAACCGGACACGCTACAAATATTATATCGGGCATTGGAATTTCAATGAAAGCTTGTGCACTTCCAGTAATCGCAGTATGCATTAGCATTAAATTATCCTATGATCTAGCCGGTTTATACGGACTAGCTATAGCCGCTACTTCCATGTTATCAATGACTGGAATTATTGTTGCGCTTGATGCATTTGGACCTATCACTGACAATGCAGGCGGAATAGCGGAAATGGCAAATCTGCCAGATGAAATTCGAGGCATAACCGATCCATTAGATGCGGTAGGTAATACTACAAAAGCAGTAACAAAAGGTTACGCAATTGGCTCAGCTGGTCTTGCAGCCCTTGTACTGTTTGCTGACTACACACATGAGCTCGAATATTACGGAGCATCGGTAACATTTTTATTGTCTGATCCAAGAGTTGTAATCGGGCTTTTTATAGGAGGTTTAGTACCATATCTTTTTGCGGCAATGGGAATGGAAGCCGTTGGACGTGCTGCTGGTTCAGTTGTTATTGAAGTACGAAGACAATTCAAGGAAATTCCCGGCATTATGGACGGTTCAGCAAAACCAGATTACTCTACTGCAGTCGACCTTCTGACCAAAGCAGCAATAAAAGAAATGATCATTCCATCGCTTCTACCTATATTAGTGCCAATCATTGTAGGCTTCACATTGGGTAAAGAAGCTCTTGGAGGTTTGCTGCTTGGCACTATTGTTACTGGAATTTTCGTAGCAATATCCATGACGACCGGCGGCGGGGCTTGGGATAATGCTAAAAAGTATATTGAAGATGGTAATTGTGGTGGCAAAGGCTCTGAAGCCCACAAAGCTGCCGTCACTGGAGATACTGTGGGCGACCCGTATAAAGACACTGCAGGGCCAGCAATCAACCCACTAATTAAAATAATTAATATAGTAGCTCTGTTAATAGTACCTTTAATTGCCTAAAACTTATATTGACATTATTTGTGGTAAGGGTGATTCGCTAAGATCGAGGTTGTTCTGTAAATTTGCTCGATAAATATCACAGAGCACAGAGCATGTGGAAAGGTCAATTTCGACATTGACCATATGGAGTGGGCTTCAGCTTTCAAGCTGTCATCCACTCCATCAGACCCTCCTACAATCACCTTCACAGTTCGCCCGTCAATCATCAACTTTTTGAACTGACTCACTAAANAAGAATTGGTTAAGGAAAAACCCTGGCTATCTAAAATTATTAAATAATCGTCGTTACATATTTTTTTTTTAATCTTTTGAGCTTCTGCTGCTAACTTCATTGCAATGCTCATTCTGCTTTTTACCGGGGTAACTAAAATAATTCTAATATTTAGCCATTTTGGAAGTCTTTGTAAATAAATATGACTTTCTTTTATAACCCAATTACTTTGTTTATTTGATACACAAATTAGATCCAGGTTCATTGATTTCTATAACTCAGATAAATTTAAAAATTCTGTATTCCACAAACTTTCAAGGTTATAAAATTCTCTGGATGTTTTAAGCATTATATGGATTACAATTTCTCCAAAATCGACAAGCACCCATTCCCCAGTTTGCAACCCTTCAACTCCAAGTGGAATACCAAATTGACATCTATCCTCAACTAGATGCTTTACCAGAGACCTCACATGTCTACTTGATGTTCCTGTCGCGATAATCATAAAGTCTGTAATTGAAGTCAAAGAGCTGACATTAAGAACAACAATATCCTTAGCCTTGCCGTTTTCAAGGGCTTTGACGAATTGAACTTCTTTAGTTCCCGCTCGCGTTTTATTATTCATTTTGATAGAGTTTTTCCGCTTGAATATATCCAACCACCTTCTCAGGAAGAAGGAAATCTACACTGAGTCCTTTCTTTATTTTATTTCTTATCTCTGTTGATCCAACCTCAAGAATTGGCGAGTCAAAAAAGAATACTTCATTATCTTGACTATAACCCGAAAATTCCTCGAGATATTGTTCCTTTCGAGCTTGATCTCCTCCATCTCTAGCAAAGACAGCTAAATTAGTAAGTTGCAACAACTCCTCCCAAGCTACCCATTCTTTAAAAGACAGAAATGAATCCAAACCGATTATAAGAAAAAACTTTGCATCAGGTATCTTGTTCTTCATGAACTTCACAGTGTCGACAGTGAAACTGACACCACCCCGCTGAATTTCGCAAAAATCTACATTTAGCGGATCTTCAGCTACTCTTATCAACATTTCCGCTCTTGCGCTAGGACTTGCTATTGGTCTTGAACGATGACTCGGTATATTAACTGGAATTAGTCTAACCTCATTAAGGTGAAGTCTTTCTACAGCTTCAGTGGCTAATCTTAAGTGGCCAATATGTGGAGGATCNAAAGCACCTCCCATTAAACCTACCCGAGCCACGTTTGAAACAGTTTTACTTTGTTGCTCCTTCACTTCCTGACCTCGCCATTACCGAATACAATCCATTTAGCAGAGGTTAAGCCCTCTAAGCCTACTGGCCCGCGAGCATGAAATTTATCTGTGCTTATTCCAATCTCAGCCCCCAGTCCATATTCAAACCCATCTGCAAATCTTGTAGATGCATTGACTATCACCGAACTAGAGTCAACCTGCCTTATGAATTTAGAAATTGTAGAATAATCTTCAGATACTATTGAGTCAGTATGGTTGGATCCATATTTAGTAATATGGGAGATAGCATCATCAGCATCCTTAACAATTCTTACAGATAAAACAGGCCCCAAGTATTCCTCATACCAATCTTCTTCTGTTGCTAAAATGCTATTTGGATAAAGTTTTGATGTCTCCGAGCAAGCTCTAATTTCTATACCAACCCTCTCGAGCTGACTTAGTATCAAGGGTATAAATTTACTAGCGATTTCAGTGCTAACTAACAATGTCTCCATAGTATTGCATGTACCTAACCGTTGAGTTTTTGCATTCATCGAAATAGCCAGCGCTTTCTTTAAGTCAGCGGATTTATCAACAAAAACATGGCACACTCCATCTAAATGCTTTAAGACAGGCATTGTTGCTTTTTCTAAGACTAGTTTTATGAGACTTTTACCGCCCCTAGGAATCAGCAGGTCTACAAAAGTATCAGCTTGAATTAATTTCTCAACTATTTTCCTATCTGTTGGGTCAACTAACTGAACACAGTCGCATGGAATCAAACCAACTTGGTTTATTCCTGTTAATATCGCTTCCATTAAAACACTGTTAGTTTCAGCAGCTTCAACCCCCCCTTTTAATAAGGCAGCATTGCCAGACTTTATCGTCAAAGCAGCAACATCTGCCGTCACACTCGGTCTTGCCTCGTAAATCATTCCAACAACACCAATAGGAACCCTCATTTTACCAACCTTAATTCCACTAGGTTGCTGACGCATACCTTCTATGTTGCCAATTGGATCTGGCAAGGACGATACGCTTAAAACAGCTGCGGCCAGTGACTCAATTCCGCTGGCATTAAGTGTTAATCTGTCGATCATAGAACTTGACAAATTTTTACTTTTACTAAGATCGTAATTATTAGCTTCTAATATCTTTGATTTAAATTTTAGAATCTCCGATGATATAGAAACTAATGATCGATTTCTGGCTAAAAGACTAGCACCCATCATTTCTCGGCTTGCTAATTTAGACCTAGTTCCAATCTCTCTAATATAATTTTGTAAACTATCCAATTCTTGACATCCCATGCAATTTAGGAATTTCAAATGAAACTAGTTTTGGATCAATAAATTTTATTAAAATAAACTCAAGTTCTGTCCAAAACTGAATTTTAGATCCAGTCTTGACTCCAAGCAACATTTCACTTATTTCTTCTAACAGATTAATCATATGTTTCGATTCTAATCGATCAACTAGATTTTTAAAAACATACTGTTCCTTTTTCCAAATATTATAATCAAGAAAAATTTGCTTCATTGAGTCGCCAAATGAAAGTCGNATTTTTGCTTTTAACAGGTTTCTAAACTCTTTTTTTAATAACCAGCAAATAATCATTGGATCTACATCATCTCTTTTTAATACTCTACATATCTTGATGGTCCGCGAGACAGAGCCTTGGTAAAGGGCGTCTTTCAAATTGTAAACGGAATAAGTGGAGCCGTCTGATATCAATTCTATTATTCTTTTCAAAGTTATCTCTTTAGAGTCTATCATGATAGCTAATTTATCAACTTCATTAGCAGTAGAAATAAGATTGCCTTCATTTCTTTCGGTTATAAAATCTGCCGCTTCCCTGGAAATCTTTTTATCAGCTTGTGACAATCTTTTAAGAATCCACAAAGGAACCTCTTTATTGTTTAGTTGATAACATTTAAACGTTGTTCCATGATTAATAATCCTACTTAACCAAACCGGAGTCGCCCTATGTTTAAAGGAAATTTTAAAGTAGAAAACATCCCCTGATTCAGCTGAGTCTAAAATATCACTTAGTATTTGTTCCCCTAATTTTGTCGGTTTAACCTTTATATCTATTTCAAACAGTCTTTTTTGGCAAAAAAGAGACGGGGAGCTCACGTTGTGCTTAAAATCGATCCAAGTATCATTACTTGCAGGCGCCGAAACACATCTTTCGAATCCTGTAGACTCATTAAATAGATTGTTTATATATTTTGAAGCCTCTATTATTTGGATTGGTTCATCACCAATCGCACAAAACAATTTTTCTTTCTCTATCACGTTCTATCTCATGGTTTTTTAAATTTTTTCAGACTTGCTAATGCTCTATAGGCAACTGAAAAAGCCCAGTCTTTAGCCAGATCAGACTCAATTACCTGGCCTCTATTGGTCGTAAACTCCGCAGCTAATTCATCAAAAAAATAGTCCCTTTGTAGACGCATGACCTGTCTAGGCATCAGTAGGCCATACGTTCTAGACCTAATCACGACTTCGCTGAAAAGCTGAATTTCTAGCTCCCGCACTTTCCCTGTCTGAGGATCTAAGGATACTACTCTTCGACGAAAATCCGAGTTTAAAATATTTACCAAAATTTCAGCATTTCCCGCTTTTGATCCAACGTTTACTCCTCTTTCTCTGAATGCANTTCGAAGAGCATCGCTAAGTAAAGTACTTCTATCCCCTTCAATATAAGCCTGTAAGTTTTGCCCGTAAAAAGCATCATTTCCTCTTAACTGCCAACCCCCGCATGAAGTGAGAAATGTAAGCGAACCGAGTATACATAATATTTTGAATGAGATTTTCTTCATTTAGACTACAATATTAATTAGCTTATTCGGAACAATGATTATTTTTTTTATTTCCTCATTTTGTATATATTTTGAAATATTTTTATCTGACTTGGCAAGATTTTCATACTCATCCTTGTTGAGGTCAATTTTGGCCTTAATACTAGATCTTTTTTTACCATTTATTTGAAGCACTATTTCGACCATATCGTTGATNAGGGCGGAAGGATCGTATCCTGGCCACACTTCATCAATCGGTTTTGAAGCTCCCAGTTTGAACCAAAGAGCTTCAGTGATATGTGGTACGATAGGATGTAGCAGTTGAATCATAACACGCACGGCTTCGCCTAAAAGTATTTCATCTTGTTCACTTTTGGCCTCAAATCTAACAACAAAATTATAGAGCTCCATTATCGCTGCTATGGCTGTATTAAACTTATATCTTCTCTCATAGTCATCAGTTACTTTTTTTATAGTCTGATGTAATTTGCGCCTGAAGTCTCTTTGGCGANCATCTAGATGATCAATATTCAAAGAATGTTCGATTTTTTGAAATTCAATAACTGAATGGGTTAGCTTCCAAAGGTTCTTTAGAAATCTGTAAGAACCTTCAACTGCATTATCAGACCATTCCAACATTTGTTCTGGTGGAGCTGCAAACATTGTATATAAACGCACAGTGTCTGCACCATAGTTTTTTATTAGCCCCTCGGGGTCAACACCATTTTTCTTTGACTTAGACATTTTTTCAATTGAGCCAATGACAACTGGTTGTTTATCTTTTTTTAGATATGCTTTGCAAACCGCTCCTTTTTCATCAAAATCCGTTTCAACTTCTTCAGGGGAAAAATATTCTATTCGCGAGCCTTCTTTTCTATAATATGTTTCTTTGCAAACCATCCCTTGAGTTAATAATTTTTTAAAAGGCTCATCGGGAACGACTAAACCCTCGTCGCGCATTAGTTTGTTAAAGAATCTAGCATAGAGGAGGTGCAAAACTGCGTGTTCTATTCCCCCGATATAAACATCGACTGGTAACCAATAATCCACCCTATCGTCAAGCATTTGTTGTGTTGAATCAAAACAACAATACCTTGCATAGTACCAGCTAGATTCAAAAAAAGTATCAAAAGTATCTGTTTCTCTGACGGACATGCTTCCATCAGCGTTTCTAATATTTTTAAATTCATCATAATCAGTTAATGGTTTGACTGTCCCCGAAACCGATTCTTTTATTGGAAGCTTTATAGGTAAATTTTGCTCACTTTCTAATTTTATTACTCCATCGTCTGAATACAGGATCGGAATAGGGCAACCCCAGAATCTTTGCCTAGATATCAGCCAATCCCTTAATCTATATTGCACTTGTTTTATACCTGAACCATTTTTTTCAAGCAGCTTAACAATCCGTTCAGTCGCCTCCTGTGAAGTTAGGCCATTCAGATTGCCGCTGTTTTTTAAAATTCCTTTTTTTTCAAAAGCAGATTTTTCTATGTTGGAAGACTGCGGAGAAATTGGGCTTATGACTTCGATTATTGGAAGGCCATATTTTTTTGCAAACTCCCAATCTCTTTGATCATGAGCTGGCACTGACATAACTGCGCCGGTTCCGTAGCTAGATACAACAAAGTTTGCTACCCACACTTCTATTTCTTTACCAGAGATAGGATGGGTTGCTTGAGTATTTAATTTGATACCTTCTTTTTCTAAACTGTTTAGATCAGTTTCTTTTGAATCATTTTTTTTCCATCGTTCAAGTTTTTCGTTAAGTACAGGGTCACTCTTCCTGATTTTTTCCACTATGATATGCTCAGGAGACAATGCCAAAAAGGTTGCGCCCAACAAGGTGTCAGGTCTTGTCGTAAACACTTCAATAGCATCTTGTGACCCTTTTACGCAGAACTTAAGTAAGACTCCTTCGGAACGACCAATCCAGTTTCTCTGCATTGTCTTTACTGACTCAGGCCAATCATTTAGCTTGTCTATATCATTAAGTAATTCAGCGGCATATTTAGTAATCCTTACGAACCATTGCGGAATCTTCTTTTTTTCTACCAGTGCTCCTGAGCGCCACCCACGTCCTTCGATTACCTGCTCATTTGCCAACACCGTTTTATCAACAGGATCCCAATTTACTTCAGATTCTTTTTTTTCAATTAAGCCATTTTTATATAACTTCAAAAAGAACCATTGCTCCCATTTAAAGTAGTTAGAATCACAAGTTGACAGTTCACGCTTCCAATCATAAGCGAAGCCCAAGCGTCTCAATTGATTACGCATATACTTAATATTTTCGTTAGTCCAAGTGGCCGGATGAACATTGTTTTGAATAGCAGCATTTTCTGCGGGCAACCCAAAAGAATCCCAGCCCATTGGTTGCAAAACATTATATCCTTGCATCCTCTTAAACCGCGATATCACATCTCCTATTGTATAGTTTCTTACGTGTCCCATATGAAGTCTTCCACTAGGATAGGGAAACATAGAAAGACAATAAAACTTTTCCTTATCTTCTGATTCTTCGACGGAAAATTTGGAATCTGAATCCCATTTTTTTTGAATCTCTTCTTCAATCAAGCTAGGATTATATTCAGTACTGAAATTAGTNTTCATAACTTTATAGAGTCCAACCTCTAAGGAACTTAAATTTTGTCAATTTCTTCCCCAATAAATGATGTATTTATTTTTTGCAAAATTAAGATGGTACTATAACATTATTGAACGTATCATAAAAAATAAAGAATCCTTAAAATGATGAGCCATATTTTAATAGTTGAAGACGACCCACAGATAAGCAATATGATTCAATTCGCTATGGAATCAAAATATAGAATTACAAGCGTAATAGATATTGAAGCCGCTCTGAATGTTCTCTCAAAAATTGAAATTAATCTCATTTTGCTAGATTGGATGCTGCCAGGGCTAACTGGCATTGAGCTCATGAGAAGACTCAAGAGAACAAAAAATTCAAAAAATATCCCAATAATTATGCTAACGGCCAAAAGTGAGGAATCAGACAAATTAAAAGGGTTTGCTAACGGAGCAGATGACTTTGTTACCAAACCTTTTTCTATCTATGAGTTAGAGGCCCGAATTAAGGCAGTGCTACACAGAACTAGAGCAACTGACACTGAGCCAAAATTTTCAAGTTTTCGATTATTATCAGAAGAAAAGAAAGTAATAATCCAGGGAGAAGAAATTAAAGTTACTAAGAAAGAATTCAATATTCTCGAATATCTTTATAATAATAAAAATCGGGTTTGCACGAGGGACGGAATAATAGAATCTTGCTGGGACAATGATGATGTCACCGACCGTGTTATAGATGTAAATATAAGGCGGATAAGAAAAAAATTGAAGCCTTATGGAAGCAAAGTAATCATTGATAGTGTACGAGGGTTCGGTTATAAGTTGTTAGAGAAAGATTGAGCAAAATCATGAAAAATGATGCCAAAAAAATTGTAATGATTTATTTTTTCTCATTGATATTTGGCTATTTAGTTAATGCGATTACTACAATACTGCTTGTTACCAGCTTCGGGTATATATTTTATCTTCATAGCAGAATCAAATCGGTGCTAGTCTCTAGTAAGCGTAAAACGTTCGCAGACCCATATNTCCATGCTAATCGCCCCGATAATTTGCAAGAGCTAGAAAGTGTGCTAGTTCGATTACGACTCAAAGATCAAACTAGAAAAAAGAAGATACGGGGTCTACTAAAAGAATTTAGGGAAGCTACAAAAGCACTACCCGACGCAATCCTCACTTTGGATAATCAAGATCGCATCACATGGACAAACAAGGCTGCGCTCAAGCAACTAGGAATTAAAACACCTGATGACATTGGAATGCGAATGACTAATGTTCTAAGAGACCCTGAGATAAAAAAGTTGTTAGGGCCAAAAAAAAAGGAAAAAATTAATATAAAATCTCCCCTTGACTCCGAAAAAACTTTAGAATTTGCATGCTTGCTCTATGGGCAAAATAATAAATTGATTGTTGGGAGAGATGTAACACATTTTGAGATAGCGGAAAATATGAGAACCGCGTTTGTAGCAAACGTTTCCCATGAATTACGTTCGCCGATTACTGTATTTAAAGGATACATTGAGGAATTAATTCGCCGTCAAGACGAAGCGCCAAAAAACTGGGCCTATCCTATGAAAGAAATGCACGAGCAAGCAAAAAAAATGGAACAATTAGTTGATGAGTTACTTTTACTATCAAGATTACAATCTAAAACAATTAAAGAAGAATTCGATAAAGTAGACGTATGCGCTCTTATCAATCAGGCAATAGATAAAGCTAAGCTATTAAGTACACCAAAGAAACATTTTTATAGCCTTGATACCCTTGACTCCCTACTAGTTAACGGCTTAAAGAACGAAATATATATTATAGTATCAAACATTATTTTTAATGCAGCCAGATATACGCCAAATAATGGTGTTATCGAAATCAAATGGTTTGCTAATAANCAAGGAGCCCATTTCCAAGTAAAGGACAATGGAATTGGAATCAGCGAAGAAAATTTACCTCGAATAACCGAACGATTCTTTAGAGTCGAAAACTCAAAAAGTGATATAAAAGAAGCCGGAAAATTCAACAATACAGGGCTAGGACTCGCTCTAGTCAAGCATAGTGTAATTAAAAATAAAGGTACTTTAAAAATCGAAAGTACAATCAACCAAGGGAGCATATTCACAGTCTCCTTCCCTTCCCCAGAAAACTAATAAACTATAAAAAATCCTACTGCTGTTCCGGTGTAGTATTTCTAATATCAATTCCCTCAACAAGATAAATAATATTCTCACAAATATTTTTATTATGGTCACCTATTCTTTCTAAAGCACGAGCGGCAAGTGTTGCGTCGAGTACAGAGGAAATCACCTTGCTATTTTCAATGGTAAAAGTAATTAGCTGGCGCATCACAACATCAAGGCCATCATCAACCTCCTTGTCACTTTCTGCGATCTTTAAAGCAGCCTTCGAGTCAGTTCTAGCAAATGCATCTAGTGATTCTCTCAACATGGTTCTAACTGTCTTAGCCATGGTAAGAATACCTGCATAATAAATATTTATCGCTTCAGGTTTTCGTAGATTGAGTACTAATTTAGCTATTTTTTCAGTTTCGTCACCGATCCGCTCTAAATCATTTATAGTTTTAAAAACTGATAAAACCAATCTTAGATCAGAAGCTGCCGGCNCTCTAGTCAGGAGTATAGTTGAACATATGCTATCAATTTCAACTTCTAACGNATTTACTTTGTAGTCGCTATTAGCAACTTCTTCGGCTCCTTCAAAATCGCACGAACTCAAAGTTTCGATAACTTTAGATAGGTGCCCTTCCACAAGACCTCCCATTGAGAGAACTTTTGAGCGAAGTCCCTCGAGTTCGTTATCGTATTGCTGAGAAATGTGTGTTGAACTATTCATTACAAATTGCCTCAGGGTTATCCGTATCTTCCAGTAATATAATCCTCTGTCTGCTTTTTTGCAGGGGTCGAGAATAACTTTGTTGTTTCGTCNAACTCTATTAAATCTCCTAGATACATAAACGCAGTAAAGTCAGAGACTCGTGTGGCCTGTTGCATATTGTGAGTGACGATAATTATCGTATATGAGTTTTTCAACTCATTAATCAATTCTTCAATTTTTAACGTGGAAATAGGATCTAGCGCGGATGCTGGTTCATCCAATAATAACACTTCTGGTTTTATGGCAATCGCTCTTGCTATTACTAAACGTTGCTGTTGCCCTCCTGATAGACTCAAAGCATTCTCATGAAGCCTGTCTTTAACTTCATCCCAAAGTGCTGCGCCTCGCAGCGCCTCCTCAATAGTTACATTCAGAGTAGCTTTGTTATTTATTCCTTGAATCCTAAGACCATATGCAACATTTTCGTAAATCGATTTAGGGAAAGGATTGGGCTTTTGAAAAACCATACCAACACGTTGCCTTAGTTCTGACACATTAATTGCAGGAGAAAAGATTTCTTGTCCTTTTAATCTAACAGAGCCCTCAACTCTAGTGTCATCAATCAGGTCATTCATTCTATTAAAAATTCTTAGTAGCGTAGACTTTCCGCATCCTGATGGTCCTATAAAAGCTGTAACTTTCTTCTCCGGAATCAGCATATTGATCTTATTAAGGGCTTTAGCTTTCCCGTAATAAAAATCCAAATCAGATACTGTCAACGCCACCGTAATGTCGGATATCACTGTAGTCACCTCATTTTTTCTGATATTACTACCATCTTCTATAGAAAGTTTTTCTGAGTCACTTTCATCATTAGTCTGTTGCATTGTATTTGTCCCTCAAATGATTTCTAACAGTTATTGCTGTCATATTCAATGAAATAATAATAATAATTAGTAAAAACGATGTGGCGTAGACCAGAGGACGTGCTGCCTCAACGTTTGGACTTTGAAAACCTACATCATAAATATGAAACCCCATATGCATAAATTTACGCTCCATATGAAAGAAAGGAAAGGTACCGTCTATAGGAAGCGACGGGGCTAATTTAACAACTCCAACCATCATTAACGGTGCCACCTCGCCTGCTGCCCTAGCGACCGCTAAAATTAGACCAGTCATCATAGCTGGGGTAGCCATAGGCAGGACAGTTCTAATCAATGTCTCAGCTTTAGTTGCACCAAGAGCAAGACTACCTTCTCGCACATTCCTCGGTATTCGTCTTAGACCCTCCTCAGTCGAAACTATCACGACCGGAACCGTCAATATAGCCAGCGTTAAAGAGGACCAAATTAAGCCCGGTGTGCCAAACTTAGGCGCTGGGGCAAACTCAGGGAAAAATAAATCGTCTATCGATCCCCCAACAAAATAAACAAAAAAACCCAAGCCAAAAACCCCGTAAACAACCGAAGGTACGCCGGCAAGATTATTCACAGCGATTCTTACAGCTCTAGTAAGGGCTCCTTGTCTGGCATATTCATTCAAATAGACAGCAGCAACAACGCCGAACGGAGTTACAAAAACAGACATTAATAAAACCATTACGACGGTCCCAAATATCGCCGGGAAAATTCCACCTTCTGTATTGGCTTCTCGTGGCTCTTCACTGACAAATTCAAAAACTTTTTCAAAATAATGGCCTAGCTTTCCTCCTAAACCCATATTATTTGGCTGGTAGACTCTCACGATATCTTTCATGTCAATCAATACAGCGTCACCGTTTCCGGTCAACAACTCAACTTGATCTCTTTCAATTTTTTTATATAGCGTACTTAACTTATCATTTAATAATTCATATTTCTTTTTAATTTCTATTTGTTGAGCCTCAATAGACAATTGATTTTGAGCGTTTTTAGTACCACCCTTAAGTTCCAGCCGTCTTGACTCAAGTCGTAATTGCTCAACTTTGGCATTAAGTTTTCGCATAGCTGAATTTTCAATGGCCCTTATTTCTTCAACTAAGAGATGTCTCCGTGATAGCCGATCATTTAACTCATTCAACAGTGGAATTTTTGGCTGAATGACCTCACCATTTTCTTTAATGCTATTTATAAAACCATAGAAATTACCCCATTCCTCTCTTTCGACGACAGTAGCATTAGAGGGTATCTCCATTCCCGCTATATAATCCGTTTGATTAAACCACCTAAAGTCAATGCCATTAAGTTTCCGATTTCCAATTTTTACAAGCAATCTTTCCACAGAGTTCAGGCCTTCTGGAACTATTATTCCTGCCTCTTTAAGTATGGAAGCACTTATAATCTCCGTTCCGGCAATCTCTCCCATCACCCTCTCTTCTGCCACTTCAGCAGTCATATTTAGCATTACGACTGGTTTAGGCCAGAAATGAACCGCGCCCCTAACCGTAATTAATCCAATCACCCCAATAACTAGAATCATACAAAACGCCACTGCTCCTGATGTTAACCAAACATATGGAGCTCCTAAGGCCAATGACTTTTTAATTTGATTTTGTCTAGTCATGTTTTAAGTATCATAAATTCGCATATTTTGTTCTTAACCTTTGGCGCACAATTTCTGAAATAGTATTCACTACAAAAGTAGCAAGAAATAACAGAAATGCTGCTAAAAATAGAATCCTGTAATGAGTGCTACCAACAGCAGATTCAGGCATTTCTACAGCTATGTTAGCTGATAATGCTCTAAATCCTTCAAATATATTCATGTCCATTATTGGGGTATTTCCGGTCGCCATCAAAACAATCATGGTTTCACCGACTGCTCTGCCCATGCCGATCATGCAAGCAGAGAAAATGCCAGGACTAGCAGTTAACAGAATCACTCTGTAAACCGTTTGCCAGGGGGTGGCGCCTAACGCGAGAGAGCCATTGGTTAGACTCCTCGGAACACCATAAACAGCATCCTCACTAATTGAAAATATTGTTGGGATAACCGCAAAACCAATCGCTATGCCGACTACTAGTGAATTTCTTTGATCGTAGCCAATATCATAGTTGATGTTTAGCCAATGTGGTAAATTCCCTTCAAAAAAACGCGTTTCAACCTCAGTCCCTAATATTAGCGCTAACCAAATCGCAATACATATAACTGGGATCAGTAATAAAGACTCCCATCCCTCAGGAAAAATCTGCTTTATAGTAGTCGGCATTTTGGGCCAGAGTAAAGCCATAAAAATTGTACTTAAAGGTATTGCTGATATACTTAAAAAAAAGCCAACGAGGTTTTTTTCTACAAAAGGCGCAAACCATAGGCCTGCCAAAAAACCTAATATTACAGTGGGTAACGCTTCCATAATCTCTATCGTGGGCTTAACCACCCGTCTCATTGCGGGAGCCATAAAATAAGCGGTATATACTGCTCCAAATATAGCTAACGGCGCTGCGAAAAGTAAAGAGTATATGGTAGCTTTAATTGTTCCGAAGACAAGTGGGGTTAGACTAAATTTTGGTTCAAAGTCACTATTAGCAGCAGAAGATTGCCAGATATATTCAGGTTGTTCCCTACTTTCATACCAAACTTTTCCCCAGAGTGCATTAAGTGAAATTTCAGGATGTTCGTTTTTGATAACATAGAAACTAACCTGTGATTTATCATGATTTATGAGTAAATTTTTACTTCTGGGGCAAAATGTAAGGTTAACTGGGTTGATACCAACATCATCAATTAACGCAACTCGTTTATTTGCAGTTGTATGATAAATCGATAGATTTCGATTTGCATCGAGTACTCCAAACGCTTTTCTGTAATGTTCAGGTGCTATTTTAAGAATAGGCCCAGGCATTGGTTCAAATTCTCGGATTTTTTTGAGGGANTATATGTTATTAATATCCCTCACGGCGGCCCATTGGGCAATTGCTCCCGAAGAGCTACCGACGATCATCGATAAACCACTGCTTAAGAAAGTCATATCAGTAACTTTCTCTTCACCACCTACCACACTAATTCTATCTACTAATTCTATGTTTTCTTTGGAAGCTACGTCGTACATTGACATAACTCCATCAGAAGTTACTAAGACCAAACGCCTTTGGTTAACATCAAGTTCAAGAGATGAAACTGGGCTGGCAATCTTTGTAACTTCAACAGTTTGGTAGCTAATATCTATCTCGTCCGATAGAAATGAACTCGACGCTGAGATGTAGGTCATTAACAGACGGTTATCACTTGTTACGGAAGCAATGGCACCATTTTCTTCGGAGAATTGGCCCGAAATTTTTAAAATTGAAAAGTTATTGTCATCAATTTTTAATGGAAGTTTTCCAGCAGGATAAACAATTGATGGGTTTATCATCCTTACATCATTCGGATAACTGATCTTATAATCTGTTTTCAGCAAATAAGCCTCTCCGTCGTCTGTGCCAATAACCATTATCCTACTCTCCGGATCGCCGCTAGATGCTGTTGTTATCGTATTTTTTAATGGTTTTTCTCTTGGGAGAAACTCGCTCAACACAGGTTTTTTGTCAGAAACCGATGAAAAAACAAGGCTTCCGTCAGCGTGAACCGAAAAAACTACCTCGGAATATTCATCAATGCTAGAAGCCAGTATTTTTGTATTTGGATTAATATTAAAGCCAGTAGAAAATTCCACTTTTGCTAATCCAAATAGTGGTATGACCACATAGCCCAAATAGAAGAATATGAGAAGTATTGCACCTATTACAGAAACACCTCCCACACCCATAACAGCACGAAAGATTGCGTCTTTAAATAATCTAGAATTGTTGCGAGATGAACTTTCTTCCTCGCCATTTATTCTTTTTTTGAATTTGACTACACTCATTTTCTTAACAAAATTTTTTAAATTTTCTAGAAACCTAGAAACCTAGAAACCTAGAAACCAATAATGCAGAACAATAGTTACAATTTGATTTCAATTCACATTTTAAAGTGCATTATCAGAATAAAGCTACAATATAGCCTATCCAAGAAGCATCACTATCCACTTTCTCTAAAATAGTAAAATCAGATTTGGCTTCGTTTTTATCGTCATCCCATTCTTGCCAATAGACATAACTTTGGGAAAATCCCGATTCTAATAAGAGCTCCCTAAGTTCCTTGATGGACCAAAGGCGCCAGCTATAAGTGAATGCCCTATCCAATTTAGACCCATCCGAAAACTTGAAATGAATATAACACAGTTGCATGTTATTTATAGGATTAAAATCTGCCTGTTCCCAAATATAAACAAAATCATCATATTTGGTCTCTTCCCTAAGTTTTTTCGTTGCGTCATGCCCGCCATAAAAATCTAAAATTAACATTCCATCATTCTTAAGGCTTCCTTTAACACTTTTAAAATAATCGGCCAATACGTTTCTCTCAGAAAAACACCAATAACTAAAATTAGTAGCGCAGATAACATCATGAGCGCCATTACCAATTTCCAGTACATCTGAGTTAATTAAATTAATTCGTGTTTTTTTTCTTTGTGAAAGACTTAAAAAATGTTTTTTATAACCCCAATCCAAGACAGTTTGGTCAATATCCACTCCGACTGCATAATTTTTATTATTACGATCAATCCATTCTTTACAGACACGAGCGGTTCCACAAAAATCCTCTCTCAATGATCTGGCATGACGACCACGTAGCTCATAGAATTGTTCTTCTATGAAATCAATCTCTGCTTCAGCGCATTGTACCGATTCTTCGTATAGTTCATACTTATCAGCATTGTCCGCTATAGTAGATTTGGATTGGCTATCTTTTCTTGGCATATTTTTAATTTTATTTTTAAAGTTATAATTGAGATGAGTAACGAATATAAAAGATTATTAGTTGTTTCTAACTCTCGAACAGGTTCGACAAATAAATTGTGCATTGAGGCGGCAGCCGATCTTAAAAACTCCAACAATTCCTCTATTATAACATATTCAGCGGATTCTTTGACTGCAAGTGCGAAAGATGTCATGCAAGCGGATGCTGTCATTTTGGGATCTTCAGAAAACTTTGGTTATATGTCTGGTGCCATGAAAGTTTTTTTTGAGAATATTTATTATGATGTAATCGAGGAAAAAAGAGGGATGCCTTTTGGGGTTATTATCAAAGCAGGCACAAGCGGGATCGGAGCCTATAACGGCATTATCAAAATTACAAATGCTTTAGGCTGGAAAGAAGCAATTGAGCCATTACTGGTGGTAGGGTGTTTAACCGATTTACATCTAGAGCAAGCCCGACTTTTTGGAAGCACATTAGCTGCAGGGCTTGAAATAGGAGCCTATTAAAGGATTCAGACTAATTCACCCAATCATCCACTGTTAAAAATTCTTCTATAAGCTTTTTCTCAAATAATTGATTAGTATTGATTGCTTGATACGGCCAAGATACTTTAGGAGGGAGGGAGGCAAGGATTGATTGGATTCTACCGCCGAACTGAAGCCCAAACAGAGTTCCTCTGTCATAAACTAAATTAAACTCTACGTATCGGCCCCTTCGATATAATTGAAAATCTTTTTCTACTTGACCATATTCATGTTTAGAGCGCTTTTTAAATATTTTAAAATACTCCGTAGAAAAGCAAGAATTTACTGCCTTGACAAACTGGAAGCAATTATCGAATGGCCAACGATTTAAATCGTCGAAAAACAGTCCTCCAATCCCTCTCCGTTCATTTCTGTGCTTGATTAGAAAATATTCATCACAATTCTTTTTAAATTCCACATAAATATCAGAGTCAAATTTTTCGCATATATTCTTCGCCGAATCGTGCCATCTCCTACAATCCGCTTCAAAACCAAAGTAAGGTGTGAGGTCGAAACCGCCACCAAACCACCAGATCTCCTTCCCATCAAGTTTAGAATTAAAAAAGCGAATATTTTCATGCGCAGTTGGTGCGAAAGGATTAGTTGGATGGAAAACGATTGAAAGCCCAACAGCACGAAATGGGTGTCCCGCAAGCTCTGGTCTTTTATTGGAAGCAGCAGGGGGAAGTTTATTGCCTTCAATACTAGAAAAATTCACCGCAAACTTTTCTATTACCTTACCATTTTGGAATATTAGCGACCTTCCATAACTGCCATGGTCAGAGGTCCATTTATCGTCTTCTATCTCTACAGTTGCGTCTAAAGCTGAAATATATTTAGAGTAACTTTCTTGGGCTGAAGTAAGCCACTTCTCGACTTGTACGAATTTTGCGACCATAACTTTATTGGGCTATTTGCTTTAGGTTTTAGTATAATAAAACATTATACTATTAAAAACTTAGATAAACTTAATGCAGGTAAAAAACAATGAGAAAGGCCGACATTAGACGACACACAAATGAAACCAAAATAGATGTTTCTGTAAATCTAGACGGCTCAGGGACTTCTGAACTGAAGACGAGGCTACCGTTTCTCGAGCACATGTTAGACCAAGTTGCAAGACACGGCAACTTTGATTTGAAAGTAATAGCAGATGGAGACTTAGAAATTGATGCTCATCATACTGTTGAAGATATAGGGATAACATTAGGGCAAGCAGTGAATTCTGCTCTAGGCGACAAAATTCAAATTACTAGATTTGGCAATTCGTATGTGCCACTTGACGAAGCCCTATCCAGAGTAGTTATAGATTTCTCTGGCCGACCTGGCTTAGAGTTTAATGTTAATTTTCCTAGAAGCTATGTTGGCGAATTTGATGTTGAGCTTTTTTACGAGTTTTTTCAGGGTTTCGTTAACCACGCAAACTGTACGTTACATATAGATAATTTAAGAGGAAAGAATACCCACCACATTATAGAGACAATTTTTAAGAGTTTCGGCCGTTCGTTAAGAATGGCCGTTACAATTGATTCTAAATTAAAACCGATCACCCCTTCCACAAAAGGTGTTCTCTAGTTGAAAAAAATATCAATTATTGATTACGGTAGTGGAAATCTACTCAGTGTTTATAAAGCCCTTAAATTCGTTTCAAGTTCCACCTATGACATTAGTATTACAAGTGATGAAGCAGAGGTTTCAAGTTCCGATAAGATTGTTTTTCCTGGGCAGGGAGCTATTAAAGACTGCATGAAAAACCTAAAAAAGCAAAAGCTCGACCAAACAATAACCGAGTTAACTAAAAACAGACCTTTTTTCGGTATTTGCCTTGGGCTACAATCTTTAATGGAATTCAGTGAGGAGGGAGGAGGAGTAAATTGCTTAGGCCTAGTAAGCGGTAAAGTTAAGCGCTTTGATCGAGAAAAAGCAATATTAACTAAAACAGAAAAATTTAAAGTCCCGCATATGGGCTGGAATAAAGTAAACTTTACGCGAGACCATCCTTTACTTAAAGGCTTAGATAACGACACCTATTTTTACTTTGTGCATAGTTTTTATGTTGAACCTATTGATCAAAAATTAGCTCTCGGAAAGACAGATTATTTAGGGAGTTTTACATCCATACTACAAAAGGAATGGATATTTGCTACTCAATTCCATCCCGAAAAAAGCGCTGAGGCTGGTTTGATTCTTTTAGAAAATTTTTTAAAATGGTAACAAAAAATTTTTTGAACATCTAAACTTCACAATCCTTTTTGTCCAATATCTTTTCTAAAAAACAAATTTTTTATTTGTAATTTTTTTATTGCTTCATAAGCGGATGAACGTGCATTTAAGAGACTCTCTGACATACAAGAAACATTCAAGACTCTGCCGCCTCCAGAAAAAACTTTGTTACTTCTCGTATACGTCCCGGCGTGGAAAATTTTAACTCCATTATCTTTGGAATTCACTTCATCCACACTTTCCGGAATTTCAATATCTTTGATAAATTTACCTGGGTAGCCATCAGCCGCTAGAACGATTGTGATAGCAGTCTTAGGATCAAACTCTAATGCTTTAAATTCATTTTTATTGTTCAATAAGTCAAGACAAGCATCAAAAAGGTTACTTTTTAATCGCATTAAAACTGGTTGTGCTTCGGGGTCACCAAATCTACAATTAAATTCCAATACTTTAATTTCGTTTTTTTCATTGATCATTAAACCCGCGTATAAAAAACCAGTAAATTCAAGACCGTCTTTTTGAATACCCTTGATCGTTGGCTCGATAACGGTGTCCAATATCTTTTTTTCTAACTTATTATCCATCAAGTTAGCAGGAGAATAAGCACCCATACCGCCTGTATTGGGCCCATTGTCGCCGTCATCTCTCGCCTTATGGTCTTGAGAAGATGCAAAAGACAAATATCTAAACGGATTGATCATGCAAATATAGCTCAGCTCCTCTCCAGAAATAAAGTCTTCGATTATAATTTTAGATCCTGCTGAACCAAACACTTTTTTATGGAAGATATCATCTAAAATTAATTCCGCTTCAGTTAAACTCTTTACGATCGAGACTCCTTTTCCCGCCGCTAGTCCATCTACTTTTATTACAATTGGAAAATCTCGCTGTTTTAGAAACTCCGTTGCTGTATCAAAATCCGAAAAAACATCATACTTTGCCGACGGGATCCCGTGTCTCTCGAAGAATTCTTTAGCATAAACCTTTGACCCTTCCAACTTTGCCGCTTCTTTGGTCGGACCAAAACATTTTAGTCCTACCTCATTAAACCTATCAACAATTCCTTCGACTAAAGGGGCTTCTGGGCCAATAACTGTCAATGTAATTTTTTCTTGTTTTGCGAATTTGAGTAATTCTTCAATATTATCGGCTTCGACAGGGATTGTAGAAACCTTACTTTCTTTGGCGATGCCTGGATTTCCTGGTGCACAAAACACTTGTTCAACTGAGTTATAGCTGGCGAATTTCCAGGCTAATGCGTGCTCCCTTCCTCCTTTTCCAATTATTAATACTTTATTCATAGCTTTACAAGGTCTCTTCCTTTTTAATGCCTAAAATGGCGAATACCAGTGAAGATCATTACCATTCCATTTTCATTCGCTTCTGTTATCACTTCTTCGTCCCTAATAGATCCACCGGGCTGAATTACCGCCTTAACCCCGTTTTGAGCAGCTATGGTTATTCCATCTTTAAAAGGGAAGAAGCCATCAGACGCCATACATGTGTCCTGCAACTTAAACCCAGCTTGTTTGGCTTTAGATATCGCTAGATTTACACTATCAACACGACTCATTTGACCCGCACCTATCCCAACGGTTTGTTGATTTGAAACCATAACTATAGCATTACTTTTGACGTAAGAAGACACCTTCCAAGCGAACATCAAATTCTCTTTTTGAAGAAGAGTAGGCTTCTTAGCTGATACGATTTCTAAGTTGCCAACTTGAGCGCGGTCTTTTTCTTGTACTAATAACCCGCTTGAAACCGTTTTCCATTCATAGCTTTTAGTAGAAACGGTTTTGTTAGATCCGGTTTCTAAAAAACGGATATTTTTACTCAAATTATCAATTTTGAAACTATCAATTTCAAATTCAGGGGCTATTACTATTTCTACAAATTGATTCTCAATAATTTGCTGGACTAATTCCTTTGTGACAGTCTTATTGAAAGCGATAACGCCACCGAATGCTGATGTTTTATCTCCAGCAAATGCCAAATCATAAGCGGTCTTAAGGTCGATATCTTGACCTACACCACATGGGTTAGCATGCTTGACGATGCAACATGCTGGGGACTCAAACTCCATAACACAATCAATAGCTGAATCTGCATCAACCATGTTGTTATATGATAGTTCCTTTCCCCTTAATAGACGAATGTTTTTTTTTGCTAACTTGTTTGTTTCTAAATCATACAGCCATGCTTTTTGATGCGGGTTTTCTCCGTAGCGTAAAAGACTCTTCTCAACTAACTTAATAGTTTGGGCCTTCGGAGTTTCTTCGTTGTTTTGATTTTTCAGATAATCTGAAATGATTGCATCGTATCTTGCTGTATGTGAAAAAACTTTTGCTGATAACCAACGCCGAGTAGCCAACGAAATTTCTTTTTTTTCTCTCAGTTCCTGAATAATCAAATCGTAATCTTTGGGGTCACAAATTGAAGTAACTCGTTCAAAGTTTTTAGCCGCAGACCTCAACATAGCTGGTCCACCTATATCAATATTTTCGACAGCGTCATAATGTGATGCACTGTCATCGCTAATAGTTTCTTCAAAGGGATACAAATTCACAATCACATAGTTTATGGGAGCCATACCACTACGAGCCATTGTATCTCCGTCAAATTGTAATCTGCCCAGTATCCCTCCATGAATTTTAGGATGTAAAGTCTTTACTCGACCATTCATAATCTCGGGTTGTTTTGTATAATCTGAAACCTCCGTTACAGCAATACCCGCAGACGCAAGTGCTTTGAAAGTTCCGCCTGTCGACAGAATTTTAATCCCAAGTTTATGTAACTTAGACGCCAGTTCAACTATTCCTGTTTTATCGTAAACACTTATTAAAGCAATAGGTTTTAATTCAACATTTTTCAATATTTTATCCTGTATTTTTTTAATTTTGCCCTTAGAGTTGCTCTATTGATTCCNAAAATACTTGATGCCTTTGATAAATTACCCTTTGCATACTTTAGCACAACCTCAAAAAGAGGCTTTTCGACCTGAGATAGGGTAAGACTATGAAGGTCAGAAGGTTTTTCACCTTGCAGATCATTCAAGTATTTTTCTATACTTTTTTTCACAAACTGATGTAATTTTCGTTCTGATTTTTNTGTCATATTTACTAAACGATTTTTTCCCTAATTTTTGCTAAAAAGTTTTGTTGCGCTAAAACATCCCTCAATTTATTAAATTCCCTAGGCTCTCCATAGTGTTTTAATTCGCTTTTTTGAAAAAACCACTTTACATGCTTACGCGCAATTAAGAGTCCTCGATTCGAACCGTAAAGACTATAAAGCGAATCAACATAATTTTCTAACACGTCCAAAATTACCATTTGGTCTGGCGGTGAATATTTTACACCATTTAAGTGAGCTCTTATCATAGAAAAAACCCAAGGATTGCCACAAGCCCCTCTTCCGATCATAATTCCGTCCGCGCCTGATTCCTCAAGAGCCAGAGCGGCTGATTTACCATCTGAGACGTCGCCATTTANCAAAACTGGTATCTTTACAGACTCTTTTACTTTTTTCACAGTGTTATATTCAGCTGGTATTTTATAAGAACAATCTCTAGTTCTTCCATGTATTGTAATCGCTTGAACGCCACATTTTTCAAATTCCTGGGCAAGAGTGAGGGCATTGATTTTTGTTTTATTGATACCAGTCCGCATTTTCACAGTAACNGGGCAATCGACCGCTGAAACAACCGCCTCCACGATTTTAATTGCACTTAAAGGGTTTCCCATCAAGGCTGATCCCGCATGCTTTTTATTAACTTTTTTTGCTGGACATCCCATATTGATATCAATGATATCTGCCCCTAAGTCACGAGCGTAAGATGCAAAAAAAGACATCTCCGATGGATCCGATCCTAGTAGTTGGATAACTCGAGGAGAATCTTTCTCATAAGAAATGAGTCTTAAATTTTTTGACAATTTAGTTCGCAAACTGGCTCGCGCAGCTATCATTTCACTGAGACTAAAAGAAGCGCCGGTGGTTTGGCATATTTTCCTAAACGGCGAATCGGTAACACCAGACATTGGGGCCAATATTATTGGTTGTTCTATTTCAAACTTGCCAATTCTCATATGATTTTATTTGGGCGCCAGAATTACTGACGCCCATTCATTTATTCTTCTTGTTTCAACTATTTCAAAGTCAGATTTATAGCTTTTTACTAAGGCGCAAACCTGACTCTCTAAAATTCCAGAAATTAAAACGAACCCGTATGGTGCAATCCACTTTGCAAACTTAGACTTAAATTCCACTAATGGATTTAACGATATGTTTGCTACTATTAAATCAAAGAACTGCCTTTCGAAATCTCGTGGAGGTGAAATAATAATTTTTTTGGGAGGGATTTTGTTTGTTCTCACGTTGTTATCAGCTATCTCAAGGGCAAGTGGATCTGTATCGATAGCATAAACTTTATCAAANCCTGCCAAATGAGCCGCAATTCCTAAAATACCTGTCCCACACCCGAGGTCTAACATCACGCCTTTCTTTAATTTTTTTATATTAAAAATATTTGCAAGGCATAAACGGGTGGTTTCGTGCGAACCTGTGCCAAAAGCCTGCCCGGGATCGAGCTTTATAACCGCGCCTCCAATAGTCGGAGGGTTTAACCAAGTAGGGCAAATTGTTAGGCCAAAATCAAAAGATATCGGCTTAGCTTCAGCTTTCCATTTGAGATGCCAATCTTGGTCATCCAATTTATTATATTTTATAATAAGGTTATCAGGAATAAATAATTGAAGGGCTGAAACAACTTCAGAAAATGATTTTGATTCGGAAAAAATCGCAGATAATGAAGTAATCCTTGAAATTGGTTCTTCGGCTTTGTCAATAGGTCTAAGTGATATAGATTCGGCGTTAATCGAAGTTAGAAAATAATCTAAGATATTTGCCTGGTTACTCTTGATTCTTAGCGATAATTTCCACAAATCAGTTTATCTTTTTAATCTTGCTTTCTAAATAGTTAATATCATGCTTACCAGAAACAAAATTAGCATCACCGACCAAATCAGAAAGCATATTTATATTAGTCTGTATTCCCTCAACTACAAATTCTGCTAATGCGTTTTCAGTCCTTCTAATCGCCTCGCTCCTTGTTTCCGCATAGCAAATTAATTTACCAATGAGTGAATCATAGTAAGGCGGCACGTTGTAACCGTTATAAATATGAGAGTCAACCCTTATTCCCGGACCTGCTGCAGCATGATATTGCGTTATTTTTCCAGGAGAAGGTCTGAATGTTTTTGAATCTTCAGCGTTGATTCTACATTCAACAGCGTGACCTTTAAAAAAGACATCCTTTTGCTTAATCGTTAACTTCTCTCCTGCTGCCACCTTAAGCTGTTCTTTAATCAAATCTATACCCGTAACGAGCTCAGTAACAGGATGCTCTACTTGTACCCGAGTGTTCATTTCAATGAAGAAAAATTTTCCACCTTCATATAAAAACTCGAAAGTGCCAAGCCCAATATAGCCCATGTTTATGGCCGCATTAACACACATATTTCCAATTTTTTCTCTCACTTTTGAGGATATATCTGATGCAGGACATTCTTCGATTACTTTTTGATGACGTCTTTGTAATGAACAATCCCGCTCTCCTAAATGAATCCCATTGCCATGAGTATCGGTAAGAATTTGAAATTCAATATGTCTAGGATTTTGTAAAAATTTCTCCATATAAATTCTATCATCATTAAAAGCTCCGGCGGCTTCCTGCTGAGTCAAACTAACTGAGCTTTTTAAAGATGCCTCGGTCTGAACTACTCGCATCCCTCTGCCACCACCACCACCAGCCGCTTTCAGTATTATGGGGTAACCAATACTTTTTGCTAATTCTCGAGATTCATCATGATTTAAACCAAGTGGTTTATCGGAGCTTGGCAGGCATGGAATTCCTTCTTTACGCATTCTGGCAATTGCGGATAACTTATCCCCCATAATTTTTATAACTTCCGGTGGAGGGCCTATAAACACAAAGCCACTTTTCAATACTTTTTCAGCAAATTCAGCATTTTCAGAAAGAAAACCGTAACCAGGATGTATAGCTACAGCATCTACTACCTCGGCTGCCGCAACGATAGCCGGAATATTCAAGTAACTATCTTGGGGAGCAGAGGGGCCAATACAAATTGATTCATCGGCTAATTTAACGTGCATAAGTTCCCGATCAGCCTCAGAATGAACAGCAACCGTTTTTACGCCCAAATCTCTACAAGCTCTAAGAATTCTTAAAGCTATTTCGCCCCTGTTTGCTATTAGAATTTTTGAAAACATTTCCAGTTAATCAATCACAAATAACGACTGGTTAAACTCAACAGGAGAACCGTTGTCTACCAAAATCGCTTTAATTTTTCCTGAAAATTCTGACTCGATTGGATTCATAGTTTTCATAGCTTCAATGATGCAGAGAGGGTCACCTTCTTTGATAGTTTGTCCAATTTTAACAAACGGGAGTGCTTCGGGAGAAGGCGCCGCATAAAATGTTCCAACCATTGGTGATTTAACTATACTTCCATCATCGTTACCAGCTACTGGCCTTTTATCTGAGACAGTTTCTACAGTTTTATCTACTACAACTGTTTGGGAGGAACTATTTCTAGTAACTCTGACCGACTNTTCCCCCTCTCTGATTTCAATTTCAGACACTCCTGATTCTTCTATCAGCTCTATTAATTTTTTTACCTTTCTGATGTCCAAAGTATTACCCCGATTTCTAATCTAATTTATTTATATGGTCAAATAAAGCTTGCAAACCCAACACATAGGAAAACGCACCAAATCCAGAAATTATTCCAATAGCAATATCTGACAAGAGTGTTTTATGGCGAAACTCTTCCCTAGCAAATATATTGGAGATATGAACTTCCACAAAAGGTATGCCGACAGCCAGAAATGCGTCTCTGATTCCGATGCTTGTGTGACCATAGGCTCCTGGGTTGATTAATATACCTTCGCTTCGGTCATCCATCGCCGACTGGATACGATTAATTAAATCAGCTTCCGAGTTAGATTGAAATGAATCTAAATCAAAGCCATTTTCGCTCGAAAATTTTTGGCATTTAGACAAAATATCACCTAGAGAACTATCACCATATTTAGCTGGTTCTCTTACCCCCAACAAATTCAAATTAGGGCCATTTAACAAGGTTACTTTTTTCAACTATTCTCTCCGAATTCGCTTGGAGAAGATACCAAATTTACCAATAAAAATAAAGAAATTGTCAGCTTTTAACTAATTTTCGTCTCTTTTTAAGAAAGTTACGGACTATTTAAAACCAACGATGCTTAAATAGTACTATTTAGACCATATTTTTATCTTATTTAAATGGATTTTGATACTTTTAGACACTTATTGACTCTTTTCAGTTAATTTTTTTGCATCTAATACAGCTTCTGAAAGACGTTCGTAACTAACCTCCCCAACAATACTACTTAAGAAATTCCCATTACTGTCAGTAAAAACTGTAAATGGCAAAACACCCATTGAGTTACCGTAATGTCCCATCAGGTTGCTGACATCCTGTTGTCCGAAAAAATGAGGGTAATCAACAGGCTGAATTGTGAGAAAATCTTTTATTTGATCCTCCTCATCCAGGGCAATACCTATAATCCCAATCCCTTTTGTAGATTCTTCCACAAATTTTTTATTAAAAATTGGTATCTCCTTTCTGCATGGAGGACACCATGTCGCCCAAAAATTTATCACGTTCACAACATTATTTTGTAGTGGCAGTACAGACTCAATCATTCCAATAGTTCTAAATTTTTGCTTGATTAGGCTTCCAGAGTACAATGATTCGTCAAAATTTGGGGCTTTTTCTATTATCCCAGACCTTTTTATTTCTCCAAAAAAGAAACCTAAAATGAGTGATACTCCAATGACCATGGCAAGTTGCGCTTTGCTCATTATAGTTTCTCCATTTTTAAACCAAATACCTTTATAATTCGTTAACCCGAAGGAACTCAAGCATCGAATCTTTGTCTAAAGAACCAACAGACTTCTTTAGAACAGTCAGTTCCCTTGAGTCCAAAATCAAAAAAGCGGGTGGNCCGTAAAGTATATATTTTTTTAACAAATCATTATGATCCTTTGTCATTTCAGTAACATCTATGTTTACTAAAATAAATTGATTCAATTTTTCACGCACATCTATATCAGTCAAGATATTATTTTCTATATGCTTACATTCGATACACCAGTCAGCATAAAATTTTACTAAGGCAGTATCATGGTTTTCTCGATTTGTCTGGATATGATTTTTGAGATCTTCAACATTGGTTTTATTGACCCAGTTACCCTCAAATAGACTACCCTCCACGGTTGCCTGATAATTGGAGAGATAATTTGAATTTTTGAAAATGATTCCATAGTTAAATAAGAGAACGATCAATACAATAAGGAACACTAGCCGGCTAGCCTTCTCCTGTTTGTATCTCCTTGAACGAACAGTGAAAAAGATAATTGCGGTTAGTGTATAAATTGTCCATATTGTAAACATAATAGAATTATCTATAATTCTTTCTAAAAACCATATGGCTGTTCCAAGCAAGACAACGGCTAGCAAATTTTTAATTTCAAGCATCCATTTGCCAGACTGAGGAATCAGATAATTAAAAGAACTTCCAAGCAAAATCAGTGGGGCGCCCATTCCAAGGCCCAAAAAAAATAGCGCTAAAAAGCCTAATAATATAGATTTGGTCTGCAATATAAACCCTAGTGCAGCCGCAAGAGGCGGGGTCACGCATGGAGTTGCAATAAAAGCTGAGACACTTCCCATAATCGACGCAGTAAAAAACGGGCCAAAAGATTTAGCTTTAGATAATTCTATGAATTTGGAATTAATTTTAGTGATTAAAGAGAAGCTAAAATTACTAACAGTGGCCATAGCCATAGCAATAAAAAACACAGCCAAAAATATTATAATGTAATCTTGTCTCACAATCGTTTGGACGCCTCCTCCTAAACTAGCGACCAATGCCCCGAATGTTGCGTAAGTGAGTGCCATCGAAACGACATAGGCTGTAGCCAGTGATAATGAACTGTTATTTGCTTTATTTTTTAGACCGATAATCACTGCTGACAAGATGGGCAGCATAGGAAGTACGCATGGGGTAAAAGCAAGAAGTAGACCGAATAGAAAAAAAGTTCCTGTTAGAACTAAAACATTTTCAGTGCCTACAGAATCAATTTCTGATTCGCCGTTGTCGGATCTCGACACCAATAAGTTTCTCTTTTGTGGTGGATAACAAAGCCCTTTCACGGCACAGCCTTGAAATGAAATTTCCAATTCTATTTCTTCTTTTTTCGATCGTTGTTCAATTTCTAGTAAGACAGTAACGCTATCGTTATATATTTCAACCAAACCAAATTGGGGATCTTCTATAGTTTGGCCAGACGGAATTTTAACCGCTTGAATAGTAAAATTTGGATCATTGAATTTGAACCTAAACTTATCTCGATAAAGATAATAACCGGACTCGATCAACCAACTGATTATTATGGTTTCATTTTTGATTAGAGGGGCTTGCAGTTTAAATGCCTCGTCAACTGGTAAGAAGTCGGATTTCTGGCTCTCAAAAATAGACTGAGCGGAGCAGAGGAAAGAAATTAAAAAGGTGGTAGTTAAAAAAAATAAAAATTTTAAGCGATACATTGTTCAATCCAAGCCATATAGTCTTCATTTACCCTTGAAACTGGAACAACTATAAATTCTGGTGTTTCATATTCATGGTGTTCTAAAATGAAACGCTCTAAATGTGCGACCTTATTCTTTAAAGTTTTTATTATGAGAAGAACCTCCGAGTCTTTAACCAACTTTCCTTTCCACATATAAATTGATGATTTTACAGGGAGCATTTTAATACAACCAGCAAAACGTCCTTCGATTATCCTTTCTGATAGAGCTAACGCTACATTTTCATTAGAACAACTCGAAATAACTACAACCAAGTTTGATTGAGCGCTTGAAATCATTTTTAATACCAACCATTACCTAACATTTTTTGCGGCCTTCCTTATGCTGATGAAAGTTTTTACAATTATTTTGTTATTACCATTTATTGAAGTAGTTTTTTTTATTTTGGCTAATAATTTTTTATCATTTACAAATATTGTATTTATTATACTAATTTCGGGAATTATTGGTTTTTACAACTTATCTCGCGCAAAAGTTGGAGCATCAAAAGCAATTAGGCTAATCTTAGAGCCTCAGGCAGATTATAAAAATCAAATGCTTAAGCCATTATTATATTGCATTTCCGGCTTGTTATTAATTATTCCAGGATTAATTTCCGATTCTGTCGGGTTAACGGTAATGTTATATGCAGGACTGGGTTTTAGGACAAAAGGTCATAATACAAAACAGGCTGATAAGAGGGGAGCGACCATAGAAGGTGAATACGATAGTGAAGACCGTTAAATTCAGTGTTTAAACCCAGTTTTTGATAGGCTACAATTCGAATGTCTTAAAGATTTTTTTCGTAATTAAGTAAATTGAGATTTGGTCTCAAGCTAGGAGAGTGTCAATGAGTTTTTCCGATCGAGATGGGTTTATTTGGATGGATGGGGAAGAAGTTCCATGGAGGGAGGCCAACATTCATATTCTTACTCACTCACTGCACTATGGTGTGGCAGCATTTGAAGGAATGAGAGCCTATGAAACAAAAAAAGGCACAGCTATATTCAGACTAAAGGAGCATGTTGATAGGCTTTTTAAAACAGCACATATCTTAGGAATGAAAATTCCGTTTAGCCCCGAAGAAATTGAAAACGCTTCCGTCCAATCAGTTAAAAGCAATAACCTTAAATCGGCATATATTAGACCATTGGTTTTTTATGGTTCAGAAGGAATGGGGCTTCATGCGAATAATTTATCAGTGCATGTTTCTATAGCTTCATGGATGTGGGGGACTTATCTGGGAGAAGACGCGCTCGCCAAAGGAATAACAGTTAAAACTTCGTCATTCACTAGGCATTTAGTAAACAGCGTTATGTGCCGAGCAAAAGCTACAGGTGGATATATTAATTCAGTAATGGCTCTTCAAGAAGTCGCTAAAGATGGATATGACGAAGCACTACTCCTAGATTCAGAAGGAATGGTTGCAGAAGGCACAGGAGAAAATATCTTCATCGTAAAAAAAGGAGAGCTTTTTACCCCTGTGCTAACGTCGGCTTTAGAAGGAATTACAAGAGAGACAATAATACAGCTAGCCAATAAACTCGAATTAAAGGTTTCTGAAAAAAAAATAACAAGAGACGAAGTATATATATCGGATGAAGCTTTTTTTACCGGAACGGCAGCTGAGGTAACCCCTATAAGAGAATTAGACGGTCGACAGATTGGAACGGGTACCATAGGTAAAATAACGTCTTTACTTCAAAACGCTTATCTCGAAGCAGTAAAAGGAGAAAAAACGTTTAACGAGGACTGGCTTACTTTTGTGCCCTAAGGAAAGAAATTGACGAAACGCTCGAAGGATTTCGTAATTTGGCAGATCTCCGATGGAAAACCGGGGCATGAGCGCCAAGTAACTGGACTAGTAAATGCCCTTGAGCGGGCCTTATTCAGAAATAAATTAGAATTGCATAAATTTAAAAGCGGATTTTTAAAAGCTTTCAAGGAGCTTTATACAAAAGACAACTATTTTACAAAACCGCCTAATTTAATAATAGGAGCTGGTCATAAAACCAATCTTAGTTTAATCCTGCTGAGCAAGATATTTGGAGGGAAATCGATATGCTTAATGAAACCGTCCATTCCGACTAAGCTTTTTGATTTGTGTATCGTCCCAAAACATGACCAAATAGATGGCTCAAATATCTTTGTAACTCAGGGGCCGCTCAACCCATTGAAAAATTTTTGTGCCGAAAAAAAAGGAGGGCTAATTTTAATTGGAGGTCCTTCAAAGCATTTCCACTTTTGTGAAGACACAGTATTAAAATCAATTCTCAATATTATTAGCAGCAAACCTAAAACTGAATGGAGCATAGCTGATTCAAGAAGGACGCCAATAAAAGTAAAAAAGCGCCTTATTAAAATTCAATCTGATACTTTAAAATACTATGACAGCAATTATACTAGTTCAAAAATGCTGGACAAAAAATTGGAACAGACCGAATATGCTTGGGTAACAACGGATAGCATGGCAATGATTTACGAAGCACTAACAGCAGGCGCAAAAGTTGGGATCATTGAATTACCACAAAAAAGTAATAGTAAACTGGTTCAACATATTAAGGTTCTTTCAAGCAAGCAAGCTTTAAACCGTAAAGGCNCCTTCCTAGAAATGCAAATTTGTGAATCTGAAACGGTCGCTAAAAAGATAATTAATTTATTTTCAAATGAATTCCGAGTCTAAGCGAACAGTAGCTCAAGTTCTCCCAGCCTTAACTACTGGCGGTGTCGAGCGAGGCGTTATTGATCTATCCAAAGAATTACTTGAAAAGGGTTTTCGACCGTTAATTATATCTGCGGGTGGTGAACTTGCCTCTGAGCTGAATGACCTAAAAATCAAACATATTCCATTGGAAATTGGACGAAAAAGATTATCTACGTTTCTAATGATTCGGAAACTTTCAGAAGTATTTTTGCATGAAGAAGTGAATATTATCCATGCCCGCTCCAGGCTGCCTGCTTGGATTAGCAAATTTGCTCTTAACAGGATAAAGAAGAAAAGGAAAATATCTTGGCTGACCACCGTACATGGTCCTTACACAGTGAATTTTTATAGTAGGATTATGACCTCCGGAGATATAGTAATCGCCGTTTCGGATTTTATAAAAAATTATATAATCAATAATTATGATATTGACCCAAAGAAAATCATTACTATTCCGAGGGGGGTAGATGTTACAAAGTATCACCCGGGATATAAGCCCGATAAAAGCTGGTTTGATAGTTTGCATCTCAGAGAGCAATGGTCTATCGAGAAACCAATTTTAACCTTACCAGCAAGACTTACAAGGTGGAAGGGACAGGAACAATTTATTGATCTGCTTTTTAAATTAAAAAATAGGGGTTTTGAATTTCACGGCTTAATTGTTGGAGGAGCACATAAAAATAAAACTGAATATGGTAGATTTTTGCAAAGGAAAGTTGCAACCTTAGGCTTATCTGATCACATCAGTATTCTAGGGAATAGAAAAGACCTGAGGCAGATAATGGCTATATCTAGTATAACATTTTCGCTAACCCAAAAACCGGAGGCTTTTGGAAGAACAACCGTAGAATCACTTAGTTTGGGTATACCGGTAATAGGATATAATCATGGCGGAACTGGTGAAATATTGAAAAAATGGTTTCCAATTGGCCTGGTCAAACCATTTATGATCGATGAGGCAGTAGATAAAGTAGCCTTATTGTTACAAAGTCCTCAAATAGTTCCTTTTAAAAACCCCTTTCCTCTTCAAAACATGTTGGATAGCACGCTCAATATTTATAACAAACTCTCCGATGCTAAAAATAAATAGAGAAAATGGGAACAAAAAGATTTTAATAATCAAGCTCGGGGCTTTGGGCGATCTGATAATTGCCACCCCATTTATAAAGGCTATTATAGATAATAATAAGAGCGCGCAAATAGTAGTCCTGACGAGAAAGAGCTATGCGACTTTTTTCGAGGGCTGGGATGAGATATCGCTAATCACTTTAACAGATTCATCTTGGGGGGCAACCTTTAAAATCTTATCCGAAATTCGAAAGCCATTCTGGGATAAAATTTATGATTTTCAAGGAAACCGAAAATCCCGAACGATGGTGTTTTTTTGTAATGCAAATGAGAAAATTGGCAACCATAGATTTCCAAATACAATCTATCCTGAACAAGCATGGAGTAAACAAATACATATTTTTTACAGGATGAAAAACCTACTTGAAATGAATGGAATTGAAGGCATAGGAGAAACACCTNGTTTGGATTATGGAGAGGACGAAAAAATAAAAATTAATAAATGGCTGGACGATCATATTTTTAATAAAAGATTTGTCATTCTACATGCAGGTTCAAATCGAAATCGACAAAATAAAAGATGGCCTTTTTTTGATATTTTAGCAGCAAGACTTAATTCTGAGGGCTATCAAATTGTATGGATCGGAGGAAGTGATGACAAGGATATAAATGAAACCTTATCAAGCAAAATAGGAATTAACACAACCGGCATATTTTCTATCCGGGAACTAGCTTGCTTAGGAAAGTTTGCCGCCTTTGCTGTAACAAATGACTCTGCCCCCATGCACATTCTATCTTCTTGCAATATACCTGTATTTGGAATATTCGGCCCATCTAATAAGGCCATACACCATTCAATCAGCAACAACTTTAGGGCAATCTCCTCAGAAAAATCAAATGGTGATATTGCCTCTATTAGTATTGATAAAGTGTGGAATGAATTGGAACAAAAAGAGCTAGTAGGCTAAAATATCTTTATATAATTTATGGTATAGAGGGACTACTGCTTCAGCCGAATACTTCGCTTTAAACTCTTGACCAGCTTTAGCGGCTTTCTCAAATCTTAGAGGATCTTTAATAATTAATTCAATCTTTTTGGCGATCTCGACTTGATTAGGGGCATCCAGAAAGTAACAAGTTTCCGTGCTCAATATTTCTAAGGGCCCTTGGGTTTTCGTTGATAAAATAGGGACTCCTGCCGACATCGCGTCAAGAATAACCAAACCAAAAGGTTCATCAAGAGATGGTAATACAAACAGATCAGCGTTACTTAGAAAAGTCCTTACATCATCTATCCATTCATGTAACTGAATCTCATCATTGTGCTTACTTTCATTAATTATTTTTAAAAGAGAAACTTTTTCTGGCCCCGATCCCGCAATGTGAAGTGATACTGCCCCTCCTTTATCTCGAAGATCAACTATTGCTTTTATAAGATTATCAAACCCTTTTTTCTTTACAAACCTCCCTAGTGTTTTGATCACAAAACCATTTTGCTCCATTTTAACTTTGGCTCTAAATTGATCCGTAATTTTATCATCAAAGCTGCAAAAATTAGGTATCTTGATCAAGCGCTCTTGCTCAAAACCGTGACGAAGCATATGTGTCCGTTGCGCCTCAGTAGTTACAACTATTTTTGAAGTATTGTGATAATATTTTGGGTTTACCAAATTATGAGTCTTGGAAACAACTGGTACTGATAAGATTTTTCCTATTATACCTCCAAACTTTGTTGCCCTGGCTAAATGACAGTGAATCAAATCAGGATTAAATGCTTTTATCTTAAACAATAGTTGGATGAGCGCAAAATAATCGTGCGAGTTTAAACAAAATATAGACTTAACCAATATGTTGCGGTTTTCGTAAAAATATTGTTTTGCTTTACCACCTTCGATGCCAATTGCTAAAATTTTCAAGTTCTCCTGAGCTAAATTGTTAACAATCTCAATATAAGATTTCTCAGCTCCACCCAAATCTTTCGATAACATAATGTGCACTACTCGCATGCCATAATTCCTTTTACTTTTTTGAACACCTCATAAACAGAGAGATTTTCTAATCTTGAATTCGGCGACAATAAAACCGTTCCTTCAGAATGCCATGGTCTATAGCGTTGATAATTACCTGGACCGAAAAGAGTCAACGTTTTACAGTCAACACTCGCTGCCATGTGGCCAAGACCACTATCATTGCCAATAAATAATTTTGCTCGTTTCATGATAGAGGCTGCCTCTAATAGTTTTGTTTTTCCGCGCAAGTCCAATACCTTACTAAATGATACTCCAAGTTCTAACTTGATTTTCGCATCAAAATCGCTTCCTAACAAAACCACACGGGTCGTTAACTTTTGTTCTAAAATACCCTGAATTAATTTTCCATATCTCACACCTGGCCAGATTTTTTCTGNCCAGTTAGCACCAGGCGCGACAACGATAAATTCGTCGTCTAAATTTGAACCGTGATTAATATCTAATACTCTCTCAATCATGTTAGATTGATACAATTTACATGGTGGTGGATTTTTCCAATCAGGCAAAATCTTTTTTACAATAGAAAAATGTTGATAAACAGAATGTTCATTTTTATATTGGCTGGAGTAATTCATTATCCTTTTTCTTCCTCTCAGTAAGAATGGTAGAAAGGGAGTCCTCAAATCTAAAATTAAATCATATTTTACTCGCCGTAAAGACTTAAGAAAGCGTATTTTTTCGGTAAAATTAGCTTTTTTATTTTTGTTAAAAATTTTGTTAACGTATGGAAATGGTTCGAGTAATGAAGATGACCTTTTGTCCCCAACAACATCAATCTTGATGTTAGGAAAACTTTTGTTTAAAGCTTCAAAAATCGGTGTGGTCATAATCAAATCACCAACATTGCTCAAAGTTATAATTAAACAATTTTTCAACTTAGCTCGCCGCTTTTATTTACCAATACAAAACTTACTAAATATGTCACCTAGGAGGTCTTCCGTGCAGTACTCACCAGTGATTTGCGATAGATAGTTAATTGAAACTTTATAATGTTCCGCAAGCAGTTCTGGATTAGTGGTAGTTGCTAAACTGGAGGCACTAGCTAATTCAGATAAGGCACACTCAAGGGCTATTATGTGTCGATTTCTGGCTATAAACTCTGTCTCCCCTTCATCTTCCGGCATCAAACTTGAAATTATTAGATCTATTAGATTGGGTATACCTTCCCCTGTGAGGGCTGACACACCGACAGAATTATGTTTATCATTCAGCCCTTTGTCGTAACCTTTCAATTTATCAACTTTATTTAAAACTAATATTAGTTTATTTTGATGATTTTCTAATCCTACGCTTCGTAGAGTGTTTCGGAAATCATTTAAGTCTTCAGTATTATCGATTATTAGTAGCACTAAGTCGCATAGTTGAACGGCTTTTTTTGTTCTGCTAATACCCTGTTTTTCGATTGCGTCGGCATTTTCTCGTATACCAGCGGTATCAGTTAGGTTCAGTAGATTGCCATTTAATTCAAGTGAAACTTCGATAGTATCGCGTGTAGTTCCAGGTTGTTCGCTTACTATTGCTCGATCCGAAGATGATAAGATGTTCAGAAGACTTGACTTGCCAACATTTGGTTTTCCTGTTAAAGCTACTTGAAAACCCGTTGATAGTTTAGCCCCTCGTTTAGCATCAGATATCAAGCATTCTAACTCTTGTTGTTGCCTTGCTAGATTTTCTTTAAGCAGAGTGCCGATACTGTCAGCTATCTCACTAAAATCTATAGATGCCTCTAGTTGTATCAAAGAATTTTTTAAAAGAGATAAAACTGAATTAACTTTTTTGGAAAAGGTACCTGAGAGCGATCGACGCGCACTCCTTACTGCTCTTAGGCTTTGGCTATTAATGAGATCAGCAATTGCTTCAGCTTTTTCCAGAGATAATTTTCCATTCCTAAAGGCTCTTTCTGTAAATTCTCCTGGATTAGCAGGCCTCGCACCCCTAATACAACATAAGGAGATGATTTCATTCAAAATTATGGGATTGCCATGACATTGAATCTCAATAAGATCCTCTCCAGTATAAGACCTTGGGTTTAAGTAAAGTATCACGATAGCCTCGTCCAAAATTTGATTATTTTGGTCTCTTATATCGCAAAGAGTTGGCTTCCTCTCGGTAAGATTTTTACTAGTGACACTTTGTGCGACAGCAATAGCACAATGACCGGAGATTCGGATAATACCGATTCCGGCTCTTCCACTTGGAGTTGATATTGCCACAATCGTATCATTAAACATTTTGTTCTTACTTCTGTTCTAGCTGCTGGGTGATTCTCCACTGTTGTAGAATAGATAAAACATTATTTGCTAACCAATAAAGAACCAGACCGGAAGGGAAAAAGGCAAAAAATGCCGTAAACATTATTGGTAAAAACTGCATTACTTTTGCTTGAATGGGATCAACCGGAGGAGGATTTAGTTTTTGCTGAACCCACATACTAAGGCCCATCAAGACAGGCAATACAAAAAACGGGTCTTTTGAAGAAAGATCAACTATCCAACCAATAAAAGGTGCGTGACGCATCTCTACACTTTCCAACAAAACCCAATATAGGGCAATAAAAACTGGTATTTGTATTAAAATTGGAAAACAACCTCCTAAAGGATTTATTTTCTCATCTTTATACAATTTCATCATTGCTTGATTCATTTGTGTCTTATCGTTTGAGTATCGCTCCTTAATTGCCATCATTTTGGGTTGTACTGTTTTTAGCTTTGCCATTGACCTGTAGCCCGCAGCTGATAGTGGATAGAATATTAATTTAATTAAGATTGTAAGTAATATGATTGCCCAACCCCAATTTTGTACGATTTCATGAATAAAGCTAAGAGTTATAAATAAAGGTTTAGATAAAAACCATAAAATCCCGTAATCTACGGTCAAATCAAGACCAGGCGCAATTTTTTGTAGCACTGGCTGAGTTTTCGGGCCGACATAGAAAGCACTTTCTAGATTAATTGAGGTATTAGGTTCTATATTGTGCCCATCGCTAACCAAGCCCACCGTATATTCGTTAGTTTTAGGGAATGTTTTAGAATAATAACTATAGCCTGATGAAGGCGGTGGAATCAGCGCGGAAACAAAATAATGTTGCATGTTGCCAATCCAGCTATTTAAACTTTTTTCTTTGATTGACTGATCAAGCAAGTCATCGAAGTCGAATTTTTCGTATCGATTTTCCGGAGTCGAAAACACTGCTCCTGCATAAGTATAGATTAGTCCATTTCTAGAAGAAATTACTTTACGCTTTAATTGCTCATAGTTGTGCACAGCTATAGCTGACGAAGAATTATTCTCTATTATATATTCCACGTTAATTAGATAGCTATTCAGTTCAATCTTGTATATTTTTTTAACCGAAATATCGTTTTTTGTATGATTAAATATGGCAATTAAATGGTCTTTGTCTTCTTCTGTATTGGATTCAAACCCTATGAATTCTAAATTGAATCTAGAATTATGATTGGGAAGGTTTTCATCACCAGCCAGTCCATTTTGATATGCGAAGAAATTTAGATTAGAAGTGTTGAGCATTTCAACAAAATCGTCTGGGCGNTCGATTGAGGTTGGATACTGCTTCAAAGATAATTCGGAGATCAAGCCTCCCATCGGGTTAAACCCTAAAGCAAAAACATCTGTTTCTATTCTTTCAAGCTCTAATGCTCTGTCAGCCTCCTGGTTAATTGGAAAGTTTTCATTAACGGTTGTTGGTGGTTTTGGAACATCTATATCACTATCAAATATAACCTCATTATCTTGGGAATTAGACTGTTTTATGGGAGCTGATTTAATTTGAGGATCATGTTTGTCTTCCCACGCTTGCCATAACAACAAGCCCAAAAAAATTAACGTGATCATCAGAAAAGGCCTAATTCGTTCCATCAATATTCCTCAAGAAGTTAAAATTTTTTTTGCAAGCTAGAGGGGATTTCATTTAGCAAAGTCAATAACGATGCCCTAATTTCTTTGTTCGAACACGTAAGTAAGCGGTGCCTACAAATTACCAGGTAATCGAACGGCTGTATAACGTCAATTCTATCTCTAAACACTTCTCTCAATAGTCTTTTCACCTTGTTCCTCTCGACTGCTCCAGAAATTTCTTTTTTGGGAACTCGAATAGCAAATCGTGGAAACGCTACCTCATTAATGTTCCAAAATAATTTTAAACTCGTAGATTTTAGCATTACCCCATTGGCAAAAATTTTATCAAAACAATTCTGCTTATAAATTTTATGCTTTGAGGAAAATCCCATGAACAGTTCATTAATCTGCGGCTAAAACATATCGGCCTTTTGCCCTTCTGGCTTTAATTATTCGGCGACCGGCTTTGGTTTTCATTCTAGCTCTAAATCCGTGCTTCTTTGAGCGTTTGAGTCTATTTGGTTGAAAAGTTCTTTTCATATCTATTCACCAATTTAAGTATTTTATGTTAGTGTTACAAATGCATTAATTTAGGGTCGAGATACTATTATCTTTTCTTTGGTTTAGCAATGTTTTCGCAACAAATATGCTAAATTCCAAAATTACTATCATAATATTTTGAAGAGACCCTGTCACTTTATAAAGAGATAACTATTGAAAACATCTAAAAACTGGGAAAACTGTCTCAAGGATTTAAGAGACGAATTATCTGCAAAAGAATACAATACATGGATAAAACCAATTCAATGTGAAGAATTAGACAATCACATTAAGATTTTAGCGCCTAACAGCTTTGTGTTTGACATATTACTTGAAAAGTATGCCGATCTGGTTACTAAAGTAATCAAAAACCATTTTAGTTATGATTTTGAAATTATTTTTGAAATTGGTAGTAATCGTATTACTAATAATTTTGACAAAGTCAAAAAAAAACCACCTCAATTTAGAAAATCGGGACTACAAGACTTTACGTTTGACTCGTTTGTGAACGGTAAGTCCAATCAAATAGCCAGAGCTGCGGCGATTCAAGTCTCGGAAAGCCCAGGTAAAACTTACAACCCTTTATTTGTTTCAGGCGGGGTTGGGTTAGGTAAAACTCATTTGATGCATGCGGTGGGTAATTTAATAACTAAGTTTAACTCGAATTCTCGAGTGGTTTATGTTCATTCAGAGGCTTTTGTACAAGATATGGTAAGAGCCCTTCAGCACAACAAAATTGATGTTTTTAAAAAATTTTATCGTTCAGTTGATGCTTTATTAATTGATGATATTCAGTTTTTTGGTGGTAAAGAGAGATCTCAAGAAGAATTCTTTCATACATTTAACAATCTATTAGAAGGCAAACATCAAATTGTTTTAACTTGCGACACATATCCCAAAGAGGTTACGGGAGTAGAGGAACGATTAAAGTCCAGATTCGGATGGGGTTTAAGTGTGAATATAGACCCTCCAGAATTAGAAACACGTGTTGCAATCCTGATGTCAAAGGCTCAACTAATGGGGGTAGATTTGCCTGACGAGGTTGCATTTCTTATAGGAAAAAGATTTAGGGCTAATGTTAGGGAGCTTGAGGGGGCATTGCATCGAGTTGTTGCAAATTCGAATTTTANGGGACATCCCATTACCCTAGATTTTGCCAAAGAAGCCCTAAAAGATTTACTCGCCCTGCAAGACAAAACTATAACCTTACAAAACATACAAAAAACAGTTGCAGAGTATTATAAAATTAGAGTTGCAGACATCTTATCTAAACGACGTAATCGTTCCATAGCTAGACCACGGCAAGTAGCAATGGCTCTATCCAAAGAATTAACTACGCATTCTCTGCCCGAAATCGGTGATGCATTTGGTGGAAGAGACCACACTACGGTTATTCATGCATGTCGTAAAATTTCGGAGCTAAAAATCACTGATACAAAGGTACAAGAAGATTATTCCAACTTAGATAGGATTCTATCTAGTTAAATTGTTAACAACCTATTTATAACTTCAAAAAGTTATGATGGGGTATTTTTTATACAGTTCTATCAATAATCTATCCACAATAAAAAAACAATGTTATTTTTTTATTGTTAACGCTAATTTCATGATTTACAATTACTTTTTGACTTATTCACTAATCCACAGAACTAATAATTATAATGAATATAAATATAAAAAGAGAANTATTATTACCAGCCTTACAAAGAGCAAATGGGGTCATAGAAAAGAGACAGTCTATTCCTGTTTTATCCAATGTCTTGTTCCATTGTGATGCACAACAATTGACAATTACCGCAACCGATACAGAAGTTGAAGTTAACACATCAATGTCTTTAGGTACCCAAGAACAAGCGAAAGTAGCAATACCGGCTCGAAAGTTATTCGATATTTGTAAAGAGCTTCCCGAAAATTCAGATATAAAAATCGAATTATCGTCTAAGCAAGCTAAGATAAAATCTGGTCGTAGCCGGTTTACACTTGCCCTTAGTTCTGGGCAAGAGTTCCCCAAAATCGGAGATTTCGATAATCTTTGTGAATTTAAAATAGAAATAGGGCTTCTAAAAAATTTAATCGACAAAACAGAATTTGCCATGGCTTTACAAGATGTAAGGCATTATCTAAACGGACTATTACTAGAAGTTAAGGATAATTTAATTAGGACAGTTGCTACCGATGGTCACAGGCTCGCTATGGCTGAAGAGAATGTTAAAGCGGAGTCGGGGGAGTTAATCCAGTCCATCATCCCGAGAAAAGGAGTTATAGAAATAAACCGTTTATTATCGGGTTTTGACAAAACCACTCAAGCTGAGGTGCGATTGGGAACAAACCATTTGAAGATAACGATATCAGATGAAGTTTCTTTGACTACGAAGCTGCTAGAGGGGGCGTTTCCTAACTATAACAAAGTAATTCCTTCACAAACATTAACTCCTCTTCATATTGATAAGGAAGTACTTCGTGGTGGGTTAAACAGAGCAGCCGTATTGGCGTCCGACAGAAATCCTTTAGTTAAAATGAATATTTCTAGAGAATTAGTCATGGTAACGGGGACTAATCACGAGCAAGAAGAAGCGGTAGAAGAGCTTGAAGCAGAATATACTGGTGATTCGCTTGAAGTCGGATTTAATGCGTCTTATTTGCAAGACATACTACAGGTCATTCCCGGGGATTCCGTAAGGATTGATCTACAAGGATCAGATGTTAGTTGCTTGGTGTCTGCACCAAACAATGAAGATTTGACGTATGTTGTTATGCCAATGAGGATATGATATTTTAAAGGAGATAGAATCATTTAAATGCATTTATGCGATTTTAATATCAGTAATTTAAGATGTATAAGCCAAACGTCGGTTGAGCTGGATAAAGGTATTAATCTGATAATTGGCGAAAATGGTTCCGGAAAAACCTCATTTTTAGAAGGCATTTACTTATTAGCAACAGGAAAAAGTTTTAGCGCTGTTAAAAGGCGCGATTTAATAAGAGACGGTACTTGTAGAATGGGAGTAGCCGGTGTCTTTGTTAGTTCTTTTGGCTTAGAGTCAAAAATAAAGTTAGAGAAAAGTTATTCGGAAACTAATTATACTTTACAGGGGCAGAGTGTAAGAAAAACTTCGGATGTAGCTGCTAAAATTCCTATTTTGGTAGGTAATTCAAGGGCGGCCGATCTGCTTACTGATTCACCTAAGGCGCGAAGAGACTTATTAGATCGAACGGCGTTTCACGTGAAACCAAGCTTTTTGTCGATTTGGCAAGAGTTAAGGAGAGCTCTTGCTCAAAGAAACAATGTTTTAAAGTCTGGCTATTCATCGAACCAGCTATGCTATTGGGATAAACTGGTAAGTGAAAAGAGTAACGAGATGGATGCTTATCGCAAGGAAATCGTTGATAAAGTAAATTATTTTCTGACTAAAAGCACTTTGAAGGAGGAGTTGGGAGATGTATCGTTTGATTATTACAGTGGGTGGGACACCAATTTCCCCTTGTTACAGCATCTAACAAGCAATAGAGAATCAGAATCTAGAATAGGGTATACTTTATATGGAGCTCATCGGGCCGACTTACGCATTAGAGTTGCCGGAAAATCCGGCGCAAAGCGACTTTCAAAGGGACAGTTAAAATCCGTAGCATTCGAATCGATAATAGCTTTACACGAGTATATCAGTGAAAACGGGCCTGCTAAACCGATATTTCTAGTAGATGATTTAAGCGCCGAGCTGGATAATGTAAAGCAAAGGCGCTTAATCGGTAAAATATTAAGATTGAGTGGGCAGAAAGTTCTGAGTAGTATCCAACCTGATATAATGGAGTTTCTTGATAATGAGGGGCATAAGGTGTTTCACGTGAAACAAGGCAAGATAACGTAAAGAAGGTAATTGTTGATGAGCTATGATTCTAAAAGCATCAAGGTTTTAAAGGGTCTTGATGCAGTAAAAAAAAGGCCTGGGATGTATATTGGGGATACCGATGATGGCACTGGCTTGCATCATATGGTTTTCGAAGTCGTAGATAATTCAGTCGACGAGTCTCTAGCTGGCTTTTGTAGCTCAATAGTTGTAGAGGTTTTCCCTGATAATTCGGTTGCTGTTGCTGATGATGGCAGAGGGATCCCAGTTGACATTCATGAGGAAGAAAAGGTTTCTGCTGCAGAGGTTATAATGACTACTTTACACGCAGGTGGAAAGTTTGATGATAATACGTACAAAGTTGCTGGAGGCTTACACGGNGTCGGAGTGTCGGTGGTAAATGCCTTATCTCAGAAGCTAGAACTAGAAATTTGTCGAGAAGGGCAGGTTTGGCACCAGACTTACATAGATGGAGTGCCCGAGGCTCCAATTGAAGTTGTTTCTACTAGTCAAAAGAGCGGAACAAAGATTAAATTTTTTCCAAGCCCATCAACGTTCCCCAATAGAAAATTCAACATTGATCTATTAGCGAAGCGATTGAGAGAATTGGCTTTCTTAAATTCGGGTTTATCTATTACTTTGGTTGATATAAGTAACAATATAAGACAGGAATTTAATTACTCCGGTGGTATTTCATCCTACGTAGAACATTTGAATAAAACAAAAACCACGTTGCATCATGAAATAATTAGTTTAGTCTCCACCAAGTCAGATATAGAGGTGCAATTATCCCTACAATGGACTGACTCTTATCACGAAACTTGTTTTTGTTATACAAACAATATTCCTCAAAGAGACGGGGGTTCACATTTATCGGGATTCCGTTCGGGTTTAACAAGAACCTTTAATCAATTTGTAGAAAAACAATTATCTGCCGTAAAGTCAAAGCCGAATATAACCGGGGATGATATCCGCGAAGGATTAACTTCTATCGTGAGCGTAAAAGTTCCAGACCCCAAGTTTTCATCGCAAACTAAAGATAAGTTGGTCTCTAGTGAAGTTAAACCTGTAGTAGAACAAATAGTTTCTGAAACACTCGAAAGTTTTTTGCTTGAAAAGCCTGCCGTAGCAAAGACTATCATTAATAAAACTATTGAGGCTGCTAGAGCTAGAGAGGCCGCCAGGAAAGCAAGGGAATTAACCAGAAGAAAGTCAGCGCTTGATGTGGCCGGCCTGCCAGGTAAATTGGCTGATTGCCAAGAAAAAGATCCAGCAGCATCAGAGTTATTCATCGTAGAAGGTGATTCAGCGGGTGGTTCCGCCAAACAAGGAAGAGATAGGAAGTTTCAAGCAATTCTGCCTTTAAAAGGTAAAATATTAAATGTCGAGAAAGCGCGGCCAGACAGAATTTTATCTTCTCAGGAAGTGGCTAGTTTAGTAACAGCTTTGGGGTGTGGAATAAAGAGCGAATACGACCGTGATTCTTTAAGATACCATAGGGTAATAATCATGACGGACGCTGATGTAGATGGCTCACACATTAGAACATTACTGTTAACTTTTTTTTACAGAGAAATGTTTGATTTAGTTCGTTCGAACCATATTTATATTGCGCAACCGCCGTTATACAAGGTAAAAAAGGGTAAAGTCGAGAGATATATTGCAAATGATGATCAGTTGCAGGCCTTCTATCTTGAGTCTGCACTTGTAAACTTAGAATTTTTCGTTGATAAAGAGAAGCTTGAAAACCGGCAACTACAGGAACTGGGGTCTCAATATTTAGAATTTGAAAATTGCAGAATGATCCTTGAAGCTAAGTATCCTCCGTTTTTACTTGATGCTTTAATGAAAACAAATATCCTACCAGCAGACTACACAAAAGAGTCTATGGAGAAACTTCTTAAACATTTAATTGTAAAATTTGACGACATAAAGTCTTTGGCAATTAAGAAGCATAGCGTAAAGGACGAGGGGAATCTTAAATGCAAATTGGAGATGTCTTACGAGCAGAAAGGAGTGAGCGGTAAAATTGTTTTGGCTTCGAATTTCTTTTTATCTGATGATTTTGATAAATATAGGAGATTGTTCGACAAATTGTTTGCTAATTGCTTTGTGCAAGTTAAGCATAAACAAGATCAGCCAAAAGATTTTCATAATGTTGGCTCTGCTATCGGGTATTGTGTTAATAACTCAAAAAAAGGTTCTAGCTTGCAACGTTATAAAGGCTTGGGAGAAATGAATCCAGAACAATTATGGGAAACTACAATGAATCCCGAGACAAGAAATTTACTTCAAGTCGATATCAAAGATGAAGAGAAGGCAACAGTGATTTTCTCCACTCTTATGGGTGACCAAGTTGAGCCGAGAAGGGATTTTATTCAACAGAATGCATTGAACACATCAAATGTGGATATATAGCTCCGAACATTGTAAACTTTAGCCTTATTTTTTTGTTTACTAGAGAAATGATTACAGATATTGACATAGTAATTAAGAGTGATAGAAGTGTTATCGGGAAAGAAGAGAAGCCCACAGTCGAGATAATTAAGGGGTTGTATAGTCTTCCCTTTAATGACCTTATTTCTAAAGCACATTCAATTCATAACGCAAATTTTGAACCTAATACTGTGCAGTTAAGCACATTAGTAAATATAAAAAGCGGTGCTTGCCCAGAGGATTGTTCTTATTGTCCTCAGAGTATTCGATATAAAACCAATGTCTCAACAACTACTTTAATGAGTGTGGAAGATATACTAGAGAAAGCAAAAAAAGCCAAGGAGTCTGGTGCGGGGCGATTCTGCATGGGAGCTGCTTGGAGGTCACCTAAAGATAAAGATCTTAAAGTGCTACTACCTGTATTGAAAGGAATTAAAGAGTTAGGCCTAGAAACATGTATGACTTTAGGTATGCTTACTGCGTCACAAGCAGACAAATTAAAAGAGGCAGGGTTAGATTACTACAATCATAATCTAGATACCTCAGAAAATTTCTATAAAAAAATAATTACAACTAGGACTTTTGAACAAAGATTAGAAACTATAAACAATGTTCAGAAAAGTGGAATAAAGGTATGCTGTGGCGGCATCATAGGTCTTGGTGAAACGGACAACGATCGCTTTGAATTATTGCATGTGATAGCTAGCATGGAGCCACAACCAGAATCAGTACCAATTAACACCCTGGTTAAAGTTAAAGGAACACCCCTTCAAGATGAGCAAGATGTTGAACCGATTGATTTGGTTAGGTTAATAGCAACTGCGAGGGTAATTCTGCCAAAAACTTACATTAGGCTGTCTGCAGGAAGGTCCTCAATGTCAGATGAATTACAGGCGTTATGTTTTTTTTCTGGCGCCAACTCTATTTTTTACGGCGAAGAATTGTTAACAACAGAAAACCCCAAGATTAATAAAGATAAGGCGCTTATGGAAAAACTTGGAATAATGTCTGAGTGAGGTGAGCGTATTAATCATTGGGTATCTTTCTTAAATTCGAGGTTAAATGAAAAAAAAAGAAAAAACCAATTTCGTCAGCTTGAAAGTGGTAACGTTAGTCAAAGACCCCTGATTAAAATCGGCTCCGAATTGTTGGTTAATTTCTGTAGCAATGATTATTTAGGAATGGCAATAAATCCACAAGTAGTGGCTTCAGTGAGAGAAGAACTAACCCATTCAGGCTTTGGTGCAGGCAGTGCGGCATTACTTGGGGGGCGTTGCAGCGCTCACTCTGATTTAGAAACCACACTATCCAGCTTATTGGGTTTCGAATCAGCACTAATATTTTCATCAGGCTATTTAGCCAACTTAGGTGCATTGAGCTCTCTGCTTACAAAAAAAGACAAGGTTTTTCATGACAGGCTGAACCACGCATCTTTAATAGATGGCGTACTGTCCGCTGGTTGTAATCATAGAAGGTATCCTCACCTTGGCCACCCTGTTTTGCAGTCGAACACCCCAGTAGAAAAGATAGCTATTGTAACAGAAAGTATATTCAGTATGGATGGAGACGTAGCAGACATAAATACTCTTGAATCAATTTCTCGCGAAAATCAAGTCTTACTTTATATTGATGATGCTCATGGGTTTGGAGTTATTAATAATGGTCTTGGAGCAACAGGAAGTATTAATGCCAAGCACTGCCCAGAAAATTTAATAATAATGATTACATTGGGTAAAGCATTAGGCTCTTTTGGTGGAGTAATTTTATCATCAGATAAAGTGAGGGAGTATCTAATTAATTATTGTCGCACTTTTATCTATGATACCGCCATTCCCCCAGTTGCTGCTACAGCGGCAAGTGAGGCCCTAAGCATATTGATTAATGATGGCAAACCGTATCATCAACTTCAAAAGAATATTAAGTATTTCAAATCACTCGCAACAAAAGCCGGCGTTGACACGAAAGATAGTAATTCACCTATTCAACCAATATTGTTTGATTCAGAAGAACAGGCAATAAAAAAAGAACAACAGCTTAGAAAAAACGGTTTTTACGTGAAAGCAATTAGACCGCCTACGGTTCCCGCCGGAACATCCAGGTTAAGAATTGTTTTGAGTGCACTTCACACATTTAGTCAACTGGACAAATTAGTTGACGTTTTATCCTTGGAGAAGGAATGAACAAAACAGATCAACCATCGCTGGACAAAGCAAGGGTACGTGCAACCTTTAATAAAGCAGCATCACGTTATGAAAATTTTGATTTTCTACAGAAAGAAGTAGCCAATCGGTTATTACAAAGACTGGAAGTAAAAAATAATAATGTCAAAATGGTCTTAGAGCTTGGTTGTGGAACGGGCCGAATAATCCCGTCTTTACAAAAGACGTTTGCAAAAAGCAGGCTAGTTTGTGTAGATATGGCTGAGACTATGTTGATGATGGCTAGAAAAACTAATTCGTCAATATTCAAAAAGAAAAAATTTTTTATTTGCGCTGATGCAGAAAATTTACCTTTTAAACCCGGTTTAATCGATGTGGTTTATTCAAATCTGTCGATTCAATGGTGCCCGGATCCTTTGCAAGTCTTTTCAAATGTAAACAAACTATTAAACAAGTCGGGTGGGTTCTTTGTCTTTAGCACCCTTGGGCCTGACACCCTGAAAGAATTAAGAGAGTCATTTGAAGGTTACTCGAGTTTTTCTCATACCACTCAATTTTTAGACATGCACCAGATTGGCGATTATCTTGCAAATGCTGGAATGCAAAATGTTGTAATCGAACGGGAAACTTTAACCGTAAATTATGAAGAACCACTTAAATTAATGAAAGACCTGAAAGGATTGGGGGCTACCAACGCGTCTTCCATGAGAAATAAAAATTTGACCAGCCCCGACACAATTAGAAAGGTGATTGCGTCTTACAATAGAAAAAAAATAGATGGGAAGATTCCAGCGACCTATGAAGTAATATTTGGACGTGCCTCAAGCTCTACCATTAAAGATGGAGAAACTGAAGGTGAAAAAGTAATAACGTGGAGAAAAACTTGATTAAAGAGCTGTTTGTCACAGGTACGGACACAGGCTGCGGTAAGACATTTGTTTGTTGCGAAATATTGAGTCATTTGGCATCTCAAGGATTCGATGTGGTTGGGCTTAAACCAATAGCATCCGGGGCAGAAATGATTAATGGTCGTCTACGGAATGGTGATGTGGAGTTGCTTTATGAAAATACTAACATTGATATAAGAGTGCAGGATATCTGCCGTTATATTTTTGCAGAGCCATGCTCTCCTCATATTGCTTCAATGCTTAATAATCAAGAAATTGAACTAGATGAAATTTGTAAATTTGTTGATAATTTTAAAACAAAATCTGATATAGTTTTGGTCGAAGGAATTGGCGGTTGGCATGTTCCTTTAAATGATAAAAAGATGGTATGTGACCTCGCTGCGAAATTAAATATTCCGGTCATATTGGTTATCTCAAATAAACTCGGCTGTTTGAATCATGCCTCATTAACTCGTGACGCAATTTTAAAGACAAGAGTCCAATTTTTAGGTTGGGTGTTGAATAGACTCGTGAGTGATGTGGTTGCCCCTAACGCTGTTGAATCAAGTCTGGAGAAAATAATGGGGACAGCTCCGATATTGACGATTGGTTTAAACAATCAAGACACGGACCCTAAACAATTCGAAGTGTTAAAAAATTTAATGAGGAGTAAAAGCCTTGATTAATGTAATATCAAAATCCCCGATCGGGTGGGAGTTGAGACCAACAATGTCGCTAAGTTGGGATAATTGTAAAATTTTAATTTATGCAGTGGCCAGTTTCGGTCTCCTAGTAGGCCTTATAGGGTTGGTGCTAGGTTACCCGCTAATCCTTCCCTTTTGTGGAATCGAAGCGTTGGCATTTGCGGCTGCTTTTTATTTTGTTCAGTTGAAAGGCAAGACTCGTGAAATTATTAAATTTGAGGGAGACATGATAGTTGTTGAGCGTTACTCACGAGGGAAGACGTCCTGCATCAAAGCAAATAAAAGGTGGATACTAGTTCAATTGCAACGACCAAGAACACCTTTGGAAGTCCTTAGATTATATATTTCATACTCAGGTAAAAGCATTGAACTGGGAAGTTTTTTGAATGAAAGTGAAAAGTCAAAATTTGCAAATTTGCTAAAGGGAGCTTTGTCTTAAAATTTTATTACTATGGGCTCCGATTAGTGTTAATATATAGCTTCTTTTTAAGATAGATACGTATATAACTATACGTAATGTCGAAAACACAAAAATTAATTCGGGTCGGGGGTTAAGGAGTACCGGATATTTGTAATTAATATTTTGGAATAAGTAAAGATGACACTCATTAAAAAGCTAATCACTACATATATAATCACAGCGCCTCTTCTCGCTTTGGCGTCTGAGGTGGAAAACGTCAACGACAACAAGTGGGGTTTAAATCTTTCCAAGGGAGTTACCCCCTTTAGTCAAGATATATATGACCTCCATATGATAGTTTTATTTATAGTCACCATCATAGGTGTGGGTGTCTTTGGTGCTATGTTTTATGCTATGTATGCCTTCAGGAAATCTAAGGGGGCTCAAGCGGAAGCATGGCATGAAAATCACGTAGTAGAAGCCATCTGGACTGTAATACCTTTATTCATATTAGTTGGAATTGCAGTACCAGCCACTGAAGCATTAATTAAAATGGAGGATGTATCGGGCTCAGAAATGACCGTTAAAGTGACTGGCTATCAGTGGATGTGGCAGTATGACTATGTAGACAGCGGGGTATCAATGTACAGCAAAATCGCTGAATCGAGCAATTTTGCACGCCAAAGAGGTTCCGGCGTAGACCCGTCGAGCGTCGAAAACTACCTGCTAGACGTAGATCAAATGGTAGTGTTGCCAGTTGATACAAAAATTAGATTTCTAACTACCGCAGCAGACGTGATTCACGCATGGTGGGTACCAGCGTTAGGATGGAAGAGGGACGCCATCCCAGGCTTCATAAATGAATCATGGGCTAAAATTGAGAAAACCGGAATATATAGAGGCCAATGTGCCGAGTTATGTGGTAAAGATCATGGCTTTATGCCAATTGTGATAAAGGTGGTTGAAAAGAATGAATTCAACAGGTGGGTAGCCCTTCAATTGGAAAATACCGATACTCGTGAATTCGCCAAAAATTGATAAAACAAAAAAACGACTAACAATTATTTAAAACTTTAAATTAAGAGGGTGTAAATTAAATGGCTGACTCGATGAATCTAGACTCCGGTCATCATGAGCATCATGCTCCATCAGGATGGACGCGATGGTTAACAACCACGAATCACAAAGACATAGGGTCTATGTACCTAATCTTTTCTTTAATTATGTTTTTTATAGGTGGGGCGATGGCGATGATAATCAGGCTGGAGCTTTTCCAACCTGGACTTCAATTTGTTGACCCGCAATTTTATAACTCGATGGTTACTATGCATGCATTGATCATGATATTTGGGGTTGTAATGCCGGCTTGGACCGGGTTCGCCAATTGGTTGATACCTATGATGATTGGTGCGCCAGATATGGCCCTTCCTAGGCTAAACAACTGGAGTTTTTGGATCCTCCCATTTGCCTTCTCGTTGCTTTTACTTACGCTTTTCATTCCTGGCGGAGCGCCCGCAGGTGGTTGGACGATGTATCCTCCTCTGGTCCTGCAAACTGGGGCAGCCTTCCCCTTTTTGATATTTGCTGTTCATTTCTTAGGAGCATCATCCATAGGAGGAGCGATTAATGTCTTGGCAACCGTTTTTAATATGAGGGCGCCCGGTATGACATTGCTGAAATTGCCTCTATTTGTCTGGACTTGGATCATTACCGGGTTTCTTCTAATCGCATCATTGCCAGTATTGGCTGGCGCAGTAACAATGCTGTTAACTGATAAGTATTTTGGAACTTCTTTTTTCAGTGCTGCTGGCGGAGGTGATCCAGTTATGTTTCAGCACATCTTCTGGTTTTTCGGCCATCCAGAAGTTTATATATTAATTTTACCGGCTTTCGGTGTAGTTTCGGCGATAATCCCTACATTTGCCAGAAAACCTTTGTTTGGATATCAATCAATGGTTTATGCCGTTGCTGCCATTGCCTTCCTATCTTTCATTGTTTGGGCTCATCACATGTTTACAGTGGGAATGCCCTTGGCTGGTGAATTGTTTTTTATGTATACAACAATTTTAATTGCTGTTCCTACCGGAGTAAAAGTATTTAATTGGGTAGCTACAATGTGGAAGGGTGCCATGACTTTCGAAACACCTATGTTGTTTGCTTTGGGTTTCGTTATCCTTTTTACTATTGGAGGATTTTCTGGACTTATGCTCGGTGTTACTCCCGTTGACTTCCAGTACCATGACACCTATTTTGTGGTTGCTCATTTTCATTATGTGTTAGTTACCGGAGCAATCTATTCATTGATTGCAGCCACCTACTTTTGGTTACCAAAGTGGACGGGACACATGTACAATGAAACTCTAGGAAAGTGGCATTTTTGGTTATCAACAATCTCCGTAAACGTGTTATTTTTTCCCCAGCATTTTTTAGGTTTGGCTGGCATGCCAAGAAGAATACCAGACTACTCTGTTCAATTCGCTGAATTTAATATGATATCTAGCATTGGTGGGTGGGTTTATGGATTAAGCCAACTTCTGTTCGTTTATATTATAATTAAGTGCGTTCGTGGGGGTAAAAAAGCTAGCGATAGAGTATGGGATGGGGCTCATGGTTTAGAATGGACTTTAGCTTCGCCAGCACCTTACCATAGCTTTGACACTCCTCCAGACCCTTCAACTATTGAAGGAGGGGTTCGATAGAAATTTCGATTCGAATAGGATCCTTTAAGACATGAGTTCGAGCGACAGAAAAAAAGCCATCAACATCACTGTTAGCATATTAGTTCTGGTGGTTGTTGCAGTCTATATGATTACTGTCCTATCAAGGTTATAAGTTATGGCGGGAAGAAAAATTTTGAATCGACAGGGTATCAACAAAACCGCTATCAGGTTAGTCGTAACGGCTGTCATCATGTTTGGTTTTGGATTTAGCCTTGTCCCGCTTTACGATGTTTTATGCGAAGTTACTGGACTAAATGGGAAGACCGGTGTGATCAGTCGACAGGAGGCAAAATCTCCCGGAGAACTTCATGAAGATAGATTGGTTAAGGTACAGTTCGTCACAAATGTTGCGGTTGGGTTACCTTGGCGGTTTAAAGCCCTTGAAAAAGAGTTATTTGTAAGGCCCGGAAAGCTCACTTTCACTAATTTTCAAGCTACAAATCTGAGTCAGTCAAGCGTGGCCGGAAGTGCAGTGCCGAGCGTTGCTCCTTCGATAGCTTCCAGATATTTCAATAAGACGGATTGTTTCTGTTTTGTCGTTCAAAGCCTTGATCCAAATCAAACAAAGATAATGCCAGTGGCTTTCGTGGTAGACTCAAAAATTCCTGATAATGTTGATGTAGTCACACTTTCTTATACATTTTTTAAAACAGAAGAAAAAATTTAAAGGAGTATAAATGTCACAAGCATCTAATCCCGATAAATATTACGTACCAGAAGGTTCCTGGTGGCCTCTTGTTTCTACAATAGCCTTATTCGTAATTTTTCTTGGTGCCGCTCTGACTTTTAATATTGGAGCTACCGGCTCGCCAGTTTTAATTTTAGGTTTCTTGTTGCTCTTAGTTGTCTTTGTGGGGTGGTTCGGTGTTGTGATAAGAGAGTCAGAGAACGGTTTATATAACTCACAAGTGGACGTTAGTTTTCGAATGGGAATGTTGTGGTTTATTTTTTCAGAGGTTATGTTTTTCGCGGCGTTTTTTGGCGCCTTATATTATGCCAGAATTTATTCCGTTCCTTGGATAGGGGGCGAGGGCGCGGGAGAGGCAACCAATGAATTTTTGTGGCCAGAATTCAAGTCTGCGTGGCCACTGCTTAGCCCTCCTTCCGAATATGGTTTTACCGAATTTAAAGAGACCATTGGGGCTTGGGGTGTTCCGTTTTGGAACACAATGATCTTATTAACTAGTGGTGGTACTGTAACATGGGCGCACTGGGGCTTGATAAGAGAAGATCGAAAACAGCTAATCATTGGCTTAGCATTAACGGTTTTATTGGGAATAATATTTGTTTTGATGCAAGCCGAGGAATACATGCATGCTTACGGCGACTTAGGTTTAACATTAAATTCAGGAATATATGGTGCGACTTTTTTTATGCTGACAGGGTTTCATGGTTTTCACGTTTCGATGGGTACTCTTATGTTAGCAGTTATTCTTTTCAGAGCTATGAAAGGTCATTTTACACCAAAAAATCATTTCGCTTTTGAAGCGGTCGCTTGGTATTGGCACTTTGTAGATGTTGTATGGATAGGTCTATTTATTTTCGTTTACTGGATTTAGAGGTCAATCCGAATTAGTGCGCCACTGGGCCAATTAGACCGAGAAGGTAGAACAGGCCAATAATTGCTACTAAAGTAAACGACAATACTACTCGAATGGTTAAGGCTTTTACTGTTTTAGAAGAATTACGTTTTCCGCCTTCTCTAATTAAGTTCAAAAACCCAAAAATTAAAGCCCCAATGACTGATAAAAATACTATTATGATTATTGTTTTATAGATTGACAATTTTGTTCCTCAATTTAACTAATGTAGTTCTAAATAATGATTAAACTAAGATTAATAATTCTATATTCTCTTACTCTTCTAACTGCCGTAAGTGTTTTGGTCAGTTTAGGTTTTTGGCAAATTGATCGTGGACACCAAAAAGAGTTGCTTAATAGTTCTTATCTTAACAGGGATAGCACCTCACCTGAATCCCTTATTGAAGCGCTTAAAGTGGAGAGTTCAACTTGGAAAAAAATATACGTTGAAGGCAAGTTTGTTAAACCAAATTTTTTTTTGGACAACTCAATAAACGAAAGACAATTTGGATACCAATTAATTACACCTTTTGTATATGGCAATAATACCATTTTAGTGCTTCGAGGATGGGTGAAAGGATCGTCGAACAGATCAATATTACCGAATGTGAATACTTCTTATGATATAAAAAAGATCACCGGTTATTTAAACCAACCACCCTATACTGGGATTTCTGGAGTGTTTGACAAGAGCACAATTGAAGTATTTAAAAAAGATAAGATCAGGATTCAAAAACTTGATCGTATAAGGATCGAGGATGTATTAGGTAGAAGGTTGGAAAATCAAATATTTTATTTACATTCGGATGAACCTGATGCGTATTTAGTAAAGTCCGATCAGTTTACAAAACAGCATAAGCATTTTGCTTACGCCACACAGTGGTTTTGCATGGCTTTAGTTTTACTTGTTATTGGAATATTTAACATATGGAAAAAAGTGATTAATGGATCAAAAAAAACATCCACAACATAAGCGGCTTATGTTGGTCTTTTTAGTTGCAGTATTTACCTTGCCGATTATCATCGCAAAAATCCTAATAGATACCGGAATGGCTCGTGACTTGGCAACTGAACAATACGGTATGTTTATCGAACCTGCCGTTGACTTACGTGCTAGTAAAAACTTAGAGTCGTTGACAGACAATGGATTAGCCCCAAGCGAATGGATAAGCTTTTATTTTGAATTAGGCGGTTGCGAAAAGGAATGTCGAAAACAAATAACCTCTTTACAAAACGTTAAGAAAGTATTGGGGAAAGACAGTGACAGGCTAAAGATTGGTATTTTTACTTCGAACTTTAACTCCACAATAGAATTGGGCCAATTGGTCACTTTGGTAGGGGGTAGGAGCGAACTTGAGGAGTTGAAAAAAACCTTATCTGAAAAAATTGCGTCACCCGAGAATTACGATACTTCTAGAGGGGTAATTGTGATTGATTGGAGAGGCTATATGATGCTTTATTATCCCGAAGTTGACCAATATGGCTTTAAGAAAGACATATCAAAATTACTGAGAGGCTCAAGAATTAGATGACGAACGCATCCCTCAGCCGGTTATTATTGGTATTTCTTGCTTTTGTGGTAATTCTATATGGGGCTTATGTAAGGCTTACGGATGCTGGTCTTGGTTGTCCCGATTGGCCAGGTTGTTATGGAAAGCTGGTGGTAAGTGAACTGGACGATTCAAATTTTAATTTTGCCCCAGGCACTGATTATGGGAAAGCTTACAGGGAGATGGTCCATCGTTATTTAGCTGGCATTTTAGGTCTAGGAATTCTTTTTCTATTTATTCAATATTGGATAAAAGAAAATGGAAGAACTATATTTTCTTCTGAAACCCTACTTTTGCCAATGGTCTTATCACAGGCTTTTCTAGGGCTATTGACTGTCACTATGCTATTGAAACCAATAATTGTAACAGGGCATCTAATTGGTGGATTTATGACGCTAAGTTTATTATGGTGGTCGTTTTTAAGGAAGAACTTTGAGAAAGTCCGTGAAAAATCAACACCTCCTTATTATCGACCTTTCATTATATTCTGCTTGGTGATTCTCTCCGTTCAAATATTCTTAGGAGGTTGGACAAGCACCAACTATGCAGCTTTGGCGTGTACTGATCTACCTAAATGCCAGGGGGTTTTAGTACCCAAATTGGATTTTAAGGAAGCCTTTACCCTTTGGAGAGGGGTTGGTCAGAACTTTGAATACGGTGTTTTAGATTCTGTAAGCAGAACAACAATTCATTTCGTACATAGACTATGGGCTGTGATAACAGTTGTAGCCATTATTAGCCTCCTGTTTTATACTCTAATTGCATGTGGGAGGAAACTTAGATTGATATCCTTTGGGGTTTTGGGGATATTAATAGCCCAAGTTGGTTTAGGGGTAACAAACATTCTAGCGAATCTCCCTTTGTATGTTGCAGTTGCTCATAATGGGGTGGCTGCTCTCTTGGTGTTAGGTCTTTTGACAATGTATTTTATGGCCAAAGGAATGAGTAATGAAGAGATATAAATGACAGTAACTAATACTCTGAGAATCAATAAGCCATGCCTTATCAAAGACCTTTTGGAATTGTGTAAGATTAGGGTGGTTTCATTAATTGTCCTTACAGCAGTTGTAGGAATGTTCTTAGCTCCTCAAGCAACGATTGAGCTTTCAACAGTGGCTTTTGCAACTATCGGTATATTTTTAAACGCTGCGTCTGCTGCAGCTTTTAACCATGTAGCTGAGTATAGAATTGACGCCCTGATGGATCGAACTAGCCAGCGGCCTCTAGCTAGAGGAGAACTCACCAGAAATATAGCTTTGCTTTTTGCTTTTTGTTTGTGTTTTTTCGGCTCTTTTTTACTAGTTTTCGCTGTAAATACATTAACAGCAGTACTCACTTTTTCTTCTTTGGTGGGTTATGCTGTCGTATATACCATATTTTTAAAACATGCTACCCCACAGAATATTGTAATAGGAGGAGCTGCTGGAGCAGCACCACCTGTGTTAGGTTGGACAGCGATGACCGGCTATATAGATCCCAATTCTTTGATTTTATTTTTGATAATTTTCGCGTGGACCCCTCCTCACTTCTGGGCTTTAGCAATTGCGAGGAGAAGTGAATACAAAAAAGCTAATATCCCCATGCTTCCTATAACTCACGGTGTTCCCTATACTTTACGCCAGATTCTTTTATATACAATTTTACTATTCGCTGTCTCTCTACTTCCTTTTGCTGTCTACATGTCAGGATGGAAGTACTTGGTCGGGGCCTTCGCCTTGAATAGCTATTTTCTTTACTTGGTCATAAAGTTACAATCCGCGTGTTCCGACGAATTAGCAATGTCGACATTTAGATATTCTATTATCTACCTAACGGCTCTGTTTATTTTATTATTGGCGGACAGATATTTTGGTTGAGCTAATTAGACAGTATTTGATTCGATATGCATTTTTAGCTTCTTCAAGGCTAATTTTTCAATTTGCCTAACCCTTTCACAAGAAATATTAAATTTGTGACCAAGTAATTCTAAGGTTTTTCTCTTACTTGTAAGCCACCTACTCACAATAATATATCTCTCGCGACGCTCTAGACGCCAAAGTGCTTTTGTTAAGCCATTTTTTAACATAATGGCTGATTCTGATTCTTGAAGCAGACGTAAAGGGTCGTTTCTATCTGTTAATTGTGGCAATTCTTTGTAATCGCTATGGACAATAGGCTGAGTGAGAGTATCGACAGACCTATCAGGTGCGTTCAAGCGTTCTTCCATGGTGACAATGTCTTTTTTGTTAATATCCAACGTATTGGAAATTTTCTCAATATCTTTTGCCCGAAGTTTATCTAACCCCTTCGTTAGGCCTTTAAGTTTAAAAAATAATTTTCTTTGCGCTTTGGTAGTAGCTATTTTTACAATGCGCCAGTTTCTAATAACATATTCGTTGATTTCTGCTCTAATCCAGTGCATCGCGAAAGTGACTAATCTAACTCCTTTTTTTGGATCAAATCGCTTAACTGCTTTCATCAATCCTATATTACCTTCTTGAATAAGGTCGCACTCCTGAAGACCATATCCTTGATATTTCTTCGCAATGCTTACTACAAGTCTCAGATGGCTAACGATTAATTTCCTGGCTGCATCTAAATTTCCGTTAGTTCTGTAATCGATAGCAAGGGATCGCTCTTCGGTTTCTGTTAAAATGGGTAGATTGTAGACAAATCTGTTATAGCTCTCTAAACATCCATTCGGGTGTGGAGTAATGTTAGCTGAGATTGTTTCCATTAAAGTATCCTTGATTAACAGTTCTAGCACTCTTGACCTTGAGTGCTAAGGTTAGCACTCTTTATCATTGAGTGCTACTTTTTTTTCGCTAAAAAACCTTTTTTGGATCATTCAATTAATATTTCTGCCTTTATTTGCCTTGATGCTATAATCGCACCTAACGTATATGAAGTGATAGAGGCCAAAATTAAAACGAGCGTATGACTTTCAGATTCCCCCCAATTTTTCGAATGGTAATCCAAAAAAAATAAGTATTCATTTATTAGGATGCTTGATTGCTCCGCTAAAAGGACGGAAGCAAAGTATAAAAGTGTTCCTAATATCACTCCATTCATTGCACCACACCAAATGATTGGTAGCCTGATGGTTTTAAGCGCTAGGCCGCTTAATATTAAACTCTTTATTTCCTCGGAATATAAGAGAAGGACGTTTTTAGATGAAACATATGAAACTAAAGCACAAAAAATAGTAATGATTAGTAATGTAATCCATATAAATCCAATAGCCCCTTTTTCAGCTAATCTGGCTCTGATTAAAAGACCATGATTTGATTCGGCACTTTGAATTATTTCGTGACTTGACATATTTTCATGGTGGCTTTTAAACTTATCCATGGTTATATGCAGCGGGTACACTACTTGAGCTGAATATGGAAAATTTAATGAGCTATTGATTATATCGATTCCTAAAGATTCGAAAAACTTATTTCTGAGTTTCTCTGGAGAAAGTACGTCAACTTTTATTTCCCATAATTCACTAGCTTGTTCAACAAACCTTTCTATTTCCCTTTCTGATACATCTGGTTTGAAAATAAAATAGCTATAGGGTCGTGTCTCGTTTTGAACAATATTCATAAGACTGCCAGAGACAACAACGAGTGTGGAGGGAATTAAGATCGCGAAAAATATAGTCGCGATTGAAATAAAATTACCTAGTTTTCTGTTTCTAAAAAGATAAATTGACGTCTTAAAGGACCATTGCTGTGTCCTGTAGATTTTAAGAAACTGGCTAACCATGAAAATTCTTATTAAGCAGGGGATAGCTCCCCTCTCCATAAAGTAAGATATCGGGCTCCTTCTATTCGATGGATTCTAGTAATGTCCGTAACCAATAAGATAGTAGCACCACTTAAATTTAGAGTAATTAAAAGCTCATTGACCATTTGTTTTTCTTTTGAATTAAGATGAAAAAAAATATCATCAATTAAAATGGCTTTTGGCCTAAGGGCAATACATCGCGCAATACATATCCTCTGTCGTACACCGGCGGCCAAATTTTTTGGGCGGGCTAATTCAAGATGCCTAATATCCAGTTGTTTTAAAGCATTTCTAACTCTTTTTTTAATTTCATACTGGCCAATACCTCTAATTTGCAATGGTAGAGAAACATTATCGAAGACATTGAGACGACCAATAAGCTCAGGGTTTTTCGTTAGAAGTGGCATGTTTTGCTGATGAAGATAAAGCCTCTTCCGACTGAATTCTGCAAGCGGATCTTTATCAATGAGAACTTTACCTTCGGTGCTTTTGACTTGACCACGGGCCAAATACAATAGAAAGCTCTTTCCGGACTTATCATCACCCGAAATAATGTTAAAGGATCCTTCCCTCAATGTGAGATTTATATTGTTGAGCGCGGTAAAACCTATTTCGTTTCTAGCGGAACAGTTTAAAAATTCAATTCTCATTTGAATGGACCCTCTAGAAAGATCTCCGCAAAATTTTCAGGATTAAAGGGCTCCAAGTCACTCAGCTCTTCACCGTTACAAATAAAGAAGATTGGCTTCTTGGTAATTTGCGCAACCTCTAGTATAAACCCCGCTTTTGCCGATCCGTCTAATTTAGTTACTATTAACCCATTGACCTCTAACACTTTACTAAATTCCGCAACCTGCCTGATTCCATTCCTACCGGACGTTCCATCAAGAACTAAAATAACTATTGGTAAACGGTTTTTTGAGAATTTGATTACAGTGTCTTTAATTTTTTTTAGTTCGGCCATTAGGTTTAGATTGGTGTGAAGTCTACCTGCCGTGTCAACAATCAACAAATTAGAATTATTTGTAATTGCTTTTTTGTGAGCTTCATACACTACGGCAGATGGATCGTTATGTTTAAACGAAGTAAATACATTAATTCCAAGAGGTTCGAGTAGAGCTATCAATTGTTCTCGAGCGGCCGCCCTAAAGACATCTGCTCCAACGATCGTAATCTGATGATTTTTTTTTAAATAGACCGCCAATTTTGCCGTAGTAGTGGTTTTGCCCGCTCCATTGGCACCAACCATTAAAATGGTATTAGACTCTTGCTCTGGTATTACAAATTGCTCATTAGCTTCATGAAGAATTTTGATAATATTTTTTTTTAATTGTTCAATTGGCTTATAGTTTGAGTTGGTTATATCTCTTACCAAGAGACGGCTTGTCTTGGGCCCAACATCGCTTCTAACAAGTAATCTGACTATTTCTTCCATAGTCTCAGCGTCTATTGACTTGCGCTTTTCTAAGTAACTTAATAGATTTTTTATCATCCCAATTACGCCATTTTTTCGTATGATATTATGGATATTGAAAGTTTAATATTTTTGATATCATTTGTCTTAAAAATTTCAGGGTCAATCATGAAGAATTACAGCTTAGTGGGTAAACGAAAAAATCTGACAACTACATTAGGCTTTTTAATAAGCCTTCTCCTATTAAATTCAGGGTGTACTGATAATAATACTCGAACTACGAAAGAATACCGTTTGAAAAATGGATTGAAATTAATCGTCCAACCAGATAGACGGAGCCCAGTGGTTATTAATCAAATATGGTATAAAGTCGGCTCAGTTTATGAGCCATCTGGCATTACTGGAATCTCTCATTTTTTAGAACATCTAATGTTTAAAGGTACTAAAAACTTAAAAGAAGGAGAATTTTCCAAAATTGTCGCCTCAGGCGGAGGAAATGAAAATGCCTTCACGTCGTTTGATTATACGGGTTACTATCAAAAATGGGGCAAACAAAACTTAGAAACAAGCCTCCGACTTGAGGCAGAAAGGATGACGAATTTACTTTTTTCTGATGAATCGGTCGAAAAAGAAAGGCAGGTGGTACTTGAAGAAAGAACCCTAAGAGTCGACGATTCTCCGAAGGGAATGGCGTACGAAAAGTTACGGCAACTTGCTTATTCAGGCACAACATATGGTAGTTCTATCATTGGATCGATTAAAGATATATCATCAATATCAATCAAAGATCTAAAAAATTGGTACTCAAGATACTATCATCCAAATAATGCGACAATTGTTATTGTTGGAGATGTCGATCCAGACACCACATTTGCTTTGGTGAAAAAATATTTTGACGCAATACCTTCCGCTCAACAAACCAGTTTTAGTTCTAAAATAAATATCACAAACAGGCCGACACAAAGCGATCATACAATTGTCACTGATAAAGCTAAAACCCCATATTTAATCATGGGTTATATGGTCCCTGGACTTGTTCAGCAGAAATCTGATGAAGGAGTTGCCGAATGGGAACCCTATGCTTTAGATGTGCTTGCAACAATTCTCGACGGATACCAGGGGGCAAGGCTTGAGTCAAATATTATTAGGAGTAAAGGTTTAGCGACTACCGCATCGGCTTCATATTCAATGACAAGACTAATTCCATCCCTGTTTACTCTTTCTGCAACACCCAAGGATGGCATCGATATAGTAGATCTGAGGGATGGTTTGATTGATGAGATAGAAAAAATTAAACAAACACCACCGGACCAAGTTGAGTTGGGTAAAGTAATTGCGCAAACCCTCGCCAATTCTATATTTCAAAAAGATTCAGTTGCATATCAAGGTATTATATTAGGTAGTTTAGATGCCGCAGGATTAGACTGGCGCTTAAATGATGGATATTTCGAAAAAATTAAACAAATAACACCTGACAATGTTTCCTATGTTGCAAAAAAATATTTTGACAAGGATTTTCTTACGACTGTGATGCTTAAGCCAAAAGGAACTTAATATGCGAATAGCACCCCTTATTTTATTCATGCTTTATGCCTGTACTGTCAGCAGCTTAGAGGTAAAATCTTGGAAAACCAGTCAAGGCTCGATAGTCATGTATTACAATACACCGGAAATACCAATGGCAGATATTAGATTGGTTTTCTCTGCTGGAAGTGCCCGAGACGGAAAAAGACACGGTTTATCTCGGATGGCGAATAAGTTGCTTATGGAAGGATCAGGCGACTTAAATTCTCAACAATTTAAAAACAAACTTTCTGAAACAGGTGCGCAGCTATATGCTGGTTCTCTTAGAGAAATGGCTTTTATAAACCTACGTACTTTAACGGATCCTAAATATTTTGAACCAGCCATCGGCTTACTGATAAGTGCCGTTAGTTCACCGCATTACAGTAGGCCAGAGGTCGAGAAAGCAATCGGAGATATGTTGATAGATATATCACTTAAAAATGAATCTCCCAGTCAAATCGCCCAAGAAGCCATTTGGAATCAGATATTTAAGGATCATCCCTATTCCAACTACCCCGGCGGCAGGGAATCTACTATAGCTAATATCACTTCGTCTGAGCTCTCGAAATTCCATGCTTCGCACTATGTGGCTAAAAACGCCACCATAGCAATCGTGGGTGATCTCACCGAAGTGCGAGCAAAAATTCTAGCTGAAACAATTTCCTCTTCATTACCAGCGGGACAAAGTCCACTTAAAATACCGGAATTAACTGAATTCATTCCCTCAAATGTTTACATAGAGACAAATTCCGACCAGACCCATTTGAGAATTGGTTCNATCGGAATTAGTAGGACAGATGAGGATTATTTTCCTATGATAGTAGGCAATCATATATTAGGCGGAGGCTCCCTTGTCTCGTTATTATTTGAGGAAATAAGGAACAAAAGGGGACTGTCCTACTCTGTTTACAGCTACTTTATTCCTACGGAAATTAAAGGTCCGTTTGTTATAGGGTTACAAACCAATGGTGAGAAACAAAATGTAGCATTAGCGGAATCCTTGAAAGTACTCAGAGATTTTATTGAAAAAGGTCCATCAGTTGAGTCATTTAATCTAGCCAAGGAGAACCTTATAAGTGGTTTTATCAATCAAATTGATAGCAATCAAAAATTGATAGGTTATATTTCAATGATGGGTTTTTATCAACTTCCATTAAACTACTTGGATACGTTTTCCAAAAAAGTCGAAGAGGTGTCAATTGCAGATGTGAGAAATTCGTTTCAAAGGAGAATAACCAAGGATTTTGCAATCGTAATGGTGGGCAGTAAACAACAAGAATTAAATCAAAATGAGAGATAAGGAAATAACTATAATTAGTGGAACCCTAAAAGGTAGGAAATTAAAGGTTCTTGACGAACCCGGAGTAAGGCCAACTAGCTCGAGAACACGAGAAACTTTGTTTAATTGGCTGCAANACTTAATTCTAGGTAAAAACTGCCTTGACTTATTTGCTGGAACCGGAGCTCTCGGGTTCGAATGTGTCTCTAGAGGTGCGAGTAGTTGCGTACTCGTTGATAGTAATCCCGTTGTCTGCAAGGAAATTAAAGAGAAAACTAGTTATTTCTCCTGTTTTAATGTGAATGTAATTAGAAGCGATGCTTTGAGATTTTTGATGAATAATGATGAGTTATTCGATATAGTTTTCTTAGACCCACCTTTTGGTACAAATTTATTAAGGGATACACTCAAGCTTATGAAAAAAAGTACTTTAAAAAAAGAATCATTAGTTTATGTCGAAGGTCAGAGAGGCCTTAGTTCACCTGAGGGTTGGACGGTATTAAAAAAATCACATAGTCGTAATGTTGAATTTATGTTGTTGGGGCAAACATCTTAATAAAATGATTTCTCATAACAACGAAAAGATTGCAATTTATCCTGGCACTTTTGATCCGATAACCAACGGCCACGTCGATGTTGTCACGCGTGCTGCACCTTTATTCGATGGGTTAATTTTAGGTATTGCTGAAAGCACTTCTAAATCTACAGCTTTTGATCTTTCAGAAAGGATTAATTTGGCAGAATTAGTTTTAACGGGAGTGTCTAATGTAAAAGTGGTAGCGTTTAGCGGGTTGATGGTCGATTTTGCTCGTGCTAGTAAAGCGTCGGTTGTTTTGCGTGGTTTGAGAGCAGTGAGCGACTTCGAATACGAGTTTCAGTTGGCTGGAATGAACAGACAATTACTTCCAAATGTTGAGACAATGTTTTTGCCGACCTCAGAAAAGTACACTTACATCTCGTCGTCACTTGTGCGTGAAATCGCTCGATATCAAGGCGACGTAGGTTCATTCGTCGATCCAATAGTAGAAAAAGCTCTTCATGATAAGTTTATCCAGAGACCAAACAATGTCTGAGGATGCTTGACGAATGGCCCTTATGATTACAGACGAGTGTATTAATTGTGATGTATGTGACCCAATTTGTCCAAATCAGGCTATTTATGAAAAACCTGACCGTTACTATATTAATTCTGATTTATGTACTGAGTGTGTTGGACATTTTGATACACCGCAATGTGTGGAGATATGCCCTGTGGCTTGCATACCAAAAGATCCAAATAAAATAGAGTCACTAGATAGTTTATATGAAAAGTTCTTATCAATTATTAAACAAAATAATTAGAAAATACCTCACTACCATTACCGTTTTATTATTTGGGATTGTAGGACTTTGCCATTCTCAGAATCAAGCGGCTGTAGTTTCTGCGCACCCGAAAGCGACAGATGCTGGAATCAATATATTGAAAGTTGGAGGAAACGCATTTGATGCGGCCATTGCAGTCGCCTCCACTTTGTCAGTAGTTGAGCCATTCGGTTCCGGAATCGGAGGCGGTGGCTTTTTTTTATTCTATTTAGCAGATGCAGATAAATATGTTTTTATCGATGCGAGAGAGATGGCTCCTGGACTCTCAAATGACAGAATGTTTGATGATTATGAAGGAAACTATTCGCGTGCAAAAGCACTAGATAGCCCTTTGAGTTCTGCGATACCAGGCCTCCCTGCAGCTTTGAGCCATATTGCTAAATTTTATGGGGGTCTTGAATTAGATCAAACCATGAGTGAATCAATAAAAATAGCTGAAGAAGGGTTTAAAGTATCTGAGCGATATAGAAAAATGGCTAGCTACAGGTTGGAATGCCTTAAGAGTAATAATGAAGCATCAAACATATTTTTGAACCAATTGAGGGTGCCTCCTCTCAATTATGTGATTAAGCAACCTGACTTAGCTGACACTTTATCGGCAATTTCAAGAGATAGTTCATTTTTCTATACAGGAGAAATAGCCGAAGAAATGGTTCGGAGNGTAGAGGATAAAGGTGGTATCTGGAGCTTAGATGACCTAGAAAATTATGTGTTAAAAGAGCGAAAGCCAATAATTGCAGAAATCAGTGGTTTGCGTCTCGTGTCGGCTCCTCCTCCCTCGTCTGGAGGTATAGTTTTGGCCCAAGCACTTAAGATCTTAGAGAACTATGAATTATCTAATTATAAAGAAAGTGACAGGGTGCATCTTATAGTTGAAGCGATGAAAAAAGGATATAAAGATAGAGCTATACATCTTGGTGACCCAGATTTCAGTAATATAAACCAGAAAAAGCTGTTGTCCTCGGAGCATATTGACGCGTTGAGGGGAGAAATATCTTTAAATGTCGCATCAGTCAGCGAAAATTTTTGGGAGCAGGACAAAGAGAAAGGCGATCAGACAACTCATTTTTCCATAATAGATGATAGTGGAAACATTGCTTCTGTAACTCTTAGCATTAATTATCCGTTTGGGTCGTGCTTCGTAGCGGGTAATACGGGCGTTTTGCTTAATAATGAAATGGATGATTTTTCTGTTGATCCCGGCACCCCTAATGCCTATGGCCTAGTAGGTTTGAAACCGAATTCTATCGAGCCTAGAAAACGCCCATTGTCTAGCATGACCCCAACTATTTTAGATAGCGATTTGAGCAAAGCAGTTTTAGGCACCCCAGGCGGAAGTAGGATTATATCAATGGTTTTACTTTCCACATTGGAGTATCGCGACGGTTTTAAGCCTGACTCTTGGGTTTCCATACCGAGATACCACCATCAGTTCCTTCCGAATAAAATTCAATTCGAAAAGGGTGCTTTTTCGTTTGAATTGAAGAAACAGCTGACAAAAAAAGGTCACCAGCTTAAAGAGTTAAGTCGATTATACGGAAACATGCAAGCCATACTTTTAGAAAAAAATAGTGGGAAAGTCTGGGTTGCAAGCGATCCAAGAGGAGAAGGCTCTGCGATATTATTGGAATAGATTTCATGTTTGACAATGGTAGCAATAAAAAGACGAGCGTTGTCCTATTATTACTTTTTTTATGGTTGTCTCACAATTTCTGCATTGCTCATGTTCTCGCCCATAAACATATAATTTGGTTTTAAAATATCCCGGCTCCCCTAGGGGAGAAAAATAGTCCTGTAGAGTCGTTCCCCCTGCCTCAATGGCTTGGTTTAGAACATTCCTGATACAAAGAACAAGTTTGTTAAAACGTACTAGACTGATGTTACAAGCTTTTGTTTTTGGATTAATACCAGCCAAAAATAAAGCTTCATTTGCGTATATGTTTCCTACTCCTACAACAACTTTATTATTCATTATGAAATTTTTGATCGATGTCTTGTGTTTTTGTCGTCTTTCATATAGATATGTTCCTGTGAAGTTATTGCTAAAAGGTTCCTCTCCTAGTTTTATAATAAGTTTGTGTTTCAAGGGTTCTGATTTAGTCCAGATAAGACAACCAAACCGCCTCGGGTCGTTGTATCTTAAGTTGAACTGCCCGACATTAAGGTCAAAATGATCGTGTTTTTTTAATGGCTCGTTAGGTTTTGAGAAGAATAATTTGCCGGTCATGCCTAAATGAACAATTAACGCACCAACTTGCAAATTGATAATTATATATTTCCCTCTTCTTTTGACGTTGATGATTTTTTGTCCAACAATACTGTTTAACCAAGTGCTTTTAAAAAAATATCTTAGTTTCGGTTGATAAACCTTTAAGAACTTTATTTGTCGTTTTGTTAGAATTCCTGAAATTGCGTTTACAGTTGTTTCGACTTCTGGCAATTCAGGCATGAAGGAATCGGTTAGGATTTAATTTTTGACTCTTTATAGTTGACGTGTTTCCTAATTACTGGATCATATTTTTTCATTTCCATTTTCTCAGGATGGGTTCTTTTATTTTTACTAGTCGTGTAATAGTGGCCCGTGCCCGCAGTTGACACTAATTTTATTTTTTCTTGCATTTAAAATCACGCCTTTAAATTTTTTAGAACTGACTCAATCCCATTCTTATCAATTATTCTCAAACCTTTAGCGCTTACCCTAAGGCGCACCCATCTATTTTCACCTTCCACCCAAAATTTTTTAGTTTGGAGATTAGGTAAAAATCTTCTTCTTGTTTTGTTATGGGCATGGGAGACATTATTTCCGGACATTGGCTTTTTCCCAGTAACTTGACAAATTTTAGCCATTAACTTTCCTTTTATAAAATGTTTTTTATTTTCGCATTTTTCTTTTTCGTATACAACCAAAATTGAGGTGGTTAAAGTGCAAAAAATATTTTTTCGGGCATATAAATGTTAATATTTATCTAAATCGAGTTTTGAACAATGAATATGCTATCAAATAAAAAAATAATTGTTATAGTGGCAGGAGGAATTGCTGCTTATAAAGCCCCTGAAGTTGTAAGGGTCTTTAAGCAAGCTGGCGCGAAAGTAAAAGTAGTGATGACTAAATCTGCTGCTGAGTTTACCACTGCGCTCGCATTACAGGCTGTATCAGGAGATTTTGTGCACACAGACCTTTTCAATGATGAGCTTAGTTCTGGCATGGGACATATTGAGTTGGCCAAATGGGCAGATGCTATCGTTATAGCTCCTGCAACTGCTAATTTAGTCTCAAACTTGGCTGCAGGTCGGGCGGAAGATCTGGCTACAAGCATATGCCTTGCTACCGATAAAAATATTTTAATTGCTCCTGCTATGAACGTGCAAATGTGGGAAAATTCTATTACCCAAGAAAACATTAAGTCTTTAAAATCTCGCGATTTTACATTCCACGGACCTACTGCCGGAGAACTCGCTTGCGGCGATGTTGGTCAAGGCAGGATGTCTGATCCTGAGACTTTTCCAAACGCTGTGTATAAAATGTTGAAGAAAGGAATATGGCAAGGTAAAAATGTACTCATTACCGCTGGGCCTACTATTGAGCCAATAGATCCAGTGCGATTCATATCTAATCATAGTTCTGGTGCGATGGGATACGAAATAGCGCGAAGGTCTGTAGAGGTTGGTGCTAATGTAATCCTGATCTCAGGCCCATCTGTGATGAACCCACCCTATGAATGTGAAACAATAAATGTCGAGACTGCAGATCAAATGTTTGAAAAAACATTTGAACAAATAAATACAAAGATTATCGATATAGTATTTTGTGTTGCTGCGGTGTGTGACTACAAGCCTTTGATTTATTCAAAAGAGAAGATTAAAAAACAGGGTAAAAACCTAACATTTGAATTGATTCAGAATAAAGATATATTAGCTGAACTATGTAAAATAAAAAACCGACCTTTTGTAGTTGGTTTTGCAGCAGAGACTGAAAATATTGAGGACAAGGGGCTGAAAAAATTCAACGAAAAAGGGTGCGATGTTTTAGCAACGAACGATGTATCTTCTTATGATTCTGGATTCAATTCTCAGTACAATAAGTTATTGGTTATATCTAGAAAAAACAAGAAAATTATTGAGAGGGACTATAAATATAACGTTGCTAAGAAGTTGATTGATTTTGTACACAGCGAGATTAATTCGTAAATCGAAAGAGCCAATAAATGTCAAAACTATACCAACCAGATCAAAATGCCATTATAAATGCTTCACAGAATCCTCCGCTAAACATCTTTAGGGCTTATGATATTCGAGGCAAAACAGATTTAGATTTAACCGAAAATCTCTCTTATTTAATTGGGAGAGCTTTTGCCAATGAATTGAATACTGTCGGAGGAAGTTCGGTAGTTATAGGCAGAGACTGTAGAAACTCGAGTTTCGGGCTTCTTAATGCAACAGCACAAGGGTTAATAGATTCAGGTAGAAAAGTTATTGATATAGGTGAGGTTCCAACGCCTGTACTTTATTTTGCTACAAATTATCTTGGATGTGATGCTGGGATAATGATTACGGGTAGCCATAATCCAAAAGAGTACAATGGTTTGAAGTTTTCTTTAAAGGGAAAACCCTTTTACGGTTCTCAGATTTTAAAATTAAGAGACCATATTTTAAAACAAAAATATCACGACGGTGTTGGCGATTATGTGATAAAAGAAGTGGCAAAAGATTATGAAGAACAAGTACTGAAAAATATTTATGCCCCTGTAAGAAAATTAAAAGTAGTTATAGATAGTGGAAATGGAATGGCTGGAGAACTTGCTCCAAAGATTGCTTCAAAATTAAATCATGATGTTGTTAAATTATTTTGTAATATTGATGGTAATTTTCCTAATCATCATCCTGATCCATCTAAACCCGATAATCTTTCAAAATTAATCGAGACTGTCAAAAAAGAGAAAGCTGATTTAGGACTCGCTTTTGATGGAGACGCAGATAGACTCGGGGTCGTTGACAGCCAGGGTAGAGTTATTTGGCCAGACAGACAATTGATTCTATTTGCGAAAAATATTTTACAAGAGTGTCCTGGTGCTGCAATCATATATGACGTAAAGTGTACACGCGCTCTTCCTGCAGAAATAAGAAAGAATGGTGGTAAGCCATTTATTTGCCGTACTGGCCATTCTTTTATAAAAGAAATGATGCTTGATAAAAATGCTCAATTAGGTGGCGAAATGAGTGGTCATATTTTCTTTAAAAATAGATGGTACGGTTTTGACGATGCGATTTATGCTGGAGCTAGGATGTTGGAGATGTTAAGTTTGCGAGATAAATCTGATGATTTTTTTAGCGGTGTTTTATCAGGTCATTCGACACCAGAAATAAATATTGAACTTGAGGAGGGAGAGGCTCAGTACCTGGTTGAACAAACTATGCTTAATTTAAAATCAATTAAAGGTCAGGTTATTACAGTTGATGGAATAAGAATTGAAGAAGAAGATGCCTGGGGTTTGATGAGAGCGTCAAACACTACTCCGAGCCTAGTGCTTCGTTTTGAGGGCGATACTGTAAGCGCATTACGACAAATTCAGCAAACATTTAAAGATTTGATAATGTTATCGAAACCTAATATCGTACTCCCTTTTTAGGCAAAAAATGGAAAAAAACTTAACTAATACAGCAAAACTCCTGGCAGCGGCTTTACCCTATATAAAAATGTATAGAGGTAAATATGTTGTTGTTAAATATGGCGGGAACGTTATGGTGGAGGGGGGTATTAATACCAGTTTTGCAAGGGATATTGTTTTAATGAAACTGGTTGGAATTAACCCTATAGTTGTGCATGGGGGAGGGCCTCAAATTGCAGAATTCTTAAAAAAAATAGGAAAAGATAGCCGTTTTGTTGCTGGCATGCGGGTCACTGATGATGAAACGATGGAAATCGTTGAAATGGTACTAGGCGGCTTGGTAAATAAAGAATTAGTGAATTTAATAAATATAAATGGCGGTAGAGCTATAGGGTTGACCGGTAAAGATGGAAAATTATTAACAGCCAAAAAATTTACTTTACGCTCATTGGAATCAAAACTCGGAGATAATATTGATCTCGGCAGAGTCGGAGAAATTGCTACGGTTGATACAAACTTGTTGCAATTTCTAAAAAATGGAGACTTTGTTCCAGTCATTGCGCCAATAGGGTTAGGTGATGATAATAAGTCTTACAATATTAATGCGGATTTGGTCGCCGGAAAGATTGCTGAGGCTGTTAATGCGGATAAGTTAATACTAATGACTAACATAGAGGGGATTAAAGACAGTAATGGCAACTTAATCTCAGTGGCTGATAGGACCCTAATGGAAAATTTAGTTAAAGATAATGTTATTAGCGAAGGAATGATCCCAAAGGTAAATAGTGCTTTGGATGCTGTTGAGAATGGTGTTCAAAGAGCTCACATTATTGATGGAAGGGTGATGCATTCTTTATTGTTAGAGCTGTTTACAGATGAGGGAATTGGAACTCTAATTGAATAAGGGCTCAATGCTTCGTATTTAGTTCAATAAACCTTTCGGAATCTTTAGCATATTTATGCAGTATTAATTTACGCTCGACTTTTTTCTCTTTTATGAATTGGTTGCTTTGCTTAATTTGTATCTCTGTCGATAGCACGTCATTATTTAATCTTTTGACTCGTTCTTGGTTTTTTTTAGCGTTTGAGCTATCTAAAACTGCTCTAATTTTGTTTTGATTTTCGATTAATTTCTGAAGTCTGGTTTCAATTAACTTAATCTCTTGATCAATCTGATTAATTTTCTTATCTCGTGCAGAGTCAATTTCATTGACATTGCTAAACATGTTTAATAGTAATCTATCAGCTTTTTCTCTATTGGCTTTTTCGTGATCTTGATTTATTTGATTTATTTCTTTCGCTTTTGGGTTTGTTTTTAATAACACGCCGCTATCAGAAAACTCTTCCGATGCTCCCTGGGAGTATTTAGCGGGAATGCGATCCCCACATTCTCTTATTCCCTCTTCATTATGCCAACACTTAATATTAGCTTTGGTAAATATTGGGTTCATTGTTACCCATAGTACTATGACTAATCTTGTAGCCTTCATATTAATTAATTCCATATCTATTATGATATCTTACTAACGAATCTCGATAAGTACTTAAGTCTGGTTTGTCCTGTATAAAATTTATAATGTCAAAATAATTTATTATGCTAAAGATCGGAATATTTACCATGATCGATAAAGCTTCTTCATTATTTAAAGAATCATCCTTTTTCTCCTTCCTATCAAGCGCTATGAGTATGCAGGCAACCTCGCCCTTATTCTTCCGTATAATCTGAATTGACTCTGCAATTGAAACGCCAGATGAGATGACATCATCAATCACCAAAACTTTTTTCTTAATTTCTGCTCCTACTAGCAAACCGGTCTCGCCATGATCCTTTTTTTCTTTTCTATTAAAAGAAAATGGAACAGATAGATTCTCTCTTTGATACAGAACTTGTGAGATTGAAGTAACAAGAGGAATCCCCTTGTACGCTGGGCCAAATATCATATCGAATTTAAGTCCATTGTTTATTATGGTATCTACATAAGCGTTCGCTATAGCGTTAATAGCACTCCCATTAGAAAACTTCCCCGTATTAAAAAAGAAAGGACTTTTTCGACCTGAATTTAATGTAAATTCACCAAACTGTAGTGCTCCACACTTGTAGGCGCTTTCGATAAATATGTCTTTATAATTTTGCATCATAGATTTAACACTATAATATGTTGCCATAATTAAGTTAAGATAAAAATATAAAAATATAAAAATATAAAAATGAAGATTATTTCACTTAACCTCAATGGAATTAGGTCGGCAGTTAGAAAAGGCCTCGTTAAATGGATTGCAGGACAAAATGCAGATGTGATTTGTTTTCAAGAAACAAAAGCACAAATTGGTCAATTAAATACAATAATGCCGTCGTTTAAGGACTGGCATACCGCTTTTTCTGACGCAGAAAAAAAAGGTTATAGTGGTGTTGCTATTTTTTCGAAAAAACACCCCAATGCTATTTCTAAGTCGTTTGGTTTCGAAGAGGCAGATCGAGAAGGTCGATTTATCCAATTCGATTTTGAGAAATTTTCAATAGTTTCGATATATTTCCCGTCTGGCTCATCTGGTGCGAAACGTCAAGATATGAAGTATCGATTTATGGAAGAATTTGAAATTTGGCTGGAAAGAAGAAAAAAAGATTTAAAAAAATTCATCATATGCGGTGATCTAAACATAGCACATCATGAAATTGATTTAAAAAATTGGAAGGCTAATAAAAAAAACTCAGGATTTCTTTTAGAGGAGCGCAATTGGCTCAGTAAAATATTTCACGAATACAATTTATTCGATGCTTACAGAACCTTGTATCCAGCTAGAGAAGATTATACATGGTGGTCGAACAGAGGCAATGCTTGGGACAATAACGTAGGTTGGAGAATTGATTATCAGGTCATTGGTTCTAATTTTGTTGAAAAAATTGATACTGCTGAAATTTTTAGATCAGAACGATTTTCAGATCATGCGCCTCTCATAATCAATTATGTGGATTAAGTTTTTGGTTTAAAAGACGCTTTGCACGTTCGATAAATTGCTACTTCTCCAAAGAGATTCGGAAAGATTTTCATGGTTTTGACAGGTCTGTGAGTTGAGTCAAGAATCGCTCTCTCTAAAATATTAATGCCAAGCGATTTGCATAGTTTTTCAAAGTCACCTATTGTACAAATATGGATATTTGGTGTTTCAAACCAACTATTTGGAAGTGGTGCAGTTACTGGAATATTACCTTTCAATAATTTAAATCTATGTTTCCAATGTCCCAGATTAGGAAAAGTTACTATAACCTCTGTTCCTATTCTGAGCATTTCATTGATTACTTTATGAGGAAATCTCATTGCTTGAATAGTTTGAGTCATAACCACATAATCGAAGGAGTTAGCATCAAAACCACTTAAACCCTCATCCAAGTTAGCCTGAATAACTTTAACATTTTTAGAAATACAGTCGACAATATTATCAGGATCGATCTCAATACCATATCCCGTTACTTCTTTCTCGTTTTGTAGGGCAGCTAGGAAAGCCCCATTTCCACAACCTAAATCTAAAATACGTGCTCCGTTTGTAATCCATTCAGCAATTATTTGATGTTCAGATCTCAGTTCGATTATTTTCATGTAACAGCAATTTTATTTAAATAAGTGGATAAGATTCTATGATATTGTGGTATAGGAAGAAGAAATGAATCATGGCCAAGTTCAGATTCTATTTCAGAGTAGATTACATTCTTGTCATTCTCGAGTAATGCTCGAACGATTTCCATTGATCTAGTCGGAGAAAATCTCCAATCACTAGAGAAAGATATTACTAAAAAATTAGCTTGACATTTTTTTAAAGCATCACTCAATTTGCCATCATATTTTTCTGCCGGGTCAAAGTAGTCAAGGGTTTTTGTCATAAGCAAATAACTATTTGCATCGAATCTTTGCCCTATGAATGATTCACCTTGATATTTGAGGTACGACTCTATTTCGAATTCAACATCAAACCCAAATTCAATTTTTCCTTTCTTAAGTTCCCTTCCAAATTTTGTATGTAAAATGTCGTCTGACAGATATGTGAGGTGCCCTACCATTCGAGCGAGCTTCAACCCATGTTCAGGAAAGGTATTTTTAGTTTTATATAGGCCATTATAGTAATTAGGGTCTGACCTAATCGCTTGTCTTGCTATTTCATTAAATGCAATATTTTGAGTAGAAAGTTTCGGTGCCGCCGCAATGATTAAAGAATGCTTTACTTTATCGGGATAGTCAATTGCCCACTGCATTGCTTGCATACCGCCTAGACTACCTCCCATGACCACCGCCCAAGATTCAATTTCCAGTATCTCTAGTAGCTGGTTTTGGCTTTCAACCCAGTCCCTGACAGTTATGATCGGAAAATCCGGTCCGTAAGCAGTACCGGTGGAAGGATTTTGAGATAGTGGTCCGGTTGATCCGCCACAACCTCCTAAATTATTCGGGCATACTACAAAGAATTTGTTTGTATCAACCGGTTTTCCTGGACCGATCATGTTGTCCCACCAGCCTGGTTTCCTATCGGTAGCGTCGTTATAGCCGGCAGCATGCTGATCACCAGTTAAAGCATGGCATATCAGTATGGCATTGTCCCTACTTTTGTTCAGTATTCCATACGTCTCGTAACAAAGGTTATAGTCTTTAAGTGTCGTACCACTATCAAGCTTCAAAGATGAGTTGATTATCTGATTTTTCGCAATAACTAAACCCACAGAATTATGATTTATTTCTTCTTTAGATTTTCTCATAAGCTCTTACTTTATTGCTGAAATACCAAAATCTCGAAAAGGAACTACGATGAGCATCAAAAATATTTGAAGGCTTATTATTAAAATCAGAGGGGAAAAATCTAGACTCCCAATAGGTGGGCAAAAACTTCTTATCTTTTTCAATAGCCCGCTAGTAATATTGTTTACTATTTCTAAAAGAGGATGATTTTTTTGATTACTAAACCAACTGAAGATTACTAGAATCAGTATTGACCATGTCATTAAATTAACGGTTTTCTCTAAGAGGGATGAAGTCGCTAATGTTGCGATGGCAAAGGCGCCGTAATTAGTTTTGGACAAACTGGATAAAATTAAAAAAAATACACTTTCGATAAAAATTAGAAAGATTAGGGCTGCGAAATCAATCTTTCTGCTGGTGGGTAGCAATCGTCTCAGCCAAATTAAGAAAAAGTCGGTCAGTTTTACGATCGCTTGGCAGATGGGGTTATAAAAAGTTANATTGAAGAATTGAAAAAAAATTCTTAGCAATAAAATATAAGCTACAAGGTCAAAGAATGTTGTAATTAGAAAAAGAGTAGCATTGGACAAATACGGCATAATTATTTACCTTTCTGATAATTCTAAAGATTTCTTATGAGCACACTCTACGGCTCTCTTAACAATTTCTTCGAGTCGTCCTTCGGATAAGCTATTTATTGCGGCCTCTGTTGTCCCGCCCTTAGACGTTACTTTCTTTCTCAATTTAGAAAGTGAATCTTTAGAGTCCTTATTAAGTAATGCGGCACCTACAAATGTTTGATCCACTAATTCATTAGCTAGTTTCTTTGGCATGCCAAGTTTGATTGCGGCAAGAATTAAGCTTTCAGAGAAATAATAAAAGTAGGCGGGTCCGCTTCCCGAGATAGCAGTAGCTATATCAATTTGACCTTCGTTTGTTACCCAAAAAACTTCTCCCACACTCAAAAAAACATTTTTTACCCTTTCCTTGATGTTATTGTGCAGGCGTTTTTGATTCGAAATCAAAACAGTTGCACCTTTGTTTACCAAGCAGGGAGTGTTTGGCATTGCACGCACAATAACCTTTGCCTTAGGAAGTGATTGTGATAACCCTTCTAAAGTCGCACCCGCGGCGACCGATATGATGATTGTATTATTAAGTTCAGATGCTTGAATTTTTCCACATACTTCTGAAATCTTATTTGGTTTTACGGCTAGAATGATGATTTTGTTCGACAATATTCTCGGGTCTAAGTCTTTGGTTACAGTCACTTTAAACAAATTTTTAAGTTTTTTCTTTATAGAGTGACTGGGATCTATCACATTTATTTTAGAACTAGAAATACCATAACCCAAAAGTCCTGCAATAAGCGCTTGCGCCATATTGCCTCCACCAAAAAAAACGAACTGTTCTTTATTTCTCACTATATATTAAACCTTGGACGAATAACTAAATAATTTACGTTGTATAATTTCGGGGCCCAAATAACTCTGTGCCTATTCGAATCATTGTAGCCCCTGATTGGATAGCAAGAAAGTAATCATCAGATGTCCCCATAGATAGGGTATCACCGCTTTCAATTTCTGTTAACAAGTCTGTCACTTTTTGGTAATCATAGATTAATTTCCGTCTAGTTTTGCCAGCATCTGGAAAATACATTAAACCTCTGAGGCGCAGATTGCTAAATTCTCTAAATGCTTGGAAAAATTTATAACTTTCATCTAATGTCACCCCATTTTTATTACTGTCATTATCTCGTATCTGTACCAAGACGTTGAGGGCCACTTTTTGCCCCTCGCGATGAGCATTCAGTCTCACAGCTGTTTTTATTCTATCAACACTGTGAACATAGCTAAAACTTTTGGCTATTTCTTTGGTCTTATTAGACTGAATCGAGCCAACAAAATGCCATTCTATATTTAAATTTTTTAGTTGCTCTTGTTTCATTTTGGCTTCTTGTAAATAATTTTCGCCAAATCGTATTTGACCAAGTTCAAATAAATTTCTTATTCGGTTCGAATCTTGACCTTTAGAAATCGCCAGTATTTTGATTTCATCTGGACTTCTATTAGCTTCTTTTGCGGCTTGGTTAACTTTGATTTGTAATCTTTTAATACGATTTTGAAGATCAGTGTCCATAAATTGAATATTATTCTGTGATAAATTTTATAACTTGTCGTCCAATACTCGATAAGGCTATTATGTCAATTAAGAGGACACAAGTATATTGTCAAAAAAGTTTGAGGAGTTTAAATAAATGGATATTGGAGAGTTGCTAGCATTTGGAGTAAAAAACGGAGCTTCTGACATGCATTTGTCCGCGGGAATGCCGCCAATGATCCGTGTTGATGGAGATATGAGAAAAATCGATGTGCCACCTATGGACAATACGAAGGTGAGAGATTTAGTTTATGACATAATGAATGATAAGCAACAAAAAGAATTCGAAGAGTTTCTTGAGTGTGATTTTTCGTTTGAAATACCAGGGCTGGCCCGATTTAGAGTTAATGCTTTGAATCAAAATAGAGGAGCAGGAGCGGTATTTAGAACTATCCCTTCAACAATCCTCAGTCTTGAGCAAATCAATGCTCCGGAAATATTTAAATCTATAGCAGATTATCCGAGAGGTGTTGTTTTGGTTACTGGGCCAACGGGTTCCGGTAAGTCTACAACATTAGCGGCTATGATAGACCACAAAAACGAAACTGAATATGGGCATATTCTCACCATAGAGGATCCTATAGAATTTGTACATCAAAGCAAAAAATGTTTAATCACTCAGCGTGAGGTTCATAGAGATACACTTGGATTTGAAGAATCTCTTCGATCAGCGCTTCGTGAAGATCCAGATGTTATTTTGGTAGGCGAAATGCGAGATTTGGAGACAATTAGACTAGCCTTATCGGCTGCAGAAACAGGACACTTAGTATTTGGGACCCTACATACAAGTTCTGCTGCAAAAACGATTGACAGAATAGTCGACGTGTTTCCTGCTGAAGAAAAAGACATGGTTAGGGCGATGCTTTCTGAGTCACTAAGGGCGGTAATTTCTCAAGTTCTGTGTAAGAAAGTCGGCGGAGGGAGGGTGGCGGCGCATGAAATCATGATAGGAACTCCAGCAATAAGGAACCTAATAAGAGAAAATAAATTGGCTCAGATGTATTCGGCTATTCAAACAGGACAGCAGTTTGGAATGCAAACACTTGATCAAAACCTTAAGTTACTGTTGAGTAAAAATTTGATTACAAAAAATGACGCAAGGTCTAAGGCTGCTAATAAAGACGATTTTTAGGGAAAAGGAGTGCGAGATGGATCGAGATAACGCTATAAAAGAAATGCGAGCGCTTTTAAAATTAATGGTTGAAAAAAAAAGCTCTGATATGTTTATAACCTTTAATTTTCCTCCTGCCATGAAAATTGATGGTTTGGTCACACCGGTTAAAGATAACGCTTTAGATCTAGAGTCTGCCAAAGCGATGTGTTATGCCATTATGAACGACCGTCAAGTGAAAGAATTTGAGGCAACTAAGGAGTGTAACTTCGCTATTTCTCCTGCTGGTATTGGGAGATTTAGGGTGAATGCTTTTGTTCAACAAGGCTCAGCAGGTCTTGTAGTTCGGGCAATAGAGACCGAGGTGCCAAATATAGAGAAGCTTGGTTTACCCGAGGTTATGAAAGATGTAATCATGACTAAGCGTGGTTTGGTAATAATGGTGGGAGGCACAGGTTCAGGGAAATCAACATCGCTTGCCGCTATGATTGATCATAGGAACGCTAACTCTAAAGGGCATATTATTACCATTGAGGATCCTATTGAATACGTTCATCCTCATAAAGGTTGTATAGTCATGCAGAGAGAAGTAGGAGTTGACACCGATGACTGGGACATAGCTTTAAAGAACACTTTGAGGCAGGCTCCTGATGTGATATTGCTCGGTGAAATCAGAGATAAAGAAACTATGGAGTTTGCGGTTGCGTTTGCCGAAACTGGACATCTTGCTGTAGCTACTCTTCATGCTAACAGTGCAAATCAAGCTTTAGATAGGATTATAAATTTCTTTCCAGAAGAACGAAAAAGTCAACTTCTTCAAGACTTATCCCTTAATCTTAAATCTGTTGTATCCCAAAGATTATTAAGAAAGCCTGATGGGAAAGGGCGAGTAGCTGCAATAGAAATATTACTCAATAGTCCACTTGTTTCAGATTTGATTATGAAAGGGGAGGTCCACGGTTTAAAAGAGATCATGGCTAAATCAAACGATTCAGGCATGAAAACGTTTGATCAGGCTCTCTTTGAGTTATATGAAGATGGCAAAATAAATTATGATGAAGCTATGAAAAATGCGGATTCTCAAAATGAACTAAGATTAAAGATTAAGCTAGAGAGCAAGCTGTCAGAAGATAAAGACCTAATGGCTGATCTGGGTGGTCTAGCTCTAAAAGACAAAGAAGAAAGTTAGAGGGTTAAACAAAAGCAAAATGCAAATTCTAGATTATCTGAACAGAATTATTGAGCTAAAAGGCTCGGATCTTTTTTTGAGCGCAGGGTCCAAACCGCGAATTAAAGTTGAAGGAAAATTAGAAGAAGCGGGCGATAACCTTTTATCGTCTGAATTATTAGAAGCAATGGCAAAAGAAGTGATGTCGAATAGTGGCTGGGAAAAATTCAATAAAGAATTAGAATTAGATTTTTCAATTAACAAAGAGGACTTGGATTCAAGATTCAGAGTCAATGTTTTCAGACAATGTGGAAATATAGCTCTTGTTTTAAGGAGGGTCCCTAAGGAAATTCCTAGTCTGGAAGTTTTAAAAAGCCCGCCGATATTAAGTCAATTGATTATGAAAAAAAGAGGTCTGATTTTGATGGTGGGAGGCACAGGTTCAGGGAAATCAACAACATTAGCGGCAATGATTCGTCATAGAAACTTTCACTCAATGGGACATATTCTTACCATTGAAGATCCTATCGAGTTTGTTCATGAGGACGAATCATGCCTAGTCAATCAGAGGGAAATAGGGATTGATAGCTTGACTTATGCTGCAGCGTTAAGAGCTGCGATGAGGGAGTCTCCTGATGTAGTTATGATTGGTGAGATAAGAGACCTTGTAACTATGGAAGCAGTACTAGAATTGTGCAACACAGGTCACTTAGTTGTGTCAACTTTACATTCAAATAATGCAAACCAAGCACTTGATCGTATCGTGAATCTTTTTGCCCGTGAAAATAGAGACCAAGTCTTAATGGACTTATCGCTTAACCTCCAAGGCATCATTTCACAAAGACTTGTTATGGGGGTGGATGAGACTCGTGTGGCTGCAATGGAAATATTAATCATGACCCCACATATTAGGGAATTGGTCTTATCAGGACAATTGACAGAGATAAAAGCAGCAATGGAGGGAAGCGCGCAAGCCGGAATGCAAACCTTTGACTCCTCATTATTTAGACTTTATACAGGAAACTTCATTGGCTTAGATACAGCTTTAGATAATGCTGACTCAAGAACTGATCTAGAAAGTAAAATTAATTTTGGATAAGGAAAATGTATTATGAATTATAAGGTTTCTCCTGCGGTATCTTCCAAGCAGCTTGAGACTGATGTTGTGAAAGTTACAAGATGGGACTTTGCTCCCTATTCAGAGACAGGTTGGCATATTCATGATTTTGATTATATTGTAATACCAGTTATATCGGGTCAATTAACAATTATCAATCCAGATGGTTTGAGTACGAAATTTGATATTTTTCAAGGAAACTCTTATAACAGAAGGGCGGGCGTTGAACACAATGTCCAAAACCTTACTGATAATAAGATTTCTTTTTTAGAGATTGAGTTTAAAAGCGGAATTGAATGACTCACACGCCATTAGAATTAGCGAAAGCGGTTTTTATTTTACTTATTACCATTATGTCAAGCGGTTGCGGACCAGGACCTCAATTGCCCTTTACGGAAAAGAGTTCTCCAGACAACAAATTTTCTTTTAGAATAGCTATATCAGAGCCTAGAGAAATATTAGGTTGTGAGTTTTGCAGACGCCCTTTCTATGTATACGCTACTATACAAAACAACCTCAGCTCTGAAGTTTTCAATGTGTTTGAGACCCGCTTAGAAAATGATGGGGTTCCTTTTAATGATCAAAATATTTCCTTAAGATGGGTTTCAAGAAATACATTGATTGTTTGTCTTAGAGCTTCTGATTTACCGAAGAAAGGATACCATGTATCTATGGAGAAGATTATGGTTGTTTCAGATTTAGATAATTGTTAGCTTTGTGTAGAGAAATATTTTGAGGACACTAATTTAAATAAATCATGGCCGGATTTCATGTATTTGTCTTCATGTAATGAAATTGAATGGTTTGGTTTAAATTTTGATAAGCTAGTTCTATTATCCGTCATAAATTCAAGAGAAGCCTGTGCTTCAAGAGCATATAGTTCCCAGTTTGTTCTTAATTCTAATGAATTGGTAATATCAGTAAGATATTTGAAAGCTGGATGAGCATGCCATCTTCTTGTGAGATGTTTTGATTTCGGCCAAGGATTTGGATAAAATAAAAATGCTTTAGAAATTTGGACTTTCTTTTCCCATAATAATCTCCACAATTGACTTATTTCAACTTGGGCAAATACGATATTTTCGTACTTATTTATTTTAATAAAATTGACAGAGCGATCAATTCCAAAAACAACTGCATTTGGATTTTGAGCGGCAAGCCACTGGGAACTTGAACCAGTTCCACAACCATTGTCTAAGATTACGGGAACTTCTTGATCATTACAGTCTTTGATTTGTTCATATATTTTAAAAGTTGACTTATTAATAAATGGGACAAAGTCATTTTGACAATTTTTTTCTAAACAATATAGTAACTTTGGATTCTTTCTTAATTGATTAGAAAATACTAGCCGTGAATTATTTTTCATTAATTACGCTTGATTTTAAGATTATAATTTTGGTCGAAAAAAATTATTTTACCATCTGCGATTGTCGTCGTTACTTTTCCTGTCATCTTTTGACCTAAATAAGGAGAATTTATTCCTGTACTTTCAAATGAACTACTAGATACTTCCCACTTATAATTGGGATCAAATATGCAAATGTCCGCCCGACCATTTTTAAATATGCCCCTATCGTCTAGGCCTAAAATTTCAGCTGGTTTGTTGGTTATATGGTCGATTGCATCCATATAGGAAATTCCTGAGCTGGTTCTAGCTCTAAGTAACAGAGGTAAAAATGTTTCGAATGATGTTGCGCCAGTAGCACTACCCTCAAATGCTCCATCTTTTGCATTAGTGCTTCTTGGTCGGTGTAGACTGGTTAAGGACGAAATAAATTTTTTATTTATAGCCTTTAGGAGATAGTCTCTATCCTTAATTGTGGCTAAAGGTGGTTGAATATTATACGCAGTGTTTAACCAGTCGATTTCATTTTCCGCTATTAGACTATGGAATATACTGATATCAAAGGTCATATATTTTTTTTGCTTGACTAGCTCTTTTATAGAATTTGCACCGGTGATGGATTTTAAATGTGCTTTGACACCCGTTTCCCTGATAAGGACTATATTCCTATACAGCTCAATTAGCTCGCTTGATTCTGGGCTACATGGAAGACCTTTTTCTAGACTACTTATGCCTTCTTTAACAACAGAACCTTCACTTAACCATTTTTCTTGGCAACTTAAAAACACCTTTAAGCCAAAAGAGTTTGCATAAAGTAAGGCGCTTCTTAATACTGATGTGTTTGCTATAGAAAAGTCGCCATTCGAGACGCCTAGGCACCCTGCTTTTTTTAGATTATACATCTCAGTCAGCTGTTCTCCTTTTAAATTGACGGTAAGCCCCCCGATACAGAATATCTTTGGGCCAATAAACTTCTTAGAAAGTTGATTTATTTGATTTATTGATTCAACCGTATCAAGAGGTCTGTTTTCAGAGGGTGTCAAGCATATCGATGTAAATCCTCCTTTAGCTCCTGCAGACATTTCTTGTTGTAAATTTATTTCGAATCTGTCTTCTTTGGGGTTTAATTCTGCACTGAGTTCAATGAATCCAGGACACACTATTTGATTCTCTGCATTGATAGAAACTTCAGCTTTGAATTTTCTGGGCTTTCGACCAATCCCTTTTATTATACCGTCTTCAAGGAAGACGTTTTCTTTTTGTTCAATTTTGTTTTTCGGATCAATTAATAGCCCATTAATGATTTCTATTTTCATCTATATGCGTTCTCCACTCAGCATAGCCATTATAGCCATCCTAATGGCAATTCCATTTCCAGCTTGCTCTAAAATTCTAGAGTTGGCCCCGTCCGCTACTGCCGAGTCAATTTCAACACCTCTGTTTATCGGCCCTGGATGCATAACTATGACGTTTGGATTCGCATAAGAAAGCTTCGCTTGTGTTAAACCAAAAGTTTCAAAATACTCTGAAGCACTTGGAAGTAGTGCTGATCTCATTCGTTCTTTTTGAAGCCGTAATGTAATGATGACATCCGAATCCTCTATACCCTGCTCGAGGTTATAGAAAGGCTTCACTCCCATGCATTCAATATTGGATGGAATTAAGGTTCTCGGACCCACAACTCGGATATCTTTGACGCCGACTCTTTGTAGAGCGAAAATTTCAGATCGGGCCACTCTTGAATGCAAAATGTCTCCAACAATGGCGATTTTGAGTTTAGTAAAACTGCCCTTATTTCTCTTTATAGTAAACAGATCGAGCAATGCTTGAGTCGGATGTTCGTGACGACCGTCTCCAGCATTAATCACGCTAACTTGATCTCCCATTAAATTAGCAATGAAGGCGGACGCGCCCGATTGGTTATGTCTTACAACGAAAATATCGGTTCTAAGAGATGCCAATGTTTTGAGTGTATCAGATAAACTCTCTCCTTTTTTTGTGGCACTTGACTCAATATTAATATTTAAGACGTCTGCAGATAGTCTAGTTGCGGCTAGTTCGAATGTAGTTTTTGTTCGCGTGCTCGGTTCAAAAAAAAGATTTGCAATTGTTTTCCCTCTAAGAATTGGAATCTTTTTGGCAGACTTACTCCCGACCGGAAAAAAACTTTCAGCCCGATCTAGAATGGAGTTGATTGCGCCGATGCTAAGGCTGTTAATTGAAAGAAAATGTTTTATTTCACCGCCTGTCATAATGAAAAACTACGGATTAGCATCATATTTACCTTGTTGGGCAGCCATATTAACGTTTAGTGTCAAATAACTCAAGCTTAAGAGGAGAAGGACCGGTTAATTTAATATCTTTTTTATTTGGTATAAATACCTTTAATCCAAGTATGTCTGGATTAATCGGCAACTCTCTTTTTTCACGGTCAATAAGGCACATCAAGGTAATACTTTGTGGTCTCCCAAAATCAAAAATTTCATTCATAGCGGCTCTAATAGTTCGCCCAGTAAATATTACATCATCTACTAAAATAATATGTTGATTTTCGATCTCAAAGTTGAGTTTGGAGGGCTCAACTTTTGGATGAAGTCCAATTTTGTCAAAATCGTCTCTGTAGTAGGCAATATTTAGTTGACCTGGCCCCTCTGATATGTCGAGCATCTTGCAGATTTTATCTGCTATCCAAACTCCACCCGTTTTGATTCCAATGACCTTCGCACGTTTCCGTTTATTTGAATTTTGTTTATCTATTAATTCATAACCCATGGTGGTAATCAATTCATCCACATTTAAGTCGGTTATTTTCATATTGTTTAGCGCTCTAAGTTGACTCAAGAATCCATGTTTTAATTATTAAACTTGCGGCAATTGCATCAAGTGGTTTATTTTTATCATATAATTCCCTAATTTTATATGCTTCATGGCTTGATAGTCTTTCATTAATCAGAATAACTGGCTTCTTATATCGAACTTCGAGTTTATCTTTAAACTTTTCGATTAGGTACTTCAAGGGATGATCATTTCCATCTTTAAGTTCGGGTAATCCTATGATAAACATAAATGGTTTCCATTCGTCGACAATTTCATCAATCTGATCATATATAGATGTTTGCTTTGTTTGATTCAAATTAAAAAGGGGAGTTGCTATTTTTGTTAATAAATTTCCAACTGCAACTCCTATTTTCTTTGGCCCGTAATCAAAGCCTATTATTATTTCTTCTTCTTTCATACTTTTTGCTTGTTTGTAAATAAAGTGCTCCACTTCTTTAAATTTCTTATAAATTTATAAAAGATTATAATTAACCTTATGATTTGATAATCGCAACGGTCTCAAAAGGTTGGCCCTGTTTTATTATTTATCTTGTTTTTCATTCGTAAACTTCCACGTTCTAGTTATATGTAATATATCTGTGTCTTCAATGACTTTCTCCGGCAGGGGGCTGAAAGGCGCGGCAAGTTTTACAATATTAATTGCAGCGCCATCAAGAACAGAATTGCCAGAGGTTCTCAAAATTCTAACACCTTTTAAATTACCCTCCTTATCAATCGCAGCGTCTAATAATAGATCGCCTGAAATATTCTTCAAAGCTACTTCTTCGGGATAATACAAATTACCAATGATCTCAACTCTTCTCCTCCATTCCTCGACATAGTCTGCATAAATTGGATCTTTGGTTTCAGCAGATACTGTTTGTCTCCGTGGTAAGCTAGGACCTTGAATTTCTTCCATATCATTCGGAATGATATTCTTCGTTGTAAAAGTGATATTATTTGTGTCAGATGTGTAATTTTTTGCTCTCTTTGGATTTTTTTCGTTAATATTCTTAAGATTTTTATTTAATTCTCCTGATTTATTTTCAATATTCCCCGGTTTGTCCTCGTTATTATTTTGGGATAATTCGATGATTTCGAATAGTGGAGTATCTATTGTATTATTTGAAATATAGTAAAAAGAAAAAAGTAAGAAATGTAAAAGAAAAGATAAGAAAATGAAGAATATAAATTTATCTCTTGATGTTTCAAATTTATTCATATGAAATGAAACCGTCGCTCCTAAATTTTTGCTAACATAGACTCAATTATAGCTCCACTAATATTTTCTTTAGTTGAGCGCTCGAGTTCTCGAACACAGGTCGGACTTGTAACGTTTATTTCTGTGAGGAATGGGCCAATAACATCGAGCCCTACAAAGATAAGTTCAAGTTTATTTAGTTTATCTTTAATAGTCTTGCAAATTTCTTTGTCCCTCTCGTTTAATTTAACTACCTTAGCTTTTCCACCTGCTGCAAGGTTGCCCCTGTTTTCATTATCCTTTGGAAAACGGGCGAGTGCGTATGGAAAAGGTTCTCCGTTAATTAATAAAATTCTTTTGTCACCTTGAGAGATTTCTGGAATAAATTTTTGCGCAAGACAGAAGTCAGAATTGTTGTTCGTCATTGTTTCAAAAATAACATTTGCATTGCTGTCTTTATCAGTCACTCTGAAGATAGAACGCCCTCCCATCTGGTTTAAAGGCTTCACTATTATATCTTTTTGATTCCTCAGAAAATCCATATGTTCATTTTTACTATTTGAGACTAAAGTATTTGGCACGAGTTGCGGGAACCAGTTTGTTGCAACTTTTTCATTTGTTCCTAATATACTCGATGGGTTATTAAATACCTTAGTCTGGTTGTTATTGGCAAATTCAAGCAAATAGGTGAGATATATAAAATTTTGATCGACTGGCGGATCTTTTCTCATAATCACAAGGTCAAATTCACTAAGATCTATTGGCACCAATGGCCGGTCTTCTAGATACTGATGCCATTTTACCTTGTCGTCGAAAACATTTATTCTTCTAGCGTATGCTTTGACTTTGCCATTAATTAAGTTAAGGTCACGAGCTTCCGCGTAAAAAGTAATAAGCCCCCTTCTTTTCGCTTCCAGAAGAATCGCCAGAGTTGTATCTTTCTCAGGGTTGATATAGCGGATTTCATCCATCACAACCATCATCTTTTTCGGCATTTTATCGTCCTGTTGGTATAAACTACATTATAATGTATCTGGCTAATAGAGTATTGTAACTGTTGAAGATGGATTAAAGTAAATCGTTGCGGGGAATATGTGTGAAAAACGACAATTTATTGACAATTGCGACTCGAAAAAGCCCTTTGGCGATGTGGCAAACCTTATACACCAAAAGAAAAATCCTTGATGCATTCCCGCATTTAAGGGTTAAAATAGTTTCAATTGTGACGACTGGAGATAAACTGAGCGGTAAATTAACAGAATTCGGGGGTAAAGGGCTTTTTGTAAAAGAATTACAACAATCTCTATTAGATAAAAAAGCGGATATCGCAATACACTCTATGAAGGATGTGCCTAATTTTTTGCCTAGTTCAACTCAAATAGTTGCTATGTTTAAGCGTGAGGATCCTCGAGACGTTCTGGTAACCACACGCGGAAAATCTTTAAACGAGCTTTCAGCCAATTCGATCATAGGAACTTCTAGCATTAGAAGAAAAATTCAGATATTAGAATTAAGATCAGATCTACTCGTTACAGACCTCCGAGGGAATGTGGGTACTAGATTAAAAAAACTAGAAAACGACGAATATGATGCGATTATTCTTGCGAAAGCCGGCTTGAAAAGATTAGGCTGCTTGAATGATAAAAAATATAAAATCTGCGACCTGAAGGAAATGATTCCTGCAGCGGGTCAGGGCGCTATTGGAGTGGAGGCTCTGAGTAATAATAATAGGGTAAAAAAAATTTTTGCTAGGCTAAATTGTTCCAATACTTTTAGATGTGTTATGGAGGAACGAAAAATTATTAAGAAACTTGGAGGAGACTGTGGCTCCCCTATCGCTGTATTTGCTAAACAAAAAAATAAAATTCTAAAAATGCAAGCTTTTGTAGGCGATATTGTCGGAAGCAACTCAATACGAACAGTTGCCGACTTTCCTGAAAATTGTTCCGTAAATGCAGGTGAATCTCTTGCCAATGTATTAATAAAGCTAGGAGCGCTGAGACTTGTTGCTGGACAAAGAGGTTTGGAATAATGTAGCTATGTTGAAGATAATGATCACTAGGCCAAAAGACCAAATGTTAGAGTTAGCTCAGTCACTGAAAGCTGTCGGAAATTTAGCTATTTCAGCGCCTTTAATTAGAATCAAGTATCTAGAACTAGTTCCTAACGAATTAATGCAACTCTTAGACTGGTCAGATATCATAATTTTCACAAGTCAAAATGCTATTTCACCAACAATTGGTAGAATTAAAAATATGCAAATTTTTAATGAAAAAAAAATCTTTGCAATTGGAAAAAAAACTCAAGAGTGCCTCTTAGCAAAAAAAATAAGTCAAGTTTTTATTCCTAAAGGTATAAATTCAACAGAAGGTTTGTTAATGCTAAATGAATTATCCCAATTTCATATTGCCAATAAAAATATTTTAATTGTGAAAGGCCAGGGTGGCCGTAAAAAGCTAAGATACAATCTTTTAGATAGAGGTGCGCATTTGAAATATATTGATAGCTATTTAAGGCAGGAAACCAATATAAGCATTAGTCAGGTTTTACAAACTGAAGATATTACGACACCAGATTTAATTATAATTACCAGTGGTTCAATTTTGTTGTCATTGGTGAAAAAAATAAAATCAGAAAATCTAAACGCTTTGTTTTCGACTCCCTTAATAGTTGTTAGCCAACGATTAGCAAAAATTGCAAGACGGTTAGGTTTTATTGGCGCTATACGTATAGCAGAAAATGCAAATGATGAATCTATTATAGATTTGATAAAATATTGGGGCTCATAGGGTGGCAAAATATAACATAGAAGAGGGAGAGGTATTAGAGAAAAAACCATACAAAAAGAAATTATTTGTAATGGTTATGTTTTTCATTTTGATTGCCTTTGTTTTTTATCTTTTTATGAAACACGATCTCTTGGATAAACTCAAAGGAGACCGACTTGGCGAGAAATCTTTAGATAACCCCACGGAATATATAAATCCACCAATTGCTACCCCTGATTACAGCAATGAGATAGCTCAAATAAAGCTACAAGTTAAAACACTAAATGCAGAGAATCAAAACTTTAAAGCCACGCTAAAAATTTTGAGTGACAGGCTAAATCAAAAGAATATGATTGCAACTAACGAACCTAAAGAGTTAATCAACAAGCAAGCTACTGATAGAATAAATCGAGTATTAGTATCAATGTTATCTTCGCTTGATGGTGATTTAAAAAATGCGAAAAACTTGAAAGCCATTGAGTCGAATTTTGACCAGCTGATTTTGATTCTGAGTCTTTTTGTTCCATATAAGGATGATTCAATATTAGCTCAAGTTGAAGAGCTTAAAATGACTACAAAAGATGAGTTAGAAATTTTTATAGATCAAGTAGATTCTGAATTAATCACTATAGATAATGAATTATGGACTACTATGGTTAATAATTCTGAAAGAGCTCCCTTTCCAGTTATAAAAAAGGCTGATGAAGATAAGCCAATTAGTGGTAAATTAGAAGAACCTTATTCACTGAAAAAAAAAATTAAAGAGGAGATCATGAAATTTGTTGACATTGCCCCAGTTGATAACACAGTGTCTCCGCAAATTTCAAACTTGGATCGTTTAACAACTATAACTAAGCTTAGTGTAAAAATAGCTGCATCTCGAACTCTTCTTTGGAATCTTGAATTTGAAAAATTAAACTCTTACTTAAATGGTATAAAAAGTAATCTTGAGTTTCATTTTCCTGAAATGGTAGAACCCAAAAGTTCTATAGATAGAATTTCTAAAAAATTAAATAACTTTGGTTTCGATAACGAAGGGTTAGATAAAATTATAAGTCTTTTAGAAAATAATATTAAGGAGCAATGAGTTTGAAATTAATATTGGTTCTGTTTTTCGGATTGATGGGGGTGATTATACTGTCAAATTGGCCCCCTTTTAGTGCAGGATCACTTTCGTTTGCAATTGATGGGTATAAAATTAATGTAGATCTTGGGTTTTTTAGTTTTTTGATGATAATGGTTTTTATCTTGTTCCATCTTTTTTTAAATTTAATTAATCTATTTCTGAATACTTTTCAATTTCGAATTATTAGGTTGAAAGAAAAAGCAAGTTACAATCTTTCCTTGGGTCTAATCTACAAAGGATTAGGAGATTTAAAAAGAGCCGAAAGACTATTTATAAACAAAGCAACACATAGCGAATTACCAGAAGCTCATTTTATTGCAGCGGCAGAAGTTGCACATCAAAGAAACGATAATTTATCTAGGGATAACTATATTGAAAAGGCTTTTGGATTGTCAGCTTCAAAAAAATTGCCCATCGCTATTATAAAAAAACTAGAATGGATGGTTGAGGAAGGAAAGCTTGATTTGGCTGTGCAAATTTTAAGCACTCTTCCTTTGAAAATAAAAAAGCAAAAAAAAATGCTTGTCCTCCAAAAGGTTCTTTATGAGAAGACAGGTGATTTCGACAAAATTTTAAACATGCTTCCTGATTTAAAGAGACTTGATGAGTTCAATAATAACTATTTAAAGCAATTAGAATTATCTTGTGCGATCAATGTTCTGGTTAGTGGCTGTTTTACAGATATTGCAAGCTTACGAAAAAAGTGGCTATCCTTTTCAAAAGACATTAGACAAAAACCGCCCATAATAGCCGTATATGCAAAATCTTTACTAAAAAATGATGCTAGTTCTGAGGCAGAAAAGATATTAAAAAGATGTTTAGACGACAGTATGGATATCCAGTTATTGGAGATTTATGGGTCTATACCAAGTGAAAAACCAAAAAGAATGCTAAGAGCAATCCAATATTGGACAACGAAATATGGAGAAAGTCTTGAGTTAGAGATGGCAGCTGCTCAGCAATGTATTTTCGCCACAATGTGGGGAAAAGCAAAGAATCATCTTTTGAAAGTGGTCGAAAATTCTCCTACCCCAGTAGCATTAAAGTTAATGGCAGATGTCGAGGAACGATTAGGCAACCATGGTGTGTCATTAGTTAGGAGGAGGCAAGGCCTCGAGCTTGCGGCAAAAGAAAAAAGATAGTTTTTTAAGGCCGGCTTTTTTTGCTTTCTAGCCATCCAGTTAATGGTTTCCAATATTCCCTATCCAATGCCGTTGTCAAAGGTGCAAATTCAAATATAGACATGCCTCTTTGGGCGGCTCTGATATAATTAGCGCTTTGTCTTAATAATGTTAAAAATGGAAATTTCCTGCCTGAGGGTAATTTAAAAGAATATAAAAGATCCTCCAGATTTTTTGCTTCCCTTGAATTTTCTCTAGTTTTATTAGCTATCGTTGCTATTTTAACTTCGTTATAAACATTCTTTCTTATTTTCCTTAATTCCCCAAAAAATCTTTGTGCCGCTCTAATATCCATTGGTGAAGGTATCACAGGTACGATGCACGTTTCGGTAATACTTAGTAGAGACACTATTTGCTCATCATGTGTTCTTGAAGGCGCATCCATAATCATTACATCAACAGTGTTGGATAATTTAGGGAATTTTTCGGATGCCTCTAAACCAATTATTTTAGGTAAATTACCCCTTCGTTGCCTAAGCCAATCAATACTAGAGCCTTGCGGATCAAAATCGGCCAGGGCAACACTTGCCCCTTTCATTGCATAATAGCCCGCTAAATTAGTCGCTACGGTTGTCTTACCGCTCCCGCCTTTCGCATTCATGATTAAAATTTTTCGCATAATACAGTCTTGTTCGCTCTAAAACATGAATATAGCATTCAATCTTTTTTGGGGAAAGTATATCATCCTTGATTTATTAAATTTAAGATTGTAGGTAGAAATACATCTTTTAGGCAATTTTTCAAGTCTTTTGCTCGTATTGTTTGAGTTGCGCTCCCTAATTCCTCGTTGAACATGTCCCATTTTTTTTGTTGTATGTGATCTAGATTTTTGAAAACTGATTCGTTTTTTATGCTTAGCATATAGATTGAATTTTCATCAGCAGGTATTGATTCAACCTTGAAAGGGTCCGATAAATCTACTAGTGGGATTCTTTCTAGATTTGCATCAGTTCTAGAAAATTGAGGACAAATATAATCGAGATAGTCGGGCAAACGTCTGATAATAAGTCTTTTAACCTCTTGCTTTGAATAACCTCTTACTAATAGGTCTCTGTGGCTTTTTTGAACCCACTCTAGGTTGATTGAGGGTGTTATGCCAATTAACAAGTCAACGTATCGTGTAATATCAATTTGATCGTCTTTGTAGCCACCATGCAATCCCTCGTAAAACAAAATATCATATGTTTGTTCAATTTCCTTCCACTCCGAAAAACATCCTATATTAACCCCTAGATTCTTAGCATCTTTTTCTGAATGAGCATACTGTCTGGCCACTCCTTTTCCGGAGATAGAAAAGTTTTTAAATAAATCTGCCAATAAGTCCAAATGATTGCTTTTGGGTGAAAAATGGGTCAATGAGCTCTCTGTTTTATTTAAGGCTTCCATTTCTGTTCGCGTATATTTATGAAAGCTGTCGCCTTGAATGTAAACTGCTTTGATTTGATTCTCTTTAAAAATTGCATCAAAAATAGATTTGATATTGGTCTTGCCTGCTCCGGACGGACCCGTGAGTGCTATTATCGGCTTTTTTTTCTTCATTTATTTACTCAATGTACAATTAAAAAGAGGCATACTTTTAGGAAGTATATTATCATGATACAAAGATTAACATGCTAGTGAATTTTACTTAGACTCCTTCAATTTTATTCTTTGAGTAGATGACTAAAATAAAAAAGCTATTTGAGACCCCTTACGGACGTCTTTTACTTTTTGTGCTACCACACTGGCAGATCTTTTTTATTTCTATAGTGGCTATGTGTATGCTTGCATCGACGGAATGGATGCTTCCCGCTCTACTTAAGCCGTTAATTGATGAAAGTTTGGATTCAGATAATTATAATATTAGAGCGATACCTCTTCTGTTGATCGTATTATTTTTATTTCGAGGTTTGTTCAGCTATATATCTACGGTTTCTCTTCACCTTGTAGCTCAAAAAGCAATCGAAGATATGCGAAACGCTATGTTCAGTAAATTACTTCGATTGGATATTGGATTTTTCGATAGTAATTCTTTAGGTGCAATGGTGTCTAAATTTACCTTCGATGTAAATCAAGTAGCGGAAGCGTCTACGAAAGTAATAACTGTTTTTGTTAAAGACAGTTTAGTAGTTTTGGTTCTTTTGATATATTTAATCTACTTAAATTGGCAGTTGGCTTTGTTACTAGTCTTAATAGGGCCACCAATCTCATTTTTCATCGTGAGATTATCAAAAAAAATGAGGGTAATGAGTAGAAATCTACAGTCTTCGATGGGCGATATAAATGAAGTTACTGAAGAATCAATTAGGGCAAATAAAGAGATTAAAGTTTTCAATACCTACACTAAGGAAGAACTACGGTTTGGTATCGCGACTAATAAGGTTAGAAAATTTCATATCAAAGTAGTAAGAGCTAGTGCGGCTTTGGTTCCGGCGATTCAAATTTTTGTGGCTATATCAATTGCAGCTTTAATCTATATTGCCTTAGATCAAGCTTCTAAAGGATTGACTACTAAGGGTGAATTTATCGCGTTTATTACAGCAACTGCATTATTGCTTCCGCCAATAAAGAGATTGGCTGGAGCTAATGAATTTTTGCAAAGGGGCATCGCAGCATCGCAATCGGTATGTGAATTAATTGACGCATCTCCTGAATTGACTAGCACGGTGGAGTGCCCAAAAATTTCTAAATCTTTGATTTTTCATAATGTTAGCTTTTCCTTCGGAAAAAAAATGGTGCTAAGTAATCTTTCGTTTCAAATAAAAATTGGTGAACTGTTTGCTCTTGTGGGGCCTTCTGGCGGTGGTAAGAGTACTTTACTAAATTTACTACCAATATTTTATCGGCCTTCTTCAGGTCGGATTATTCTGGATGGCCTGTCGATTGACTCTTATTCTTTAGATAGCGTACGAGAACAAATCGCATATGTTGGCCAAGAGACTGTTTTATTCAATACAAGTATTTTAGGTAATTTGGTTTATGGTTGTAAGGAACATCCCGATTCACAAATGATTGAGAGAGCTATACAACTTGCTAATTTAGATAAATATGTTAACGGGTTGCCTAATCGTCTCGAAACTAGGGTGGGTCACAATGGAGTGAAGTTATCAGGAGGACAGCGACAGAGATTAGGTATTGCTAGGGCGTTTCTTCGGGATGCGTCGCTATTGATTTTAGATGAACCCACGGCGTCTCTTGACGCGGATTCAGAGCGAGAAATAAAAAAATCAATTTCAGAATTGAAAGTAGGTCGAATTTCTATAGTAGTAGCTCACCGCTTATCTACAATAAAAGAAGCTGATAAAATACTGTTTATAAATAACGGTACAATTATTGAAAGTGGAAGTCATCAAGATTTACTAAGTAAAAAAGGACATTATTATAATATGTACAAAGAAAGTAGCCAAAGAGAAACCTGATTTTTATGAATTCCCTGAATGTTAATTCTGATTTAAATGAGCAGCAACTATTAGCAGTTGAATCAACGTCGAATCATACCTTAGTTTTAGCTGGCGCCGGAAGCGGGAAGACAAAGGTATTAACTCATCGTATCGCGTGGTGTATTGAGACTGGCCAAGTAAGACCAGATTATATTCTAGCCGTAACGTTTACAAATAAAGCTGCTAAAGAAATGCAGCATAGAATACAAAGTTTAATTGAAACTCCAATTAACAGAATGTGGGTAGGAACTTTCCACGGAATTGCCCATAGATTATTGCGCATGCATCACGAATTGGCTAATTTAAGCCCTCAGTTTCAAATTATAGATACAGACGATCAATTAAGGATTATTAAAAGAATTTTAAAAGAATTGGATTTTACTGATAAAGAATATGACCCAAAAGAGATCCAATCGAGAATTAATTTTTGGAAAGAGGAAGGGGTAAGGCCAATAAAAGTGCAACTAGAAGGTTGTAGTAGCGATGAAATATCGCTTCAAATATTTAAAGAGTATGAAGCGATTTGCATCAAATCATCACTCGTAGATTTTTCTGAACTTCTCCTCAGAGTCTATGAACTTTTTTCCGATAATATCTCCCTCTTAGAGACTTATAGGTCTAGATTTCAGCACATTTTAGTCGATGAATTTCAAGATACTAACAAGCTTCAATATAGATGGCTAAATTTATTAGCCTCTCAAAAAAATAATTTTTTTGTGGTTGGGGACGATGATCAATCAATTTATAGTTGGCGCGGCGCGAGAGTTGAGAACATGCAGAAATTTAGAAAGCATTATCCCGATTACAATCTCATTCGACTGGAGCAAAACTATAGATCTTCCTCAAATATTTTAAGCGCAGCAAATGCATTAATATCGAACAATCCTAGCCGTATAGGTAAAAATTTATGGACTAACAAAGAGGATGGTAAACCTTTGATGCTTTACTCAGCCTATAACGAGCTCGATGAGGCAAGATATGTGGTTGATACTATAGAATCAGAAATTCAATCTGATCACGAACATAAGCTCGCTGATTGCGCAATTTTATATAGAGTTAGTGCGCAGTCTAGAGTTCTTGAGGACGCTTTGAGACTAAAGGGAATTGAATATAGAGTTTACGGTGGTTTTAGATTTTATGATCGAGCCGAAATTAAAGATGTTTTAGGTTATCTCAGATTAGTTTTTTCTAAAAACGATGATGCCGCTTTTGAAAGAATTGTTAATTTTCCACCGAGAGGACTTGGAGACAAAGCACTGGGGGCAATAAGAGAAGGGGCTAGATTCTATAATGTTTCTTTATTCCAAGCTGCCGAAACCTTGCTAAAAAATGAAGAATTACCAACGCGAACGCAAAAAGCCCTAAATGACTTCTTCATTGTGATAGATGATATTAAAAACCATGAGGTAACTGATAATGATAGTCTTTCGGAACTTATTGAAATTATTAGTTTAAAATCGGGTCTTATTGAACATTTTAAAAAAGAAAAAGGAGGTCGAGGCCTAGATAGAATAGAAAACATAAATGAACTTACCATAGCTGCCAAAGATTTTGATGGTGTTGAGGAAAATGGAATTCTGGAGTCTTTTTTAACTCAAGCTTCTTTAGAATCTGGCGAAACTCAAGCAAGCGAGGGGGCAGACTGTGTTCAGCTAATGACGCTTCATTCTGCTAAGGGTCTGGAGTTTAAGTTTGTATTCATTTTGGGTCTCGAGGAGGGGCTTTTTCCACACAAGCGTTCTATTGGTTCTATGGACCAATTGCAAGAGGAAAGACGTCTGTGCTATGTAGGCATTACTCGCGCCCAAGAATATCTTTGCCTGACTCATGCTGAGTCACGACGATTGCATGGTTCAGAATACTTAACAAGTCTGTCAAGATTTGTTAAAGAGCTTCCGGAATCTACAATTGAGCACGTGAGAATAGGGGGCTCATTCATTGATTTCTCGAACGAAGGAAAGCAATCCCCTGAAGGCGATTATCACCTTGGTCAGTCGGTAAAGCATGATATATTCGGATCAGGAATTGTTCTTGCCCTTGAAGGTAGAGGAGAAAGTTTAAGGATACAGGTCAACTTTGAGGATTCGGGCATTAAATGGTTAGTCGCATCCTATGCAGGATTAAAGAAAATATAAAGGAGGCCAAAATGTATGCATTTAAAATTGCATTAGTATTTATTCTATTACTGTCTGGTTGTTCCGATCAAAAGCAGTTGAGTCCAGTCGAAAATAAAACGGAAGCTCATCTTTGGAAGTTAGTCACGGCTTGGCCGCCAAATTTACCCGTTAATCACGAAGTAACAGAGGAGTTTGCCAAAGATATCGAGTTGATGAGCAACGGAAAATTGAAAGTCAAAGTGTTTAATGCGGGCGAATTGATCCCTGGCCTACAGGTTTTTGATGCAGTGTCTCAGGGGGCTGTGCAAATGGGCTTTGCAGCTTCTTATTATTGGTCTGGGAAAATTCCGGCTTCGCAAATTTTTACCGTAGTTCCTTTCGGAATGACCGAAAAAGGGTCTCTAGCTTGGATAAAATTCGGAGGTGGTTTGAAACTTTGGCGAGAGTTATATGAGCCTTTTGGTGTTATACCATACCCGATGGGAAGCACAGGTGTGCAGATGGGAGGATGGTTTAATAAAAAAATTAACTCCATGGAAGATATTCAGGGTTTGAAGATGAGGATTCCTGGCCTCGGTGGCAAGGTAATAGCAAAAGCTGGCGGAAATCCAATTCTTTTATCTGCTGCCGAAGTATACACTGCACTAGAGAGGGGAACCATTGATGCCACAGAGTGGGTAGGACCACTTCACGATAAAAGATTTGGTCTTGATAGGATCGCTAAATATTACTATTATCCAGGATGGCATGAGCCGGGCCCGCAGATGGAAATGATAATAAATCAGAAAGCTTGGGACCAACTTTCCGAGCCTCTTAAAAAGATTGTAGAGGCTAGTATAGCTAAGTCTGGCCTGACCCTTTCTACCAAGAATGAAGCCGAAAATGCCCGGGCATTGCAGCAAATAATTGATGAGGGTAAGGTTGAACTGGTTCGCTTCCCCGATAATGTTTTGTCGAATCTTAAAAAGATGAACCTTCAAGTTTTGGAAGAAGAGGCTGCTAAAGATGAAGGATTTAGAAAGGTACTTAAATCATATCAAGACTTTCAGAAACTATATTCTTCTTATGAAGCAGTAACCAACAAAGCTTATGATGAATCCAGAGATATAGAGTCAAAGTGACGATTCAGTCATGAAATCTACGGCATTTCTAACCTCATTGTCGGACAGATCAGGCCTTCCACCTTTAGCTGGCATTACTCCAGCCTTACCGATGTACCCGTTAATTGCATTCGCATATAGTTTTTCGTCACCCTTTACTACTCTTGATTTCCAAGCGACGCTGTCACCAAATTTCGGTGCGCCTGCTACTCCGGCTCCGTGACAAACTGCACATGCGGCTTCGTAGACCTCTTTCCCGGTTTTGCTAACATTTGCTGAAACAGCGGCCGTTAGGTCTGGCTCCTTTGTAACGTTAATCGGTTTAACTTGATCAGTAACTACACTGCTTGATTCAATAGAGTCAGGTATTAAACTTGGTACTGAACTGACTAACAGTTGTTTGCCCGTAGTGTTTTGCCGGCCGACAGTTTGTATTCTTTCAATAATATTTTGGCTTACAACCTCATCTTCTTCGGCATTGTCTGCAACAATCTGAGCTAAAACAAAAGCTAGTAATCCTGTAACAGTAAGGCCTAATATTAATAATGTGAAAATATGTATAAAGGAAGTATCGTTCGTGTTGTTCATAGTAAAGTATTGTTTATTGCTAAATTTACGTTTGAGTCGCTGGTTTAGATTGGCTTTATTATAACTAATTTCACTTTTCTTTGGCAAAATTAATCCAAAAAAAAGCCAACGAATGTTGGCTTTTAATTTTTATTGCTTAAAGATTTTTAAATTTGAGAAAGATATTTTGTTACTACACTTTCACTCAAAGGAATATAACCATCTTTAATCACGACGTCTTGACCTTCTTTTGAGAGAATCATTTTGAGAAATTCTTTCTCGATAGGTGTTAAATCTTTATTAGGAGCTTTATTCACGTATACCCAAAGAAATCTTCCTAATGGATATTTCCCTGAAACAGCCGCCTCTGGAGTCGCGGGAATGAAACCAGAACCTTTTTTGGAGAGAGCTACGGTCTTTACGCCCGAGGTTTTATAGCCAATCCCTGAATAACCAATGCCATTTACAGATTTTGTTACTCCTTGAACTACTGATGCAGACCCTGGTTGTTCGTTAACGCTATTTTTATAATCGCCTTTACAAAGAGCTTTTTTCTTAAAGTAGCCGTAGGTTCCAGAGACCGAGTTTCTTCCGTAAAGCTGTATCTGCTGAGACGCTAAACTTCCCTTAACGCCGGCATCACCCCAAGTGATAATGTCACTCTTACCACCACACTTTCGAGTTGCAGAAAAAATAGCATCAACTTGCTTAATGTCCAGTCCTTTAATCGGATTATCCTTGTGCACAAATACCGCTAGTGCGTCGATTGCTACAGGAATAGGGGTAGCTTTATAACCATATTTTGCTTCAAAAGCTTCTGATTCCTTAGATTTCATTTTTCGACTCATTGGGCCAAAATTTGAAGTCCCTTCTATGAGAGCGGGTGGTGCGGTTGAAGAGCCAGCAGCCTGAATTTGCACATTGACGCTTGGGTAGAATTTTCTGAATGATTCAGCCCATAGTGTCATCAAATTGGCAAGGGTATCTGAACCCACACTAGAGAGATTACCAGAAACCCCTTCAACTTTTTGATATTGTTTAATGTTTGGGTCTACTTCTAATGCTACGTTGCTTAGTGAAAAGCAGCAAAGCATTGCGAATGCGAGAATTTTTAATTTTTTCAATTTAATCACCTTAATAATTAATAATTTAAACCGGACCTTAAAACTATCGGTAATTTATTACAGATTCGTTACAATTTTGATTTGCGGTTAGGATTATTTTTGATGTTTTTTTTGGCTAGATAATCTATGACTTCAATCAGTTTTTTATAACTGCCAGCCATTCTGGGGGAACTTGCGTATTCACCTCCTACTATGATTGCGGGCACTCCTCGTATTCCAGAGCTTTTAGTAATGGCCATTGCTTTTTTTACTTGCAAATCGGTTTTAAAAGAACTGAAGGATTTTTCAAATTCGTTTCTTGGTATACCTATATCGGAGGCAAATTTTATTAACTTGCTTTTTGTGTAGACCTTCTTTCTATCGACATGGATCGCTTTAAATAAATTTTCATGGAGTGTATCAAAGTAGCCAACATTTTGGGCTGAATAAAAAGCTTTGGCATGCGGAATCCAGTTTTTTGAAAAAACAGCTGGCACTTGTGTTAGATTTACTTTTTTGTCGTTTTGGTTGACCCATCTTTTTAAGTATGGCTCAAATTCAAAACAATGAGGACATCCGTACCAGAACAGTTCAACGATTTCTAATTTACTAGAGTCGTTTACTTCTTTAAGTGGTGGCTCGAGTTTTTCGTAATGCACTCCTTCTGCGAACTCACCTTTTGCATTCGATATAAACAAAAGTGCAATTATCAATGGAATAAAGTATTGCATAATTTTTTGCATTTCGTTGATTAATAAAGTGAAGAAATATACTCTGATAAGTCGTTGATCTCGTTGCTTGATAGCATAGCTGAAATTGAATTCATCATATTATGCTTCCGGGTTCCGTTTTTGTAGTTATTAAGCTGAGAGGCTGTATACATTGCATGCTGTCCTCTTAAAGCTGGATACTTTGCGGGGCTGTTCCCCGCACCATTCGGACCATGGCAAGACATACATGCGGGTATACCTTTTTCTGGATTTCCACCTCTATATAGTTTTTGTCCAGAAATATTTATTTCTGCAACTGAAGATATTTTAATGGGCATCTTTGAATAATAATCTGCTATTTCCCACATGTCTTTTTCTGAAAGGGAGTTAGCTATTGGCCACATTATAGCGTTATTTCTTGCCTTTGATTTAAAAGCAGCTAGTTGTTGATATGTATATTCTGCTCCTTGGCCAGCCAGATTAGGCCAAATTGGGTTTACACTATTTCCATCAGTACCATGGCAAGCGGTGCAAACCGCTACTTTGCCATCGCTAGCAACTGCCACTACCGATTGGAAAATTAAAATTATTGTAAATATAATGCTCCGTTTCATATCTTCTTCTCGATGAAATAATCTTTCTTGTTTATTATACACTTGTAAATACAAATTTTCTTTAGGTTTATTACGAATGTTTTTAAGTGACAGCGCATCAAGAATTTATTAAATGTATCAAAATCAAAATATACTGAAGTATTTTCAACAGGCTCAGTTTTTAACGAGCGTCCCCAATTTCTCGCTTTTACCAGCCGATAGTGGCTCGGAGGTAGTCTTTGTTGGACGTTCTAATAGTGGTAAATCTTCAACAATTAATTCTCTATGTTCGAGAAAAAATCTTGCTCGAACCAGTCGAACACCAGGACGAACCCAGCAATTTAACTGTTTTAATCTAGAAGCGGATCGCCGATTAGTTGATGTTCCTGGATTTGGCTACGCTAAGGTGTCTAGGGCAATAAGAACACGATGGGAAAAAGAAATGTCGACCTACCTTCAATACAGAAAATCTTTAAAGGGATTGGTTCTGACAATGGACATTAGGCATCCTATGAGAGAGGTTGAACAAAGTATTTTAACCTGGTCAACAGAGGCTCAGCTTCCAACGGTTGTACTATTAAATAAATCTGATAAAACAAAACGAAACTATAATATAGCAACGTTGTCAAAAGTTAAGGATTATTTCCGAGAAATCGACAAGAATTACGAATCAAATATTATAATTTTTTCTGCAAAATTTGGGAATGGACTAGATGATCTAGCTTCTCTGCTAATCCGATGGCTTGATAAAAATCAAATTGATTTTTAATGTCAAAGAGGATTCGGTTTGATTAGCTCAAAATTCTATTGATGCCAATACGGGAGTATGGTCAGATGGTTTTTCCCATCCCCTAGGAGCAGGGTCAATCCAACAGTCGTAGCTTAACTGGTTCTTACTATGAGCTAGAATCAGGTCAATTCTCAGTCCTCTATTTCTCCTAAAGCTCGCTGCTCTGTAATCCCACCAGCTGAAGGCTTGTAAAGTTTTATTTGTATGTCTGAATAAATCAATGAATCCTATTGATTTCAGTTTTTCGATGTATTTCCTCTCTGTTGGAGTGCATAATATTTTGTCTTCCCATTCTTCAGGATCATGTACATCTAAATCATCAGGTGCAATGTTAAAATCACCAAGAAGAAATACGTTCTCAAATTCCTCGCATCTTTCCGTGATCCAATTGCTAAATGAATTGAGCCACCTTAACTTGTAATGGAATTTTTCACTTCCCACGGAAGACCCATTTGGCACATACATATTAACAAATAAAGATTCATCCTTTGTAATCGCAATTAACCGCTTTTGTTCGTCATCTAACCCCTTTAATTCTTTGCAAAACAGCTTTGCCTGATTATTAAACAATATGCAAACACCATTGTATGACTTTTGACCCGTAAACTCTGCTTGGAAACCAAGTTCAGAGAATACTTCTTCGGGAAAATCAGCGTCCTGTACTTTAGTTTCCTGTAGGCACAAGATATTTACAGTATTTTTTTCTAACCATAATTTGAGGTGGTCGAGCCTTGACCTAATTGAATTAACATTCCAGGTAGCGATAGTGGTCATAAATGATTTCTACTTTTTATCCTTTACAAGCATTGCAATCTGGATCTTTTTTTAGCTTTAGGGTCGTCCATTCTACTAACTGGGAATCATAAAGCAAGAGTCTTCCATCTAATGTTGTGCCAAAATCAGCAATAATTTTTAAGGTTTCAATAACCTGCATACTCGCTATGACACCTAATAAAGGCGATAAAATGCCATTTGTTGAACAGTTGTCTTCCAAATCAAAATTGGAAGAGTCAAAAAGACAATGGTAGCACGGCGAATCCGGCTTCAGATTAAATACGCTTATTTGCCCCTCAAAACGCACTGCGGCTCCTGAAACAAGAGGAATTTTATTTTTAAGTGATAGCTCGTTTAAAAAAAAACGTGTTTCGAAATTGTCACTTGCGTCAATAAAGACATTAGCATCTTGTATTAACTCTGTTGAGCATTTTTGTACTTTTTCAATACAGGTATCTATCTTGACGAGTGGGTTAAGCTTCTGTAAGAATTTTTGTGCTATCAGGGCTTTTTTCTTTCCGATATCTTCTGTTTGAAAAATAATTTGACGTTGAAGATTAGAAATTTCTACTTCGTCGTGATCGATTAAAACGATTCGCCCAATACCAGACGATGCCAAATACATTGAAATGACCGAACCAAGCCCTCCTAGACCGATAAGAACAGCTTTAGAGCTGTTGATTTTTTCTTGACCCTCTATATCTATTTGGGGAAGTAAAATATGTCTGCTGTACCTAAGTAACTCGTTGTCTTTCAAAAATCATCCTTTCTAAAACGATTTAATATTTCTGCCATCCAATAGTCACACGTTCGGATTTGTTAAGGTCGCGAAATGTATTAATTCGGTTGAACCCGTTCTTCTTTAAATGAGACCTAACCAGCCCTGCTTGCGTCTCACCATGTTCTAAAAGTATTTTACCTTTCCTGGTAAGAAACCTTGGAGCTTTAGAGATAATTTTTTCGAGGTCAAAAAATCCTTTATTACGACTGTAAAGACTTATATTTGGTTCAAAACGAATACTATCAGATAACGATTTATCGATAGTATTGCTTACATAGGGTGGGTTACTTATAACCATATGAAAAAAATTTTCCATTCCGATAGGTGAAAACCAATCACCCACGCAGAGGTTTACGTTTGTAATTGTCAAATCATTGAGGTTTTTTTGGGCAACTCTTATTGCGTCTCGGCTCAACTCGATGGCTACAATTAGGGCTTCGGGTCTTTCTTTTGCAATTGAGGCTGCAATATTTCCAGAGCCAGTGCCTAATTCTAAAATATTAATTCTTGATGATGTTTTGGACTCTTCGAGAGCCAAATCAACAAGTATTTCGGTTTCTGGGCGAGGAACAAGAACAGATTGGTCCACGAAGAAGTTAAGTGATCGGAATTCTTTATGGTTCAGCAAGTAGGCGACAGGCACACCGATTGATCTTTTTTTTATTAATTCGAAGAAACTTGATATTTGTTTATCTGTCGTAATCTCATTAAGTCTACAGTAAAGTTGTTCCCGATCCATTTGAAGTATGGAGCATAGGAGTAGTTCGGAGTCGAGTTGAGCTGATTGAGAATTACTAAGTTCTAATGCTCCGTTTTTTATTAGTTTTTTGATTGTAAGCATAACATTCAGTTTTTTTCAGTAATATTCGACATTAAATTTAATTGATGTTCCTCCTGCAATGGGTTGATTACCATCTCTAGTTCCCCATCAAGAATTTGTTCGATCTTATAAAGTGTCAAATTAACTCTATGGTCTGTCATCCTACCTTGGGGAAAATTATATGTCCTTATGCGTTCAGACCTGTCACCACTACCTACTAGAGATTTTCGGGTATCTGCTTGTTCCCTTCTCTGTTTTTCTTTTTCATTACTTAGAAGTTTTGCATTAAGTAAACTCATAGCCCTAGCCCTATTTTTATGCTGTGACCGTTCATCTTGACATTCGATTACCGTCCCAGTGGGTAGGTGGGTTATTCGAATCGCAGAGTCTGTTTTATTAACGTGTTGGCCCCCTGCGCCGGATGCTCGATAGGTGTCTATCCGCAGGTCGCTTTGATTAATTTCTATACTATTTACTTCAGAAACTTCCGGTAGTACAGCTACGGTGCAAGCGGACGTGTGGACACGACCTTGTGATTCAGTTTCTGGGACTCTCTGAACCCGATGAGCTCCAGACTCAAATTTAAGCTTAGAATAGACATCTTTGCCTGAAATCTTGCAGACAATCTCTTTGAATCCTCCAATCTCCCCTTCGCTTTTTGAAATTATTTCTGCTTTCCATTTTTGTCTTTCAGAGAATTTCAGATACATCCTTAGTAAGTCATTAACAAAAAGCGCGGCTTCATCCCCCCCTGTACCGGCTCGTATTTCTAAAAATATATTTGCTTGGTCGTCGGGGTCGTTAGAGATGAGCATTTTTTTTAGGTTTGTTTCTAACTCAATTAGTTCATTTTTGATTACAATTAGTTCTTCCTCCCCTAGTTTCTTAATATTAGGGTCTGAATCTAAAAGAAGCTCCTTAGCTCCAATAATGTCATTTTGTTTCTTTTTAATTACTCTAAAACACTCGGTTATTGGAGTTAGTTCTGACAATTCCTTGGATTGTTCAATGAATTTTTGATGATTTTTAATTATTTCGGGATCTGAAAGATTCTGCTCTAATTCAATCTTTCTAGCACAAATACTGTCAAGTCTTGTCAGTAGGGCTTTTTCCATTTTTTTATCGACTTTCTACATCGATGCCAAGTATATCGATTGCTTTGCTCAATACTTCTGCCTCGTCGGCATATTCTTTGAGTTTTGACGTTGGGGTATGGATTAATTTTCTACTTAACCTTTTACCCATCGTTCGTATAACTTTTTCTACATCTGAGCCTTTTCTAAGTTCTTTTAAAGCAATTTCAATTTCTTTATTACTAAGGTCTTCTGCTTGAGCACGATAGCAGTTAATAAATTGATTGATGCTTTGAATTTTTTCCCATTCCAAAAAATCTGAGGTTTTGAAATTTACTATTTCTTCAGCTTCGATTGATGCTGCGGATCTGGCGCCAATATTTGATTCGACTATAATTTTTAGGTCATCTATGGTGTACAAGAACGATGATTCAAGAGACCCAACGCTTTCTTCAATATTCCTTGGAACACCTAAATCGACAAAAAATATTGGACGCCCTTTTCTTTTTTTAATTGATAATTTTGCAATATCCAAACTGATAATAGGTTTTCTCGTGGTAACTGAAGAAATTACAATATCCGCTAACTGTAAAAATTTTGGAATATCGGTCAGTTCAATCGTGTCACCACCGCACACCTTCGTGACTAACTCTGATTTAGTTCTTGTTCGATTGGCAACGTATATCTTACCTATATTAGTTTGGCTAAGATGTCGTGCGACCAAAGTTGTTGTTTGACCGGCTCCTACGATCAGGGCAGTTGAATTCGCGAGGTCACCATGTATTTGTTGAGCTAATTTGGTAGCAGCAAACGCAACGGAGACGGGAGATTGCCCTATTTCTGTCTTTGTGCGGATAATTTTTGAAGTGGTAAAGGCATCTTGCATTAATTTATTTATGAATTTTCCTGCCGTGCCAACTTCCAGCGCAACTTTATAAGCTTTTTTCAATTGTCCAAGAATCTGAGGCTCGCCCACAACAAGCGAGTCAAGACCACTTCCGACTCTTAATGCATGTCTAACCGCATATTCGTTGCTGAGACTGTAGAAATGCGGCTTTAAAGTATCTATGTCTAGATTCAAATAATATGCTAGCCATCTTATGGGTTTTTCTTCAAGGCCCGTATCTAATTTACAGTACAATTCGGTCCTGTTACACGTTGAAACAATCATGGACTCATCTATGCCATCGATTGCGTTTAATTGGGGCAATGCTTTCTTTAATTCATTTGAATCGAATGATAGCAACTCTCTTATCTGAATTGGGGCAGTTTTATGGCTTAGCCCTTGGACAAGTAAACTCATGGTTGTTTTTTTAAAAATAAAACCTCAGGGTTAATTATAAGTTATTTCTAGTATTTATTACTATAGCTACCTTGTATATTGTCAGATTCTCATAAATCGGGAGGTTTGGCTAAATTCTTGAGCCCAAGTCGGTGATAATTTATTCTAGAACAAGTAAATTAGCAGGAAATAAGAATTGAGAACATCTATTTTAATGAATAAGTTTATTTATTTTTCTTCAATTCTTTCTGCTTTGCCACTGATTTTTATGTTTATAATGCTCGGTCAGCCTGTATCGCCAAATGCAACTGGGTTGAGTACGACCGATTCTCAAAAACAGTTTAGAAACTCCTGGCTATATTTAATTATGTCGTCGGAATATGCAAATTATTCAAAAAATTTCCGACTTGCAGCGATTGATTATCTAAAGCTCTATGAGCTAACAAAAAATGTTGATGTTCTGAATCACTTAATAAGCGCATTTATAGCTAGCGAAGATTTTGAAAATGCATTGTTATTTCTAGATGAACAACTTAGCCATCAGGAAACAGATGATTTGTTGGCACTAAAACTTGCCCTCTTATTTAAGTATGAAATAGTAATTAAAGATAAAGCTATGGATCAAGTTTTTGATTTCCATTCCAAATTGGCTGAAAAAAAAGTCTTGGCTTATCTAGAGCTACTCAATTTTACCCCTTCCCAATATTCACTTGCTATTAATATCTTTCGTCGCGAGAGAAATAATATTTCTTTGGAAAACCCAGATGAATTTCTTCTTTACTTAATGTTGGCCAGTAATTCTTGGGACGAGGCACTATCCCAAATTAAAAAGTTTAAGGAATTTGGCTTAATACAGGCTGATAGCGCAGATATTGTTTTTAAAGAACTCTTAAAAAGAGGTTCTACCAGTGTCTTATTAAATTGGGTTGAATCCCTAGAAAGGAAGCATGGTCTCAAACCGCATTTACTGATGATGAAAGCAGAAATATTTAGGGCGCAAAGAAAGAATAACCTTGCGCTTCTCACATTAACAAATGCAGTTAAAATTTTTCCTAAAAATAATCAATTGGTTTTCGCAAAAGCAGTTTTCTTATTCGATAATAATTTGTTGGATGAGGCTAGAAATACTCTAAATCTATTGCTAACGAATAGTTACAGGCGTAACGAGGTCTATTTTCTTCTAGGTGCTATCGCCGAAGCAGACAAGCTATACCCTAGAGCAGTTGAGCATTTGTTATCAATAACCAACTATGACCCTGATATATACTTTATCTCTCGAAAAAAAATAGCCCAATTAATGTGCTCTGCTGGTCAATTTGACGAAGCTTTGGAATTATTGAATTGGCTTCAAATAGACTTCCCAGCTAAATTTATTGAGGTCGGTCAGTTTAAAGCTGATCTCTTAATAAATAAAAATCAGTTTGAACTAGCGATGACCGTTCTTAATGATGATTTGTCAAAATTGGATTTTGATCGCGATCTTGTTTATACAAGAGCCCTTGTTGCTGATAGACTCGGTAAAATTAAGTTGCTAGAGAAGGATCTAAGAAAAATTTTATCAATTTTTCCGAATGATGCAGATGCATTAAATGCTCTTGGTTATTCTCTTACAAATTTAACTAGTCGTTACAAAGAAGCCTATCAGCTGATAAGTAAAGCCCTTGAGATTAAGTCGGATAGTTTTTATATCCTCGATAGCATGGGTTGGGTTTATTTTAAATTGGGAGACCTCGAGCGCTCGATTTTCTATCTTGAAAAAGCTTACGAACTAAGTCAAGACGATGAAATTACTCAACATTTGGTTGAGGCTCTGAATGCTAATGGCGATTTTGAAAAAGCCAGAATTATTTTGGAAAAATCGTGAGGATTCTTTTTTATATATTCTTTGTATTTATGTTTTTTGTTTTAGGGTGCTCTTCTGTTAATAAATTCCATCGAACGAAAAACGATGTGTCGCTGCAAGGAGCTGATACATCCCCCTATAACCATAATTTAAATTATTATGGTAAAGGAAGTATAAATTACCGCGGTGAACTAATTATCTTTATATTTAGATGGATCAATCGAGAAAATATAATTTCACTAGTAATCAAAGACCCTTTTGAAATGAATGAAATACTAATTACGTTAGATAGCGGAAATGTTTCCATGGATCTTAAAAAAATCTCCTGGGGTCGGTTTCAAATTCATATAGAATCATTTAGGGATAATTCATTATCGAGAAAAGCTCTAAAGGAAGTATTGCTGTGGATAAATAAGAGCATTCATTCTGAGTTTGCAAATAAATCAGAATATTACTCTTGCCACAAAACCATAAAAAAGTTGTATTGGCAGGGTCAGATTGATGGTTGCAGTCGAAGTGGTAAAAAAATAAACTTGCAAAGGAAAGATTTAAATATCAATCTGTTTTTTTTTAGACAAAATGGAGAAAATTGATGAAATCGGTCTGGTCGGCGCCAGCAAAAATTAACCATTTTATCCATGTATTGGGGAAAAGGAATGATGGTTATCATAACATACAGACAATTTTTCAATTTATATCTCTGGCTGATAAACTTGAATTAGCAACTAGAAAAGACGGTCAAATAGTTGGTTCTTATGGCTTGCAAGGTTTAAATTTTAAAGATGATCTGATTAATAAGGCTGCACTTTTACTAAAAGAAAAATCAGGAACTGAAATGGGGGTTAATATAGTTTTAGACAAGAGAATTCCAATGGGGGGTGGATTAGGTGGCGGTAGTTCAAACGCAGCTACGATGCTAGTTGCACTGAACGTATTGTGGAAATTAAATTATTCCACATCAGAGTTGATGGGCTTAGCGGCTCATTTAGGTTCAGATGTGCCAATTTTTGTATTTGGACAGTCTGCGTGGGCAGAGGGGCGCGGAGAAATTCTTGAACCTATTACTTTATCTGAAAAAGTAGTCTTACTGTTATTTCCAAACGTAAAAGTATCTACTAAAAAAGTGTTCGCGGCCCAATCTTTACCAAGAAGCACACCTCCTTTAGTGAAATCAGAGCTTAAGACTGCAAATTTACAAAATGACTTTCTGGATGTAACCAACAAATTATATCCTGAAGTAGAAAGAGCTCTGATATGGCTTTCGGAGCATTGTGAAAAAGCTCAAATGAGCGGTACAGGCTCAACTCTTTTTGCGATGTTCGATTCTGTAGAGGAGGCTGAAAAAATTAAGGAAATAGTCCCAAGTATTTGGGGAGCGACTATCACACAATGTTTAAACAGATCGCCCCTACTTAATAGTCTGAAAGCATATCAAAGTATGGCATCTTGGTAGTATAATAAAATGTAATGGGGTGTAGCCAAGCGGTAAGGCACGGGGTTTTGATCCCCGCATTCCCAGGTTCGAATCCTGGCACCCCAGCACAATTGTAGATATTAAGGGATTTTAATTGAACGTGCACTCTAGTGATTCTCAAATGATTTTTAGTGGTAATGCCAATGAACAGCTTGCCCTTGCGGTGGCCAATCACTTGGGGATTCCACTAGGAAAGCGGACCGCTGAACGTTTTAGTGATGGTGAAATAATGGTTGAAATTCTTGAAAACGTTAGAAGTCGAGACGTTTTTGTTTTGCAACCCACCTGTGCTCCGGCCAATGAAAACTTTATGGAGTTGCTTATTTTAGTTGATGCGCTTAAGCGAGCTTCAGCACAAAGTATCACAGCGGTTATTCCTTATCTAGGTTATGCACGCCAAGATAGAAGGCCCCGGTCCAGCAGGGTTCCAATTACTGCAAAACTAGTTGCAAATATGATTTCTGGTGTTGGAGCGGATAGAGTTTTGACTTTGGACTTACATGCAGAGCAAATTCAAGGTTTCTTCGATATACCGATGGATAATGTTTACGCGTCGCCTGTGCTACTCGGAGATATATGGAAACATAAATACGAGGACTTAGTTGTAGTTTCGCCAGACGTAGGGGGTGTCGTTCGTGCCAGAGCAATTGCTAAAAGACTGGATGAATCAGATTTGGCGATTATTGATAAACGACGTCCAAAAGCCAATGAAGCAGAGGTTGTAAATATAATCGGCAGCGTGCGAAATCGAACTTGCGTGATGGTAGATGATATCGTTGATACTGCAGGAACCTTGTGCGCCGCATCAAAAGCACTTAAAGAAAGGGGTGCGCTGAGAGTGGTAGCATACTGCACTCATGCGGTTTTGTCCGGAAAGGCGCTGGACAATATTGGAAACTCAGAACTTGACGAGCTAGTTGTTACAGATACAGTGCCTCTTTCAAATGAAGCAAAAAAATTATCCAAAATTCGTTGTGTTTCTGTTGCTGGCTTAATTGGAGAAAGTATTAACCGAATTTATCTTGGGCAGTCTCTAAGTTCTATGTTCGTCGATTAACTTTGTACATAAAACTATATTTATGAAATAATGCATCGTTCAAAATAGATGTTTTTAAGAACTAGGAATATTAAAAATGGAAAATTTGAGAATTAAAGCGGAAAATCGAATTGAAATAGGTAAAGGTCCAAGCAGAAGGTTGAGAAGAAGTGGGTATTTTCCCGGCATCGTTTATGGTAATGGGGAGCCTCAGAAAATAAAAATAAACCATAATAACATGCTCAGATCTTTACAAGACCCTAAATTCTACTCAAATATTCTTACTTTGGAAATAGAATCTATTGAGGAAAAAGTCTTCCTTAAATCACTTTCTAGACATCCTGCGAAGAAACAAATCCTTCATGCTGATTTTCAGAGAGTCAACGAGGATGCAGAAATTTCTATAAAAGTGCCAATAAAATTGATTAATGAGGATAAATGTATAGGTGTACGTATGGGGGGTGGGGTTGTCTCAAGGTTGCTTAATGAAGTTGAAATATTATGTTTACCTAAAAATCTTCCGGTATCAATCGATATTGACATTGAAAGTATTGAAGCTGGACAATCTGTTCCTATCGGAGAATTAAATTTGCCAGAGGGAGTTCGTATTGCAGCTCTAGCTAAAGGAGGCGATCCATCAATAAGTGTCGTAAGAGTCTCAATGCCGAAGGGCACGATGGAAGATGAAGATACAGAGATTACTAGCGCAGATGATTCTGTAGAGGATAGTCAGGAAGGTGATAACTCCGAAAGCGGATAATGTGCATAAATCTGAAAATTAATCATGAAATCTCTCGTGATTGGTTTGGGAAATAAGGGGCCTAATTATAAAAATCATCGACATAACGTGGGTTCCGAAATTGTCTCTAAAATCTGTGAAATAAAAGATATAAAATTAATCGAAAGCGCAAAGTTTAAGGCAAGGATTGGACTAGATTCTAATGAAGTGTATTTTCTAGTTCCAAACACTTATATGAATTTGAGTGGGCAGCCAGTTGCTCTTTTCCTCAAAAATAAGAACTTCGACTTCGCTAATGTCTTCGTTATACATGATGACTTGGATCTAAGTGTTGGTAATGTGCGCTTAAAAAAGGGTGGTGGCACCGGTGGTCATAACGGGCTACGGAGTCTGATTAAATTTTTGTCTACTGATACTTTTAATAGAATAAGGATTGGTATAGGAAGACCGAAAGTATCTGAAGATGTTAGTAATTATGTTTTATCATCACCGTCTAGGTCAGAAAAGCTCCTGATTGATAAAACTATTGAGACGGTTGTGGAATCGATCGACATGATTACAAGTCAGGATGTACAGTTGAGCATGAATTTATTAAATAAAAGAAAATAATTATGAGTTTAAAGTGTGGGATCATTGGACTCCCAAATATTGGGAAATCTTCTCTTTTTAATGCTCTCACTAAAAGTGCTATTCCTGCTGAAAATTACCCCTTCTGTACCATAGAGCCAAATAGCGGCTTGGTTCAAGTGCCTGATAGACGCCTCGACGAGCTTGACAATATGATTAACCCAAAGGTCAAAGTTGAGGCGATTATGGAGTTTACAGATATTGCAGGTTTGGTTAAAGGAGCATCGCAAGGTCAAGGTTTAGGTAATCAATTTCTCTCGCATATAAGGGAGACGGATGCTTTGATTCATGTTGTTAGAGCATTTGAGAATGACGACATAATTCATGTGTCGAAAAAAGTAAGTCCTCGCGATGATATATTGGTAGTTGAGACAGAATTGGCATTGGCAGATCTTGAGCAGTGTGTCAGGTCGATAGAGAAAATTAAAAAAAAATCAAAAGGTTCGCCAAAAGAGTCGGCTACTAAACTATCAATACTTGATGAATTATGCGGTTATCTGTCAGATGGTAAAATGCTTAGAGATGTCTCTTTGTCTGACGAGGCTAATAAAGTGGTTCAAGATTTGCAGTTTTTGACAGCAAAACCCACAATTTTTTTAGCTAATGTGGACGAGGGCTCTTTGAAGGGTAATTCTTTTTCTGATTCCGTCCAAGAGTTCGCAATTTCTAACCAGTCTAATTATGTAATTTTATGTGCGGCTTTAGAGCTTGAACTAGCTGGACTTTCTGAAAACGAAAAAGGTCAATTTCTCGAGATGCTGGAGCTAAAGGAGACCGGATTAACAAAACTAATTCGAAGCTCATTTGACTTGCTAAAATTACATTGTTTTTTTTCAGCAGGGGAAAAAGAAGTTAGAGCTTGGTCGATAAAGCATGGAGCGACGGCTCATGAGGCCGCAAAAGTTATACATAGCGATATACAAAGAGGTTTTATTAAAGCTGACGTAATAGGCTATGACGACTATATTGAATACAGCGGTGAGCAGGGTGCAAGAGAAAACGGAAAGCTCAGAACAGAAGGAAAAGAGTATGTAGTTCAAGACGGGGATATTATTAACTTTAAATTTAACGTTTAATTTTAAGGATCCATGTTGCCGTGCTATACATTTACCTCGAACCGAAAGTTCAAGATTGGAACGTCCCCGACTGAATCAGGCTTTCTCAAACTCTGGAGAATGCTCAACATCAGTACGACTTCTGCTCCTATTTTTTTTTAAGCATAGGCTCAGAGACTAATGAAAGCACATGCAACACAGAAACTAATAGCGATAATAAAATGGAATTAGCTTTATTACAAAGTTTTATTTATCGACTTATTTTCCTTTAGATGAAATAGCTAGAATATCGCCAATTTTCTTTTGTATTCTATTTATTCCCTCACCAACGCCGGATTTTATTGATTCATTATGTTTTAAAAGTTTTAAGTAATCACTCGTAATATTTAATGCGGTTATGACGGCGGTCTTTTCATTTCCTATGACTTTGCCTATCATTCTTTGTTCTTCGAGCTTTTTATTTAAATAATCTGCGGAAAGTGCAAGGTCCTCCCTTTCTTCAATAGTGCAGCCAATTAAATACTCTTTTCCAAGAATTGAGAGCGAGACTGCTGTTTTTGAGTTTCTGTTCATTTGGTCTCCATTGTTTTCAATCTAAGAATCATTGCTTCGACTCTTTTTTTTGCCTGATCGGTTTTCTCCAAGAGACTGAATCTTTCGTTTGTTAGGGACTCTTTTTGTCCCCGCAATTGGACGTTTTCCTCGGATAATGCTGTTACTTTCGTAATAAGGTCGTCGATTTTATCCTCTAAACGAGAAAGATCGAGCGTAGTTTTGTCTTCTTTATCCATAATTTATCAGTTGGTTTTGGGTTTAATTTGTTATCCTATTAATTTAAACTTTTTCTTTATGTAAGATGGCATTTATCTTACTTTAATGCAATTAGATAAAAGATCAATATTGAATTTACAACGTTATAATAAGTTGGAGATATATTTTGGAATTAGGAGAATTTAGACGAAGGAGAGAGGAATTGATAAGTAGGATGGCGCCAGAGTCAGTGGCAATTATTCCTACTTCTCCCGAAAAGATAAGAAATAAAGATGTGTTCTATCCCTTTAGGCCCGATAGTGATTTTTTTTACTTGACTGGTTTTAATGAGCCCCACTGCTTAGCGATAGTCATCCCTGACAGACCACAAGGAGAGTTCATTATATTTTGCCGCGAGCGTAATAAAGATGCCGAGATTTGGCATGGCAGAAGACTGGGTCTTGAGGGAGCCAGGGAAGGTTTAGGTGCAAATCATGTGTTTCCAATTGAAGACTTAGAAGACATTCTTCCTGGGCTAATAGAGAACAAAAAGCAGATATATACCCCAATGGGAAGATATCAGGAATTCGATAATATGCTGATGAAATTAGTAAGACAAATTGATTCCCAAAATCGATCGGGGGTGCATGCTCCAGATCGATTTTTAGCTTTATCCACCATATTAGATGAAATGAGATTATTTAAGAATGAGGTAGAGCTTAAATCAATTAAAAAAGCTATTGATATAACAACAGAAGCACACATAGCGGCAATGAAAAAGGCATACGCAGGTGTCTTTGAGTTTGAGCTTGAGGCTGAAATTATGGCAGTTTTTATGAGACATGGGGCAAGATCTCCAGCATATCCTTCAATTGTGGGAGGGGGAGAAAATGCTTGCATTCTACACTATACAGACAATAAAGACAGGGTTGCGGATGGTGAATTAGTCTTGATTGATGCGGGAGCTGAATATGGATGTTATGCTGCTGATATCACTCGAACCTTTCCAGTTAATGGTAGTTTTACGGCAGAGCAAAAAGCTTTATACGAAATTGTTTTATTAGCGCAACAAGCAGCTATTGAAAAAGTGAAGCATTATAATAATTGGGATGAGCCTCATTCGGCAGCTCTATTAGTAATTGTAGAAGGTTTAAAAGATTTAGAAATATTATCTGGTTCCACAGAGGAAATTATAGAGACCGAAATTTATAAGAAATTTTTTATGCATAAAACTGGACATTGGCTCGGACTTGATGTCCATGACGTTGGTGATTATAAAATTGATAATCAATGGAGAATATTCGAGCCTGGTATGGTCACCACTGTTGAGCCTGGGATATATATTTCTCAAAGCGAGGTTAATATTGATCCCCGATGGTCAGGCATCGGTATAAGAATCGAAGATGATATACTCGTGACTAAAGAAGGTAATTTAAATTTAAGTAAAAAAGTTCCCAAAACTATCTCTCAAATTGAAGAAATAATGAGTTAGTTATGTCTTCTATTAAAAAAATTGCAGTTATTGGTGGGGGAATTTCTGGCTTGCTATGCTGTTACGCTTTGGCTGTAAAAGGTTTCGAAATCATTTTAGTTGATAATGAAGATTTTAGAGATATTCCAACTAACGATCAAAGAGCCATAGTTTTATCTGAAGCATCAAAAATTATTCTTCAAAGTATTGGGTTGTGGCAAAAGATTCAACCTTTCAGCATACCTATAAAAGAAGTATGGGTTTCCGAAAAAAAGGTATTTGGCAGAATTAAATTTAACGCGAATGAGTTAGGACTGGGAGCATTGGGCTGGTCGATTTGCGCTCAGGATCTTTTCATGATTATCTCTAAAGCCGTGCTTGAGAAACCTAATGTTGTTCTTAAAATGAAAAGATTGTTTGAAGATTTTCGAACCAGTGAAAATATCCTTAGTTTAGAGCTTGTTGACGGTTCAACTGAGCAAGTAAAAAACGTAGATTTTATTGTTGGGGCTGACGGGTTTGACTCTAAAGTTCGAAGAAAAATGAGGCTGCACGTAACGCGAAAAGATTATAATCAAGATGCCGTAGTTGGAAATGTTGTTACTACTGTGAAAAACACCGGCGTGGCTATTCAAAAAATATTCCAACATGGCAGTTTAGCTCTCATACCTTCGGGAGACTATCATTACACTTTTATTTTTATTGTAAAAAAAGGTTTTTTCAAAAATTATTATAAAAATAAGAAAGCTCTTTTGGATTTAATTATTGAACTATGCGGTTTTCCGTTTGGCCGTTACTGCTCTTTAGAAGTATGTCATGACTATTCACTGTTTGGCTCGAAAGTCTTTTATCGGCATTTGAAAAAATTTGCCTTAGTTGGGAATTCAAGAGGCACCATTCATCCTTCTACAGCGCAAGGGCTTAATTTGGGTATTCGTGATATTGACGAGTTAATATCATTGCTTAATAGTGATGAAAATTTTTACAATAAGTCAAAAGTTTCAAAGTCAAAACAGTTTCTATCTAGCCGTAAATCTACTGAAATTTTTGCTGATTTGGTGGCTTTGTTTTATGGAGAAAGGTATCTAACAACTAATTTTATAAGGAGAGTAACTATTGCAGCGGTAGCAACAAGCAGAAAGTTACGAAAACAATTTGGTCGCATAGGTACCGGCATCGATTATATAGCACGATGACTAATTTAAATGTACGTACAGACATATTAATTCTTGGGGCAGGAGTCAACGCTATGGTCTGCGTAGCCTTTTGTCAACATTACAATTTATCGTATAAAGTTTTAGCACTTAGTGCTGGACTACATTCAAGGAATCGACATTTTACGATAACGCCGACGACGGAAAAAATATTCAAAAAATTAAAGTTATGGAATGAGAAGGATGAACAACAGCATGGGTATTTTAAATCAATACAAATATTGGCCGAGGACGGAACAGTAGATTTAGATTTCAATAACTCAATCAATCTGGGCAGGCCGATGGCATGGGTAGTAGACGAAAAATTTTTGAATAATAAATTAGACAAATTATTGGAAAAAGAAGATCACTATTTAAATACAATAAATATATTAAAAAACGATCATGAAGGCGTTAAGGTAGAAGATGATACCAATACAATCTACGAAGCTAATTTTATGCTAATTACAGAAAATTTAAAAATTGACAATCAAGCGATTTTAGGAAAGCAACAAAGAGTTAGAAATTATGGCCAATTTGCGCTTGTTGGCGATTTAATTTCTGAGAAATGCCATAGTAATGTAGCAATACAATGGTTTATAAAAGAAGGTATTTTGGCTTTATTACCCAAAAAAAAACCACATGCTTACTCAGTGATATATTCTTGCAATAAAGATTTTGATGTTTTGAATCTTACTCCAGGAGTGGATTTGCTCCCGAAAAGTTTGATGAATAAGCAAATTGGCCAGATCGAATCCTTTAATAATCTTTCTTCTTATAAGCTTATTGAAAAATGGAGACCTTCAATTTGTCATAATAGTATAGTTTGGTTGGGGAGTGCGGCTTATTCGTTTCATCCGTTGGCGGGCCAAGGTTTAAATTTTGCCATAAAAAATATTGATAGATTCTTTGAGCACTTTAGCAACCAAAAAAATTATAAAGATTCCTTTGCTAAACAGGTATTTCTAAAAAGCCTCAATAAATCGGTGACAAATGACGCAAAAAGATTGATAGGCCTCATTAATTTAATAAAAAATTACTTCGGTATAAGCGATAAGGGTTGTAAAATTTCGCATAAATTTTTTCTTAAGTTAATCAACAAGTCTTCATTTTTAAAAAAATCTGCAATAAAAGCGGCTTCCTAAGAATTAAAAAATAATGACCACTGTTAAAAAAAATAGCATAGACATTGTAAATGGGTGCATATATTCAACCAACTTAATTGATTTTCAATTTATTAAAAGGGGCAAAGTGCGTGATATCTACGAGGTTGGAGATCGGCATCTTCTAATAGTCGCTACTGATAGGCTATCTGCTTTTGATATTGTTATGGCGCAGCCTATACCAAATAAAGGAAAAATCTTGACAACAATCTCTAATTTCTGGTTCGAAAAAACAAGCAAGATTATAAAGAATCATATTAGTGATATTAATATAAGAAGCTTGTTTTCTTCAGAAGAACTTTATAAAAAAATAAATGCTCAAATCTCAATAGTCGCAAAATTAGCACCGATAAAGTTTGAGGCAGTCGTCAGAGGGTTTCTAGCCGGAACGGCTTGGTTAGATTATTTAAAGAACGATTCTGTATCTGGTGTAAAGTTAAGAAAAGGATTACAAAAATTCGAGCGCCTTGATGAACCTATCTTTACCCCCTCGACTAAAGCAGCATTAGGCGATCACGATGAAAACATACCCTATGAAGATATGATTAAATCCCTTGGTTATGAATTGGCAGAAGAAATAAAAAAAACTAGCATTATGCTTTATAAAGAAGCATTCGAATATTCTTTTTCAAAAGGGATTATACTAGCTGATACCAAGTTTGAGTTTGGTTTGGATAGTCATGGGAACCTTATTTTGATTGATGAAGTTTTCACACCTGATTCCTCTCGATTTTGGGATAAATCGACTTATCAAAAAGGAAGCGAACCCTTGAGTTTTGATAAACAATTTATAAGAGATTACCTCAATGCCAATTCTTGGAATCGAAAAGAAGAAATCTATTTTCCAGAGAAAATTATTAATCAAACTAGTGAAAGATATAAGTTAGCTCAGGAAAAATTAATAGGTAAAAGCTAATTTTCTTCAAGAATGCTAATTACAGGTGACTTTTTTCCTTCTAAGAATTCTAAGAAAGCACCACCAGCGGTAGAAATATAAGAGATTTTATCCGAAACATTGAATTTCTCGATTGAGGCGATGGTATCCCCTCCGCCTGCCACTGAGAATGCAGAGGATTCGGCAATTGTTTCCGCTATGGTTCTTGTTCCATTGGCAAAGTTATCGAACTCAAAAACCCCTATCGGACCATTCCAAAGTATCGTTTTAGCGGATTGAATTTTTGATACGATTTTCTTTAAAGTTTTAGGTCCAAAGTCTAAAATAAGATCATTTTCCCTTATTTCATTGAGAGGCCTGATAGTACCAATAGCTGTTTTACTAAATTCACTGGCACAAACTACATCTATCGGGAAAACGATATTGTCAATATCTTTAAATAATCTACACGCGTCTTCATAGGCACCTTTTTCAAAAAGTGATTTCCCAATTTGATGGCCACGTGCTTTTATAATCAGATTTGCTATACCACCCCCTAAGATTAAATGGTCTACTTGTTTCGATAGATTCTTTATTAAGGCGGTTTTGGTTGATATTTTTGAGCCCCCTACAATTGCCACCGTTGGTGATTCATTTTTCTTTACAACTTTGTAAAGTGCCTGAACTTCAGATAAAAATAACGGCCCAGCTACTTTAGCTTGTGCAAATTGGGCTACACCATAATTAGATGCATGTGCTCTATGGCTATTAGAAAAAGCCTCGTTTATAAATATATCGCATAATTTACTCATCTTCTTAGCGAGTTGCGAGTCATTGCTGGTTTCGCCTTTTAGGAATCTCACGTTTTCGCATAATAGAACCTCCCCCTTGTTAATCCTGACTCCGTCTATCCAATTTTTTTTAAACTTGACCGGCAGGCCGAGAGTCTTCTCGAGAGTTGGAATAAGTGTGGATGTTGATAAATTTAAATCTTCTGCTCCCTCTTTTGGCCTGCCAATATGGGTCACTAAGATGATGCTTCCCCCTTTATCAAGAATTTTATGAATGGTGGGTGCAGTTTGTCTAATCCTGAAGTCGTTGGTAACTTTTTTGTTTTCTAACGGTACGTTGAAATCAACCCTCAATAGTACTTGTTTATCTTCAAAATCAAGTTCTTCAAAAGGTATCATGAACACTCTTTCATTTTTTTGGCCGTATCTAGCATCCGATTAGAAAAGCCCCACTCATTATCATACCAGCTTACAACCTTTACTAGGTTTCCCTCTATAACTTTGGTTTGAGCAGGATCTACGATGGATGACCTTGGATCGCCTTTGAAATCGATTGAGACCAGAGGTTCTTCACAAAACCCTAGGATACCTTGTAAAGTTGAGTTTGCCTCTTCTTTTAAGATCCTGTTGACCTCTTCAGCACTTGTGTTTCTCTTCGCTTTAAAAGTTAGATCAACGAGCGATACTACTAGTGTTGGTACTCTGACAGCGTATCCATCAAGTTTTCCTTTTAATTCAGGTAAGACTAATCCAACGGCGGATGCTGCTCCGGTTTTTGTGGGAATTATTGATTGCGTGGCGGACCTGGCTCTTCTTAAATCATCATGATATACGTCACTTAAAACTTGGTCGTTAGTATATGCATGTACTGTGGTCATTAGACCACTTTCCACCCCAATTTGCTTTGCTAATGGTTTTACTAAAGGTGCGAGACAATTAGTAGTACAGGATGCATTCGAAACGATTTTGTGGCTTGGTAAAAGGACATTGTCATTAACACCATAAACGATTGTGGCATCAACATCATTTCCTGCTGGCGCGGAGATTAAAACTTTTTTGGCCCCTGAGGCGATGTGTTGATTTGCGCCATTTTTATTGGCGAAGATACCCGTGCATTCAAAAACAATATCTATTTTTAATTCTTCCCAAGGAAGTTTCGATGGGTCTTTTTCATTTAGAACAAATATTTTGTCATGTCCTATTTGTATATGGTCAGAATCTGAGGATATTTTCTGATCCATGGGTCCATAGGCACTGTCATATTTGAGTAAATGCGCATTTGCCGCGGTATCACCTAGATCATTGATAGCTATAAATTCAAGATCCGCATGTTTTTTAGTTTGATAATGAGCCCTGATAATATTTCTCCCAATTCTTCCAAACCCATTGACCGCGATTCTCAATGTCATGATATCTATCTCCTATCTTATTTCATGGTTGTCTAAGATAATTTTTTATCTTAATCAGGCAGTTATCTAAGTCTAATTCAAATTCTTTAAATAAAATGTCGGCCGGTGCTGAAGCCCCGAACTGATTTATTCCGATAGCAAGCCCTTCCTTCCCGATGTATTTGTACCAAAGGTCTGTTGATCCGGCTTCAATTGCAATCTTTTTTATACTCTCTGGCAGTACTGTTTTTTTGTATGATTCGTCCTGCTGGTCAAAAACTTGTGAGCAAGGCATGGAAACAACTTGAATTGCTAAACTCTCCTGCTTTAATGCCGAGGCAATTTCTAGAGCGAGGGAAACTTCAGATCCTGTTGCTATTATACATGCAATAGGATTGTCGATATTTTTGAGTATATACCCACCTTTTTTTAGATTTTGTATTTCAATTTGGGAAAGATCTAGTTGTGGCATTGATTGTCTAGAGAGGATTAGACAGGATGGACCGGTTTTTTTTTCGATAGAGGATTGCCAGCCAATGAGGGTTTCGGTTCTATCAGCTGGTCTCCAGACATCTAGATTAGGTATTAGTCGAAGCGCTTGTAAATGTTCAACAGGTTGGTGAGTGGGGCCATCTTCACCTAAACCTATGGAGTCATGTGTATAAACCAATACAGCGCGAATTTTCATTAAGGCTGCCATCCTGACGGCGTTTCTGGCGTAGTCTGAAAAGACCAAAAAAGTACCCCCATAGGGGATGCATCCCCCATAAAGTGAGATTCCATTCATTATCGCGGTCATTCCAAATTCTCTGACGCCGTAGAAAAGGTAATTGCCTCCATAATCATTTAGATTAAGTGCCCTGCTAGACGTGGAAAACGTGTTGTTGGAACCAGTTAGATCGGCTGAGCCGCCAATTAACTCGGGTGTAGAAGGAGAGATCATATTCAAAACCGTTTGCGAAGATTTCCGTGTCGCCTCACTCTTTTTATCTTTCTGAATTTCTATGAGTGAGTTTTGAATGGTTTGGTTCCAATTATTAGGCAGCTTACAATTTACTCTTCGATCTAGTTCCTCCCAGTCTTCAGGGTAATCTTTTTTATATTTCTCAAGTATAGAATTCCATTCTCTTTCAGCAACCTCTCCTTTCTTCTTGCAATCCCAAGATTCGTAAAATGTTGTTGGAATTTCGAACGGATCATAATTCCAATGTAAAGCTTCTCTTGTTTTCTTGATTTCATCTTCGCCAAGAGCTGCCCCATGAGAATCAGCTGTTCCAGATTTGTTAGGGGAACCATAGCCAATAGTGGTCTTACAAATAATGATTGATGGTCGGTCATGATTATCAATCGCGGAGGAATAAGCTTTATTTAAGCTTTCTATATTGTGGCCATCAACGTTTTCAATCACATGCCAACCATATGCTGAAAACCTTTCAGCTATATTTTCTGAAAACCAGTTTTTAATATCACCGTCAATCGAAATACCATTAGAATCATAAAGAACATTCAATTTTCCCAGTCTTAGAGTTCCAGCTAAGGAGCAGACTTCATGTGAAATTCCTTCCATAAGGCAACCATCACCTACGAACGCGAACGTTCTGTTGTTGATAAGTTCGATATTTTTTTTATTAAATCTCGCAGACAAGTTTCGTTCCGCAATTGCAAATCCAACAGCGTTCGCAAGACCTTGGCCAAGTGGCCCAGTTGTGGTTTCGACTCCAGGCGTTTCTCGATATTCAGGATGTCCGGGAGTAGCAGAATGTAGTTGTCTAAACGACTTAAGATCACTGATTGACAAAGAATATCCGCAAAGATGCAATAGCGAATATATAAGCATGGAGGCATGACCATTTGATAGAACAAATCTATCCCTATTAAACCATTTTGGGTTCTTTGGATTATGTTTTAAATAGTTTAACCAAAGGACCATAGCCGCTTCGGCTAACCCCATTGGTGCTCCAGGATGTCCTGATTTCGCTAATTCTACGGCATCGATCGACAAGAAACGTATTGCATTTGCAAGTTGCCTAGAATTTATTTGGTTTAAAGACTCCAATATGCTCTTCCCTCCGATTTTATAGGTCACTGATTCGTACTAATTAATGCCTAATTATAGTTCAGACTTCTACTAACTGCACTTATAAAAGTATAATATAGTAAAAACTGAAACAAACCTTCTATATGATATCAGTAAATCGGAGATAAATATTGATAAGTAAACCATCAGAGACTAAATCAATTAGTTTTGAATTCTTTCCTCCAAATTCAGCAGAGGCTCTCGAGAAACTGGTTTTAGAAGCTCAAAAATTTTTGATATTTCAGCCAGAATTTTTTTCTGTAACTTTTGGTGCTGGTGGTGGCACAAGAAAAAAAACTCTGCTTACAGCAAATAGTTTGAATCAAAAATTTAAAATTTCAATAGCGCCACATATTTCATGTATATCTTTAAATGCCGATTTAGCTAGAAGGACGATAAGTCAATATATTGAAGCTGGGCACCAACGTCTTGTCGTTCTAAGAGGAGACATGCCCTCCGGTGTGCCAGTAAACAGCGAATTTAGATATGCAAAAGATTTAGTTAAATTCATTTCCAATGAGTTTAAGGAATCAATTTTTATCGATGTTGCAGCCTATCCGGAATGCCATCCAGAGTCTTTAAATTTTTTTGACGATTTAAAATACTTTAAGGAAAAAGTAGAAGCAGGAGCGAATCGGGCAATTACACAATATTTTTTCAATTGTGATTCGTATTATAGATTTATTGACGATTGCAACAAGCTTAACATCTCAATTCCTATATTAGCTGGGTTAATGCCAATTTCCAATGGAGAAGGAATCTTGAGGTTTTCAAAAAAGTGTAATGCAGACATTCCAAAATGGCTTAGAAACAAAATCGAATATTATTCAGACAACAACGATTATTTAATTAAATTAGGAATTGAGTTTATGTCGAAAATGTGTGAATCGCTGCTAGAAAATGAGGCTCCGGGGTTTCATTTCTACACGCTTAATAAATCGTATCCTACGATTGAAATATGCAAAAACCTCAATTTTGATAATTGTTGATTTATCACCTTTCGTAGCGGGCTCTGCAACGGATGATTAATGCTTTAAAAAATAATTTGGTACCAGCCATACTACTTTTGGTCTTGATTACGTTGTTAGGATATAAATTTTATGTGCTTAGGGTTGAATCAAAGATTAGGGAAATGGCCGTAAAAATAGTTTCTGTTCATGCTTCTTATAATGAATTTATGCGCGGGGGTAGGTTGTTATCAAATTACGTATTAAACGAAATAAAGTACTCCGATATTAACCTGCATAATGGATTTGAGGTTATAGATGCGAAAAATATAGATGATCTAGCAAAGTTTTGGAATGAGTTTTTTCATACGATTACAGCACCCGATTCTTTACGAAAATTTGAATCAGGTGAAGAAAAGCCATTTGACGATGTTTCTCTGGATAAAGATAGCAGGAACTTGAATTTAATTTTTTGGGCTAATGATATTAAACAGGTGCCTTATAAGTTAACTCTCGGTATTTTAATCCAAGGTCGATATGGCGTTCGTCTTGATAAACTTATTGACGATGGTTCACCAGTGAGCGGTCACATGAAACTTCAACGTGTACTAGATAAAAATAAAATCTCTCGGCGAAATGATAAATGCGCTAACCCTATTTTAAAGAAGCTAACAAGTAAAGATCTTGTTGATTGTAACTATGTATATCTGTTTTAATGAACTAAGACTTTAGAGGTGTCCAAAAAATGGAAACACAAATATCAGCACTAACAACAATATTTACCGAGTTCTATTACTGGGTAACAGTAGTTCTAATGTTTCTTATTCATGTTGGATTCTGTGTTTACGAGGTCGGAGTTTCTAGGCGAAAAAATCATTTACATACTTTAATGAAAAATACGATTTTGATACCTATTGTTACCGTAAGTTTCTTTCTTTTTGGCTGGTGGTTCTACTGGGCTATGCCTAACGGGCCTGGAATTACCGGTGGATTGGTTTTAGAGGCAGAAGGGTTCGGTGCTAATGAATTAGCCCTTCCATGGTCATCTGCAATGGCTGTAAATTTAGGTGATAGAATTAACCTTGTATTTTGGGCCGCGTTCCTTTTATTTTCTTGGACCGCAGCATCCATAGTGTCTGGCGCAATAATCGAAAGAATCAGGACGGTTGCTTTTGCAATTATTGCTGTTGTGATTGGTTCTGTAATATGGGTAATAGATGCCTCCTGGGGTTGGCATTACGCTGGATGGATGGTTAATAAGCTGGGCTATCATGACGCTTATGCGTCAGGTGTAATCCACGCCGCCTCCGGCGGCTTTGCTTTGGGAATTTTAGCGGTATTAGGCCCTAGAATAGGAAAATTTAGGAATGGTAAGGTTAATGTAATAAACCCTCAAAATCCATGGTTAGTTACAATCGGTATATTTTTAATCTATACGGGTTTTTGGGGATTTTACGCAGCTTGCAATGTGCCTATATATGATATTGGTAGTGACTTCGGAGACGGTCAAAAGTTTTTTTCAGCAACAAATATTTATTTGACACCGACCACTTTGAGCGGAATTACTGCAAACTTTCTGATGTCGTTGTCTGGGGGTATGTTAACTAGTTATCTCGTGTCGAAAGGAGATCCGTTTTGGACATATTCAGGTGGTTTAGCAGGTATCATTTTAGCGTCAGCGGGCAATGATCTTTACAGTCCATTGCAAGCGTTTGCGATTGGCTCAGTTGGAGTTTATTTTGTTTATAAATTACATTTCTATGTTGAAGAGAAGTTTAAGATAGACGATGCTGTCGGTGCTGTTGCCGTACATGGATACGCAGGTACAATAGGCCTTATAATTTGTGGTTTCGTTTTATGGGGATATCCTGCGTCGGCATATTATGAAAGCACTATTAACCCTCTAGGAATGATTGTTGGGGCTGCAATAATGTTTGTATTTTTTGGATTTCTGCCTGGCTGGACATTAGCAAAACTCTTGAATTTTTTGGGAATCCTTCGGATACCTCCTGAAATAGAAATAGCTGGACTTGACTTTGCTTCTGAGAAAAAGACAACCCTGGAGAATGAAAATATGGTCTTGGCTGAAATAGAAGAGATTAAATGATGGCAACTATTGAAAATTGGAATAATCTTAACTTCAGCGAAGTATTTGAAATATACCCACTTCTTGGTACGGAACTAATTTGGTTAATTTTTGTTGTTGTATATTGGATATATTGGCACTTTAAGATTGGTAAATTGGAAAACAATGATTACGAAAATATTCGTAAAGAAGTTGATTCTAATAATGATCGCCATCAATAAATTTTTTATAGTTTATCGCAATCTTTTCATCGAAATAGCAACTTTTTCTTCTGTAAATATCAAAAGAAATTGAAAGGGTAGTTTGAGTAATCAATATTTCTTCTCTTGAACAGATATTTTGTTCCATTATAACTTTTCTTCCATCAAATTTCTTAGCTCTAGTTTTAATGTTTAATTGGTTGTCGTGGACCCAATGGTAAATAGTAATAGAGCTTTGTAAAGCAACCGTTGATTTCATTTTAGTAGCTATATACTGTTTAGTTAAGCCCATAGATTTTTTGAAATTTTCTATACCGTCATCAAAAAATTTTGATATAAACAGTAATGGAGGGATTTTGCTAGAGTGCAATTCAGGGAAAGCTTCCAAATCCACCGAATGCAGATCCCATTTAATAGTGCGTTTTTCCATCGGAAATAATTCTGTTAAAACTTTAGATTAAGATTTCTAATATATGACTAACCATATGAAGAAATGTTATCATTTTAACACCACTTTTAGTATGGGTTCAGGCTATGTAGCTCAGCTGGTTAGAGCGCGGCACTCATAACGCCGAGGTCGGTGGTTCAATCCCACCCATAGCCACTAAAATTACTTTTATCGTAATAGGAGGTCATATGGAAATACATTCCAATGAACAAAAACTCTATTGGAAGACTAATATGAGAATCATGGCTATTCTATTAATGATCTGGTTTTTAGTGTCCTTTGGTTTTAGTATTATTTTTATTGATAATTTAAATGAATTAAATTTTTTTGGATTTAAATTTGGTTTCTGGTGGGCTCAGCAAGGTTCCATTTTTGTATTTGTTGTATTGGTATTCGTTTATGCTGCTCTAATGAATAGAGTCGACAAGGAATATCAAGAGAAAGTGAAGGGTAGGCATGAGTAGCCAAACATTAACTTATTTATTCGTGACATTGAGTTTTGTACTCTATGCAGCAATAGCTATTTGGTCACGTGCTGGCAATACTAAAGATTTTTATGTAGCAAATTCAGGTGTAGGGCCAGTTGCCAATGGCATGGCAACTGCAGCAGATTGGATGAGTGCAGCGTCTTTTATCTCATTGGCTGGAATTATTGCGTTTATGGGATATAGCAGTTCTGTGTATTTGATTGGTTGGACTGGAGGATACGTAATTCTCGCGCTGATGCTTGCTCCTTATCTACGCAAATTTGGAAAATTTACCGTTCCGGATTTTATTGCAACTAGATATTATTCGAAAAAAGCAAGGATGGTGGCAGTTATTGCTTTAATAATCGTTTCGTTCACCTATATTGCTGGTCAAATGAGGGGAGTTGGCATAGTCTTTTCTCATTTTCTAGAGGTGCCTATAAATACTGGTATTTTGATAGGAATGACTATTGTGTTTATTTATGCAGTGCTGGGTGGGATGAAAGGAATAACTTATACCCAAGTAGCACAATATTGTATAATGATTTTTGCTTATCTGGTCCCCGCTATTTATATATCAATGATGGTGACTGGCTCACCTATACCGCAGATTGGACTTGGCGCAACTGTTATTGGCTCTGAAGATTCGGTCTTAGAAAGATTAGATAGTGTTTTATCCGACTTAGGATTTCAGGAATATACTGCCACTGTTCGGTCGAAAATAGATATGGCCGCTATTACAATGGCGTTAATGTTAGGTACAGCCGGGCTTCCCCACGTCATAGTGCGGTTCTTTACAGTACCTAAAGTATCTGATGCCAGGAAATCAGCCGCTTATGCTTTGCTTTTTATAGCAATTTTATATACTACGGCCCCGGCTGTGGGAGCTTTTGCCCGATTAAATTTTATTGATACCGTTCATAATACTCCCTATAAAGACGCTCCCAACTGGATCAAACAATGGGAAGAGGTTGGACTGATAGCATGGGTTGACAAAAATAATGATGGAGTTATGAACTACGGTCCCGGTAAACCATTTGAAGGAAAGCTGGAATTCAAGGGCGATGATGAAGGGGTTCTGGGGGAAAGAATCGTCTTAAATGATGTTTCTTCCAATCAGAATGAAATATATGTGGATAGGGACATTATGGTCCTTGCAAATCCAGCGATAGCTGGACTTCCTAATTGGGTGATTGCATTAGTAGCAGCTGGAGGACTAGCGGCTGCACTATCTACGGCGGCTGGGCTACTATTAGTTATTTCATCGGCTATTTCCCACGATTTGATTCGGGAAACCTTTGCGGCGAAGATTTCTGACAGAACAGAACTATTGCTGGCAAGGATTGCTGCAGCAACCGCGATATGTATCGCAGGGTATTTGGGTATTAATCCACCTGGATTCGTCGCAGAGGTAGTGGCGCTTGCGTTCGGGTTAGCGGCATCATCGCTATTTCCACCAATAGTTTTAGGAATTTTTACGAAAAGAATTAATGATTTAGGTGCAATTACCGGAATGGTTATAGGTCTTTTGACTACATCCACTTATATATTCTATTATAAGTTTTTAAACCCAAATCTAAATATCCAAGAGAATTGGTTTTTCGGCATATCTCCGGAAGGATTTGGAATCGTAGGAGCTTTAATAAATCTTTTAGCCGCGATTTTAGTGAGCATGGTAACCAAGCCCCCAAATCAGAATATTCATAAATTAGTTGACAATATAAGATTACCTAATTAAATCTGATGAATTAATCAAACATTATTAATTGCCTGACAGTTTCTCCCGATGCTAATTTGTCAAATCCTTCATTGACATCATCTAGCTTAATGTGCTCGCTCATTAAGTCATCTACTGGTAAATTTCCGTTTTGTTGTAATTGAATATAGTTAGGAATATCTCTTCGAGGAACGCAGCTTCCGAGATAACTTCCTTTTATCGTTCTCTCTTCCGCAACAAGATTTACGTGTTGCACGCTAAAGTTATCTTTCGGATCTGAAAGACCACTTGAGCAGGTTGTCCCACCTCTTCGTGTAACAGCATAGGCGAGTTCCATTGCTTTATTTGAGCCAACGCATTCAAAAGCATAGTCACATCCCCCGTTCGTAATTTCTTTCAAATCAGTAATTATTTCTGGATTGCTTGCATTCAGAACGTAGTCGCAGCCTAATTCTTTGCCTAACTTTAATTTTTGGTCACTAAGGTCGATCCCTATAACGGTTTTAGCTCCGCTGGCTTTTGCACCTAAAACCGCAGCTAATCCAGTGCCACCCAATCCAATTACTGCGGCAGAACTACCCATGGGCATTTTAGCCGTATTTACAACCGCTCCAACCCCTGTTATCACCGCACAACCGAAAAGTGCCGCTAAGTCTAGTGGAACATTAGAAGGAATTTTTACCAAAGATTTTTGAGAAACAACTGCGTACTCAGCAAAACATGAAACTCCAACATGATGGCATACATATTGGCCTTTTAATTTGATCCTCTTTTTTCCTGATAAAAGGGTACCGTTTGCATTTGCAATAGCACCAGGCTCGCAGAGTGCGGGCCTGCCTTCAAGACAAGGAATACAACTCCCGCAACTGGGAACGAAAACCGCTGCAACATGGTCCCCTACCTCAAGGTCATGGGCATTTGGCCCCAGTTTTTCAACGATCGCGGATGCTTCATGACCGATGACCATGGGTAATGATCTTGGCCTAGAGCCATTAACTACGGAAAGATCTGAATGACATAAACCAGCCGCTCCCATTTTTATAAGAACCTCACCGTCACCCGGCTCATCTAACTCTATTTCTTCAATCGTTATTGGTTTCGACTTCATATAAGGTCTAGGTGCACCCATTTTGTTTAATACGGCAGCTCGGCATTTCATAACATATCCTTCATCATTTATTTTAATTTGTTAAATCAAAAATATAATTTTATCATAGTACATCAATAATGAGGTTAATTTCCATACTGGTATTTTGATGCTTGAAGAAGTTATAGAAAATAAAAAGATAAGTTATAGTCTTGATTTTGATGAATCCAGAAAAAGAAACTTGTTTCTGATTCATGGGGCGTCCTGTGATTCGAAGGTATTTTTAGAACTTAGTAATAAACTATTAAAAAAATTTAATGTTATGTCAATTGATCTAAATGGCCACGGTGAATCAGGGGGAGAAGGATTTAGAGGCGTAGTGGATCATGCGTTTGTTTGTGCTGAGCTTCTAGAAAAAAAGAACCTCGGGCGATGGAATATTATGGGCCATTCTCTCGGAGGTGCGATTGCCATGACGTTAGCTTTGTATAAACCAGATTTAATTGACTCCCTTATCTTAGTGGCTACAGGTTCTCGTTTGAGAATCCCTGAAACTTTTCTATCAGAGATAAAAAAGGGTAATAATTATGAGTTAAATAAAGAATTTTTAAGAAATTCGATGTTCGATGGTTCTAATGATAGCATCTTAGCCCCACTTTTGGAGATAATGCAATCTACAAACCCCAAAGCGGTCTACAAAGATTGGTTAGCAGCAGATTCATTTGATTTATCTAGAAGGTTAAAATCAATAAAATCAAGATGCTTATTAATTTGCGGTGAAAATGATCCGTTGACACCTCCGAAATACCACGAGTTGTTGAACTCCGAAATACCTAGCTCAAAGCTTTCCGTATTTCCAAACTGTGGACATTGGCCGTTTATTGAAAAATCCGAATTGTTTTTAGAGGAACTTGATAAATTCTTGTCTAGCCTTCAATAATTTTAAGCATATCCGAGGCGTGACTTTGAGGATCTACGGCATCGAAATAATGTGTTACATTACACTCGGTATCCAGAATCACTGAGACTCGAGGTGCGTAGGAATCCGCTACTCCACAAATATTGAGTTTTTTAGACTCTTCAAGTCCAAGGTCTGAAAGGATGTCAAAAGGGAAAGAAAACTTTTCTTTGAAAGATTTATTATCTTCTGGTGAATCTCCGCTGACACCAAGTATCACAGTATTTTTCTTAGTAAACTCTTGGATTCTATCACGGAACCCACTGCCCTCAATGGTTCATCCTGGTGTATCGGCTTTTGGAAACCACCATAAAATAAGTTTTTTTCCAGAAAAATTATCGATAGAAACGACTTCTCCGTTTTGATTTACGAAAGATAAATTAGCTAGATTTTTACCAACTATAGTTTCAGGCATGGTCGTTATCCTATTAAGTGATTGATGCAGTATAAATCTTATTGATTGCTAATCCTAGTCTTTCCGAGAACATTTGATCGGTCATGCCGGCTGAAAGTCCTTCGGTTAAGGCTCGAGAAAAGCTCGCAATTACTCCGAGATTATTGTGTAACTTTTTATTTGCTAATTCTTGAGGATATCCACCAGATAACGCTACTACTCTTAAAATGTTATCTTGCTTTGATATATCTTGATAGAAATTTTCTTTATCTGGAAGTGTCAATTTTAACATTATGCGATCATTAATATTGAGTTTGTCTAGTTCCTTATGTAAATTTTCTAGCAACATGTTTTCAGCTTCTAGTTTAGCTGGGCAATTGATATCAATTTCTGGTTCAATTATTGGAACCAATCCTTCATTAATAATTACTTTTGCAGTTTCAAATTGTTGTTTTACTACTTTTTTTATTCCTGAATGGTTACTCGATTTAATGACTGATCTCATTTTAGTCCCAAATATTTCTTTGTTTTTTGCAATCTTCAATATTTTGATTAGGTTAGGGTTAGGCTGCATTAATTGCACACCTTCTTCTTCGTCTGCAAGTCCTTTATCAATTTTTAGAAAAGGGACAATTTCTTTTTTTTCCCACAAGTACTTTGCACAGTCAAGGCCGCAAAATTGAGAATTCATTGTTCTTTCAAAAAGAATTGCTCCGATGATTTGCTTGCCGGTAAAGTTTGAGTCTGACACTATCCTTTCTCTCATTTTATGCACAAGTTCAAACATTTCCTCTTCGCTGGACCACTCATTCTCTTTGATTCCATAGTTCATTAACGCTTTCGGAGTGCTTCCTCCACTCTGATCTAACGCAGCAATAAACCCTAAACCAGTTTTAATTTTTGCTATTTTTAAGTTTTCTGATGTCATTATTTAGACCTTTCGTGATTATTGTAATCTAATTAAGCGTTGTTTTAATGCAAGGTTGGATTAATCCAAATTGCTTTTCTTTTTGCTGATACCACATTTACAATAGTATGCTTGTCTCCTCTTTCGATTTCAATTGAGATGATATTGCCTGCTGGGCCTGCATTCCATATTTCTTTAAAAAGTTGATCTAAAGTTTTCGGTGCAACTCCGTTAATACTTTTTATAATATCTCCGTTACTTATCCCAGCTAAGGCGGCTGGGGAGGACTTATAGAGCCCTAAAACTACAAATTGTTCTTCTACAACGGATACAAAAAATCCCAAATAAGGCCTATTGCTTTCTTTGACTCCACCTGTCCTCTTTATTTCGGAGAAAAAAGACCATAGAGGATCTATCGGAATACACAAATTCCCTGAAAACTCGCTTTTACTGGTGGGTGGATTCTCCAAGTAAAGAGAACCTATTCCACTTAGCTCCCCTTTTTTATTGAGAAGAGCAGCTCCTCCCCAGTTTGGGTGTGATGGTGTTGTATAAAAAGCTCTGTCTAACACGTATTCCCAGTATCCTGTAAAGCTATCACAACTCCCTATATCAACCACTACAGTCTGCTCTAAACCACCAAACCCTGCTAACATAAAGCCAGAATCTCCAGCATTAATCTGTTTATTACAATCTGATACAGGAATGGTAGGAATGGATATTGTACTTAACGGTTTTAATAGCCCTAGTCCGGATTCATAGTCGTACATTACTGTATCTGCCAATACAGTTTCGTCACTGGCTGTAGTTATCCAAATTTGCGTTGCTTCTGCAATGAGGTAGCCTACTGTAACAATTAGTCCCATCTGATTAATGAAAACACCATTGCCGGTTCTCTTTGTGCCTAAGATATCGGCTGTTTGTGCATGCTCGGGGACAATAGTGGTGATTGATACTATTGCCCGGAGTCTTCTTTCCATTTCTTCGTCCGAAATGTCAAAGTTTTCGAATCTTTCGCTCCGCGGTTGAACCATCTTTTCGTCTGTCATTAAAAATTATGTAATCGTCTTATTTCGAAAAAATGTCATTGAATTTATCCTCGTTGAAACCTACTACAATCATATTTTTATAAATTATAGTTGGGGCACGAAGGTTCCCAGTTGGGCCCAACATAAATGGTGTTATGGAAGATTTTTTTTCATCTTTAATATCAAAATGATTTGTGTTTCTCCCCTTAAAAATAATTATTTTGACAGCTCTTTCTAGGAGGGACTCTGCTTCCGGTTTACCCAGTTTTTTGTTAGCTGAAATTTCTTCGATTATTTGAATAGAATTTGCTTCCAAGAACTCGGATGCTTTGGTGCAAGTAGCTCATCCTTTTCGAAAGTAATACCATTTAATCTTTTTGCTCATAGTTTTCACATAATATATCAAAAGCATACTTATCGCCATCTTTTATAATTTGGCCAAAACTTGATCCTGAGAAGTGTGACCCTATCAATATACTGTTTTGTCCAGCGTTCTTTTCCAGAATTCTTCTTCTTGTTTTTATAGATAAATCTTTATCAAAATCATAATAGCTATTCCAATCAGGGCACGCTATTTGACAGGGATGATGTATCATATCTCCTGTTATTATAATATTTAAATTATTGTAATTAACTACAACGCTCGTATGACCCGGCGTATGCCCGGGTGTGCCAATTATTGTGACATTATTATCTATTGAATAAGGGGGACTAATGAACATAGCTTGGCCGCTCTTGATGACAGGGTTAATTGATTCTTCAATTATGTTTCCATGCAGTTTGTTTTCATACTTCTTAGCATGTTGAAATTCCTTTTCGGAAAAAATATATGATGCATTTGGGAATGTTGGTTCCCAAACGTTGTTTATTTTGGTGGTATTCCATCCGATGTGGTCCAAATGAATATGGGTGCATACTATATAATCTACTTCAGTTTGAACAACGCCTGCCGCTTGAATTTTTTCGAGGAACTTACTTTGTTTATTGGCCCAAGGTAGATAAGTAAGGTCTTTATGATTTCCAATACAAGTATCGACAATAATTATTTTATCATTGGATTCAATAACAAAAAGTTGGACGACTATCTCTAGCCCTTGTTTTTCCGATAGAAAAGTTTGGTCTAACCAAGGTATTTTTTTTAAATTATCAGGGGTTGCATTTGGTATTAAAGGCAGAGTTCCCCGATTGGTTGTTTCGATTACCCTTTTTATTTTAATCTTATTGTCATTTGACCTTATAAGGTAGTTTTCTGTTGTTTTCACTTAATTGAATGTAAAATCTTTAATAGTTTAAAAAAATGTACCATATAGAATTAGAAAGGGGAATCAGATTAATGACGGCGAGAGCTTCAATAACCGGGGTATCTATGACAAAATTTGGAAAGTTTTTGAATAAATCTGTTAAAGACCTGGTGCAAGAATCGGTATCTGATGTTCTAACCGACGCCGGCTTATCAAAGTGTGATGTTGAAGCAATTTTTTTTGGAAATTGTGTGCAAGGCCATTTGGAAGGGCAAGATATGATCAGAGGTCAGGTAGCTCTCAGACCTATGGGCTTTGAAAAGTTACCTATATTTAATGTTGAGAATGCCTGTGCAACAGCTAGCACAGCATTCCATCTAGGTTATAACTATATTTGTTCTGGTGCGGCCGATATAGTTTTAGCTATCGGCGTCGAAAAGATGAATTCAGAAGATAAAGATCTAATGTTTAGTGCATTTGATGGCGCTTGGGATGTACACAATATTGATTTAAATATAAAAACTTTTGAAGAAATGTCTAGAGATATCAGTTTAATAAACAAATTTGTTGGAAAAAAACAAAAAGCAAGTGTTTTTATGGAGGTTTATGCTGGTTGGTGCAGAAAGCACATGGAAGTTTATGGTACGACCCAAAAACAGCTAGCAGCTGTAGCCTCAAAAAATCATATGAATTCAGTTACTAATGACAAAGCGCAATATAGAAAACCATTTACAATTAAGGATGTTTTGAATAGTCAAACGGTCATCCACCCACTTACTTTGCCTATGTGCTCGCCAATAAGTGACGGTGCTGCTGCTGCGATAATCTGTAGTCCGGCAGGATTAAAAAAGATCAAGGGTTCGATTAAACGACATATCCAAATTCGAGCTTCAGTAATTCAAACAGGATCTAATAGAGATATTTTAGATTTTAAAAAACATATAACGAGATTGGCTGCAGAAAAGGCTTATGATTGTGGAATTGGTCCTAATGATCTAGATTTTCTGGAGGTTCATGATGCTACTGCTATTGGTGAAATTATAGAAATAGAGGCTTTGGGAGTCTGCGAGGAGGGAGAGGGAGGCGTTTTTGCAGAAAAAGGTCTGACAGCTTTAAATGGTGCCATTCCCGTCAATCCCTCGGGTGGTCTCGAATCTAAAGGCCATCCAATTGGAGCTACTGGATTAGGTCAAATTTATGAGTTGGTCACTCAGCTAAGGGGGGAAGCTGTGGGTCGTCAAGTCGAGTCACCTCGGGTTGCGTTAGCACAGAATGGGGGCGGGGTCTATGGTATTGAAGAAGCGGTTTCATCAGTTACAATCTTATCTATTTAATTCAAATATCAAACTTGAAAGATCGCTTAAATCCTCAATTGTATAATTTGGCTTTTCATAATATTTTCCCGTTTGGAGTGGCGCTGTAATGTTCTTTTCTGAAAAAAAAACATTTAGAATTCCGTACTTATTTGAGCCAACTATGTCATGTTCCATAGAGTCGCCCACAAAAAGAAGTTCCGATTTCTCTAATCCTGCTTTTCTTCTAGCAATTTCGAAGATTTTGCAATCTGGTTTGCATGATCGTGCAGATTCAGAGCTTAAATCAAAATCGACTAGATGCTCGATTTCATTCTTTTTTAGAATTTGTTTAAGCATATAGTTATCTATATTGGATACAATTCCTATTGTCAAATTCTTCTTCTTTAAATCAGTTAAGGTTTTTCGAGCATTTTTAATAAGCGAAAAAGACTGGATTAGTAAAAATTCGTGTCTTTGACTAAACCATTTAAAAAATTCATTATCTGCTTCTATATCTGCAAAGTCTGTAAATCTTTTGAAAATATCAAGAAAAAGATTTTTATGAAGATAGAATCTTTTATCAATATAACTATGTGTTACAGCAATGCTAGCTTTTTTATAAAGAATTATTAATTCTTGAATTGACAACCTCGTTAATTTTTTTTGTTTTGTTTCTAGTAGAATGCTCTCGATAACAGTATCCACATTTCTGTAGGAGATTAGCGTGCCGCCTAAATCAAATAGAACTCCTTTAATCATATTTCATTGCTCGAAATTTTTTTTTAGATCATTTGCTTTTATAGCCAAGGTATTACCTTTCTTTTGATTTCCGCCAAGAAAGCTGGGTGCAGTTTGGTAATATTCTGCAAGATCTCTTGTTATCTCATAGTCATTTGGATTTAACAAATATGCTTTTTGAAGGAATTTTAGTGTTTTCCTGGCTAGCTTGGTTGCCTTAAACCAATTCGCGTCATAAGCAAGTTTACCGGTGCTTTTCCCCGCATAGTATATGCATCTAGAACAAAGCGGATAACTAAAGGCAAGGTTTATAAAAATATCTGTAGACAGATCGAATTTCGACTCGTTGTAACAGCTCAAGCCTTTTTCAAATTTTGCATCAAAAGAGGAGTAGATTGGCTCTCCATAAGAGTACTTAGATATTGACATAAAAGATATTTGAATTATCAGTCCAATAACAACAAAATACTTCTTTTTCGATTTTTGGTGGAAATTGTTAGAATCTGCCATAGCAAAAGGGTTTTAAAGTCATATATTAGTATATTAACGTGAGGATAGAAATGGAAACAACGTCTGAAAAGGTTTTATATCCTAAGGTAAGTCTAATGAAAAAAGAACGACTTTCCAATGGGAAAATTATGCAGAGATTGAGAAGAAATATTGGTAAAGCTATCGAAGATTATCAAATGATATGTCAAAACGACCGTGTGATGGTTTGTTTGTCCGGAGGCAAAGACTCCTTTACATTACTCAAGTTGTTAACAGCACTCCAAAAAAAGGCACCGATACGATTCGAGATAGTAGCTTTTCATTTAGATCAAGGTCAACCTAACTACCCTAAAGGCAGGATAGAGAAATATTTAACAGACAAAAAGGTAGATTTCTTAATTGAATCGCAAGATACTTTTTCGGTTGTTTCAAATACTGTTAAAAACGGTAAAACATTTTGTGGGCTCTGTTCTCGACTTAGGCGTGGGATAATTTATAGAGTTGCCAAAGAGATAGGCGCCACAAAAATAGCGCTAGGCCATCATTTGGATGACATAATAGAAACGTTGTTTCTCAATATGTTCTTTTGCTCAAAATTAAAAGCAATGCCTCCAAAGTTGTTAAGTGATGATGGAAATAATGTGGTTATCCGACCACTCGCATATTGCTTTGAGAAAGATATCTTGAGCTACTCTGAGCAGCAAAAGTTCCCGATCATACCTTGTGACCTTTGTGGTTCTCAAGAAAATCTTAAACGTAAAGTAATCAAAAAAATGTTGACTGATTGGGAGCGTGAGCATCCTGGCAGAAAAATGAATATTTTCCGTAGTATTTCATCAGTAGTTCCATCCCATCTTGCAGATAATAAGTTATTTGATTTCGGTAGTTTTGATAAAGAAAAAGGCATATCTCCGAGTTCGGTCTTAACCGGCTGGAGCTATCAAAAATAAATATTTAATTTTTTGTTAAAAAGAACATATAATATAACTTTAATATGCTAAAAGGAGGTGATCCAATGTCTAGTGATATGGATATTGTGTCAGTCAGCCAGAGTATTTGTTTCGTGGTTAGTCATGACTGCGAACTAGGTTAATTGACAAACGGTTGACGACACAACCGATCGCGGGGGGCTTAAAAGAGCCCCCTTTTTTATCTTACCGAATAGTTCATAAAAAGTTAGATTTTTAAAAGTCATGAATAATCAAGATGAGCCTTATGTAGATATAACAATAGGTCAAACCTCTGTAAAGGTAATCGGTACGGCACATGTTTCGAAAAAAAGTAAGGCAATAGTTGCACAGGAAATAAATTCGCAAAAATATGATTGTGTAGCAGTTGAATTATGCGATACTCGCCTTGAGCAAATAAAGAATCCAGATTTCGTAGCTAACTCTGATATATTTAATATTATTAAAGCTAAAAAAGTTTCGACTTTTATCATAATGTTAGCTATGAGTGCTATGCAGAACAGAATAGCAAAAAATCTAGGGGTGGAGCTTGGCCTTGATATGAAGGAGGCCGTCGCCCTCGCAAATCAAAATAAACTTGGTTTAGTTCCTATAGATCGCGGAGTTTCTATCACATTTGCGCGGTTAACCCAAAACATGGGGTTTCTTAACCGGTTAAAACTATTGTTTGATATCGCAACAAGTATATTTGAAGAAAAATCTGTTTCGGCTGATGAAATTGAATCATTAAAATCTACCGGGGCTCTCGAAAACATAATAACCCAAATATCTGATGATGCGCCGTTATTACATCAATTTTTAATCTTGGAAAGGGATAGATATATGAGTCTAAAGCTTTCGGAGTTAGCAAGTCGGTACGATAGCATTTTGGCGGTAGTGGGTGCTGCTCATTTGAAGGGAATTAAAAGCAACCTAAAGGAAATGGAATCAAAGGAAACGAAGAGCAATGAGTTAGCGCTTCTTAATAATATCTCTAAAAGGAGTTCTTTTATTCAGTTTTTTCCCTATCTAATCCTCGTAATTATAATTTTCGGTTTTGTGTATGGTTTTTACCAAAGTCCAGAATTAGGAATTGATATAGTTAAGGACTGGGTTTTAATCAATGGTGGTCTTTCAGCATTTTTTGTGTTGATAAGCAGAGGACATCCTTTGTCAGTTATAGTCGGTTTCCTCGCTGCTCCACTAACCTCTTTGAATCCTACTGTGGGAGCGGGAATGGTAGTTGGTCTAATTGAAGCATGGCTGAGGAAGCCGAAAATATATGATTTTATGAAACTTAAAGAAGATACTGGGTCCTTGAAAGGTTGGTTTTCAAATAATGTGACGAGGGTTCTGATAGTTTCTTTCATGGCTGGCTTCGGGTCTGCTTTGGGCACATATATTGCCGGTTACCACATCTATGGTAAATTGTTTTAGCCGTATAATTATCGGAGAATTTAATGCCTTATTATGATTATAAAACTGTGAATTTTGATAAAATTGTGACAGTATGGCACCCAGTTGATACCGATGTAGAGATTTGGGGTCAAGTGTGCTTTATTGCCCAAGTTCCTATGGGCAAAATACCCTACGATGAGCCAGTGCAGAAATATCTATCCGCTGTAGAGATTATAAAAACCACGAGCAATTCTGAACTTAGAGAAAAGGGTTTCACGAAGTTAGTAAAAAGAGATGAAGGGGTTTTTGAAAACGTAACGGCCTCTGAAAACGAGTCTAGATACATGTTGTCAGATGATCCTACGACATTACCTAATTTAGCTAATAAAGTACCAGATTAAAAAAAAGCCCCTTGAAGGGGCTTTTTAATAGTAGGTAGACCTATACAAGCAGGCTTGTTTACATCATTCCGCCCATTCCACCCATTCCGCCCATTCCGCCCATTCCGCCCATGTCAGGCATCGCGGGAGCTGCGGATTCATCCTTAGGTGCGTCGGCAACCATAACTTCAGTCGTCAAAAGTAGAGTCGAGACTGATGCCGCATTTTGGAGTGCAGTTCTAGCTACTTTTGTAGGATCTATAATACCCATTTCGACCATGTCACCGAACTCTGCAGTTTGTGCATTATAACCATAGTTTCCTTTTCCAGCTGAAACGTTCGCGCAAACCACGGATGGCTCTTCGCCAGTGTTGGCAACAATTTGTCTTATGGGCTCTTCAAGTGACCTCACTAATATATCTATTCCCATCTGCTGGTCTTGGTTTTCGCCCTTTGCTGCTTTTGCTTTCTCAAGTGCTCTTAGCATGGCGACACCGCCTCCTGGCACAACGCCTTCTTCTACGGCAGCTCTGGTTGAATGCAAGGCATCTTCAACTCGGGCTTTTTTCTCTTTCATTTCAACTTCTGTCGCTGCGCCTACTTTGATGACCGCAACCCCGCCAGCTAGTTTCGCAACTCTCTCATGCAACTTTTCTCTGTCATAATCCGAAGTTGTTTCTTCCACTTGAGTTCTTATTTGCCCGACCCTAGCTTCTATCGCTTTTTGATCACCTTTACCATCGATAATGGTTGTGTTTTCCTTGCTTATCTGTACTTTTTTGCATGACCCTAAGTCATCTATAGAGGTTTTTTCAAGAGATAGCCCTACTTCCTCTGAAATGACAGTACCTCCGGTTAAAATCGCAATATCTTCTAGCATTGCTTTTCTTCTATCTCCAAAGCCCGGTGCCTTAACGGCTGACACTTTCACTATTCCTCTCATATTATTTACAACGAGTGTTGCTAGTGCTTCACCTTCTACATCTTCAGCGATAATCAATAGTGACTTTCCAGCTTTGGCTACTGCTTCTAGCACGGGCAGAAGGTCCCTTATGTTAGCAATCTTTTTATCATGTAAAAGGATTAGGGGTTCCTCTAATTCAGAGTTCATAGTTTCTTGATTATTGATGAAGTAAGGTGACAAATAACCTCTGTCAAATTGCATTCCCTCGACAATATCCAATTCATTATCAAGACCAGAGCCCTCTTCAACAGTGATAACTCCCTCTTTTCCGACTTTGTCCATTGCTTCAGCAATAATTTCACCGATGGCGTGGTCTGAGTTAGCCGAAATTGTTCCAACTTGAGCTATAGCTTTGGTATCTTTGCAAGGCGTCGAAAGTCCATGTAGACCTTCTACTGCTGCCGATACTCCTCTATCTACACCTCTTTTAAGATCCATTGGGTTCACCCCCGCCGCGACAGCTTTCAACCCTTCTCTTACAATGGCTTGAGCGAGCACAGTTGCCGTGGTTGTTCCATCACCCGCAACATCAGATGTTTTTGAAGCGACTTCTTTAACCATTTGAGCACCCATGTTTTCAAATTTATCGGCTAATTCAATCTCTTTTGCTACAGAAACACCATCCTTAGTGACGGTTGGAGCTCCAAAGCTCTTCTCAAGGACGACGTTACGGCCTTTGGGCCCTAGTGTCTGTTTTACCGCATTTGCTAATATATTGACGCCGTTGGCCATTCGGCTACGTGCATCATCTGAAAAACGAACTTCTTTCGCTGACATTTCTTTTTACTCCAATTCTTATTCTAAAATTTTTACTGTTAACCTTCGAAGACGGCCATAACGTCGTCTTCGCGCATAACAAGTAGTTCTTCGTCGTCCACCTTGACTTCTGTACCTGAGTATTTTCCGAAAAGGATTTTATCACCGGCTTTTACGTCCAATGGTCTTACATCGCCGTTCTCAAGTAATTTGCCATTGCCTACGGAGACGACTTCTCCTTTGGCCGGTTTTTCTGTAGCTGAGTCTGGTATAACTATACCGCCAGGGGATGTTTTTTCTTCATCCCATCTTCGCACGATTAATCTATCGTGAAGAGGTCGAATTTTCATTTGTATGGTTCTCCAAATAATTTAAGAAATCATTAAATTAAACGTATTGAGGTTCAACAAGTGACCATCAATATTAGCACTCACATTAGAGTGGTGCTAACATTAATACGTTACGGATAAAGTGTCAAGAGGGTTTATAATTAAATTTTGGATACTCACTATGCGTTTAATTTTAACTTTGATTTTTTTCTCGGTTTGCTCACAAAGTTGCTTTTCTGCAACCGCTACGACTGAGCGAATTTTTATGGACTATCGGATTAATCTAGAAAAGCTATCACACCAATCCTCTAAGAGAGGCGAGTTGTTTATTTCAGTTTTTAAAGGTGATCTTCCCGTCACTAAATTACTGCTGACACATGAGGGTATAATAGCTGAATATTTAGTTATGGATATAGATAACAATAACAGTCTTGAAATTATTTTATTATTTGAAAATACGCTCAAGAATATCCGAATTTTCACTATGAAGCGGCATGAGCTAATGGAATTGACTATAGGAAATCAAGACTTAACCAATAAAAGCCTTAAATTTATAAAAATCGATAAAGAAGGAGATGATATTTACAGAACTCTGGAGGTTTTGGACGGTGAGCGAATATATTTGCAGGTTCAAAAATTTTGTTTCAGAGAACAGCAGTGGTGTGAGTATATCGACTGTACAACTATTCCCCAGATGAGTTTTTGTAGCTGAAAATGCATCCTAGTTTACCGTCTGTCTCATTATTGATTTCCATGATTGTACTGAATACGTAGTGAGAATCTGCCGGTTGCAAAATGCACCGTAAATGATCTGACCGTTTATTAACCTTCCTTAAAATAGCGTTTGCTCCTGCAAGCGATCCACAAAGTAAACCTGATTCAGACCAGGCTGAATCAGGAACGGGAACAAGTTCTTTTAAAACTAAAGAAGCAACTGGTCCCATCATCGCAAATTCACAGTAATCAGCACGTTGTACAACATAATTGACAGAGCTAGACGGAATTGAACTTTTAAAACCGTTAATCAACGTTTCGTCATAGGAGTTGACAAGTATGATTTTTTCTTGGTCAAGACAAATAATTCCACCACTACCCACTGAGGTCCATTGAAATGGCTCTATATCATTAATTTCAAAGTAGGTTTTTGTTATTAGCGCTGCTTCTTTCCCTAAAATTATTAACTTCTGAAGACAGGATAAATCGAATATGCAACTGATTTCTGAAGTGGCTTTGAAAGGTTTTCGAAGAGCACTTATTTGACAGGATTGAAATGTTTTAGTCTCTACTGTACTTTTATCGAAGAAAGCTCCTAAGGGGCTTGTGCTATCAAAGTCACCATGTATTAAAGTCATACATTCTGCCTTTCATTTTCTGGATCATAAAAACTCGAAGAAACAACTAATGCGCTAAGAGTCGAGCCATCATCAAGTCTAATTTGGACTGACTCGTTTTGATGAAACGGGACGTTTATCATAGCTAGGCCAATGATTTTCTTTAAGGTTGGGCTGAAGTTTACACTTGTTACTCTTCCTGTGATATCGCCTTGAAAGATTGTAAGATTATTTTCCTTGATCTCAAGTCCTCTTAAATCACTCATTTCGAAGCCTACAAGTTTTCGTGCTACATTTTCTTTTAGGTCTTTCAAACTGTTTCTACCATAAAATCGATCTTTCTTTAAATTAACCCCCCATCCTAGGTTAACTTCAAAGGGGTTGGTGTTACCATCTGTATCTTGTCCAAAAATAAGATGGCCTTTTTCTAAGCGAAGTAATCTCTGCGCTTCTACTCCGAAAGGTTTAATGTGGTTAGGCCTACCCGCTTCGAGTAATCCATTCCAAACCCTAGCTAAGCTATTTGTAGGCATATGTATCTCATAACCTAGTTCGCCCACAAACCCTACACGCATTATTCTTGATGGTACTCCGCAAACGGTTGCCTCTCTATAGCCTAAGTAAGGAAACTCCTCTGCATTGAGCGGATAATCCGTAACTTGGCTCAATACATTTTTCGAGGAAGGGCCGGCCAAATTCAAGGCACCGACTTGGCCCGTATGATCCCAAATTGTGACATCTAATTTTAATTGTGCCTTAAAAAGTTCAAGTAGCCTAACAACGGTTTGGGAGTGGCTACTAGTTGCTGTAATGTAAAAATGGTTTTCCCCAAGTTTTGCAGCTACTCCATCATCTACCAGCGTTCCACCGGCGTCTACCATGAAAATATACCGAGTCATTTCTAATTTTAATTTATCAAATTTGCAAGTATAAGCGTACTCTAGTAATGCCTCTGCGTCGGGCCCAAAAAGTTCGATTTTACCGAGTGTTGAAACATCAATGATGCCTACGTTTTTTCTCACTGTTGAGTATTCTTTAGCTATAAGATCTCTGGAAACCGATCCACCATAGGCCATTGGACGACGCCAAACCCCATTTTCCTTTATATCAGCCATTTGTTCCTGGTGATATGCATCAAGACTAGTTCTTCTCTCTCTCCTTACTCGTCTGCCTGCAAGTTTTCCTATTGGTACAGGATAAACAAAAGGTCTGGGTGTTACAGTTCCTACATTACCTACGGGTAGTTCATTAAATTCAGCTACTAATCTGATGCCGTTTAAATTGGACAATTTGCCTTGACTAGGCCCCATTCCAATAGTGCTATATCTTTTCAGTAACTCAATTGAATCAAACCCTTCTTTCATGCCATTTATCAAATCCTTTACTTTTAAATCTTCATCCAGATCAATAAACTCATTTCCTTTGGCATGCGGATAGATCGGGTAGGAATGGCTCTGATTTTCACAAGCTATTTCGATGTTATTCGAAACCACTTGATTCTCTAAGAAGGCCTCGCAAGCGGCGGCCGTGAGTTTACCATCTTCTAATCTGTTTGTAAGGTCATAAACACCCCTAACCGATCCAGCAGCGAAAATCCCTAAAGGCAACTCATCTGGGATCAGCTGATTAATTTCTTCAATGTACTTTAGCTTGCTTCCTGCTTGTACGAGCAAATTTGAAGCAGGCGACCAACCAATACTCATTATTAAGCCATCACATACGATTTCTTTAGAGGAAGGATCATTGACGGTCCGGTAAACGAATGAACTTAAACAACCATTTTTGCTTTTTGCTTCCGTCGGAACTACATCACTTACTACTTCAATCCCTATTGATTCTGCGTGCTTCTTAAGTACTCCATTTGCTTCAAAGGGTGATAGTTGTAAAATGTAATTTACATTTACTCCTGAGGCTTTAAGTTTCAATAGGCGTTTGAATCCTAAGTCATTTGCTACCAGTGCGATTGACTTTTCGAATGGGTCGATTGAATATCTATGAGCTAATCTGGCTACAGCGGACCCTAATACAACCCCGGGAAGATCATTATTTCGAAAAACGGCAGGTTGTTCATAGGCTCCAGAGCAAGTAATTATTGCTTTTGCTGAAACTAATTTACAACCATTTGGTCCTTCTAAAATTACCGATTTGTCATCGTAATACCCACTCGCGAAATGTTGATTTAAGCAAGTAATATTCGAGGCCGCTGTTTCCCTGATATTTGATTGGATTCTTTCCGAAAGATCTTCCAGTTCGAAGCCGGAACATCCCCCAAGTTTAAGATTTTCGTCTGCAATTATTACTTTGTACTTCGATTTCGAAAAATACGCGGCTGCTGCGGTTCCTGAGGCACCTCCACCAATGATTAGAACATCGCAAAATAAGGTTTCAGAAGGATATCGTTTTTTAGTGTAATTAGCCTTGACTTGCCCTAATCCAGCTAAGTTTCGGATAAGTTTTTCCCAATAGGGCCACAGAAAAGCTGGTTTAAAAAAGGCTTTGTAATAAAATCCGACCGGAAGTATTGGTGCGAATACACCCAGAATACGAGTGAGGTCATTACGTACCCCACCGATTGTATTAATAGCTTTTAAGCTGCCATAATCCTCATTTGCCAGAGAAACATCACCTCTGATATTGGTTCTATCCTCAGATTGGAGGAGAACATTGGCGTCATGGTTAGCAAGTGAGACAAAGCCTCTTGGTCGATGGTATTTAAAACTTCTCCCTAATATTTTTTGTTCATTAGCTATCAAAGCACTTGTGATGGAATCACCTTTGAATGCGGTAATTTCATTGCCTTCAAATTTGAATGTTATCTTTTTGGAACGATCAATCCACTCATTATCTTTTGCTGGTAACCTTCTTGCCATTATTGTTCCTCAATGGAAAGTATGGCATTGGCTTTAGTTTCACGGCTTACCCTAAACCACTTTTGTGAAGGTTGGTGATACCACCACTCCATTCTCTTAAGAGGTCGGCTATCTTGGTGATAGGCCCATCTGCCCGCTGAGCCCTCGAGATCGGCAGGCTCTGGGTCGATGGCGCCTCCATAAATGAATTCTGTGATGGGTCTTTCTCCAATCAATGGGCAATTTAAGTATTTCATAGTGGTAAAATTAGTGGCCGACTGAGGCCGCCCCTTTCTCCCCGACAAGCTTGAAATCCTCGAATCTATTAAGATTGAATTCAGTGATCAGTGAATCGTCTTTATTAAGGGCTATTGAGTTTGCCATACATTTTCCGCTCACCGGAGTTGCTTTGAAGCCCCAAGTACCCCAACCTGAATCTAGAAAGAATCCATCAACTGGAGTAGTTCCCATAATAGGAGCAAAGTCTGGTGTCATGTCTGCCATGCCAGCCCATTGTCTATTAATCTTTACAGAACTTAGAAACGGGAATAAATCTAATATTTGGTCGCACATACCAGAGACAAATTCATAGCTTGATTTAGTGTTGTGCTGTTCAATTGGATCGACTGATGCACCCATCACAAGCTCTCCTCTGGAGCTTTGGCTGACGTAAATATGTAAACTTCCTGAGACGATTATAGTGTTTAGCCATGGTTTCATTGGTTCAGTAACACAGGCTTGGAGAGGATAGATATCGATTGGAGAATCGAGTCCGACCATGTTTAAAACTGTCGGTGTGGCACCCGCTACGGCTGAAAGTACTGTACTGGTTTTAATTGGGCCTCTATTTGTTTCAACAGAAACGACTTTGTTTTTCTCGATATTAATTCCTGTTACTAGGGTATTCTGATGGATCTCAACCCCTTTTTGACAAGCTTTTTTTGCGTATCCCCATGCTACGGCATCGTGCCTCGCGACAGCCCCAGGTGCATGAAACAGTGCGCCTTCAATAGGATGGTTGCCACCGCACTCAAGATCTATCTCAGGACAGGCCGCTTTGACCTCAGACGGTCCAACAACACTGCTGTCTATCCCATAATGTTTATTTACTTCTGCCCTCCATCTGGCGGTCCTCAAAGTAGCGTCGCTGTGTGCCAAAGTGAAGTGGCCCCTTTCAGAGAAAAAGATATTAGTTTCAAGTTCTTCCGAAAGTTGGTTAAATAATCGTACGCTCTCACCATAAAATTTAACCCCCTCTTCGGTTAGATAATTTGATCTTATAATGGTAGTGTTTCTACCTGTATTTCCAGCTCCAATATAGCTCTTTTCTAAAACGGCTACTTTACTTATGTTATGATAGTGGGAAAGATAGTAAGCACAAGCTAGGCCATGGCCACCGGCGCCAATTATTACAACATCATAGGATTCCTCAAGATCTTTCGCAGGATTGAACCACCTGTGTTCTGAATGGTTATCTATGAAGCCGTACTTTAATAATCTTATAGACATATGGAATTACTTTTGTGTATGAAATTAATCAAATTTCCCGTAAGCAGTTCTTAATGCTACTAGCGGATGGTTGTCTGACATTTGGAACTTAACAAGTAGTTCTCTAGCAATCATGTCTCTTTCCTGTTGGTTATCGGGCAGTTTTAGATCTGGTGGTACCGTTACCCATCCGTTAATATTGCGGTCGAATACAGCGGCACGACCCTCTTCGTAACCCATGTGGATGTCTTCGAGCCAATTCAGGTCTTTCCAACCCATATAATCTAGATATTTTTTAAGAAAAGGCGTCAACCTAGATAGGTCTGGTAATAGATTTACATCATAGCGATAACCAATCGTTTGTCCTATCATCTTCTCTCGCTCAGAGTCGACTCCATCTGACTTTAGATAATGATCAATGTCTTTGTTTTCACCCATAGCTCTTCTCCTATCTAAAAATTATCGTAATTAAAATCGGTTCAGGTCTGGCCGCCCGACCGTGACTTGGGTCCCGGCTAAAGGTACTTGAGCCATCGCGGAGGCTTCCATTGTTAGAGCAGCTAAATCCTCAGGCTCTAATGAGTGAATATTGGTTTTTCCACAGGCTCGGGCCATCATTTGGCACTCTATCGCAAGGGTGTGAAGGAAGTTATATACTCTCTCTGCGGCTTTGTCCGGGTCAAGTCTTTCTCTGAGTTTAGGATCTTGCGTGGCAATCCCAACTGGGCATCTCCCTGTATGGCAGTGATAGCAGTTGCCAGCTTTCACGCCCATTTCTTCCTCGAAATTGGCTTCTGGTATGTCCTTGTTGCAGTTTAAGGCCATCATAGACGCGTGACCAATTGCTATGGCGTCCGCCCCTAATGCTAAAGCTTTTGCGATATCTCCGCCATTTCGGATTCCGCCTGCATAGACTAATGTAATTTCTCCGCTTTTACCTACATCGTCTAAAGCTCGCCTTGCTTGTCTGATAGCAGCGATTCCAGGGACGCCTGTTTCTTCCGAGGCTAGGTGGGGTCCTGCGGCAGTTCCGCCTTCCATTCCGTCTATATAGATTGAGTCTGGGTCTGTCTTAGCGGCCATTCGAACGTCATCATATACTCTAGCAGCGCCCAATTTAAGTTGGATGGGTATTTCCCAGTTCGTTGCCTCTCTAATTTCTTCGATCTTGAGAGCCAGATCATCTGGTCCTAACCAGTCAGGATGTCTCGCGGGAGATCTCTGATCTATTCCAGCAGGTAGCGAACGCATCTCCGCGACTTGATCAGTAACCTTCTGACCCATAAGATGACCACCTAATCCTACTTTTGCTCCTTGACCAATAAAGAATTCGCACCCGTCAGCCAGTCGCAAGTGCTGCGGATTAAATCCATATCTAGATTGTATGCATTGATAAAACCATTTCTCTGAAAAACGTCTTTCATCTGGAATCATTCCACCTTCACCAGAGCATGTGGCTGTTCCCGCCATTGTTGCACCTCTAGCTAAAGCTGTTTTCGCTTCAAATGATAGTGCTCCGAAGCTCATTCCTGTTATGTAAACTGGTATGTCGAGCTCAATCGGCCGTTTTGCCCTAGGTCCAATGATTGTTTTGGTTTCACATTTTTCCCTGTAACCTTCGATAACGAATCTAGTTAACGTACCCGGCATGAATGTTAGCTGGTCCCACCCAGGAACCTTTTTAAACATTGAAAAACCCCGCATTCTGTATCTGCCAAGCTCAGATTTTATATGAATGTCATTCACTACATCAGGAGTGAAAATTGGGCTTTTCCCTAGTAAATACTTTTCCTTATCGTCAGACATAGCTGTTACTCCTTTTTGTTTTAAAGAACCAGTTTTTTTTCACTGGGTTCGAGGCTATCGTAATTCCATAGTTGTTTGCCGGATACGACTTTTTTAATCGTTGATAAATTTAACTTATCGACCAATCCGTAAAGGGTTAATTTATCAGTCAACCATTTTTCATCGGATTCGGTGGTCTCTGATTCGACTGCGTCGGCTCCTAAGCTTTTGATTTTTCCGCCGACATAAATCGTACCATCATACATTGAGTCCCCAAGATTATTTCCAGCATCACCTAAGACCACCATTCTACCCCTTTGCATCATAAATCCTGAAAAAGCGCCCGTGTTTCCTCCAGCGATTATTGTGCCTCCTTTTTGATCGATTCCTGTTCTGGCACCCACATCTCCCTTACACACTAGGTCACCTCCTCGAATAGCAGCACCAAAAGTTGAACCAGCGTTTTTCTTTATAAGGACGGTTCCAGACATCATGTTTTCTCCGCATGACCATCCAACTCTCCCCTCAACAGTGACGTTAGGCCCATCGAGAAGACCGAGGCCAAAATATCCTAGACTTCCTTCAATCTTTAAATTAAGCCTGTTAAGAATGCCTACTCCAATACTATGTTTAGCTCCCGGATTTTTGATGGTAATTGTTCCATAGCCTTCTGTGAGAAGGTGCTTTAATTTACTGTTAATCTGCCTTGTGTTTAAATCTTCCGCGTCGATTTCTGCTGACTTAGAAAAGTCAACTTCATAAGCGAAAGGCTGAGCCATTTTTTCTTCATTGTTATCCAAAGAAAAAAATACTTGCTGAGTTCTCCCCAGCAAGGATTCTGACCTCATTTCGGTTTTTAGGGGTTCATTCGATTTTTCTAAGCCTGCCATACTCTTACCTCTCCGTCATAAGGATCTGATGTGTCGATTTCATTATTCATAATTGTACGAATGGCGACCTCTTCTGATGCAAGAGCAACTAATTGGTCACTTTCAAAAAGTACCATTGGCTTCGCGGCCATAGTGTCTTTGGCCATTCCGAGAGAATCAGATGTAGCCAGTAAGTAAGTAAAAACCCCATCTAGTTCCTCTACACTCTGAAGCATTGAGTCCTCTAGATTTCTTCCTTGTTCAATTTTGTCAGCTATATAAACAGCTATAAGCTCCGAGTCGCAACTAGACATAAATCGATGGCCTTTTCTCTCTAATTCCCGCCTTTTGGACCAATAATTAGTTAATTGGCCGTTATGAACCACTGAAACATCGGCGAAAGGATAAGCCCAATAAGGATGTGCTGATCTGATGTCCACGTCGGATTCTGTCGCCATTCGGGTATGCCCTATTGCGTGTGTTCCATTAAAAGATTTTAGGGAGTACAAATCAGAAACAACCTTCGCGTCACCTAGGTCCTTAACAAGCTCTAGTCCTTTTCCTATTGAGAGTATTTCAACCCCCTCTATATCTTCAACGTAATTGGCCAGTTGGCGTAAGTTACCATCACAAGTAAATGTGTATCTTAGAGCATATTCCGTTATTTTCTCGACCTCGCTAACCTTAACTTTAAGCTCACTAAGCCGGCTTTGGACGCTTTTTATTCGATCCTCCATTTTGGCGTGAATGTCATAGCCATTGACCGCTTCGTGAGTTTCAGCAACTTTCATTCGCATGACATACTGTTCAGAATCTATGTTGTCTCTTTCGCAATAAAGAGCGAATCCCGTTGAATCTGGTCCTCGGTGTTTCATTGCTTGAAGCATAAAAGACATTTCCTCGCCTATTTTTGAGCTACCGTCTCTGTGTATCACCCCCGCTATTCCGCACATAATTCGCTCCTGTTAATTAACTATGGAAGACAATGCATATACATTTCTTGATCCCAATCAGTCACCGTTGCCATGAACTTTTCATGCTCGTCATTCTTATACCATTTATATATTTTATACATATCACCTGGCATCGACGCTTTAATAATCTCGTCATCTTCCAATCTCTGGAGTGCTTCGCCTAACGACATGGGAAGCTTTTTGACTTCTTTACCCGCTTCCATAGCCTCATAGATATTTCGATTTTCAGGTTCTCCCGGATCAATATCGTTGTCTATTCCATCTTCAAAAGCACTAAGAAGGGCTGAACCTAAAAGATAAGGATTGACCATCGAATCTACGGCTCTGTACTCGAATCTCCCAGGAGCTGATACTCGAAGTCCAGTGGTTCGATTTTGAAAACCCCAATCCGCAAAAACCGGAGCCCAAAAGCCCGTATCCCACAGCCTTCTATATGAATTTACTGTAGAGCAACCGATGGCTGTTAATGCGCCAAGGTGTTTAACGATACCACCGACACATTGTAAACCTACTTTCCCGGGTAACTGCGGATCATCGGTATCTGGCATAAAAAGATTTTCTCCTTCCTCTCGGTAAGTAAACACCCCTTCCATACCGGGCAAAATGTTTTGATGAAGTTTATTGATTGCATCTTTTCCGCCTTTCCAAAGAGAAATATTTGTATGACAGCCTGATGCTGACACTCCCATAAAAGGTTTAGACATAAAGCATGCGATTAGATTATTCTCTCTAGCTACCTGAGCGCAAATTTGACGGTAAGTTGATAGTCTGTCTGCATTTCTTACGACGTCATCAAACGTCCAATTGAGTTCGAGTTGTCCCGGTGCGTCCTCGTGATCGCCTTGGATCATGTCTAGCCCCATTGCCTGACTGTATTCAATGACTTTCATAAACACAGGGCGTAAACTTTCGAATTGGTCTATATGATAGCAATAGGGTTCAGTAACTCCTCCATTTGGTTTTCCGTCTTCCCCGCGTTTTAGCCACATCATTTCTGGTTCTGTGCCTGCTCTTAACTCCATTCCGTACTTTTCCTTGAACCTTGAATGAGCCCTCTTGAGATTACCTCTACAATCGGAGGTCAGAAATGCACCCGGATTTTCACGTTCCTCTCTATTCCTAAAACACACGCAGTATACCCTTGCTACTCTTTTATCCCACGGTAGTTGGCAGAAGGTATCAGGGTCTGGGATACCGACTAACTCCATAGCTTCGGGTCCATAACCTATGTATTGATCATGTCTATCTATAAACAGGTTTGCAGTTGAGCCATAAACTAGTTGAAATCCTCTTGAGGCCGTTCTTTCCCAATGGTCTGCCGGTATTCCTTTTCCAACTATTCTGCCGGTAACCGAAATAAACTGATAATAAATATATTGTATATTCAGCTCATTAATTTTACTTCTTACTTTTTTGACCAGTTCAGCTCTTTGTTTGTCAGCAACATATCTCTCAAGGTCGGTTTCACTCACTCTAAGTCCCCTTATTTAAAAAATTAATAACCTGTGTAAACAGATAAAAATGGTAATTTGCGTTTTTTTAATTAGCTCCACGGGAAGGGGCTATTTGAAGTCGGATGCGATTCTTTTTCTTCGTATCTTGAAAACCTGAAAGGTGCCAACAATGAAGAAGGTTCTCCCATAAGCTTTTCAGCCACAAGTTTTCCTACCCCCAACATTTTGTAGCCATGATTAGAATCGGCAATTATGTAACAGTTTTGTCGAAACTCGTCAAAAATAGGAAAACTATCAGGACTGAAAGCGCCTATGCCACCAGAGGGTTCTTTCTTGAATAGTCCTGACATACCTTCAAATCGTTTTTGACAGTGTGAGAGCGCACTACACCAAGAATAAGCGAAATCTGGGCCTACTACGAAATCGGGGGACGCAGGACCATAAGGATCCACCTTCACTGAGTCCGGTTCAGACTGAACTATAAAGGGTGCAGAACCGCCCTGAATTCCTCCAAAATGAAAGTCTGGCTTGTAATAAATACCCCAAAGTTTCTCAGTAATCATTTCCCCCTCTTCACCCACAAGAGGAGCATCAGAGTCAACATGAATAACTGGTGGTTTGTCTCCTGAGTCGGTCTTCAGCATGTTTGGGTCCACTCCGAGAGTTCCTTCTTGAAGTGACCAGTAGATCCACATAGGCACTTCTTTTTGCTTTCCGTCTTTTCCTGTAATTTTAACTGTTTTAGGAAGCTCTAGATGCTCCCAAATTGATTTAATCCAAGGCCCGGCTCCAACTACGAGGTATTCGCAATTAATATCGCCCTTATCGGTTTCTAGAGCTTTAACTGCTTCTGATTGGTTGTCGAATTTAAACCCAGTAACCGTTACACCAGTAAGGATTTTGACACCCTCGTTTTCTGCTTTTTTTGCAAGACCGTAGACGGATTTACTGTTATTCGCGTATCCGCCACGCTTTTCATGTAGTACGGACGTAATTCCTTGTGCTCTCCAATCTGAAAAAATCGATTTCATATATTCGGAGGAATCACTTGTTCCTTCAATAAACTCCGATTCATATCCTATCGCCCGCTGTTGTTCAAAAATTGAATTAACGTCTTGTCTCATACATTCTGGAGAGATTTGCATGTAACCAACTGGATGATAACTAAACGCTTCTGGATCGCTTTCCCATACTTCGACGCATTGAGCCATCAGCTCTCTCATTGCCGGTTGATAATAGTTATTTCTTACTACCCCGCATGCTATACCAGAGGCGCCAGCTCCTATTCCGCCCTTATCGATTACAAGAATATCAGCCCCATTTCCTTTGCCATTTTTTTTCAATTCAAGTGCTAAATGGTACGCCGTGCTTAAGCCGTGGATCCCTGCTCCAATTATCGCATACTTGGTATTTTTAAAACTTGTCATTTATAAAGACCTCTTACAGTGCTGCCCAGAGGTTAGATATACAGCTTAGAAACAATGGTTGCAAGTGGTTTGAGAGAATTATTTTGTAGGTTTAAAAGTTAAGGCTAATCCGTTGTTACACCATCTTAGGAAAGTAGGAGCGGGCCCATCTTTAAAAACGTGTCCTTGATGACCTCCACAATTTCGGCAGTGGTATTCTGCGCGGGGAAAGAGTAATTTGAAATCTAGCCTTTTTGAGAGGCTTCCCTCGACATGATCGTAGAAAGAAGGCCAGCCAGTACCGCTATCGTATTTCATATCCGAAGTAAAAATTAGATTATCGCATTTTGCGCAATGATAGGTTCCCTTTCTATTTTCATATAACAAGTGGCTGGAAAAAGGGGGCTCAGTACCATTTTGCTCTAGTATTTTTTTTGCCTCTGTGCTTAAACCTATTGCTTGTTTGGTTTGGCTATTTGAAGGCTCCGAGTTAGCATCTATCTTATCGGTCTCACCAGCACTTATTTCTTTGGTCAGCTTTAGGATCATTGTGCTCAAGCCTAAAGCCAAAAAGAAAAATTTGATAAAAAATTTTCGCCGTCCAAAAGATTTCATTTCTCGGTTTCACCGGAAAGGTAGGTTTTGATGTAGTCGTCTAAATCATAATATTCACTCTCAGCTTCTAATTGACTCTGTTTTTTTTGTGATTGGCTATTTACGGACTCAAAATAAGAGGTTTTGTTAAGTCTTAGATAATCCTTGCTAATTTGTTCGGCATGTTGATTAGCTAAATCAAAATTGAAATCCTGATATTCTTGATGAGAATCTACTAACAGTTGATGAAATCTAGCGGAAGGTAGCAAGTCAGGATTTTTCAGTAAGTTCATTTGATTTTGTAGGGCTTGACTGTACTTTTTTGTTTGATATGAGCTATCTAAGGCTTCTCCGATAGGAATCATTTTTCGTAATAAATAATTCGACCAATCTATAATGGAGATTTTTCTTTCACCTGTATTTTTTATAAGTGCTAAATTTGGTTGCCTACCCCTTAAAGCCACTGATAAGTCATTGTATTCTAAAACCTCATGTTCTGTCTCGGAAATAGGTGGGCTATTTTCTAGTAGGCAATAAATTAAAAAAATCTCACAAAAAAGCATGCAATCTTCATCAATACCGAAAGCATTGAAAGGATTAACGTCTAAACCTCTCATTTCGATATAGTCTATTCCATTTTTTTGAAGTGAGACAGAAGGTCTCTGACCCTCCAGTGCAGTTCCTTTTGGTCTGATAGACGAATAGTACTCATTTTCTATTTGCAACAAGTTCGCGCTTAATTGGATTTGTTTGTTTTCTTCATAAATTCCGATCGCTTCATATTCGGGGTACGGTGTTTTCATTGCGGTTATTAGTGCATCTATGTATTGCTCCAAACTGTTTAAGTTGATTTTTAAATGAGATTGATTTTTGTTTTTATATCCAACATCACTCATTCTGAGACTGGTACCATAAGGTGCTACAAGCGAATTTTCCATGATGGCTTTGAATCTGCTGCTTCTTTGGGGCAAATATGATTTACAACATGCGGGGGAGCTACCAAATAATAATAAAATTAACCATCCAAATCGAAGGTAATTTCTTGCCATACTCAAGTAAGTAGAATTTCTCCTCAAGTTTCCAGAATTATTTTCCCTAGCTGGAAATAATTCTTTTTCAAATTCCCAAAAACGTTCTGGTAGTGAATAATTAAAATGTATTCCGGCTATTGCCTGCATTCTTCTACCATATCTGTAGTCTAAGCCGAGTCTATAAATGTGCCGCATCCGCCCTGCGTTTGATTTACCATATTCTGCAATCGGTATATCTTTGTCGTCATTTATCTGGCAAGGCATACTGTTGTTCCAAAGAACTTCATCTTGCGGAATCGTGCTTAGCGCAAAATTATGGATATCTTTCAAAAAATCGAGTGTTTTATCCGTGTTTTCAAAGGGTGGGGTGATGAATTCAGGCAGTGCTTCTGAATAATCGGTTGTTATATGAGGATTAGTTAGGGCAGATCCCCATTTACTCGGATGTGGGAGTCTTGATATAGAGCCTGATTGAGTGATTCGCAGGCTTTCCTTCTCAAGCCCTTTGAGTCCTTTACTTATAAAACGACTATTCTTGCCGGTTGTAAGTAATTTAATCTTTTCTTCAAAAGTTAAGCTCATTATTCGCGCTGAAGACTCAATTTCAAATTATTTTGAGCTAATTGTGCTGCTTGAAATACAGCTTTCCCTTTATTAATTGTTTCCTCCCATTCAGATTCCGGTTGGGAATCAGCGACTACTCCACAACCTGCTTGAACATATAAAATTTTATTTTTAATTATTCCTGTTCTGATTGCTATGGCTGTATCCATTTCACCTGTCCATGAGATATACCCCACTGCGCCGCCATAGATTCCTCTTATTGATGGTTCTAGCTCATCGATTATTTCTATTGCACGAATTTTTGGCGCCCCAGAAAGTGTGCCTACAGGAAGAGTGGCTCGCAGGATATCAAATGCATTTTTATCTTTTCTAAGCAGACCTTCTACATTTGACGAAATATGCATCACGTGGGAAAAGCGTTCGATTACCATTTTTTCGGTTACCTCGACTGATCCAGTTGCGCATATTTTTCCAATGTCATTTCTTCCCAAATCTATTAACATTAAATGTTCGGCTAGCTCTTTTGGATCGTTCAAAAGCTCAATTTCTAGTCTATTGTCTTCTTCTGGTGTTTGTCCTCTAGGCCGTGTTCCAGCTAATGGCCTGGTTGTAACCAAATTATCTTCATATCTAACAAGAATCTCGGGAGAAGAGCCGACAATATGGAACTCACCAAAATCAAAATAAAAGAGATAGGGAGACGGATTTAAATATCTTAGCGCTCGGTAAAGATTTATTGGCTTCTCGTGAAATTCCGTCCAAAAACGTTGCGATAAAACTACTTGCATCGCATCACCTTCATTTATGTAATCTTTTATTCGGTCTACGGCGAGCAAAAAGTCTTCTTTTTTAAATTCAGATTTAATATCTAACTTTTTTTCGAATTGGGCATCAACAGAGGGGGGGGTTGGGCTAGCATTTTGACTCAAAGTTAAGCATATTTCTGCTATCGTATCTTCACTATTTTCTTTTGCACTGAGATCGCCTTTTTCGAAATATTTCACTATGGTTAATTCGTTTTTAAGGTTATCGAAAACCACGAAGTTGTCTACGAATAAAAGTAATATATCAGGAGTTTCAAGATTATCTTTATGATTTATAAAACCAAGCTTTTTCTCTGTGTATCTAACTGTGTCAAAGCTAAAGTAACCAACAAGGCCTCCGCAAAATCTAGGGAGATTCCCGGTATTTTTAACCGCAAAGTTGTTTTTATAATCTTCAATTATTTTAAGAGGATCATCTGTTTGAATGGTTTGCACAACAATATCATTTTCCAGAATTTTCAGTTCTTTGCCACGCACAATAACGCTTTTTTTAGAAGCAAGCCCGATTACTGAATATCTACCCCATTTTTCTCCGCCTTCGACCGATTCTAACAGGAATGTATTTTTTTTATTAGCTAGTTTTAGATAAATACTAAGCGGAGTTTCTGTGTCTGCAATTATTTTTTTAATCGCAGGTTCCAAAGAAATAGTTTCTGTCATCTCAAAGAGCCTTTATTCCATTCTTGTTTCCTAGAATATAGGAACCCAATAAAGCTACGGTGGTATTTGGTAAAAGACCAATTAATCCAGCGTGAATTCCGTACACCTTACCATTTTCAACAAAGTTAAATCCACCAAATGGTAAAACCAAGGAAACTGCTAATCCACAAACCAGCCCCATCAGTACGGCCTGGCCATTTAATTTGTTACAATGAAGCCCAATTATAAAAGCTGGTATGAGTTGTACTAAGAGATCAATTTTTCTGTCTAAAAGCTGGATTAAGGATGTGTTATCTTTGAGTAGGAAACAAAAACAGACAAGAATGAAAATCACACTCCACGATATCTTTTTTGAAGTCTTTAGTAAGTTTGATTGAGTTGCTTGCGATCTGAAAAAACGTTGAATAATGTCCTTTGTCGCCATGGATGATATTGACAATAGCGCAGAATCAGACGTTGACATCATTGCTGCCAAAACTGCTGACAATGTGACAATAACCATCATATAACCTAGCCCTGATCTGCTTGATATCTCCTTGAGAACCAAACCGAACGCTTTGTCTGTTTGAGGTCCTTCCAAACCTGGGAAGTAAGCGAGAGCGAAAATGCCAGCTGACACCGCTATAAGCATTGTCGGTAAAGGCATGAAAGCCATTACAGACAAGCTTTTCCTAAGGTCTCTCTCGCTCCTTGATGCGAAAATTCTTTGAATAGCCTGTGGGTAAAGACATACTCCGAACCCGACGCTAATGATATAACTTCCCCACGATATTAATGTTTTTGTTTCTGGGATTTTTGCATAGTTAGTCCCTGTTTCTTGGTCTCTAGTTATTAAGATATTGGTAGCTTTTTCTAAACTACCAAAATTATCAAACATCAAAAGTAATAAAAAAAAGAACCCAAAAAATAATATTATTCCCTGTATTACGTCTGTCCAAGCTACCGCTCTAATACCGCCAAGAGATCCGTAAATTACCATTATCAAGGCGAGGCCTAGCACGCCAAACTCAAAAGTATTTGATCCCTCTATTGGAGATAATCCTTCTACGGCGCGTCCCATTGCAATGAGTTGGGCTATCACGAAATTGCACAAGACAATTATCATGATTAGGCAAATTAGTAGGGTTAACAATCGATTATTGTAGCGATACTGAATAAAGTCGCAAGGGGTCAAAAACCTTTTGTCATTAGATAGCTTATAAAGCTTGAGGGCAAATGTTAAGTAAGCTGCAACTACCGCAGTCATAAAATGCAGACAAAGTATCCAACTAAACCCGTTTCGATATGTTGCGCCAGTGAATCCAAAAAAAGTATTGCCACTGTACTGCGTGGCGAATAAAGTTAAAAATAATACTCCAAAACCAAACCCCTTTCCGGCAAGATAAAAGTCTGACAGGGTATCTTCTTTTAAAGATTTTTTTGCGATGAAACCCAAGACGATTAATGAAACGAGATAAAAGATAATAAATAGTGAGCCACCTACTCCCAATGAAGGAAGATTATTCATCAGTTTTATCGCTAAGCAAAATTGCTATTGTAATTGAAGCGAGTACAGACATCGCGATGGCATTTAGAACCCACAAAGGCAGGCCGAAAAAAGTCGTTTCGAATCGTTCTACCCAAAACCAGGGGATCCCTAAGAAAAGAAATAAAAAAGGGAGGCATTTTCTAAACATGTTGATTGGAATCTATTTTATCGACGTAAGACGTTTACTGCATTCGCCAGACCATCTGTTGTTAAAGGAAACATTCTTTCAGAAAAAATCTCTTTTACCATAGTTATCGATTGTATACTGTTCCAATATTGTATTGGTTGCGGATTGAGCCAAACAGCCTTTGGAAAATTTTTTAGCATTCGTGAAATCCAGGTGAACCCTGCTTCTTCATTCCAATGTTCGACGCTTCCACCGACTGATCCTATTTCGTATGGGCTCATTGTCGCATCACCAACGAAAAATACTTTATAATTTGAATTAAAGGTGTTGATTATCTCGGTAGTTGGCACCCTAGAATTCATACGCATACTATTATCCTTCCATAAAGATTCATAAATGAAATTGTGGAAATAATAATATTCGAGGTATTTAAATTCACTTTTCGCTGCAGAAAATAATTGTTCAGTGAGACGAATATATGGATCCATTGAGCCGCCTACGTCTAAGAATAGTAAGATTTTGATAGAATTTGTTTTCTCGGCTTCAAGTTTGAGATCAAGAAACCCCCCATTTTTTGCTGTTGAACTGATCGTATTGTCTAAGTCTAGTTGGTCTTTTATTCCGTGACGCGCTAATCTCCTCAATTGTCGAAGTGCAACTTTTATATTTCTGGTTCCGAGCTCGATATTTTCGTCGAGGTTTTTATAGACCCTTCTATCCCACACCTTCACAGCTGTTTTCTGACCATTTTGATGATCGCCGATTTTTACGCCTTCTGGATTGAAACCCTTACTACCAAAAGGGGAACGTCCGGCAGTACCAATCCATTTATTACCACCTTTGTGTTTTTTTGTTTGTTCTTCAAGTCTTTTTCTAAATTCTTCTAGAAGTTTTTCAAGTCCACCTAATGATTCGATTAATTTCTTCTCTTCTTCACTGAGCTGGAGGACGTCGGGATTCTCCAGCCATTCTAATGGTATTGATTCTAATATTTTTTCAATTGTTAACTCGTTCCCTTCTATATAATTAGAAAATACGAGATCGAAACGATCAAAGTGTTTTTCATCTTTGATCAAGCAGCTCCTCGCTAGATAGTAAAAGTTGTCAAGATCAATAGTTATAATATTTTTCTCTAGCGCCCTCAAAAGCATGAGGTACTCAGTTATAGATACGGGGATATCCGCATGCCGTAGGTCATCGAAAAATTTAGTTAGCACTATTCCTCCTAGATAAAAAAACTAGCCTCTCAAATAGATGCATATCCTGCTCATTTTTTAAAAGTGCACCGTATAATTTAGGAATTGCTTTCTGTGTATCTTTTTCTCTAAGCGCCTCAGGCGGAATATCTTCGGCAACAAGTAACTTTATCCAATCAAGTAATTCTGATGTGGTCGGTTTCTTTTTCAATCCAGGAATTTCACGAAGCTCAAAAAAACATTCAAGCGCTTCATTTATTAATTTTTTCTTTATTTTTGGGAAATGGACGTTAATGATCTCAATCATTGTCTCTTTATCTGGAAATGCAATGTAGTGAAAAAAGCACCTACGTAGAAAAGCATCAGGAAGCTCTTTTTCATTATTACTTGTTATTATAATAATTGGTTTATTATTTGCTTTTATCAGTTTTTTTGTTTCATAAACGAAAAATTCCATTCTGTCTAATTCTCTGAGTAAATCATTGGGAAATTCGACATCAGCCTTATCGATTTCATCAATCAGTAAAATGGGCTGTTCTTCTGAAAGGAACGTTTCCCAAAGCTTCCCTTTAACAATATAATTTGATATGTCATTGACTTTCTCATCACCTAACTGAGAGTCCCTTAATCTAGCCACAGCATCATATTCGTAGAGTCCTTGAGCCGCTTTTGTGGTAGATTTAATGTGCCACTCAATTAAAGGTTTCCCAAGTGCTCTTGCCATTTCTTCAGCTAGCATAGTCTTCCCAGTGCCGGGTTCGCCTTTTATGAGAAGTGGTTTCTCTAATGTTACAGCCGCGTTGACGGCAATCATTAAATCTTCGGTGGCTACATATTTTTTACTTCCAGTGAATTTTTCTGACATGTTTTCGCGCCTGAATATTAAATTAATTATTATTTTACTAGTTTAATTTCGCATATTAAACGTTTCTTTTCCCAGAAAGCTCATTAATTTAATATTTTATTTTTTTTAGTATGAGCTTAAAAGTCTCGCTTTTTCTTCGGTTTGCACGCCTTGATTAATAATTTGAAAAAATTTATTGATCAACTTTGATAGAATGAGCGTTCAATTTTGGTTAACATCAAATCTGTAGTAAATTCCTTTTTATTAAAGTTTATTAGTTTGGAGAATGTATTGAGCGGTTTTACTGAAGAAAATAACACTGAATTACAGAACCTTGGGATAGTAGTGCGAGAATTCTCACACGCTCCAACCACGGCTAGACACTTTCATTTAGAAGCTGAAGATGATAACAATGCATTTATGGTAGGATTCCCAACTATTCCTGACGATTCCACAGGTGTCGCCCACATTTTAGAGCACACAGCTCTTTGTGGCAGTAAGAGATACCCCGTAAGAGATCCCTTTTTTATGATGCTCAGGAGATCACTTAATACATACATGAATGCTTTCACTGCTCCTGATATGACTGCTTATCCATTTGCCACGAAAAATAAAAAAGATTTTTATAATTTATTAGAAGTTTACTTGGACGCGACTTTTTTCCCATTATTAGACGAACTTGATTTCCTGCAAGAAGGTTGGAGATATGAATTAAAAGATTCTGGCGCAGTTCCTCAAATACTATATCAAGGGGTAGTATTTAATGAGATGAAAGGAGCAATGAGCTCTCCTAACTCTCAGCTTTGGCAGTATCTCCACTCTTCTTTGTTTCCAGATACCAACTACCGGTTCAATAGTGGCGGTGATCCTATTGAGATTCCTAATCTTACTTACGCACAACTTAAATCATTTCATCAAAAACATTATTCTCCCGCTAATGCGGTTTTCTTGACTTACGGTGATTTGCCATATGAGAAACATCAAGAAAAATTTGAAAATTTAGTTCTTGACGAATTTAATTCAGCGAAGGAAGTTGCAAAAATCAAATTTCAAGCTTCTTTCGATGAGCCTTCTCAAATCGATCATTTTTATTACCAGTCTAGCCTCGATGGTTCATCCGACTTTGTTCTATGGGCATGGGTATATGGTTCTGTGACGGATCCGATAGACGTTGTAGAAATGAATTTAGTCACAGATATTTTAATAGGACACAGCGGAAGTCCATTGCAGGCTTATCTTGAATCGATTAAGGAATCAAAATCCCCTTCAGAATTAAACGGCGTTGATGATTCCTCAAGACAATTAATCTTTGCTTGCGGCCTAGAGGGTGTTTCAGCTAATGAAAAAAAAATTGATACATACGAAAATAGGATCTTCGAGATACTGCGGTCGTTAATAGAAAATCCCCCTAGCCGTGAGACTTTGACAGCAACCCTTGACCGCTTGGAGTTAGATCAATCCGACTTAGGGGCTGGAAATTATCCCCTTGGACTCCAGTTGTTTGGGCGAATTTTGCCAAGTACAATCTATCGAGACGATCCTTTAAATTTATTCCGGTTGGAAAATATCATTGGGAGCCTAAGATCACGTTTAAGTGATGAAATTTTTTTCCCGAATTTGATAAAAAAAATCTTTCTCAATAACAAGCACTGGACTAGAATTACGATGCGGGCCAGTATGGATGTGAATCCGGAGCGGTTGATCAAAGAAAAACTACAATCAGTTACCTCGAGTTTTTCAAAGCTGGAAAAAGACAAGATTAAATCTGAGTCGAATCTTTTAGAAAAAAGACAGAACACAAAATGTAATGACAATATCCTTCCAAGACTCACCCTCAAAGATGTTCCTGCGGGAGCGCTTCTAATGGAGCCCTCTGATTTAAGCGAAGAAAACATAAAAGCTTTTGATGTGTTAAGTAATAATATTTTTAGAATTAAGTTGGCTTTTCCGATCAGCAATCTAAATGACCAAGAGTTAAAACTATTACCAATTTGGTGTGAATTTATTACTCAGTTGGGTTCCGAGACAGATGGTTATAGGTTGGTTCAGCAGAAACGAGCGGCTGTTGGCGAGTTTGAAGTAAATTGTCATTTTTCATCAAGGGCAGATGAGGGGAGTAATATAAGTGGATTCATAACGGTTAGCGCAAAAGGTCTTAATAGGAAAATTGATGAAATCGTGACGGTTGCAGCAACTCTAATTCAGACGGCACGCTTTGATGAAAACGAAAGACTGGTTGACTTGCTCATGCAGGCCAGCAATGAATATGAACACTCTGTGGTGCAAAGAGGTCACTATCTTGCGATGCTTTCAAGTGCTAGACATCTTAATCAATCAAGTGGTCTTGAAGAGATGTGGTCAGGTTGCAGCTTTATTAATGACCTAAAAAAAATTGTTTACGATGATCAGAAAAAAATGGAGTGTGACGCCGTATTTGAAATTTTTAGGTCTATCAAAAATAAAGTTCTGCAATCAGAACCACTAATCATGTCGGCAACTGATAGGCAAAATTTAAGAAATTCGGTTACTACTATCAAGTCTTTCTACCGGTCTTTACCCTCTATTTCTAGCGAAATTTTGATTAATGAGAAAAGCTTTGAAGAGCCCATGAGCTGGGTTATTGAGTCAAACGTGAACTTTTGTGCTGCCAGTTATAAAGCAGTTCTGGAAAGTGACCCTGATGCTGCTGTTTACTCTGTTTTAGGTAAATATCTCCAAGATGAGTATTTGCACTCAAAAATAAGAGAGAAGGGAGGAGCTTATGGCTCAGGTGCAAGCTATTCTCCTTCTGGAGAATCATTTAAGTTTTTTTCTTATAGAGATCCAAGGCTGTCTGGAACAATACAAGATTTTCGGGAATCTATTAAACATTTTTTAGGTTCAAAATGTAATTCTAAGCGTTTGGAAGAATCTATTCTAGGTGTTATAAGAAACTTGGATGGTTCGAGAAGACCAGTTGCAGAAGCTTCGAGGTCGTTTAACTGTATACTCAACTGTAAAACCGATGATAGCTTAAAAGAATTTAGAGAAAATGTCTTACATACCGACTTCAATAGGTTAAAAAGGGTTGCAGAAAATTTAGTCGGTCAAAAACCGAATATTTCGATTATTTCCAATAAGGCACATATTGAAGAGTTGAGAAAAAACAAGTTTTCTTTTGATAAAATCTAGCCCTTCGCAACTGGAGCTGTCCTGAAGATATTTTAGCCTATGGACAAAATTTTAAAGCAGTGCCAATCAGTTTTAAACGATCAATACAATATTGGTGACTGTATAATAGCGTCTTTAGATGGAGGTTTAGTAAACAAGTCTTTCTTAGTTAAAGTCTCCGGAAAACCTAGATTTGTTTTGCAAAAGATAAGCGATCAATTTGAAAGTACGGTAACTGACAAGATAAATATAGTTTCTAAACACCTAATTTCAAAGGGAGTCGATGCGCCACAAATAATCCCAACCACCAATAGAGAGTTGGTTTTTAAGGGATCCTCAGGAAATTGGCGTCTGTTAGAATTTATTAACGGGTTCTCAAAAAAAACCGTAAACTCAGTTGAGGAGTCCGTTCAGCTCGCAAGATGTTTAGGGCAGTTTCATCTATATATTCAAGACTGTAAAGGTATAGAAAAGAAACTTAGAAGAGAGCGTGGAGCTGAAACTCAATTAAAAAAACTGCAAGCTGCTTTCAACAAATTTCCCGATCACGATAGCATAAAAGCGGTAAGGATGTGCGCGAGTGCGGTCCAGAAAAATCAAAAATACCTACCTTCTTTGCAGCTTTTTCCTGAGCGTATTCTCCACGGAGATCCTAAGGTCTCAAATTTTTTATTCGCAGAGCGTGGTTCAGTTGTCAAATGCATGGTCGATTTTGATACCGTGGGTTGGGCGGAATTATCGTGGGAATTGGCGGATGCATTTCGATCATGGTGCAACCCTTCGTCAGAGGATCAACTAGCAGGAACCTTTGATCTGCAGATATTTGAGGCCTCTATATGTTCATATGCGGAAACAGTCGAGACATCTTTTCCCGTTGAAGAAATCATTCACTCTCTTTCTGCAACCGCTCATATCTTTCTAGAATTAGCTTTGAGATTTTTGGTGGATGCTATAGAGGAGGAATATTTTGGTTGGGATTCAAATAATTTTAATAGCGCATCATCTCACAACTTGGTCAGGGCTAAAGGACAGATTTCTGCGTGTGAGTCTTTATTGGCTAACTGGTCAGAAGCAAATCAAGTACTGTCAAATCTCTAATAACTTAAATTTCAACCACGGATAACGTGAAAAGCATTTATTTAATTTTTAAGCTTTAGGGCATAACCTGTATTTTTTTTACAGGGTTTAAAAAAACAGTTATTGTGTAGAGAAAAGTTGGAGTAGGTTGTTATGAGTTTAAATTTTGGCTTGTTTTTTCCATTCAGAAATCCACCAGAATGGGGTATGCCTTGGGGTGAATTTTATGAATCGCAAATGCGTCTTGCAGAAATTGCGGAAGATTTAGGGTATGACGAAATTTGGCTATCAGAGCATCATTTTTGCGATGATGGCTGGTCTCCCTCGCTTTTTCCTATAGCGGGAGCCTTAGGTCAAAGAACTAAAACAATTAGGATCGGTACTTTTGTTCTACTTTTGCCCCTTGGAAAACATCCAATTCAAGTCGTGGAAGATGCAACAACAGTGGATATTCTGTGCAACGGCAGATTTGATCTTGGGGTCGGCTTAGGATATCGGGTTCCCGAATATAAAGGGTTTGGTATATCTCGAGACGACAGGGCAAAACGAATGGATGAGGCACTGGAAATAATTCATGGGGCTTGGAATAATAATAACTATTCATTCCATGGAGAACATTTCACGGTCGAAAATGTTAACCTCTCTCCTAAGCCTGTTCAACAGCCTCATCCGCCAATGTGGACTGCAGCAATGAGTAAAGTTGCAGCTAACAGGGCAGCTAGATTCAATTGTCACGTTGCAGGTACTGGCGGAGAAAATCTCCAGCAATATTTTGATGATGCATTGGCTGAGCAGGGAAAAAAATCGGAGGATTTCAATGTCGGCCAACTTCGATTATTTTACGTCGCCCCAACACGTGATCAAGCTTGGGATGAGGCGCAATATCATGCACATTACATGATGGAGGCTTATGATAAATGGCTGAAAGAAGCGGCAGATGTCCAATGGTTTCAAGAGACAATGTCTGTTTCATCAATGCCATCCCCCGAAGAGTTAAGACATAACAAAGACCTAACTTTCTTTGAGGCCCCTTTAGTAATTGGAACTCCTGAGGATGCTATTGCGGAAATCGAGAGATATCAAAAATCGAGTAGGGTAACGCATCTAGTGATGTGGATGCAGTTAGCGGGTATGGAACCAAAAAAAGCTGAAGCTTGCATGCGTCTTTTTGCCAAAGAGGTGATTCCTCACTTCAGCAAAAATTAATATAGATGGGAGGGTGGCTTTGGAAAATTTAAAAAAAAATCACTTATCTTTATTTCTTTCGCTTTATGATTATAGTTTACTAATTACTTCGTTACTGAATTCTCTAATTAATTCTCTGCCGTCTGTTCCACAGACATTTAGGGCTATATTTGTTACACCTGCATCTTCAAGTTGTCTTATTCTGTCCCGCACCTCTCCTGGCTCTCCAGTAAGGGTTGCCGCTTTTATTAAATCAGGAGTAAGGTATTTCTCTTCGCCTTTTTGTAAAAAGGTTAGATGTCCCATGTGCATTTCTTGGAAGCGTTTTTCAAGAGGTGTTTTCATTTTCATTATATGGTTTTTAAAATATTCTTCTGCCTGTTTTTTGAATCGAGCGGGCGCGAAAGGACCTGCTCCCATATTTTCAGGACTCCATGCTGTGTGTAATAAAAGGATTGCAAAGGGTCCGATTTGTTTTATTACTCGAGGCGACATCATATTTTCACCCGGTCTCAATATGCAGCCTGATGTGAGGTTAGTTGTATAGATTTTTGATAATTCTCGCCCTGCACTTTTTGCGGCTTGTTGAATTATTTTTACTCCGGATGATATATGCTCAGGATCAAGTCCAATTGTGACCCAGCCATCACCCATTTGGCCCGTAAATTCGAGTGCTTTCGGCCCATTAGATGCCATATGAATTGGAATTTCATCAGACACGTTAATGTAACCGCTTTCCGGATTTAAAAATTTAATCGAGCGTTCAATCTTCCCTTCTCTATAAGTCGCTTCTTTTCCAACCAATAGATCACGAATTACCTTGATGTGTTCTTTCATTGTCTTAAGTGTAATAGGTGGCATTCCCATAACGTTTCTTCCCGTAAATCCGGTCCCAACTCCCAGAATTGTACGACCAGGAGCCAATTCATTTATTGTTGCGATAGAGTGGGCAGTTACTGGTGCAATTCTGTTTCCTAAAATTGCAACTAGTGGGCCGATTTTAATATGACGAGTATGAAGAGCCGCCAGTGCCATAGAGGCATAAACATCGCTGTAGCACATTTGAGAGTCATAAAACCATGCATGGGTAAATCCACAATCTTCTGCCATTTTAGCATCGTGATAAGCTCTAATATAAGATGGAAAAGTGATTCCAAAATCCATTTTAATCTCCCCTTTCTATAATTTTAGTTTAAGACTTAATCTTCTGTAAAGTGTTAATACCTACTGCCTCTCGAATTTCTTTAATAAACGGTAGAGATATCTCTCTTGCTTTGCTCGCCCCCTCGATCAAGTACGATTCAATTTTTTCAGGATCTGACATCAACTCATTATATCTATCTCTGGGTTCTGCCAGTTCATTATTTATCAGAACGAAGAGTTCTTTTTTAGCTTCTCCCCAAGATATGCCATTTTGGAATTTATCACGCATTTCGTCGATTTTTGGTTGATGAGCAAAAGCCTTCCAAAATTGAAAAACGAGTGAATCGTCTGGATCTTTTGGTTGTCCGGGTTCGAGAAGATTAGTTTTGATTTTATTTATATTTTTTTTAAGTTGTTTTTCGGATGCAAATATTGGGATTATATTGTTATAACTCTTACTCATTTTCCGTCCATCCAATCCAACTAAGGTGTCTACATTTTGATTGATTTTTACCTCAGGAAGTTGGAAAACTTGACCATAGAGGTGATTGAAGCGTTGGGCAATATCTCGAGCCATTTCTACATGTTGGATTTGATCTCTCCCAACAGGTACAGTATTGGCCTTAAATAGAAGTATGTCTGCTGCCATTAATACAGGGTAGCTGAACAATCCCATCGTTACACCAAAGTCGGCATCTTCATTTCCCTCAATATTAGTTTGTACAGTACTCTTATATGCGTGAGACCTATTCATTAGGCCTTTGGAGGTAACACAATTTAATATCCATGTTAATTCTGCTATTTCTGGGATGTCAGATTGCCTATAAAAAATGGCATTATCCGTGTTTAGTCCCAAGGCTAACCAACTAGCGGCTATCTCTGTTGTTGATTTATAAATAAGATTTTTATCTTTATTTTTAATAAGTGCATGATAGTCGGCGAGGAAAAAAAATGATTTTTGATTAGCAGAGTGACTACTTATGACCGCAGGTCGAATAGCACCAACATAGTTCCCTAGATGAGGAGTGCCCGTTGTAGTTATGCCTGTAAGTGTTATTTTTTTTTCCATTGAATTTTATGTAAATTTAATTTTCATTTAATAGCTTTTAGCCCTTTGATTTGTGCCGGGAGAGGGACTCGAACCCACACATAGTTACCTATACCAGATTTTGAATCTGGCGCGTCTACCAATTTCGCCATCCCGGCATATTTATTTTTATTATATACTAATAATTTCGTCTTACTATCAAAAGTATTTATCTATGGATTTAACAAAATTTGATTTTGAATTGCCAACAGAACAAATTGCGCAGTTTCCAAAAACTGACCGAGCTTCGTCCAAACTTCTGGTAATTTCTAAAAATGAACCTTTCTATGTGTCAAAATTTCTTCGGATTATGAAGTATTTGAGACCCAACGATGTAGTTATTCTAAATGATACCAAAGTAATACCAGCTCGCCTCATGACCAAAAAGAAATCAGGTGGTAGAGTGGAGATATTCTTAGAAAGAATTATTAATCCAACAAGAGCCCGTGTGCGGTTAGGTGGAAACATCAAAAATTTAATCGGGAAAAGTCTGATAGTAGATGAAGAAGAAAAAGTAGAAGTAGTTTCGGAAGAAGGGGGTTTCTATCTTATTGAAGCATTATCGGGTTCTATATTAGAAATTCTTTTACAATTCGGGCAGGTACCCTTGCCTCCATATATTAAAAGGAAACCAAAAAAAAGAGATGAGGAATTTTATCAAACGATCTATGGAACTAAGTTGGGAGCTGTGGCGGCTCCAACAGCAGGCTTACACATCACAGAAAGGTTTTTTGAGGAATGTAAAAAAAATCGGGTTAAAATTGGGTTTCTGACACTACACGTAGCGTCCGGTACTTATCAACCAATAAAAACGAATAATATTGAAGATCATCACATGCATTCTGAATATTTCGACATTTCAGAAAAGACCTGTAAGCTTGTTAGAGATGCTCGCCAAACGGGTGGTCGAGTAGTAGCAATAGGAACTACGGTATTGAGAGCTCTTGAATCATTGTATTTATATAATCCTAAGCTATTACCTTTCAAGGGAGAAACAGATATTTATATAAAACCGGGGTTTGATTTTTGTGTAGTCGATACACTAGTAACAAATTTCCATTTGCCAAAATCCTCTCTTTTTGTCCTTGCATGTGCTTTTGGAGGTATTGAGCGAATGAAGCAAGCGTATGCTTTTGCCCTGAATCAAGACTTTAAATTTTTTAGTTACGGTGACGCAATGTACATAGAAAGAAAACGCGGCGAACGAGTTTAATTCGAAATGGAATTTAGTGTAGTTCGTTCTAGTGGCTCCGCTAGGGCTGGTTTGTTAACGACTGAAAGAGGGAACATAAAAACACCTGTTTTTATGCCAGTAGGGACTTATGGAACTGTCAAAGGTTTATGTCCAGCTGAATTAAAAACTCTAGAGGTGCAGATTCTTTTAGGCAATGCCTACCATCTGATGCTTCGGCCAGGATTACAAGTAATTGAAAATCATGGTGGCCTGCATAATTTTATGGGATGGAATTTACCAATTTTAACAGATTCTGGTGGTTTCCAAGTTTATAGTTTAAGTAAATTTGCAAAGATCTCTGAAAAAGGTGTTGCGTTTCGTTCTCCAGTCGACGGCTCCTCATTGTTTTTGTCGCCCGAAAAGTCGATTGAAATACAAACAAAACTTGGGTCTGACATCAAAATGATTTTCGACGATTGCCCTCCTTTTTGTTCTAATTATGAAAAGGTCGAAAAATCTATGGAACTTTCGATAGGTTGGGCGGAAAGGTCAAAACAGGCACACACCAGTTCGAAGGGTGCTCTGTTTGGTATTGTCCAAGGGGGTATGTTTGAAGATTTGAGAGAAAAATCAGCTGCTTCGATTGTTGAAATGGGGTTTGATGGGTACGCGATTGGCGGTTTGTCTGTTGGCGAGCCTCAAAGCGTTCTTTATGAAATCACTAGACATACAGCAAAGTTATTGCCAATGGATAAACCTAGATATTTAATGGGTGTTGGGACTCCATCGGATTTAATCAATGCTGTTGATAGTGGAGTGGATATGTTTGACTGCGTGTTACCCACAAGAAATGCCCGTAACGGCTATCTTTTTACAAGTGAAGGAATTGTTAAGCTCAGGAATTCAAAATTCAAGAAAATGCTTTCTCCGGCTGATCCCAATTGCTCATGTTATACCTGTCAAAATTTTTCGATCTCTTACTTGCATCATCTTGATAAAAACAATGAAATATTGGGATCTAGATTAAATACCATCCATAATGTTCATTATTTTATCCAACTTATGAAAGGAACCCGTGAGGCAATTTTAAAAAACCAATGGGATGACTATAAACGGGATATTTTATCTAAATATAACTGATAATTTTTAGACTGTGTTAAACTATCTCAACTGATATTAAAACAAGGATTTAGGAAATTCTATGGATTTTATAATAGCTAATGCGTTCGCACAGACGGCTGCAGAATCGCAATCCCCAGGTATTGGCCAATTTATCCCTCTGATTTTATTATTTGTCGTCTTTTATATTTTTCTGATTAGGCCGCAAATGAAACGTCAAAAGGAGCACACCAGAATGATCAAAGCTCTAGAGGTTGAAGACGAGGTTGTAACTAACGGAGGGTTGTTGGGCAAAATCAAAGAGCTGGATGAAAGCTTTTTAAAAATTGAGATTACAAAAGAGGTGGCAGTAAAAGTCCAGCGACAGGCTATAGCGCAGGTTGTTCCCAAAGGGACTTATAAAAAATAATCCAATCAGAATGCATTCTAAAAATACAATACTAACCATTTTTATTTTGAGGAAATAGAATGAATCAATATCCACTATGGAGATATGTTTTTATAGTGAGTATCATCCTGTTGGGCTTAATATATGCATCACCCAATCTTTTTCCTCAGGATTATTCAATATTCGTTTCGTTTCAAAATCGTGCTGAAAATGTTGATTTAATTGAAAATAAAATCAATGAGCGAATTGATAAAATTGGAGTAAAGCCAAAAACAATTGAAAAGTCCGATACAGGTCTTATTATTAAGTTCGACGATCATCAAAGCCGAAGTACCGTTATGCAGAGTTTGAATTCAGTAGTTGATTCTACTGAAGCGGTTCTTGCATATGGCCTATCACCAACCAGTCCTAAGTGGTTAGAATTACTTGGAGCGAGCCCTATGTTCATGGGCTTAGATTTGCGAGGAGGCGTGCATTTTTTAATGCAGGTTGATACGCAGGCGGTTAAAGTCCAAAAACTAAATCAGACATTTGAAGAAGTTAAAACTACTCTTCGAGAACAAAAAATCAGATACCAATCGGCTACAATAGACCGTGACAGAATTAAGATTAGTTTTGGTTCTGCCAAATTACTTGCAAAAAGCAAAGAAGCTTTAAACTCAAAAATTGAAACTATTGATATATTCTCGGAGTCTGATAAGGAAATCGCTATTGCCGTTAAAGAAAATTATCTTGTTGAGTCGCTTGAGAATGCGTTGCAACAAAATCTTACAACCTTGAGAAACAGGGTAAATGAATTCGGAGTATCAGAGCCAGTTATTCAAAGGCAAGGACAAAGCAGGGTTGTTGTACAGCTTCCTGGGATTGAAGATACCGCCCAAGCAAAAAAAATAATAGGAGCTACCGCTTCTCTCGAGTTTAGGATGGTATTTATGGATGGCGATATAAGAGACGCCACTTCTGGAAGGTTGCCAGTCGGCTCTCAATTATTCAAGAAAATTGACGGCTCACCTGTTCTTCTAGAAAAGAAAGTGTTGCTAACAGGTGAGTATGTGATTGATGCTTCCTCCGGATTTGATCAGCAAAGTGGTTCACCAGCCGTCTTTATAACATTGGACGGTAAAGGCTCTCGAATTTTTAGCAAAGTTACAAGAGAAAGAATCGGCAGACCAATGGCGGTTGTTTTCATCGAGCAAAGAAAGGGTAAAAGATTCGAAGAGGTCATTAACATAGCCACGATACGTGATCAACTTTCAAAAAGATTTCAGATAACTGGTTTGGCAAACACTGAAAATGCAAGAACTCTAGCACTTCTTCTTCGTGCCGGCTCTCTGGCTGCGCCGATGGAGATAATTCAAGAGCGTACTGTCGGGCCCACTCTGGGTGAGACTAACATTAGAAGCGGCTATCGTTCCGTGATTATAGGGTTAGTTTGTGTGATGTTTTTTATGTTATTTTATTATGGAAAATTTGGGTTATTTGCAAATCTGGCGCTTTTGGTAAATCTTGTCTTAATTATTGCTGTTCTGTCAGCGCTTCAAGCTACTCTAACTTTACCGGGAATCGCTGGAATAGTTTTGACAGTAGGGATGGCAGTAGATGCTAATGTTCTGATTTTTCAAAGAATTAGGGAAGAAATAGCCAACGGGAATACTCCTCAAATGAGCATAGCCTCTGGCTACAAAAAAGCATTTTCAACCATTGCCGATGCAAACATAACAACTTTGATTGCAGCATTGGTGTTATTTAGTTTTGGTACGGGCCCAGTTAAAGGCTTTGCTATTACATTGTCAATCGGAATTGTAACTTCTATGTTTACTGCCATCGTAGGGACAAGAGCGATTGTCAATCTCTTATATGGTAAAAAAGCTAAGCTTGACTTAAAGATATGAGTGTTTGAATGAGAAAAAAATTTAATTATAATTTTTTATCCAAAAGAAATCTTTGGATTTCCATATCTGCGATTTTCGTGTTTCTATCGATAGGTTCTTTAGTAACTCAAGGCCTTCAATTAGGCACTGATTTCAGCGGAGGTGCTTCAGTAAGTATTGAGTTCCCTAATTCTGTTGAAGCGGAATCTGTTAGGACAATGCTGGTCGGAACAAGATTTGAATCAGCAAAACTGCAGACAATCGGAATAGGAAAAGAGGTGTTGTTAAAAGTAGCACCAGATTTTTTAGAAGAATCCAAAGACGATATAAAAACTGACATCGAAGAAATTATGACAGACGGTAAAGTGGTGTTTATAGATATGGTCGGACCACAGATCAGTTCTGAACTTACTGAGGACGGAATTTTGGCCTTAATTTACGCTTTGGGTGGCATCTTAATTTATGTGATGGTTAGGTTTACCAGTAAATTTGCGTTTGGCGCAGTGTTAGCGGTTGTGCATGATATAGTTGTTTCACTTGGGATTTTTTCAATGCTGCGACTCGAGTTTGATCTCACAGTGCTGGCGGCTTTCTTGGCTGTAATTGGTTACTCATTAAACGATACTATAGTTGTTTTTGATAGGGTCAGAGAAAATTTTAAAACATCCCGTAGTGAGGTTTCTTCCGAGGTAATAATAAATCTATCTATTAACCAAACATTGTCGCGAACATTAGTAACATCGGGAACTACCTTGGTGGTTGTGTTCGCGTTGTTCCTTTTGGGCGGAGACATGATAAAAAACTTTTCCATCGCATTAGGGTTCGGTGTGATTGTTGGCACTTATTCGTCAATCTATGTTGCTGGCTCAACTTTAATGTTCTTAGAATTGTCTAGAGATGACTTTCTATCGGATGAACAAAACACCGAAGACGTCTAATGAGCGAGATGCTTTAGTGACACCGGCCAAGTCACGTCTTGTCAACCGCAATATCTTAATCGATGAGGAATTAGTAAAATTTTTTCCGAGGTTAGAAAAGTCATTAACCATCGTGCCTTTTAAGGGCCGTTTTTTAGGTGGTCGTATGCTAAAGGAGTCAGAGGTGCTAGTTGTAAGATCTGTCACTCCAGTTTGCCGGAAACTTTTGGATGGAAGTAGAATCAAATTAGTTTGCTCCACGACTTCTGGTTTAGACCACATCGACAGAGAATACTTAGAAAGTTCAAACATTGAGCTTATTAACGCGCCGGGTTCAAATGCTATAGCAGTAGTAGAATATATTATTTTTACTATCTTGCTATATAGTCAAGATATTGGTAAGCCTTTTAAAAATCTTAAAATTGGAGTAGTAGGCTATGGTGAAATCGGTTCAAGATTAACTCAGTTGCTCGAAAAATTAGGGTTACAGGTTTTGGTTAATGATCCTCCTAAAAAGAAATACCATGGACTTAAAAGAGAACATTTCTCTCTAGGGAAACTTGTAGCAGAGTGCGACTGCCTTACTGTTCATGTTCCTTTGGTTGATAAAACTGAGTATCCCACTAGGAATCTTCTAGATTACCAGCTTCTTAAGGACATAAAAGATGAAGCATTAATAATTAATTCTTCAAGGGGTAACATTATAAAAGAAAGCGACCTTTTTACGTTGCTAGAAAAGAAACCTGGTATCAAAGTAGCTTTAGATTGTTGGATTGATGAACCGAAAATTGATGCTCTACTTGCCAGGAAGATTTGGTTGCCAACCCCTCACATTGCAGGTGCAACGGTAGAATCAAAAATCAGAGCTGTACAAAAAGTAATTCCGGCGATTTATGATTATTTTGGGCTTCGCAGTAGTGAATTGATTTCTGATCCAAAAAAACTTTTTGAAAAACCTGAGAAAATACCTGACTATTTAGATTTAAAAAAAGACATAGATAACATCATGCCTTTAATCAGCGTTAGTAAACAATTCAAAAAAAAATCGATACAAAATTTATCCAAGTTGCTTCCAGAAGAATTTGATAATTTGAGAAAGTCTACTTTAGGCCGACGTGAGATTTCGAATTATTGTTTTTCTGAAAATCATGTTGTTTTAAATAAAATAAAAAAAATATTAATTGAGCTTTCATAAGCAAGGAGTGGTAATTAATGATAATAGGAACCCCATTTGCGTCGAATTCAACTAAGTTAATGCTCCTTGGTGCTGGGGAGCTTGGAAAGGAAGTTGCAATTGAAGCCGTCAGATTGGGCTTAGAAGTTATTGCTGTGGATAGGTATAAAAACGCACCAGCGATGCATGTAGCTCAGCGGTCTCATGTGATCAATATGTTGGATTACCAACAGTTAGAGAAATTAATTAGAATGGAGAATCCCTCTTACATCTTGCCAGAGATTGAAGCCATTGCGACTGATGCTCTTGTTCAGTTGGAGTCTGAAGGATTTAACATTTGTCCAAGTGCAAAAGCGGTTTCATACACAATGGATAGAAAAGGGATTAGAAGATTAGCTGCTGAAGAGCTCGGAGTAAGAACTTCTAATTATCGTTTTGCTAGTTCGATGGAAGAATGTATTAGTTCTATTGATGAAATAGGAACACCTTGCATCGTTAAACCTATCATGAGTTCGTCGGGTAAAGGACAAGTTTTCGTTAAAGATAAAAAAAATTTAGAGGAAGTATGGTCGAAATCTATCGCAGAAGGAAGGGGTATGCGAAACGAGGTAATTGTTGAAAGTCTTATTGATTTTGACTATGAAATCACTTTGCTTACAGTAAGACATTCCGGCGGGGTGGATTTCTGTCGTCCTATTGGACACGTACAAGAGAATGGTGATTATCGTGGGTCGTGGCAACCGCAAGTTATGTCAAAAGATTCTTATAATGAAGCATGTAGGATCGCGGGTCTAATTACTCAAGAACTAGGTGGGTGGGGGATCTTCGGAGTAGAATTATTTGTAAAAGGCGATCAGGTCTGGTTCAGTGAGGTATCACCGAGGCCTCATGACACGGGTTTGGTTACCTTGATTAGTCAGAGATACTCCCAGTTTGAGCTACATGTGAAAGCGATTTTAGGAGTTGATTTGAAATTATATTTTCAAGGTAGTGACGATTTGATAGGAGCTTCTAATCCGATATTAGGTTACGGCGATGGCAACCGTATAACCTACGAAGGGGTTTCACAGCTGTTGTCATTAGAAAACGTTGGACTGCGGATTTTTGGAAAGCCTAATGTGGCCAAAAAAAGAAGGCTAGCAGTTGTTCTTGCTACAGGGGAGTCTGTAAAATCTGCTCTTAATTTGTCTCATGAGGCTGCTAAAAAATTAAAATTACATGTTGAGTAAAGGCTCAGTTAATGCCATGATCGTTAACTAAGCTTAGCAATTATAAGTGGTATATTTCTATGAAAAGACTTTTTAAGACAATTTTACTTCTCTCGTTCATTTTAAATACACCTTTTGCTCTTGCTGAAGCCGTAGTGCCAGTGGATATTATAAAATCAATAACTGACGAGGTTCTAAACCGAGTAGAATCCGACAAAGATCAACTAAAGAATAATCCTGGTGAAATGTATGATCTAGTTTCTGATTTAGTTTTCCCTAACTTTGATTTTGCTGTCATGTCAAGATTTGTGTTAGGTAGTTACTGGGATCAAGCTGATGTGAAGCAAAAAGGTGAATTTATTGATCAGTTTCGTAAATTATTGGTTAGAACATATGCCTCTGCGCTTTTGGAGTTTTCTGATCAAACCATAGAGTACCCAACCGATAGGAACGTTATTAAAGAGAAGACTGCAAAAATAGTACAAGTGGTTATTACGCAAGGAGAGCCTGTCACCGTAATCTACAGGCTTCATAACACTAAAGACAAATGGTTGGCCTTTGATGTTTCCGTTAGTGGTGTTAGTCTCATAAAGACCTATAGAGGTTCGTTTAAATCGATAATAGAAACAGAAGGTCTTGACCAATTAATCAATTCTCTCAAAGAGAAGAATAAAAAGTTTGGGAACTCATAAAATTGCGACAAAAAAATGAACACTGAAGAAATTAAAAACCTTATCGAAGTTGGTCTGCCGGAATCTGAGGTAACAGTTGAAGGCGACGGAAACCATTTTGTAGTAAAAGTGGTGTCAGACACCTTCGAAGGACTACCGGTTTTAAAGCAGCATAGACTTGTCTATTCCACGTTGGGACAAAGAGTCGGAGGCGAGATACACGCTTTATCGATCCAAACGTATACAAAAGGCAGTTGGGAAAAGGTCAAAAATCTTCAAATTCGATAAAGCGGATTATTGGAATGGATAAGCTTTTAATTGAGGGCGGAGTTGCCCTCCACGGTGAAGTGACTATATCTGGTGCTAAAAACAGCGCTCTTCCTATATTAGCATCTAGCCTCCTTTCCGATGAAACAATGGAAATTGCGAATGTTCCTCATTTGCATGATGTTACAACAACAATTGAGTTGCTGGGCCGCATGGGTCTTTCAATTGTTGTTGATGAAAAAATGAATGTTGAAATAAACAGTTCTGGAATAAGTAGTTTTTTTGCCCCATACGAATTGGTTAAAACCATGCGCTCTTCTATTTTAGTTCTTGGTCCTTTGCTCGCAAGATACGGTGTAGCTGAGGTTTCTTTACCAGGCGGCTGTGCGATTGGTGCCCGTCCAGTGAATCTCCATTTGCAGGGTCTAAAGGCAATGGGAGCTGAAATCAAAGTGGAGGGTGGTTATATAAAGGCTAAAGCAAAACGATTGCGAGGTGCGGAGATTAATTTGGATGTAGTTACCGTAACAGGCACGGAAAATTTGTTAATGGCTGCTACATTAGCTGATGGGCAAACAAAAATACATAACGCGGCTAGAGAGCCAGAAGTTGTTGATCTTGCCAATTGTTTAATAAAAATGGGCGCAATCATTGAGGGCGCTGGTACGGACACGATTACTATCGAGGGGGTTAGTGATCTTAAAGGCACAAGTTATCAGATTCTTCCGGACCGCATTGAAACAGGTACTTTTCTTGCCGCTATCGCGATGACTAGAGGTAAGGCTAAATTAAAAAAAACGAATCCTGACATTTTAGATGCTATATTATCAAAATTTAAAGAGGCGGGTTGTCGAATTGCAACTGGTTCTGATTGGGTTGAGTTAGACATGTCTAACGGCGACCTAAATGCCGTAAATATTCGTACCGCTCCCTACCCTGGATTTCCAACAGATATGCAAGCTCAATTTACCGCCTTGAATTGCGTATCGAACGGCACTTCGTTTGTTACAGAGTCTGTTTTTGAAAATAGATTTATGCATATTCTAGAATTACAGCGAATGGGCGCTATTTTGAAATTAGAGGGTAATACGGTAATAATTGAGGGTAAGAACAGATTGACTGGCGCACCTCTGATGGCAACAGATTTAAGGGCATCGGCGAGTCTAGTTCTAGCTGCTCTTGCGGCCGATGGGACTACGGAAGTAGAAAGAATTTATCATATTGATCGAGGTTATGAGACCATTGAAGAAAAATTGTCTAAATTGGGAGCGAGAATACGTAGAATGCCAGGAAGAATAAAAAGCTAGATGTTACACGAAAAAACTAATTTAAAAAAAATTTTAATTGCAGTGGCAAAAGGTAGGATTCTGGATGAAGCCCTTAATCTTCTTAAAGATGTGGGAGTTAAAGTATCTGATTCCGAAATGAAGTCTAGGAAGCTAAAAATAAAAACAAATCGTGCTAATGTTGATCTTTTAGTGGTCAGAGCCGCGGACGTCCCAACTTATGTAGATTACGGAGCTGCAGATATTGGTATTACAGGTAAAGACGTATTGCTAGAAAGTGATACAGATGGTTACTATGAGCCACTTGATTTAAAAATATCAAAATGTAGACTTTGCGCGGCTGGCCTTAATAAAACTAGACCCGATCTACCTGTTCTCAGAGTTGCGACAAAATATCCAAGAGTTGCGAATAATTATTACCAAGGAATAGGGATTCAAGCAGAAATTATAACTTTGTATGGATCGATGGAACTTGCACCAATCGTAGGGTTGGCAGACGAAATTGTTGATTTAGTCGATACGGGTAAAACTTTAAAAGCGAACAATCTGTCCGTGATCGATGACATAAAGGATATTAGTTCTAGATTAATTGTTAATAAAGCTTCCTTGAAGGTAAAGCCTTTCGAAATTAATGACATTATAGATGCACTTCAAATTCTAATAAAAGGGAAAGATGGATAAGATAAAAAGATTAGATGCAAAGGATCAGGATTTTCCAAATTTGCTTGAAAAAGCCCTTCACAGAGACCATGAGAGTGATGATAAAATTTTTGATGCTGTAGCGTCCATTATTAAAGATGTAAAAATTCGCAAAGATAGCGCGGTTCTTGAATATACAAAGAAATTTGACCTGTATGATGTTAAATCAGTAACCGCTTTAGAAATAACTGGTTTTGATACAGCTCTCTCCAAAATAGATAAATCTCTGCTTAACTCCCTCGAAATTAGTTCAAGAAGAATATTTGCTTATCACGAAAGACAGGTAGCTCAATCTTGGGAGTTTTCCGATGATATCGGTGTCTCTTTGGGGCAGCGAATAACCCCATTACAATCCGTCGGAATTTATGTTCCTGGCGGAACAGCGAGCTACCCATCTTCCGTTTTAATGAACGCCATTCCAGCAAAAGTAGCGGGTGTTTCAAACATTACTATGGTAGTGCCCTCACAAAAGGGAATAGTATCAGAGGCGGTTTTAGCTGCCGCTGCACTAAGTGGAGTTTCGCGTATTTTCTCGATTGGAGGGGCTCAGGCAATCGCGGCATTAGCCTACGGGACAGAATCTATACCGCGAGTAGATAAAATTGTTGGCCCGGGTAATGTATATGTTGCCAGTGCGAAAAAACAAGTATTTGGAGATGTCGGAATTGATATGGTAGCTGGCCCGTCGGAAATTCTAATAGTTTGTGATGGATTAACGCCTCCAGAATGGATAGCAACTGATTTATGTTCTCAGGCGGAGCATGATCCAAATGCTCAATCAATATTTATTAGTCCAGACGCAAATCAACTGGATAAGGTTGAAGAAGAGTTGAATCGAATTTATAAGCAATTACCAAGGTGGAAAATAATAAAAAGTTCGCTGGAGAAAAACGGAGTTTTTATTAAGGTAGATTCGGTAGATGAAATAGCGAAAATAGTTGATGTTATTGCGCCTGAACATCTGGAATTATCAGTTGCTAAACCTCGGGAATTGATGTCCGAAATAAAAAATGCAGGTGCCGTCTTCCTTGGCAGATTTTGCCCCGAGGTCTTTGGAGATTATTGTGCGGGTTCTAACCATGTACTGCCGACTTCTGGCGCAGCTAGGTTTGCATCTCCTCTCGGAGTTTATGATTTTCAAAAAAGAACATCGTTTGTTGAGTGTAATGAATTAGGAGCAAGTGAGCTCGGACGTATTTCATTACAAATTGCAAACTCAGAAGGATTAGCCGCTCATGCGCAATCTGCGAAATTAAGGATTAAGTAATGGGGAGTGAGATAAACTTTGGAAAATTTATATCTCGAAAGCTTTTGGATCTCGAGCCATATAGCACCAAAACTTACGATCATTTGATTAAATTAGATGCTATGGAGATGCCGAATGACTCAATGTTAATAGAAGGCTCACCAGTCTTGAATGCTTTATCAGATCTAAATTTGAATCGATACCCTGACCCTAATTTTCAAGCTTTGAGGAAGAAGCTCTTGACTGCTAAAAATTTAGATCTGTCGGAGTCTGATGTACTTGTTGGTAATGGATCTGATGAATTGATCCAATTGCTTTGTTTGTTAACAGCAAACGATGGGCAGGGTAAGTTGTTGATACCTTGCCCAACTTTTAGTGTTTATAAATTACTAGCTCAAATTCATGGTTTAAGATGCTATCAATTTAATCTTGAATCAAAGTCGTTTCATCTCGATACCTCAAAATTTATCGACGAAATTTTAAAAGTTGATCCTTCATTGATATTTATCGCCAGTCCCAATAATCCAACAGGGAACCGACTTATCGGTGCAGATATTGGAAAAGTTTGTGAGGCATGCGAAGGATTGGTCGTTTTGGATGAGGCTTATTATAAATTTTCAGATAAATCTTATATAGATATGATAAAAGATTTTAATAATCTTTTGATTATGCAGACGATGTCAAAAATTGGTTTTGCCGGGATTAGGCTTGGGATGCTTTTTGGGAATAATAAAGTTATTAATTTACTCAATAAAATTAGATTGCCTTTCAATGTAAATACCATATCCCAGCTTGCCGGACTTGAGGTCTTAAGTGGTGAACAGTTTGTCGAAAAAAAGATAAAGTCTATAAAAGAAGAGAGAGCCGTTCTTATTGGCCAACTAAGCGAGTTTGAAGGAATAAAGGTATACCCTAGTGAGGCAAACTTTATTTTGATTGATTTTCAAAATTATAATGCTGAAACCATTTTTTCCCAATTGTTAGAATCCGGCGTATTAATAAAGAATGTGAGCAACCAACACCAGCTATTAAATGGTTGTTTACGTATAACGGTTGGTTCAAAGGCAGAAAATCGTGAATTCATTAGAATAATTTCTAGGATAATTACAAAAAGCCAATCTTAAATATTGGCTAAGGTAATTTTTGAAAAACACTAGTCTGTATGTCTTAGCTTACCGTATAAGATTGGTATGCCCTAGCTAACCGCATAAAGAATAGTATACAATACAAGACGAAATTTTGGTTTATAACGGACATGGTTTACTCGACTTTTTAATTAAAAAATCTGCCCTTCTTCCAAAATTATGAATATTAGGAGCATTTGCTAAAAATGAATAAAAATCCAACCGATAAGGCTCGGCGAGAGTTTCTATCAGGTGCAACGCTAGTTTTAGGGGGCGTTGGGGCTAGTTTTGCAGCCATTCCTTTTTTATCCGCTTTCAAGCCGAGTGCGAAAGCAAAAGCCATAGGTGCGCCTGTTGAAGCCAATTTAAATGGGATCGAGCCTGGTCAAAGGATAATAGTGCAATGGCGAGGTAAGCCAGTTTGGATTGTAAGAAGAACAACTGACCAAATAGACGCGTTAGCTTCTTTTGATGATAAAACCCTTCAGGATCCTGAATCTAATGCCTCAGATCAGCCCGACTTTGCAAAAAATGCATGGAGGTCTAAGGATTCTGAGTTTTTAGTCCTTGTTGGGATTTGTACTCATTTAGGCTGCTCCCCGAATTTTTTTCCTGGAATGGATAATAAAGCTATGGGTTCTGATTGGAAAGGGGGATTCTATTGTCCTTGTCATGGTTCGAAATTTGATTTAGCTGGTCGTGTATATGCAGGAGTTCCTGCCCCATCAAACATGCCAGTTCCCCCTTATAAATTTCTATCTGAAGACAAGATTTTAATTGGCGAGCTTGATGGAGAAAGTGCATGAACACTATTGCAAAAAATTTAGTCGGCTGGATCGACCAGCGATTCCCCTTAATGAGCATCTGGAATGAGCATATTGCTCAATATTATGCACCGAAGAACTTCAATATTTGGTATTATTTTGGAATTTTTTCAATGGTGATGTTTGTTAATCAAATATTGACTGGAATTTGGCTAACTATGAACTATAAACCATCGGCTATTGAGGCATTTTCATCCGTAGAATATATAATGCGGGATGTGGATTGGGGTTGGCTGATTAGATATATGCATTCTACCGGAGCTTCATTTTTCTTTATTGTAATTTACTTACATATGTTTCGAGCATTAATGTACGGCTCTTATAAAAAACCAAGAGAGTTGATTTGGATACTCGGCATGTTTTTATATTTAACATTAATGGCCGAAGCTTTCTTTGGGTACATCCTGCCCTGGGGTCAAATGTCTTATTGGGGTGCCCAAGTTATAATATCATTGTTTGGTGCTATCCCTTTTGTCGGCGAAAGCCTACAGACTTTGATAATGGGCGATTATGTGGTTTCTGATGCGACATTAAATAGATTTTTCTCTTTGCATGTAATAGCACTTCCTTTTGCAATCGCGGGGCTGGTTCTTCTTCACATCCTAGCGCTTCACGAAGTGGGATCAAATAACCCTGATGGAGTTGAGATTAAAAATCATAAAGATTCTGAAGGAAAACCTCTCGATGGGATTCCTTTTCATCCTTATTACACAAGCAAGGATTTCGTTGGGATTGTGGTCTTTCTAATGATATTTGCAGGGGTCATATTTTTCGCGCCAGAAATGGGCGGTTACTTTCTAGAGCATAACAATTTCATTCCTGCGAACCCGATGCAAACGCCGGAGCATATAGCTCCAGTATGGTATTTCACTCCTTTTTACTCAATATTACGAGCCAACACGGTGAACTTTTTTTGGATACCTGCGAAATTATGGGGAGTAATATTTATGGGGTTTGCCGTGATGATATTTTTCCTATTGCCGTGGTTAGATAGAAGTCCAGTAAGATCGATGAGGTATAAAGGCTGGATGTCGAGAACTGCGTTGGGAATTTTTGTATTATCTTTTTTAATTTTGGGATATTTGGGAGCATTGCCTCCAACCCCAGCTAGGACGATTGTAGCGCAAATATTTACCGTCATTTATTTTCTATTCTTCTTGTTGATGCCGATTTACACTTCTCTTGATAAGAATAAAAAAGTTCCAGAAAGAATTACGACGAATGGTCATTAGACTGCTTGGTTTTAGCTTAGTTCTTTTGGGTCTCTCTTGCTATGGAGCGACAGGTGGTGGTTTGCAGTTGCTTGATGCAAATATTGATTTGAGCAAAAAAACTTCTTTACAGCGTGGGGCCGCAAACTTTTTCAATTATTGTTCCGGCTGTCATTCCTTGCAATATATGCGGTACAACAGAATTGCCGAAGATCTAGATTTAGATGAATCTTTGGTCAAAGCAAATTTTATGTTTGTGGGAGACAAAATAGGAAATGCGGTCAAAGTCTCTATGGAGCCAGAAGATGCGAAAAGCTGGTTCGGGGTACAACCTCCTGATTTATCAGTGATTTCAAGGGTAAGGGGCGCAGATTGGCTGTTTTCATTTCTTAATGGCTTCTACACCGAGTCGGAAAGACCAACGGGTGTAAATAACTTATATTTTTCTCAAACTTCTATGCCACACGTTCTCTGGGAGCTTGAGGGTTATAAAAAATTTATCAATCCATCGGAAGATGACCAAAACTCCGGCATAGCCTTTGAAATTGTAGTTCCAGGAAAGCTAAGCCAGAATGAATACCAAGAGTTTACTAGAGACATCGTATCCTTTCTGGTTTATGTGGGTGAACCAGCTCGTTTGGTAAGATATAAACTAGGTTTTTGGGTTATTGCTTTCCTCTTTGTATTGTTCATATTTGCGTACCTCAATAAGCGTGCGATCTGGGAGGATATTAAGTAATGGCATCTGTTCCAAACAGAAGATCGACTATGTCTCTATATGTTGATGAGAAGGACTTAGAGGGACATAGTGTTAGATTAGTTCTTAAAGAAAAAGACATCACAGCCGATATTATTTTTGTTGAAGAAGGAAACAAGCCCGAGGACTTAGATCTTTTAAATCCCTATGGTGTCGTCCTCACTCTAGTTGACCGAGATCTCGTTCTTTATCAAGCCCAAATCATCATGGAATATCTGGATGAGCGTTATCCTCACCCTCCACTTATGCCAGTTGATCCTGTTTCAAGAGCTACCAATCGGCAATTTCGTTATCGAATTACTAGAGACCTGTTTTCTTTGTCGATTAAGGCGGAAAGTAGTGAAGCCGAAGTTGCGTTGGATGCAAAAAATCAGATTAGGGATAATTTACAGGCCCTGACCCCTATCTTCGAGCAATATAAGTACTTTATGTCTGATGAATACTCTTTGGTGGACATGTGTCTTTCAACCATTTTGTGGAGACTTGGACATTGGGATATTAAATTAGGCGGTTCATCAAAAGCGATATACAAATATGCAGATAAAATGTTCCAACGTGAAACATTTGTAGCAAGTTTATCGGATTTTGAAAAGGAAATGAGAACAATAGTTTGATGATTGTACCGATTTCGTATGTTTTAAAAGCTTTAAAAAGTTGGATGGAAGATGTCGGACTTACTCCTAACATAAAATTTAGGTCAGGTGACCCTAGAGTTCGCATACCAGAGCATTTGAAAGATTCCGAAATTATCGCCTTAAATATTGGAAGGGACGCTTGTAGAAATTTTGTAATCGACGATGATTTTATTGGCTTTGATACGAGATTTTCAGGTAATTTATTTAGTATAACTGTACCAATAACAGAAATAACTGAGATTTATGCTAAAGAGCAGTCAGCAGGCGCACTGATTATGTGGCCAGACACAATCAAATTTTATTATGATGATGTAGTACCGAATTTTGGATCTGATGTCCTAAAAGATGATTTAAAAGCAAAGTTAAAGAAAAAGCCTGAACTTAAACTTATCAAATAGAGGCCCGTGGCTCTATTTGATTTCCCATAGAGTTACCACCTTTTGAACTCCACTAGTTTCGCGAGCTATTTTCGTCGCAATGTCAGCTTGTCCATTATTAACAATGCCTAAAAGAAAAACGGTACTATTATCGGTCACCACTTTTATTCGATTCGATTTTACGTTTTTCTCCTTTTTGAAAATTGCGGTAGCTAAAATTCTAGTCCTTACTTTAGTTGTTAAATATTTGTCATTAGAACGGGATAACATAGAGCTTGGTGCGGCTAATATAGTAAAGTCATGAATCTTTTTAATTTTTGTTATTTGCTTTGCGCCGCTTATAATCTCCCTACGTAATCTTTCGTTTGGTATCTGGCCAGTTAGTAGTAAGACTTCGTTGTAGCTCGTTGCTTTTACATTAGTCAGTGCATCTAGTTCATAATCTCTATTAATGAATTTTTTTATTTTTCTTTCAATAGAAAAATCCTCGATAAAAGTTCCTGTCGTCCGCTCTTCATTAATTCCGGAACATGAAACAATAAAAATTAAAATAAAAATTTTATATACTGACTTATTCATTCTTTTCTACCATATTGTTTTCTATTAAGCTGCAAATACAATGTATGATTACAAGATGAATCTCCTGAATTCGCGCTGTACTACTACTAGGCACTCTAATTTCTCTATCTCCTTGCTTTAAAGCTTTAGATGCTATACCACCATTTTTTCCTGTAAGAAGTATAACGGTAATATCCTTCTTATGAGCTTGCTCAATTGCTCGATGAATATTTATAGAGTTACCACTCGTTGTTATTGCTAGTAAAATGTCGTGTTTTTTTCCTAAAGCAGATATTTGCTTTGAAAAGATTTCGTCATAGCCATAATCATTAGCTATTGAAGTAATTGTCGAAGAATCGGTAGTAAGGGCTAGACCAGCAAGCTCATTTCGATTAATTTCAAACCGATTAACTAACTCGGAAGCAAAATGTTGAGAGTCTCCCGCTGAACCTCCATTTCCGCACGCCATTATTTTATTACCATTCATAAGTCGGGAAAAAATTAGTGCGCTTATTTCAACAATGTCATTAGAAAGCGTATCTCTTACATTAGTCGCTACTGTGATAGTGTCTGCAAATATATTTTTGATTAAATGACTGCTATCCAAATTTTCATCCTATTAGTCTAAACTTATTGTAAACAATTTTAGTCCATTTTCGCTAGCTTAACTTTTCCATTTTTAATTCGATATTTATTTAGATTCCTAATAACTATACCTTCATCATTGACGCGAAGGTATCCGGTTTTCCCAGGATATGTAAGAAACTCGTTCCGTTCCATTTGGTAAAGGTAGGGAATTAAATTAAGTGCATCATAACCAAAAGCGAAAAGCCTTGGATAGTGAGATTCCGTAGTAGCCTTAAAAAGGTAATTGTTATTATTTAACATGGGTACATCGAGAAAATATAATCCATCTAGATCTTTATAAAATGATACATCTTGTGTAAAAGCGAACGCACGAGATCCCGCAAAAACGGGCAGTTTTTCTGCTTTGTGAAACCTTAACTGAGGTATTATTTGTCTTGCATTCTCATGATCCATTGCAAGCAGAATAACATCAATATCTTGGCGTCTTCTTGCCTCAAATTTTATCTTTTTTTGAATTAATTTTGTGATCATGTTCTTCCGTGCGTGACTTTCATCAATGTGCAATACTTTAGTAATTATTTCTGAAAAATTTTTTTCATTCGGATCGTAAACAATATGATCAAGTATTTCACCATGAGAATTACTCCATTCTTCAAGGTAGGCTTTAGAGATTCGCTGGCCCCAGTTGCTATCTTGTGCAATTATAATTGCCCTGGCTCCCTTTGTCCTTGCGAATTTTGCAACTTGTCTCGCTTCTTCCTCAGGATTTAAAGAAAAACGGAAAAAACCTTTCCTCCTATAATCTTTTGAATCATTTATATTCAGATTTAATACATCTATATTACTTGAAATTTGCCCCATTATTTTTGAAAGGTTTTCTTTCCTAAGAGGTCCAATTAAAAAATTTATCCGGTCTTTTTTTATACTTTGTGAAATCTGATTAGAACTCTGTGCATCCGAGGGGTAGAAAAATAATTTCGTATTTGCCATGAACCTTGGCGATGAATAATATGCTTCGGTCATACCATATATAATACTTTTACTTATGTTTTCATATGCGCTGTCAAAAGGTAAAATGATACCAATATTCTTGGGAAGAAAGGAGTTATTAACTCGTGAAACTAATTTATCCTTGGAAAAGTCCGCTAGAATTCCTTTGGATTTGGTTGCTTTTTCATCGAATTTTTTGTTTTCTTCGTTTAGTCTTTTTTCAAATACGGGCGCCCTGTTGCTTGAGCAACTAGAAATTAATAGAGTAATCGTAATGAAATAGATGCTGTACCGAAAATGTTTTGCTAGCATTCAAACTCCAGGACAAATATTAAATGCAGAATAATTATCAAATCAGGAGGCCTTCCTTATACGTCGTAGGAACACCCATTGGTAATTTGCTTGATTTTACCATGAGAGCAAAATTAACTTTGAATTATGTTGATTGTATTCTGGCAGAGGATACCAGAAAAAGCCGCATCCTTTTAGATTTTTATCAAATAAAGACAGATATACGTCCTTTTCATAATTGGAATGAAAAGAAGAATGCAGGAATAATTGCTGAAAAGATAAAAACTAACAATTTAGCTTACGCTTTAATCACCGACGCCGGAATGCCTCAGATATCAGATCCTGGTTTTTTGCTTGTAAAAAAATGTATAGAAAAGACGATCGACGTTATTAGCGTTCCCGGCCCTTCTGCATTGACAGCTGCGGCCTCTTTAAGCGATTTACCTTTAAATCGCTTTGTTTTCGAGGGTTTTTTATCCAGGCGAAAAGATAAATTAATGAAAGAATTAGCTAATTTAGAAGACGAAACGAGGGGGATGATCTTTTTTGAGGCGCCTCATCGAATACTAGGGTTTTTGGAGTGTTCGCAAAAAGTTTTTGGGTCAGACCGTTACATTATAGTAGCTCGGGAACTAACAAAGACTTTTGAAACATGTTATAGAGGAACTGTGAAGGATGTCGAAAGTTATCTAAAAAAGAGTCCTAAAGAATGCAAAGGGGAATTCACCATAATTGTTTCCGGTCGAGAGGGGCATCCTGATTCATCAATCGAGCTAGAACGGTGGCTAAACATTTTGCTGATGCATATGGATCTAAAGAATGCTAGATCTGTTTTAAAAGAATTTGGGGTGTTTAGACGCAATTTAATTTATGATTCAACGTTAAAAAAAGGTTGATTTGTTGTAAAAAAAGTGAAAATAATGTGTCGAGTTGGCTGGGCGGTCGCTGTTTAGATAACAGAGGAAAGTCCGGGCTCCAAAGAGTAGAATGCTAGGTAACGCCTAGGAGACGTGAGTCTACGGAAAGTGCCACAGAAAATATACCGCCTTAAAAGGGTAAGGGTGAAAAGGTGTGGTAAGAGCGCACCGCATTACACAGTAATGGCAAGGTAAACCCCATTCGGAGCAAGACTAAATAGGAGAGCGCGCAAAATTTATTTTGCCTATGTGTGACTCGCACGAGCTCTTGGGTAAGTCGCTACAGTCGTGTGGTAACATGCGTCGCAGATGAATGATCGTCGAATCTTTACTAGATTTACAGAACCCGGCTTATAGGCCAACTCGATTTTGCCTTTAAAATCTATAAGACTTGAATAAAAGTCGAAATAATCCAAAAAAACCTCATAATATAATTTTTTTTTTAAGATTATGTTTTATCACCATGATTCTAATAGTTTTTTTTATTTGTCGGAATCGCTTAGAAGAATGGTTGGATTTCACCTAAGTACTATTTCAGTAAAAGAACGACAACTTTATGAAAAATATAAGTTTTTTTTCTTGACAGTTTTCAGAATTGGTACGTATAGTAGCCTTTGGTGGTGAAAAGTGGTGAAAAGTGGTTGCTAGAGGATCTTTAGAAAACCTAGGGTATGAAGAATGTTCAGAGGAATAAATACGGTAAGCGTTGATGCTAAAAATCGACTCGCATTACCCTCTAAAATAAGAGAAATACTTCGTGACAATCAAATAAATGATTTAGTCATGACCTTGAATCCCTGGGATAGAAATATTTGGTTGTATCCGTTACACGAGTGGATAAGGATAGAAGAAAAATTATCTTCTCTCAATGATCTCAATACTGAAACTCGGCGCACAAAGCAAATAATGCGAGGCTACGCTACCGATGTTTCATTGGATAATAACGGTCGTTTTGTAATATCTACTGAAATGATAAAGCTTTCTAAAATATTAGATGATGCGGTAGTTCTTGGCCAAGGTAACAAAATTGAAATTTGGGATTCGCAACGCTGGTGTCAAGAGAGAGACAAGTGGTTGGAGGATGTTGCGGGCTCAGGTAGAGAGGGCAACTCTTCACTTTCTGATTTATCATTATGATTGAATCGACGCTACATCATTCTGTACTCAATGCCGAACTTTTAAGCTTTCTTGATATTAAGAAAGATGGTGTTTATTTAGACGCGACTTATGGACGAGGGGGGCATAGCGCACTCGTCTTGAGCAGAATTTCTAAATCGGGAAAACTATTGGCCTTTGATAGGGATCGAGAGGCAGTGACCGATGCGCTAATTAAGTTTGGGGAAGATGGTAGATTTACCATCAATCATGCAAAGTTTTCTCGTATCTCAGAATTACTTTCAGAATTTCGAAACAAAATAGACGGAATCTATTTTGATCTGGGTCTATCGTCACCGCAGCTTGACAACGCGGAACGAGGCTTTAGTTTTCAGAAATCCGGATTCATTGATATGCGTATGGACCAATCTTCAGATGGAGGTTCTGCGTTTGATTGGGTGAATAGTGCTAAAGAATATGAAATCAGAGACGTCCTGAGTAAATTTGGAGAGCAAAGGTATGCTAAGTCAATAGCTAAAAAAATTGTTTCCTCTCGCGCGCTTAAAACTATCGATACGACTCATGAGCTCGCACAAATTGTAAGGTCCTGTATTAAATACCGAGCTAAAATTGATCCGGCCACACTGACTTTTCAGGCGATAAGAATCTTTATAAATGATGAGCTCAATGAGTTAAATCTAGCCTTAAACAGCGCTGCCGAACTAATAGGACTAGGCGGCAAGATTTTAGTGATATCTTTTCATTCTCTGGAAGATAGAATCGTCAAACACCGATTTCGTTATTTGGCAGCGAATGGCTTATCTAGAAGTGGTTCCGAATGTAGTTATCGAATAATTACCAAAAAACCAATTGTACCCTCAGATTTAGAAAAATCAGAAAATGCAAGATCGAGAAGTGCAAAATTACGAGTGATTGAGAGAACCCAATGAAAAAAGTTTTGGTAGTTATAGCTCTTTTGATAGCAAATTGTTTTTTGATTATAGAGCTTATAATGACTCGTCATTCGATAAGAGTAACTATGATCGAGTTAGGTTTCCTCAATAAGAAATTTGAACGATTAACTATGACAAACGAAAGTCTTTTATTGGAGAAAGCTCATCTTAGTAGTCCTTATAGAATAGATATTATTGCCCGAGATCAGCTTGGCATGTCTAAACCCGATTCTAAAATTCAGGAGAGATAGCATTTGAGAGGATTCAAAGTTAATTTTCGAATATTGATTGCCCAATTTTGCTGTATTTTGTTTGGCTTAGTGCTGGTATTGAGGATGATACAGATCAATTTCAATCAAAGTGATTTTCTTGTTGAAAAGGGAATTAATCAATATGGACAATTAAAAACGATTCCGACAAAAAGAGGGAAAATTTATGATCGAAATGGCGAATTGCTAGCAATCAGTGCTGAAGCTTATTCTGTCTTTGTCAGGCCATCAGTTTTTAAAAAGAATCCTCATAATTGGAATCGGTTAGAAAGTTATCTTGGTCAAACAGCTGGCTACATCGAAAAAAGAATTAACAATACTCAATCAGATAAATTTACTTATTTGCAACCTAGGCTTCTCGCCCCACAGACCATGCAACAGATTATGGATCTAGAATTAAAGGGTTTAGGAAAAGAACTAAGGTATCAGAGGTTTTATCCTCAAAGGGAAGCACTTGCACACCTTATAGGTTATACCAACGATGAGCACGTTGGCCAGGAAGGGATTGAATTAATTTTTGATGATTATCTTTCGGGTAAAAATGGAAAGAAAAAAGTTTTCCTTGATGCTAAAGGAAGAGAGATTGCTTCTTCTGATATGATTGTCCCAATGGTTCCGGGAAAAGATTTATTTCTGACCGTTGATCATAGGGCGCAATTTTATAGCAATGAAATTCTAATCGAATCGCTTAAGTTTCATGAGGCGGATTCCGGATCGATAATGATCATAGACTCGGGTACGGGTGAAATTATTGCAATGGTGAACGCACCAACTTTTAATCCTAATTCTCGCGCTACCTTCGAAGCATACCGAGTTAGAAACCGTGCGGTCACTGATTCCTATGAGCCAGGATCGACCCTTAAACCTTTTGTGATTGCTGCTGCACTAGAAAATAGAGTGCTAAATCCACTATCAAAAATTAATACCTCACCGGGATTATTGACGATTGGAAATTGGAAGATTGGTGATGGAAGGGATCATGGGATAATCACAGTCGAACAGATTCTAGAAAAATCAAGTAACGTAGGCGTAGCAAAAATTTCTGATAGGTTAACTGGCGATGGTGTTTTAGGTATTTTAGGTCGATTTGGATTCGGTGAATATACTGGTGCTATGTTGCCTGGGGAGTCAACAGGTCACTTTCCAGAACAAAGGCGAATGAATTTTCTAAAAAAACGATCCTTGTCCTTTGGTTATGGCATTTCAGTAACAACCGCTCAACTAGCAAGAGCATATTCGGTCTTCGCTAATCATGGATATCTTAAAGATTTAAAAATAACAAAGGATCTAATTAGTCGAGAGGCTGCTCAGATAGTGTCACGAAAGACATCTAATCAGATTTTGAATATGTTGAAAAAAGCTGTCCTGCAAGGAACTGGGAAATTGGCTCGGATTGATAGTTTTGATGTTTCAGGTAAAACGGGCACTGTAAGAAAAGCAAAGGCTGATGGATATTCTAATGAGGAACACACTGTTTTCTTTGCGGGTATTCTCCCAACAAAAACGACTAACTATGTTTGTGTTGTAGTTATTGATAACCCAAGAGTGAATGGTTCGACGGGAGGCAATGTTGCTGCTCCTATCTTTTCTAAACTAATGAGAGAATTAATACGAACGTTTGCTCTAGAACCCCCCTACAATAGTAGTAACCTACAGGGGGAAATTTAATTGGTGGCCATTAAAAATACTAGTAAAAAATTCAAAACTAAATTTCTTGACCAAATTTTAGAAGATATTGCCACTGTTCCTCCTTCAATGAATAAAGAAATATTTGAAATAGCTCTTGACAGTCGAAAGGTGGTTTTAAATAGTTGTTTTTTTTCAATAAAAGGAAGGAAAGAAAATGGGCTAGATTATATTCAACATGCTTTATCTAAAGGTGCCGTTGCTGTAGTTGCTGATGATAAAAAAGCAAAAGACCAATGCGCCCGAGGAGGAGTTCCTTTGTTTGTAATTCCTGAATTGAAGAAACATTTGGGAACTATTGCAAGAAGATTCTACGATGATCCATCTAGCGAAATGAAAGTTATTGGGGTAACTGGTACAAATGGAAAAACAACTATTGCGTATTTACTAAAAGAGGCTTTGCAATATCTGAAAAAGCGCTGCCTCTATGTAGGCACTTTAGGGGCTGGTTCGTTAGAGTATAAGAATTTTTTGCAACTTAATAATACTACCCCGGATATTTTTACACTTAATAATCTGTTTCGGACTCATTCGCAGAACGGTGTTACTTATTGTGCACTTGAGGCTTCTTCTATAGGTCTAGATCAGGATAGATTGCAGAATTTAAGTCTAGATATAGGAATTTTTTCAAACATAACACAGGATCACCTTGACTATCATAACGATTTTGAAACGTACAAAAATGCTAAAGCCAAATTGTTCAAGATTAAAAATTTGAAATATGCAATCATTAATATTGATGATGAATTCGGCAGCTTACTCGCCAATTCGCTTAGTAAAAGCATAAACCTTTTTAAAATCTCTTTAAACCAGAGCATGCTTAAATCTGACAAAGCGATTTTAGGTGCTAGACATCTTAGTTTCGATAAGGCCGGATGTGCTTTTGATCTAGTATATGGAGCTCAAACGCATTCCGTTAAATCACGTTTGATTGGTAGGTACAATATTTTAAATCTGCTTGCGGTAGCAGCAGTTCTAATTTCTCAAGATGTACCTCTGGATGAGGTAGCTGTCATTTTATCTTCAATAGGAGATGTTCCTGGAAGAATGGAGCGCTGTGGTAGAAACTTTAAAGGTTGTCCAATTTATATTGATTATGCTCATACACCAGATGCTTTAGAGAATGCTCTCGTTTCGTTGAGGCAAATCTACCCAAGTTCGGCAAACAAATTAATTTTAGTTTTTGGTTGCGGTGGTGACCGAGATAAGAATAAAAGGCCTTTTATGGGTGCAATTGCGGAAAAATATGCCGATTCAGTGATGTTAACATCTGATAATTCTCGAAATGAAAGTTCATTGAATATTATTGAAGACATTCTCAAAGGAATTAAAGATAAATCGCAAATTATGATAAATACAGATAGAGAGCTGGCAATTAATCTTTCAATACAAAGTGCAAAAGAAAATGATGTAATTTTGATAGCCGGTAAGGGTCACGAGGAGTATCAAGAAATATTCTCCAAAAAACAGTTCTTTTCCGATAGGTTAATCATAAAAAAATTACTGGGAGAAGAACTATGATTCAAATGAGGGTAGCTGATTTACCAAATATTTTGAATATAAAAAAAATCAACTCTGAACAGATTTTCAAAGGGGTTTCAATAAATAGTCGAAATACAGTGCCAGACAATTTATTTGTTGCGATAAAAGGAAAAAGATATGACGGACATGATTACGTCAAGGAAGCGATAGATAAAGGGGCAATTGCTGCTGTAGTAGAAAGATTTAATCCTAGACTCAGTGGAATTCAACTTGTCGTTGCTGATACTATGAAAGCTCTAGGTGCTCTAGCCAGTAACTGGAGAACTAAATTTCAAGTACCTGTTATTGCAATTACAGGCTCTGTTGGGAAAACAACCGTAAAAGAAATGATCGGCTCTATTTTGAGTCAGTTAGGATCGTGCCTAACAAGTCATGGAAATATGAATAATGAGATAGGCCTCCCGTTAACCCTATTCAGCATCGAAAATGAAACCAAATTTGTTGTGGTAGAAATGGGCGCAGCAAAAAATGGCGATATAGATTATCTAGCGAAAATTGCTAAACCTAGTATTGGGATAATTACGTGTTGTGCACCTGCGCACCTAGAAAATCTTGAATCATTGGAAAATATTGCGATAACGAAAGGAGCTTTGGTTAGTAACCTGCCGCCTAATGGAACTGCTGTGTTAAACAGAGAAGATAGATTCTTTGATTACTGGAAAAAAACAAATTCATCTTCAAATTTAGTTTCGTTTGGAAAGGGCGGTGATTGCTTTTCTAGTCAAGAGTTGCTTGAAGCTGATTCCTCTTTGTTTCAACTTAATTTCAGATCTTTTGTAGGCAAGTTGGAAATTGAACAAGTTGGCCAGCACAATATAAAAAATGCTTTGGCGGCCGCAGCTGCCTCATTTGTCTTAAAGACAGATCCGCAAACGATCGCTAAGGGTTTAAAGAAGGCTCCTAGGATTCCTGGAAGATTGTTTTGGGTTAGAGGAAAGAGGATTAACATTTTAGATGACTCATACAATGCTAATCCAAGAGCCCTACGTGCTGCTATAGACACCTTGTGCTATGAAAAGGGAGAGAAGTGGATCGTGCTTGGGGATATGCTAGAGCTAGGCTCAAATGCCCAAGAATTACATAATGAGTCAATAATAAAAATAAATAAATCCGGAATCAGCAGACTATTCTGCCTCGGCTCTTTTTTTGGTAAAGCAAGCCGGTACTTTGAGAGGCAATCCGAAAATTTTACCGACGTTGATAATTTAATTTTGCGACTCAGGGACTTAATCTGTACATCAGAAAAAAAAGTTTCAGTTTTAATTAAAGGGTCTAGGGCGTTACAGCTTGATCAAGTAGTTGAAGCATTAAAAAAGGCAAATGTCTAATGTTTTATTTCCTAGGAGATCAAATTACACAATATTACTCATCGTTCGGTTTATTTAAGTATTTGACCTTTCGAATGATAATGGCCACTCTTACGGCTTTTTCTATTTCTATTTTTTTTGGTACTAACTTTATTAAAAAGCTTAAGGATTATCAAATTAAACAAAATGTGAGGAGGGATGGCCCAGAATCGCATCTAGTTAAAGAAGGCACGCCAACAATGGGGGGCGCGTTGATTCTTTTTGCGCTAATAACGAGCACTCTTCTTTGGAGTGATCTCAGTTCAAGATTTTCGTGGATCTGTTTATTTTCCATTGCCTTATTTGCATTAATTGGCTTTTATGATGACTTTAGTAAAATAAAAAGACGCTCGTCGGAAGGTCTTACCGCAAAACAAAAGATTTTTTTTCAATTCGTTGCGGCGTCAATAGTAGCTTTGTTAATTTATAAAACGGCGGCTACTTCTGATGAATTAATTTTTATCATTCCATTTTTTAAGGAAGTGGGTATTGATATGGGTGTCTTCTTTGTCTTGTTTTCTTGTCTGGTGATCGTTGGTACAAGTAATGCTGTGAATTTAAGTGACGGTCTAGATGGTCTTGCTATAGTTCCAATTATAATGATCTCAGCAGCATTTATTGGGCTGGCTTATGTTGCAGGAAATATTAACTTTTCTGAATATCTTTCTGTCCCCTACGTCCGGACGGTAGGTGAGGTATGTATATTTTGTGGAGCAATTGTTGGGGCTGGCTTGGGATTTCTCTGGTTTAACTCCTATCCAGCTGAGATTTTTATGGGAGATATTGGTTCTTTGGGCTTAGGGGCCGCATTGGGTACAGTTGCGGTCTTGGTACGACAAGAATTATTGTTATTTATTATGGGTGGTGTCTTAGTTCTAGAAACCATATCAGTTATTTTGCAGGTTGCGAGCTTTAAGATTAGAGGGAAAAGAGTTTTTAAAATGGCTCCAATCCACCATCATTTTGAACTTAAAGGTTGGCCTGAGCCGAAAGTAATCGTGCGGTTTTGGATAATGACGGCAATCTTAGTTCTGGTTGCTTTAGCAACACTAAAGGTGAGATGAAAAAAAGTATGTTTTTATCAATTGCACAAAATGATTTTTGCGTAGTTCTAGGGTTGGGTAAGACGGGAGAATCGATTATTGAGTATTTAGATCGAAAAAAAATTAAGGTCTGCGGTATGGACTCTCGTATTTCCCCTCCATGTATAAAGAGGCTTAAAAAATCCTTTGCCGACGTATTTTATTGTTTGGGTAAAATAGACGATGATTTGTTGGAGAAGTGTAGTCTGATCATTACGAGCCCCGGATTTGAATATGGGAATATCAAAAAAAAATATGGAGAAAAATTAATTAGTGATATTGAGCTATTTTCAAATGAGGTTAAGACACCAGTTATTGCGGTGACCGGAACAAACGGCAAATCGACTGTATCCGCTTTAATAAAATTGGTTTTGGAAAGCGCTGGCTTTAATGTGGCCTTGGGAGGGAACTTTGGGAGACCCGCCCTTGATCTACTAAAAGAAAAAACGCTGGATTATTTGATTTTGGAGCTTTCAAGTTTTCAACTCGAAAACACCTATTCACTGCAGCCTTTTATTGGGGTTATTACAAATATATCTGAAGACCACCTTGATAGACATTTATCTTTTTTTAGATACAAACAAATAAAAGAGAAATTGTTTGAATGGTCAACTAATATCGTGGTGTGTAGAGATGAACAATGGAGTTCAAAATATTGTGAAGCTGAAACCGCAAAGACGTTTTCAATTAATAAGCCAAGTGAAATTGGCTTTGGCATTATAGAAAAATGTAATAAGAAATATTTTGGTTTTGACGAGAGGCTTTTGTTTTCCGTCGAGGATATAAAAATATTCGGAGAGCATAATTGGCTCAATGTTTTAGCGGTTTTGGCTGCTGTATCCAATTGTACGAAACTAGATGCTTGTATGTTTGGAGAAATCAAAAAATTTAAAGGCCTTCCCCATAGATCAGAGTTTGTGTCAAAAATAAAGGGAATAACATTTATTAATGATTCGAAAGCAACGAATGTTGGCGCGGCTATTGCTGCAATGAATTCTTTTTTTTCGAACAGAAAAGGCGTCCTGATAGCAGGAGGATTATTTAAAGGTGGTAATATTTGGCAATTTGCCAAAGCAATTGAGCAATTTTGTCATTCTGTTGTTCTGATAGGATCCTGTGCAGAAAAAATAGAATCCACTTTATCAGATAGCGTGTTCTGCAAGACTGCTTCTAGCCTCAGAGGTGCTGTTCAAGAAGCCGCGTTCCTCGCGAAGGCAGGTGATACAGTACTATTGTCTCCTGCTTCTTCTAGTCTAGATATGTTCACAAACTATGAGCAAAGAGGAGATGTCTTTAAACAGGCGGTATCTCAATGGGGTCAGAATGGATAAAAATACGATATTAAATTTCTTCCATAATAAGCGAGATTTTTATTTTGATCCGTTCCTGCTAATTCCTGTTTTTTCTTTGCTATCGGTTGGCTTTATTATGGTGCTTTCAACCACACTACCATTAGGTGATTACTATGGGCGAGATCCGTTCAATTATTTCCGAAGACAGATTTTAACTGTTATATTTTCTACTTGCTTTTTTATTCCTCTCTGTTTCATTTCCATAAAAAGAATTCAAGAATTTAGCACTACGATTCTTTTTGTGAATTTATTTCTTTTGGCATTGGTTCTAGTTCCCGGTGTTGGCCATACCGTTAATGGTGCTACTCGCTGGATTAATATTTTTGGTTTTTATTTTCAGCCTTCAGAGTGGGTTAAGCTCACGATTGTGGTGTATGTAGCTAGTTATATAATGAGGCACGAAGAGAGAGTAGCGACTAGTCTAAATGGTTTTTTAAGGCCTTTTTTTATCATAATAGTAGCGTCTTTTTTACTGCTCCTAGAGCCTGACTTTGGCAGCTCAGTGGTATTGACGATGACAGCCTTAGGAATGTTATTTTTTGCCCGTGTTTCCTTTTTTCGACTTCTTAGTTGGTGTTTACTTTCTGTAAGTGTCTTATTGTTTCTTGCGTTTGCAGAACCTTATCGTTTGGAGAGATTGCTTAGTTTTTTAGATCCATGGTCCGATCCTCTTGATTCAGGATGGCAATTAACCCAAGCACTTATTGCATTTGCAAATGGTGGTTGGTTTGGTGTTGGATTGGGAAACAGCATGCAAAAATTCTTTTATTTACCGGAAGTACACACTGATTTTGTATTCGCGGTTTTGGGTGAAGAGTTAGGGATAGTTGGTGGTTCGTCTCTGATTATATTATTTCTAGTATTAATAACTCGGCTCTTTTATCTAGGTGGTAAGGCTATAGAAATTGGCGAAAAATTCTTAGGGTATGTTGTAAATGGCATAGGAGTAAGTATCGCAAGCCAGTGTTTTTTAAATATTGCGGTCAACCTTGGGCTTTTACCAACGAAAGGTTTGCCACTTCCCTTCGTAAGTTATGGCAATAACAATCTAATGGTTTGCTGTATCTCTGTGGGGATCGCATTGATAGTTGGATCTGAAGTGAATAGGATTTTGAAAAGGGGTAATAGTGAAAGCTGGTGATTCGATTTTTATCGCGGCTGGAGGCACCGGTGGGCACACTTATCCCGCTCTAGCTATAAGCGAGGAATTTCAGAAAGAAGGAATAAATATTTATTGGATTGGGTCACTACATGGGATGGAAAAAAAAATAGTGGGTGATAAAAATATAAAATTTTTAGGTATACCAGTTTCTGGATACAGGAGCAAAAGCAAGCTAAAAACAATTTATAGTATTCTTTTGGCGATTGTCTCGACCTTTTTCTCGTTGTTTTTGATATTTAAGATTAGACCAAAATTGGTATTAGGAATGGGCGGTTATGTCAGTGGGCCCATAGGTTTAGCAGCCATTTTAGCCCGTACTAAATTGGCAATCCATGAACAAAATGCTGTTCCTGGATTGACTAATAAAATTTTATGTAAATTTGCTAACAGAGTTTTTGAAGGTTTTCCCGATACATTTGAATCCACTGAAGCAATTTACTCTGGAAGCCCTGTTAGAAAACAGATTTGGTTAGCAAATAAAAATACCGAAAAAAAACCTGAAAGACTAAATCGTATCTTGATTTTAGGTGGAAGTACGGGGGCTAGGTTTTTAAATAATTTTATGCCAAGAGTAATACAAAAACTCTGTAGTGAAGATAAAATTAAAGTATTACATCAGACAGGTAAAAATGATCTTTCAGTTACTAAAGATTTATATAAAACACTTAATCTAGAGGATTGTGTGACAGTTGTTCCATATATTGAGGCTATGGATGAAGCCTATAAGAATCACGATTTAATGTTATCAAGAGCAGGTGCTTCGACAATTTCCGAAATTTTAGCTGTTGGGATAAATTCGATTTTAATTCCTTTTCCTTTCGCTGTCGATTCACACCAAGAAGTTAATGCGAGATTTTTGGCGGATAAAGGTGCTTGCCATTTGATCCTTGAAAAGGACTGTCAGCTGGACAGTTTTGTGGAGCTGATTCAACGAGTCGGATTTAAAGAGCATATAAGGCAAAGAATCATTTTGACGACTTCCCTAATGGCAAAACCTGACTCGGCATCAATAATAATGAATTCATGCATGGAGCTTTTTAATGCTTAAAGAAGAAAATTATCTTTTAAAGAGAATTAAAAGTTTCCATTGTATTGGAATTGGTGGAACAGGGTTAAGTGGTATTTCGGAGGTTTTAAAATCTTTGGGTTACAATGTTACTGGCTCGGATATACGAAGGACTAAGGTAACTGATCGTTTAATTTGTAAAGGTATTAAAGTTTATATCGGTCATGCGGCTTCCAATTTGGAAAATGTCGATGCAGTAATCTATTCAAGTGCAATCGGAGCAGATAACGTTGAATTAAAATCTGCCAAGAAATCGAGAATTCCAACTATTCCAAGAGCTCAGATGTTAGCAGAGCTAATGCGATTTAATCATGGTATAGCCATAGCTGGCACACATGGAAAAACGACCACCACAAGCTTAATTTCCAGTATTTTGGCTGATAGTGGAAAGGATCCTACGTTCATAGTCGGTGGAATAATTAAAGGAGTTGATGCGAATGCGAGATTGGGCAGAGGCGAGTACCTTGTTGTAGAGGCGGATGAGAGTGACGGCTCTTTTTTGAGATTATCTCCTTTAATGGCGGTTTTAACAAACGTTGATCGAGATCATTTGGAAAATTTTGATGGCGATTTTGCTGCTCTTCACAACTGTTTTAAAGAATTTTTGCTAAGATTGCCTTTTTACGGAATTGCTTTTATATGTTTCGATGATCCAAATGCGATTTCTATAGCTCGAGAATTGAATGCTAACGTCATTACTTATGGTATGAATCCAGGTGCCGATTATGTTGCAACAGATCTTGAGCATCGGGACGGTTTTGAGATTTTTAATCTGAAATTTGATAATCAGTGTCATAAAATGAGACTTAATCTATCCGGTATTCATAATGTTCAAAATGCCTTGGCGGCCATAGCAGTAGCTAAAGAGCTGGAGGTTTCAATTGAAGATATAAAACAAAGTCTCGAGAAATTTAAAGGAATAGACCGCCGATGCCAGGTCTACGAGAATCAAATTATAGAACAAAAGACCTGTACATTTATCGATGATTATGGTCACCACCCTGAAGAAGTAAAAATGGTCATATCTACGATTCGGAGGAGGTGGCCAGAGTTACGGCTGGTCGTAGTCTTTCAGCCTCATCGCTATACCAGGACAAATGATCTTTTCGAGGACTTTGTTGAGGTTTTAAGCGATGTTGATTATTTAATTTTGTTGGAGGTTTATGCTGCTGGTGAAAAATTTATAAAGGGCGCTGATAGTCGAAGTTTAGCAAAAGCAATTAGAAATAGGGGTAAGGTCGATCCAGTCTTTGCGCCTCATATTGGTTCAGTACCGGATGTGTTAAAGGATGTTGTTCAGGAAGGTGATCTAATAGCATTTCTTGGTGCTGGGGATGTGGGTAAATTAGTAGAAAATTTGGGTCATTAATAGAGGGTATGAAATTGAACTCAGTAACAGGTACGTTTCTTAAGAATGAGTCAATGGCTAACCATACCTCTTGGCGTTGCGGAGGTCGTGCAGCATTTTTTTTCGAGCCTAGGAGTTTAAAGGATTTGGGAATTTTCTTAGCCTCTTTCAAAGAGAAAAAAGAAATTTTTTTAGTGGGTTTGGGCAGCAACTTGTTAGTAAGAGATAAAGGTTTTGATGGTGTTATTATATCAACAGCAAAATTTTTAAATAAAATACAATGGAAAGGAGAATTTTCAGAATTAAATGTAGAGTGCGGTGTTTCTTGCGCAAAAATTGCTCGTGAATCGGTAAAAAAAAACATGAAGGGCCTGGAATTCTTTGTTGGTATTCCAGGTACTGTAGGGGGTGCACTTAAAATGAATGCCGGAGCAAATGGTAAAGATACCTGGCAGAATATTAAATCGGTCGACGTAATTTCAAGAGAAGGGTATATAGAAACACTTGACAGAAATTCTTTTAATCCTGGTTATCGTACGATTGATGGCAAAAATAAATGGTTTGTAAAAGCGTGTTTTCATTTGGAGAAAAATTTAAATAAGGATGGTTCCGCTAAAATTAAAGAGATTCTCTCCCAAAGAAAGGTGACACAACCAACGGGCTCTTTTAGCTGTGGTTCGGTTTTTATAAACCCAGAAAATTATTTTGCGGGAAAATTGATTGAGGAATGTGGTTTGAAAGGAGTCAGAGTTGGTGGTGCTATAGTGTCCGAAAAACACGCAAATTTTATACTTAATGATAGAGGGGCGTCTGCATCAGATATTGAGAAATTGATAGAGCTTGTAAGAAATCAAGTCCGAAAAAAAACCGGAATCAAATTAGAGTGTGAAGTGAAAATTATCGGAAAAAAGACAAATGAATAGTGCATCAAAACTTTTGAAGAGTATTGAGAATTCCGTTGGTAAAATATTAGTAGTGATGGGAGGTTCATCTGCAGAAAGAGAGATTTCGATACAGAGTGGTGAAGCAGTTCATAGTTCACTATGTAATTCACAATTAGAATCTTGTCTGTATGACTGGTCAGGCAAGGAGTTAGATTTTATACAAACCGTGGAATTTGATATTTGTTTTATTGCAGTGCACGGACGAGGAGGCGAAGATGGGAAGCTTCAGGCTGCCTTAGAGATACATGGTAAGCCGTTTACAGGTTCTGGCTTTATGGCTTCAGCTATTGCGATGCATAAATATAGGACTAAACAAATCTGGTCATTTAATGGGTTAACTACACCTAGAAGTTTACTGTGGCAAAATAACATTAGTCAGCAATTTATCTTGGATGAATTAGGCCTTCCACTGATGATCAAACCAGCCCATGAAGGCTCGAGTGTAGGCGTTTCTCTCGTTTTAAAGGAAGATGATATTTCACCTGCACTCCAAAAGGCACAGAAATTTGACAATGAAATATTGATTGAGCAGTTTATTCAGGGGGACGAATATACAGTTTCAATATTAGGCGATCATCCTCTACCATCAATAAAACTGGAGACCCCAAGGCAATTTTATGATTATCATGCCAAGTATTCGTCTGAAGACACCAGATATATTTGCCCAAGCGGATTGAGTAACATTGATGAACTAACAATTTCAGATATTGCTATCAAAGCTTTCAAAGCGCTTGGTTGTGACGGCTGGGGCCGTGTAGATTTTATTCGAAATAGCTCAGGAGAATTTTTTCTAATCGAGGTGAATACAGTACCTGGAATGACAAATCACTCATTAGTGCCAATGGCTGCTTTGGAAGTGGGAATTTCATTTGATGAACTTGTATTAAGAATATTGAGCTCATCTTTAGAAGGTTTAGAGCATGAATAGGAGATTTGATTTTAACGATTTTGAATTAAATGGAAAAAATTCTATTTTTAAGAGTTTATCAGTTTTTATTTTTATAATGATTCCGATATTGGCCTATTATTTAATCCTGAGCGAGAGCTCTAACCTGTTTCCAATTAAAGAAGTTTATATAGATGGAGATTTAAAGTATCTGGATCAAGAACAGTTGAAACAAGATATCGCTAATTATACAAAGAAAGGCTTTTTTCAAATTGATTTAAAAAAAATATCTCAGTTGCTACAAGATGATCGTTGGGTTTCCGAGGTGTCAGTACGTAGGATTTGGCCATCATCCGTACTTGTAAAGATTAAGGAAAGAACTCCAAAAGCAAAACTAAATAAAAACAGTTTTTTTGATGAAAAGGGGAATATATTCAAGCCTTTATATATACCACATATTAATATTTTACAGATTGAGGATTTATCTGGTGATCCAGAGAAGCTTTTTTTTATTGCAAATCAGATAAATAAAAAATTTATAGAAAACGGATTATTTCTTAAGAGCCTGAAAAAAACAAAATTAGGAATTATTAAACTTGAATTAAGCGACTTCAAAGAGGTAGTACTGGGGGATGAACTTAATTTTGAGGATAATTTAGTGAGATTTTTAAATGGTTATCAATTAGTCCTTAAGTCGTTATGGTTTAAAGTAGCTAAAGTTGATCTTCGGTATATTGATGGATTTGCCGTGAGATTCGAAAAGAATTAGGTAAGGACCAATAAAATGAGAAAAAAAGATGAAAAGAAATTAGTGGTAAGTCTAGATATTGGAACTTCGAAAGTCGTGGCAATAATTGCGTCAATTTCGATGCAGCACGAAATAGAGATTATTGGGGTAGGTTGGGAGCCCTCAAAAGGGCTTAAAAAAGGTGTTGTAGTAGATATAGAATCCACTATAGCCTCTATTCAAAAAGCAGTTGAAAAAGCTGAAAAAATGGCTGGTTGCCAAGCTTTCGGAGTATATGCAGGTATTGCTGGTGCTCATATTAGAAGTTTGAATTCCAATGGAATCGTTGCAATAAAAGATAATGAAGTATCCGAAGAAGATATTGATCGAGTTATTGACGCTGCGCAAGCGGTTGCGATTCCAACCGATCAAAAGTTGTTACACATTTTGCCACAAGAATATATTATAGATGGCCAAGGGGGTATTCGAGATCCCATAGGGATGTCGGGAGTTAGACTAGAGGCCAAAGTCCATATGGTGACCTGTGCAGCCTCTGCTGTTCAGAATATTGAAAAGTGTATACGGCGTTGTGGCTTGGAAGTTGACGATATTATTCTCCAACAACTTGCATCTTCATCTGCTGTTCTTACTGAGGACGAACAGGATTTAGGTGTTTGTTTATGCGATATTGGAGGAGGCACTACTGACATCGCTGTTTATATTGACGGTACTGTTCATCATTCTGCAGCAATATCAATCGCTGGAGATCAGGTAACTAATGACATTGCTATTGCTCTTACAACACCAACAAAAGATGCCGAAGACTTGAAGATAAGATTTGCTTGTGCGTTAACACAGCTTGCGGATGCAAATGAGCAGATTGAGGTCCCAAGTGTGGGCGATAAACCACCGAGAACTCTTACTAGACAGACTCTTGCTGAAGTAGTAGAGCCCAGGTACGAAGAGCTGTTCACCTTAATCTACGATGAGCTAGAAAGAGCTGGCATGCTATCAAAGATTGGTGCAGGAATCGTGTTAACGGGCGGTGGCTCTAAATTATCTGGTGCACTCGAATTGGCTGAAGAAATTTTTAATATGCCAGTGAGGCTTGCAATTCCTCACAAGATCAGCGGTCTAAAAGACGTTGTTAGAAATCCTATTTATTCAACCGGAATAGGTTTGATACTTTTTGGAAATGACCCAAAAAATAATTCTAAATGGATATCTGAGTCAAATCATAGAGGCTCTCTTTTTTACAATTTTAAAAACTGGTTTCATAAAAACTTTTGATAAAAATCATTAATGACTAAATGGAGTATTAATTATGTCTCAATTCGAAATACTAGAATCAACTAGTCGTGCGGTAATTAAAGTGATAGGTGTCGGTGGTGGGGGAAACAACGCAGTGGAACATATGTTGAAATCCAACCTAGACGGGGTTAATTTTGTTTGTGCTAATACAGATGCTCAAGTACTAGCCGATTCTAAAGTGCAGACAACATTACAATTTGGGGACGGTATAACAAATGGTTTAGGTGCTGGGGCGGACCCTAACGTTGGGAGACAAGCGGCAGTAGAGGACCGAGAAAGAATACGTGCTGTAGTTAAAGGATCAGATATGATCTTTGTAACTGCCGGTATGGGAGGGGGTACTGGTACTGGTGCCACTCCCGTTATTGCAGAGATAGCTAAGGAGGAAGGAATCTTAGTAGTAGCTGTTGTAACGAAACCATTTAAATTTGAGGGCCCAACAAGAGTGAAGTTGGCTGAGGCTGGCATTCAAGATTTAGCGCAACATGTTGATTCTTTGATTACCATACCAAATGATAAGCTTATAAGTGTATTGGGTGAAGATACCAGCTTTCTAAATGCGTTTAGCGCGGCTAATGACGTGCTGTTGAATGCGGTAAAAGGTATTTCCGAAATAATAAATTGCAGAGGATTAATGAATGTAGATTTTGCAGATGTTAGGACCGTTATGTCTGAGATGGGGATGGCAATGATGGGTTCAGGTCTTGCCAGAGGCGAGGCTAGAGCTGAAGAGGCAGCCGAAGCCGCTATTTCAAGTCCATTGATGGAGGATATCAATATACAAGGAGCTAAAGGAGTTTTAGTAAATGTAACTGCTGGAGAAAATCTCTCGCTTATAGAATTTCATAAGGTTGGAAATACTATCCAAAAATTTGCTTCAGAAAATGCAACAATAGTGATTGGAACGGTTATAGATAATGAGCTTGACGAGGAAATAAGGGTTACAGTAGTTGCTACTGGGTTAGAGGCCGAAAGAGTAAACGTAGAGGCTTCATCGCAATTAAATCCCATTAGAACCGACAGAAGAACTAGAAGTCAAAATATAGAGCAGACAACTAATGATCAACCCACTGAACCAGAACAAGGGGTCTTGGATATACCGGCTTTTCTGAGGAGGCAAGCAGATTAGACATATCGGAACAAGGCTATTATTATTTAGAACAAACCAATACAATCATTAGTTAAATTTGGACTGAATTTTGATAAACCAGAGAACCTTAAAAAACTCGATCAAAGCTAGGGGGGTAGGCCTACATACAGGCAAACAAGCGTTTCTTACGCTTCATCCGGCCCCCGTAAATACAGGGATTGTCTTTAGGAGAATTGATTTGGGTGAAGATCATGAAATTCAGGCGAGAATCGAAAATGTTGGTGAGACAAGTCTTTCTACTAGCTTGGAGAAAAATGGGGTATTGATTTCGACCATAGAGCATTTGCTCTCAGCATTTGCTGGGTTGGGTATTGATAATGCATACATAGACCTTGATGCTGCCGAAGTCCCAATAATGGATGGTAGTGCAAGTCCTTTTGTGTTTCTTCTTCAATGTGCCGGTGTCAAAGACCAGCCGGAGCCAAAGAAATTTATAAAAATTAAAAAAAATGTCTCAGTTTCAGACGGCGATAAAGAAGCTTACTTCTCGCCTTTCCAGGGATTTAAAGTATCCTTTTGTATTGAATTTGACCATCCTTTTTTTGTGAAAAGAACGAGTAAAGCGGAAATCGATTTTTCAACCACTTCTTTTGTAAAAGAAATAAGTCGGGCACGAACTTTTGGTTTTATGAGAGATGTGGAGATGTTGAGAAAAAGGCGATTAATTTTAGGCGGCAGCATGGAGAACGCGGTAGTTGTAGGAGAGGATAGCATCTTAAATGAAGATGGTTTACGGTACGAGGATGAATTTGTTAAGCATAAAATTTTAGATGCAATTGGTGATCTTTACCTACTTGGCTATAGTCTCATTGGCGCCTTTCATGGACATAAATCAGGGCACGAGCTCAATAACAAATTATTAAAAAAGGTGCTTAGCGACACCACCGCTTGGGAGCTGGTTTCTTTTGATGATGTAAGTAACGCGCCTATCATTTTTGGTGAAGTGATAAATCAGTAAATTTATCTTACGTGATATTTCATACGATTTATTTTGGTTTTGATTGCCGAGATTTGAAGTTTAGGTGAAGAGGTATTAAGGTAAGTAAGCACTTCTTCTTCAATAAAAATAAAATTTGCTTTCGATGCGCTGCTATTTAAGATAAGGGTTAATGTGCCACCTTCTAGGGAAAAAGCTTTGACATCTTGTTTAAGATTTTCTGGTAAAAATTTTGATAATAATGAGTCTATAGTCAAATTTAATTCAGATCTTTTCTGGTAATTTCTGACCTGCTTGATTGAGTTAAGAATATCATTTATTTTGGTTATATCTTTCATATTTAGTTAACTTGAAAGAGGAAACAGGTTAAACTTAAGTCAAATAATAACATTTTATAAAATTCATGGATATATTGTTAATTTCAAAACGGTCGGGACTATTGAAGCAGTTTAAAATTGGAAATATTAAGTTTATTTCAATTTTCGTGGCTTTGGTGCTGTTTTTAAGTTTATTTTTGTCGGGAGGATATTATTTAGGCATAAAAGAAGGACAAAGAAAGAAACCTGATGTTATTTTCGCTGAAATACAGGCGCAAAAACTTTTTCTTGAAAATCTAAAAAAAGATATGGAAGAAGAGCTTGCTGCATTTTCATCGTCAACAGCCGCATTGCACGGGTATTTGAGTCGTTTAGATGCTGTTGCCGATAGGATATTGCAATCAAATAATATGGATAGTTCGGAATTCAATTTTGGAGATGCGAGCCCGATAGGCGGCCCTCAAGGGGAGGCTGCTACGCTTGAATGGTCAGAGCTAGTCAAGAACATTTCTGTCCTAGATAAAGAGATTGAGTTCAGAGAAGGTAAACTAGCACTACTTGAATCATTCTTATTAGAGAAGCAACTTCATGACCAAATTAATCCGGGTGGTAAACCAATTAGTAAAGGTTGGATTTCTTCAGTTTATGGTTATCGACTGCATCCCATAAGCGGTAAACGTGAATTCCATAGCGGTATAGATTTCGCAGGAAAGCAAGGTTCTTTTGTTCGGAGTGTAGCTTCTGGCGTTGTTACATGGTCTGGAACACGTTGGGGCTATGGTAATATGGTTGAGATTAATCATGGAAACGGATATGTAACTCGTTATGCTCATAATAAAGAGAATCTTGCCGAATTAGGGCAAAAAGTTAATAAAGGAGAATCCATTGCACTGCTGGGTTCGTCTGGCATGTCCACAGGCCCCCACGTTCATTTTGAAGTTTTGTATAAAGACAAAGCTATTAACCCAAAAAAATTCATTGATGAGTATATAGAAAATTAAGAATCTTTATTATCTATAGAATTTGAATTGCTGCGATAACTTTAGTATGTCAAATATCTACACATCAGGCTTAAAAAAAATATTCAATTCATTCTTGGGAAGCAGAAATGAAAGAATATTGAAAAACTATATAAAAATTTGTGAAAAAATTAATTCGCTTGAACAGTCCATTAGTTCGTTAAGTGATAGCGAGTTATATTCGAAAACGGCACAGTTGAGAGCTAAATATGTAGACGGTACGGTATTGGAGGAGTTACTGCCTGAGGCATTTGCAGTAGTACGTGAGACGAGTAAACGAGTATTAGGAATGAGGCATTTTGATGCTCAAATAATTGGTGGAATAGCCCTTCATTATGGAAAAATAGCAGAAATGAAAACAGGGGAAGGAAAAACCCTCGTTGCCACACTTCCCTCATATCTTAATGCCATTGCAGAAAAAAAAGTACACGTTATAACGGTAAACGACTATTTAGCAAATAGAGATGCTAATTGGATGTCCAAGATTTATGATGCTTTAGGGGTATCGGTTGGAATTGTTACGAATGATCTAGAGCCTGCAGGTAGAAAAGAGGCCTATGATAAAAACATAGTTTATGGCACTAATAATGAATTTGGCTTCGATTATCTAAGAGATAATATGGCTTTTACTGACGAGCAAAAAGTACAAAAAAGCCTAGATTTCGCAATAATTGACGAGGTTGATTCGATCCTGATTGATGAGGCCAGAACTCCATTAATCATTTCTGGTCCGGCAGAGGATAAAAGTGAGTTGTATTTACTTATTAATTCTTTGATGTCTAAACTCAAAACAGGTGAAGAAGAAGACTCAGTCGATTTTACTATTGATGAAAAATCTAAGCAGATATATTTGACTGAAAGGGGACACGAAACGCTAGAATATCTGTTGACAAATAAAGGTTTGCTCGACTCATCCGATAGTCTTTATAGCCCTTCTAATGTTTCTTTGATGCAATATATTAATGCTTCGATAAGGGCTAACGCACTCTTCCATAAAAATACTGATTATGTTGTGAAAAATGGCCAAGTAATCATCGTTGATGAATTTACTGGAAGAACTATGCCGGGTAGGAGATGGTCTGAGGGGTTACATCAAGCTATTGAAGCTAAGGAAAAAGTGAAAATACAACCTGAAAATCAAACCTTGGCTTCGATCACTTTTCAAAATTTCTTTCGCCAATATGGAAAATTATCTGGTATGACGGGTACGGCAGACACCGAGGCTTATGAATTTCAAGAAATATATTCCTTAGAGGTCGTCGTTATACCAACTAATAAAGATATGGTTCGCAACGATTTTGGCGATGTAATTTTTTTGAGTGCTGAAGAAAAGTATGCAGCTATAATTAATGATATAAAAGATTGTCAGGCACGAGGCCAGCCTGTATTGGTAGGCACCACATCTATCGAAATATCTGAGTTGTTAAGCAATCGCTTAAAAAAAAGTAAAATTAAGCATAATGTGCTTAATGCTAAATTTCACGAAAAGGAAGCTGAAATTATAGCTAATGCTGGTCGACCAGGCGCAATTACTGTAGCGACAAATATGGCTGGACGAGGCACTGATATTGTTTTAGGAGGTAGCTTAGCCACAGAATATGATCTCAAAGGTTTAGAGAAATGGAAAACACTGAATGAATCCGTGAAAGACTCTGGAGGTCTTCATATCATAGGCACCGAACGACATGAGTCCAGAAGAATCGATAATCAATTAAGAGGGCGGGCCGGTAGACAGGGCGATCCAGGTTCAAGTCGGTTTTATCTATCTCTTGAGGATAGTTTAATTAGAATCTTTGCGTCAGATAAAGTAACGAAATGGATGCAAATGGCAGGAATGAAAAAAGGTGAATCGATTGAGCACCCATGGATTACTAAATCGATTGAGAATGCACAAAGAAAAGTTGAGGGAAGAAATTTTGATATCAGAAAACAATTACTAGAGTTTGATAATGTTGCGAATGATCAAAGAACTCATATTTATGATCAGAGGCGTGAACTAATGGAGGCACAAGATATTTCAGATAACTTGGTGGAGATTAGACATAACGTCGTAGAGGATCTAGTTTCTGAATATATCCCTCAAAATGAATTAAGAGAGCAATGGGATATTAAGGGTTTAGATAATTATATTGAGCAGAACTATGGCTTAAACTCCGAGCTAGAAAAATTTATACAAGAAAAAGATTTTGTAACCGAAGCAGAAATTAAAGAACAAATTATAGGCACTATTAATCAAGATCATATTGACAAGATTAATTTGGTTGGTGAAGAGGCAATACAAAACCTTGAAAAGACATTGATGCTACGGATTCTGGATACTCATTGGAAGGAACATCTAGGGAATATGGATTATCTGCGGCAAGGTATACATCTAAGAGGTTACGCTCAAAAAAATCCAACTCAAGAATATAAAAGGGAAGCTTTTATGCTGTTTGCTGAAATGTTGTCTTCTATTACTAAAGAAACCATTGAGGTGCTGTCGAAAATTAAAGTTGATCAGAATTTTGCTAACGAAGTGAATCATCTAGATAACATTGAAAAGCCAAAAACTTCTTCTAAAGCTCTATCAAAAAACAAAAGAAAAGAGCAGAGAAGAAGGCGACGGTAATAGAATTATTTAATTATGCAATTTGTAAAAAATAAAATTCAAAACACTAAAGTCATTGTACGAGGAATTGAGCTATCTTCTTTGGCTGCAGGAATTCGTTATAAAGACAGACTTGATCTTTGTCTAATCAGTATAAAAACTCCATCAAATAGTGTAGTTCGATTTACTAGCAACCGGTTCCCTGCTGCACCAATCATTATTTCAAAACAACATCTTAATAAAAAAGAACCAAAATATTTGTTAATAAATGCTGGTAATGCTAATGCAGCAACTGGTGAAAAAGGCGAAAAGGATACGAGTGAGATATGTCGGGAAATATCGAAATTGACTGGATGTGAAAAAGAAGAAGTGCTTATGTTCTCTACTGGGGTGATAGGTGAGCTGTTGCCAGCTAATAAAATAATATCTTCTCTTCCGAAATTATTCAAAATAAATACGCAGTCAGGGTGGAAGGAAGCTGCTAAAGCTATAATGACTACAGACACTTTCCCCAAGATATGCGTCAGAGAATTTGAATTGGGTGGACAAAGGTACTCATTAGTCGGTATATGTAAGGGCAGTGGGATGATTCAACCTAAAATGGCGACCATGCTAGCCTTTGTTGCCACCGATTTGCCCTTGAGTAGAAAAGCCCTTGAAGTGATCTCAGAAGCTGCTTTATCGGATAGCTTTAATAAGATAACTGTGGATGGTGAAACTTCAACTAATGATTCATTTGTTCTAATTTCCACAAACCCCGAAAACAACAATTTTTTGGATATCGATGACCCTGCTTTCAGATTAGTAAAAAGTTTAATTGCTGATTGTTGTCAAGAGTTGGCGATAAATATTGTCAAGGATGGTGAAGGTGCTACTAAATTAGTAAATATAAGAGTGAACGGAGCAGGTTCGGATAGAGAGGCTAAAATGATTGCGTCATCTATTGCTAACTCTTTGCTAGTGAAAACAGCCATTTTTGCTGAGGATCCAAACTGGGGTAGAATATTTTCAGCTGTTGGGGCTTCAGGTGCTGAGAATATTAAACAGAATATCATCGACATCTTTATTGGCGACATAAGGATATGCCACCATGGTAAGGCTGTTGAAAATTTGGATGAGTTAGAAGTTATAGCCGCCATGAGACCGCGCAATTTTGATATTCGCATTGAGCTAAATATAGGATCTTTCTCTACTGAAACTTGGACCTGCGACTTGAGTTATGATTATATAAAAATTAACGCAGAATATAGAAGTTAACAATGGGAGGCTCAATGGATAATTCTTTAATTCGAGTATCAATTGGAATTCTTAGAATTGGAGATACTGTTTTGATTTCTCAATCAAAAAAAAAATTGCGGGAAAAATAATCTGGGAGTTTCCGGGGGGTAAATGTGAAAAAGATGAAACCTCTGAGCAGACTTTACACCGTGAACTCAAGGAGGAATTGGATATTGAGGTGCAAAAAGCGCTACTCATAAAAAGATTTACAACTAATCTGAACGGTTTAAACTATGATCTAATGGTTTTCTCGGTAGTTAAATGGGTAGGTAAATGTACTGGATTAGAAGGTCAAATTTTGAAATGGGTTTCGATGTCGAAGCTATGTAATTTTAATATGCATGAGCCAAATAAAAATATCATCGCTTCTCTAATGTTACCAGATAAAATAATGATTACTCCTTATCTTGATCGGGATTATGACTTTTTTTTAGAAAAGTTAGACTTATTGAAATTTTATGATATCGAACTGCTGCAATTAAGATTGACTAATAATGAATCCATTAACAAACTAATTAGTAAAGAGATAAAAAACAATTTTTACAATAAAGTTAAAATCATGATCAATAGCAGTATGAGTGAATTTGATGCAAATTATTTTGATGGGATTCATCTTCCTTTTAACGAGGCTAAAAAGCTAACTGCAAGGCCAGTAAAAAAAACGTATTTATTTAGTGTGTCCTGTCATAGTCAAGAGGAAATTGAACACGCCAATTTGATTGATGCAGATTTCGTGTATCTATCACCAATAAAGAAGACAAAGTCACATCCAAATTCAGATTTCCTAGGTTGGCTTGAGGGCGAAAAAATCGCAGTTACTAGCAAGAAACCAGTTTATGCTTTGGGAGGGATGTCCATTGATGATGTGCCTAGCGCAAAAGAAAAAGGTTTTCAAGGAATAGCAGGAATAACAACTTTTTGGGATGTTGGCTCCAATATCTAGTCCGTTTTATCTTTCAAATAATCTGATAAATTTTTCATGTAACTTTCCGATATCTCTATTTAATTCTGAAAAGCTATCATTATTTTGTATTATGTCGGTTGCCATTTCTTTGAGCTCAATTCGACTCGGCTGACTTTTTATAATTTTTTTAACAAGTGGTAATTCCAGTTTGTCTCTAAGAACAGTGCGCTCAATTCTAATGGACTCCTTGCAATCAATAAACAATACTCGATCGACTAGGGACATTATTGTCGATTCTTTTCTCAAAATTGGAACTGCTATCAAACAGTAATGAGAAGTAATCATACGTATCTTTTCTTTAACCAAACGATTGACTATAGGATGAATAATTTTTTCAAGAGTCTTTCTTTTATCTTTATCAAAAAAAATTATTTTCTTCAACTTCAGTCTATCTAATTCGTCCTTATCATTTAAAATATCTGAGCCAAACCGGCTGATTACTTGTGTTAACCCGCTGCTGCCTTTGGTAACGGCCTGGCGTGCTAATAGATCAGTGTCTATGGTAGGGATCCCAAAATTTTTTAAAAAAATATTTGAAACAGTGGTTTTTCCGCATCCTATCCCACCTGTTAAAGCAATATTTTTCATAATAAGAATTCTTTTATCATTACGAAGTGAGTTCCAAGTATCAAGAATGGACCAAATGCAATTGTCTGTTTATAAGAATGCTTATTTAGAGATATCATTAATCCACTTGTCAAAAGCCCTAAAAGCGAGGCTATAAGAAGGACATCCATTATATTTGAAATTCCTACCCACGCACCTAAAGCTCCAGTAAGCTTAATGTCTCCCCGTCCCAACCCTTCTTTGCCTGAGAAAAACTTATATAACCAAAAAAGAATCCATAAGACAAGAAATCCAATTAACCCGCCAAAAATTGACTCATTAATTTCAATATGGCTCGGCTCAAAAGTACAAAAAATAATTCCCAAGAATCCTAGAGGGAAGGTAAGAGCATCTGGTAGAAGTTTAAATCTACAGTCTATAACAAACATAGCTATTGAGAATAAGAATAATATATTAAAAAAAACTAGATTTAAGATCAGACGTGAGTTAGCGAAATCATAGTCGAGTACTATTAGGTACGCGAGCCCCATACTTCCCATCATTGAAATAAACTCAACCGCTGGATAAGTAACCCCTATTGAAGATGAGCATGTTCTGCATTTTCCTCTTAGGATCAAATAAGAGATTATAGGAATATTATCAAAGAAACGAATACTTGTTTTACACTTAGGGCAGTATGAGGAAGGAAAAAATACATTGTATTTTTGTGTGTCATTTGTTGACTTAATTAGGTTACGAATTTTTTTTCTTGCTTTTAGTGGTTCGATACTTCGTGCCAGTCTTATTGTTAGATGTGATTTGAAATAATCAAAAATTGTTAAATCATATTCATGTATAATTATTTTCGGTATTCTATAGATAAGTACGTTGATGAAGCTTCCAAAAATAAGACCATAGAGACCAGAAAAAAATAGAAATTCGAATTTTGTTAAAAACAACATCGTTTTTATAGATTATATTTATCGAAATTTAAACTACTTGTCCCATTTTAAATATTGGTAGATACATTGCAATTACTAAACCGCCGATTATTACTCCCAATACAGACATAATTAATGGTTCAAGGAGGCTGGTTAGAGTATCCACAGCATCATCTACTTCTTGCTCATACCACTCCGCTACTTTAATAAGCATAGTATCGATTGCGCCAGATTCCTCACCGATAGCTACCATTTGGACCACCATGTTAGGAAAGACACCTGTTTGTTGCATAGCTGTATTCATTTGTGAACCGGTGCTTACTTCGTCTCTTATGTGAAATGTAGCTTCCTTATAGATAACATTACCGGAAGCACCTGCTACTGATTCCATTGCCTCGACCAAAGGCGTCCCTGCTGCAAACATAGTTGCAAGCGTCCTAGAAAATCTAGCAATACATGATTTATTCAGGATGTCCCCAATGATAGGAATCTTGAGTAAAAACCGGTCTACGGCGTCTGCAAATTTTTGAGATCTTTGAATAGCTTGAATTATCCCACCCACAGCCAAAATGACACCCCCAGCTATTAAGTACCAAGCTGACACAAAGAAATCGGACAGGTTAATAACAAATCTTGTTAAAAACGGTAAATCAGCACCAAAACCGGAGAACAGGGATTCAAATTGGGGGATAACAAAAATCATTAAAATCATAGTGATAATAATGGCAACGACGACCACAGCAATTGGATAACTCATTGCGCTTTTTATTTTTGCTTTTAACGCTTCGAATTTTTCAAGATACGTGGCCAATTTGTGAAGTATATCTTCAAGTATCCCGGATTGTTCTCCTGCTTTGACTAGATTAATATATAATTCGCTGAAGTGTTTCGGATGCTTTGCTAAGCCCTCTGTTAAGGATGTCCCGGCTTCGATATCCGACTTGATTGTGAGAATTAACTCCTGCATTGCTTTGTTTTCATGTCCCCTTCCTACTATTTCAAAAGATTGAACTAATGGTACTCCTGCCGACATCATAGTGGCTAACTGTCTGCTAAATACCGTAATATCCTTAGTTTCAATTTTTCCTTTTTTGGCCCCAAACAATGATCTAGTTTTCTTTTTTACGCGAGTAGGATTAATCCTTTGGTTTCGCAACTTTGTCTTAGCGGCTGCCTCACTAGAAGCGGAAATTTCTCCGGACACTTTCTTTCCGTTTCTATCAAGCCCTTCCCAGCTAAAAAAAGCATCTTCTTTTTTTTCGACCACTATTTACTCCACCGTGACTCTATTGATTTCCGCTAGGCTTGTGATTCCATTTCTTACTTTAAACAACCCTGATGTCCGTAAATCCCAGACGCCATCTTTTTGAGCCTGATCTGCAAGTTGGACTGCGTTGGCTCCTTCAATAATTAATCGTCTAATTGAATCAGAAATTGGCATTACTTGATAAATCCCAGCTCTCCCCTTGTATCCGCTCGGGCACTCTGGGTTCCCCTCTTCGGCTTTATATATCTTAAGGTCTTCAGTGATCCAATCTTCTGGAAATCCTTCGTCCATAAGCACTGTATTTGGTACTTCATGGGTTGCTCTATATTCAGGATGTAATCTTCTACACAGTCTTTGTGCTGATATTAGATTAATTGTGGTGGCAACGGCGAATGGTTGAATACCCATATCTTGGAGCCTTGTCAGAGTCTGTGGTCCATCGTTGGTATGCAAAGTTGACATAACCATATGTCCAGTTTGTGCGGCTTTCACAGCAATTGAACCGGTTTCAAAATCTCTGATCTCTCCAACAAGGATTATGTCGGGGTCTTGCCTAAGAAATGCCCTTAAGGCTTTAGGAAAAGTCATACCTGTTCTTTCGTCAACTTGAACTTGGTTTACCCCTTGAAGGTTAATTTCGACGGGATCTTCGGCAGTTGAAATATTTACCTCATTTTTATTTAAAATATTAATTCCTGTATAAAGGGAGACTGTTTTCCCGCTCCCTGTTGGTCCAGTAACTAAAAACATACCATAAGGTTTTTGTATATTCTCAAGGAATAAGTCTTTTTGGAAATCTTCATATCCGAGTTGATCAATATTTAATTTTGCTGCATCAGAGTCTAAGATTCTCAAACAGGCTTTTTCCCCATACATGGTTGGACATGTACTTACCCTCAAGTCAATAGATTTATTTTTCGATAGTCTAAGTTTGATTCTACCATCTTGCGGCACTCTTCTTTCGGAAACATCTAGTCTAGACATAACTTTGATTCTTGACGCAATTTTTCCTGCTAGAGCAACGGGTGGCTTTGTAATTTCTTCTAACATTCCGTCTATTCTGAATCTTACTCGATAGGATTTTTCATAAGGTTCAAAGTGAAGATCAGAGGCTCCTTTTCTTATTGCGTCTAACAAGCACTTGGTGACAAATTTTACCACTGGGGCATCGTCTATTTCTGATTCATCATTTTTCTCCTCTTCATGACTCACATCGACATCATCAAAATCATCCAGGTCTTCACCATCAAGCTCATCAAAGGATGATTCGTTATCATTTAAAGAAGCATCGATCATTTGCGCGAGTTTATCCCAAGCGACCAGTATTGGCTCAATGAGCTCGTCTCCAAGGCTAAATTTTATTTCATCTAAGCCATGTAAATTTGTAGGATCAGCAATAGCGATAAAAACGGTTTTACCGTGTTTATAAATTGGTAACGCAAAGTGCTTTTCTATGAGGCTTGGTTTGATGATACCTTTAAGTTCAGGGTCTACGCTCATTGATTCAAGATTTAGTAAAGGAATCCCGAATTGATGAGAAATGATATGCGCAAGTTTTTCAGAAGGGACAAGTTTGTTTTCAATGAGATACCTGACATATGCAATATTATTTTTCTGAGCATTTTCGAAGGCTGCCGTTGCGATCTCTTCGGTTAGGATTTCAGCATTTATTAGTTTGGTTGCGAGACCACTAAACTGGGCCTTTTTGGTAGCTATAGCCATTATTCACCTTATTAACTAAATGTTTAACTCGATGGTAAGCGAACGATTTAAGAATATCCACAATTTTTTTTATTCAATCCAAATAATGGCTGACATTCTCTTTAGTTGTTTTTCTCTTCTGAAAGAATAAAAACTAGAGGCCTCTTCAAAAACGCACCTTTGAACTGTGTCAATTTTGGTGAGTTTCGATTCCAGTAGTTGTAGTTTAGCTAGCATTTGCAGGTTTAAAAAATATTTGCCGCCACAGGTGTTGAAGCACGATTTGTAAGCATTATTAACTGCGGTAAAAGAGTACAAAAAGCTATGGCTGACCTCGTAATTTTTTTGACAAATTGAGGGCCCAATCCAACTGTCAAGATTTTCTACCGAACCGGAAAACATATCTACGGCTTTTTTAATTATTCCCTTCTTTAACCCTTTCCATCCGGCATGTATTGCACACACCTCAGTTCCATCTCTACTTTTAATAAGAATCGGTACGCAATCAGCAACATTAATAACACATGGCAAAAATTTCTTATTAGTAAACATTCCATCTCCCTGTCTTCCAATAAACCAAGAGTGAAATTTGTAGATTGAGCTACTGTGGATTTGCTTTAGAGGATATCCAGATAGCAATCTCTTTAGAATTACATCTGGTTTATCTGAGTTTCGGTAGACAAACTCATTTAATATTCCTTCCTTTTTTGGATCCCCATGTTTTGTTGTAAAAACGGCTTTTATATTTCCTCTATTGAGGGAAGGAATTATTACAGAGTCATCAGATTTAATGGTGGTCATTATAATCCATTTCCAATTCAGTAATTAGTTGTTTGAAATCTTGAGGTGGTTCACATTGAAATTCATAGCGCTTTTTGCCATTTGGCTCTATAAAAGTAAGTTTGTGAGCGTGCAAGGCTTGTCGAGAAAAGTTTCCGATTACTTCTTTAAATCTCTTAGAACTTTTTTTCCCAAAATTAGGTTTCCAACCATATATTTTGTCTCCAACTATCGGATGCTTCTCTGAAGCCATATGTATTCTTATTTGGTGTGTTCTTCCAGTTTCGAGTGAGACATTAATATATGTGTGATTTCGAAATTTATTTTTTATTCTATAGTGAGTTATCGCTTGTTTACCATCTTCTCGAATTGACATTTTTTTTCTATGAATTCTATGTCTGCCAAGAGGCTTATCAATTTTTCCGCCTGATATCATGATCCCGTTTACAACTGCTAAATAATCTCGCTGTATTTCTTTTAGTGATAATTTTTTAACGAGTTTATGATACGAAATTTGATTTCGTGCGACTAGAATCAATCCTGTTGTGTCCTTATCAATACGATGAACCAGACCTGCTCTTGGAAGATATTTAAGTTCAGGAAACTTTGAGATTAAACCGTTTGCAACTGTGTAATTCATGTTACCCGGTGCTGGATGCATAACGAGCCCCGCTCTTTTATTTAACACCAAAAATTCCTTATTTATTTCGACAAAATCTAAATTCAGTTCTTGAGGCTCTATTTTGTCGGATTTCAACTCAGATTTGATTATGATACTTACGATATCTCCATTCTTTACACGCCTATCAGGCTTGGTTTTTTGGCCATTTATTTTGACATTATCAGTTAAAATCATCTTTTTTATCAGACTCCTTGAATAATTATTCAGCTTTAACGAAATCGCGGTATCTACTCGTTCGCCACAAGACTCGGAATCAATCAGAATTTCGTGTTTATTAATTATCATAAGAGTTATTTTTAATTCTGTCTGTTAACTTATTTTGGGGTACTCTATAATACCTTAAGTAGACTTAAGTTGGACAAGATGAAATTAAAATTTATCATTTTTAATGTTATGGCTATTTTTTTAGCTCTGGTTATTACTTCGTGTGGTTATCTGCCTAGTCAAGCCGAAAGAGATAGGGCTGAATTAAATTGGCCAGAAGAAAAGTTATATCTTGCAGGTAAAAGTAGATTAGATGCTGGTTCTTGTACCGGGGCGATTGATTACTATCTAAAGCTTCAACAGAGATTTCCTTTCGGAAATTACACTAGACAATCATTTGTTGAAGTGGCTTACTGTTACTATAAGACCAATGATCCGGATTTAGCAATGGAGACGCTTGATAAATTTATAAAGTTGTACCCCTCCCACTTTAACATGCCTTATGCCTATTATCTTAGGGGCCTTGTGAATTTTTATAGAGGTAGAGGGGTAACGGATAGGTTTCTACCCAGAGATCAGGCACAAAGAGATCCAGGCGCAACTTTAGATTCTTTTAATGATTTTAGTACAGTCGTTCAGCGATTCCCTGAAAGTGATTACTTTGAGGACGCTCGTTTAAGAATGGTTTTTTTACGGAATATGTTAGCTCAACATGAATTAAATGTCGCAACTTACTATATGAGAAGAGGAGCTTATGTTGCGGCTTCAAATAGAGCCAGAGAGATAGTAGAAAAGTACCAAAAAGCGCCGGTAATGCCACAAGCGCTGACCCTAATGGCCAAATCTTACAAAGTAATGGGTATGAATGACCTAATGGAAGATACACTACAAGTGCTCGAATTGAATTACCCACAGCATCCTGGAATTAAAGACGTAAGAAATTTAAAGCTGGATTAGTAATTTTAATTTCGACTAGCCTCACTGTATTTTGAAGTGATTGGAAATCTTCTATCACGCCCGAACGCTCTTTTGGTTATTCTTACACCTGGAGGTGCTTGTCTTCTTTTATATTCATTTCTATCAACAAGCGATGCAACCCTCTCCACAGTAAACAGTTCTGATTTTGAGTTTGCTATTTGAGAGGGGGTCAGATCTTTTTCAATATATTTTTCAAGAATTGGGTCGAGTATGTCATAAGGGGGCAGAGAATCTGTATCTTTCTGATCGGGAGCCAACTCTGCAGTCGGAGCTCGTGTGATCACTCGCTCTGGTATCACCTCGGAATATTTATTTCTAAATCTTGATAGGTTATAGACCATCGTTTTTGGAATGTCTTTCAGAGGCGCGAAACCTCCGGCCATATCTCCATAAAGTGTTGCGTAACCGACAGCCATTTCGCTCTTGTTACCAGTGGCGAGGACCATTGATTTACTTGAGTTGGATCTTGCCATCAAAATCAATCCTCTTATTCTAGATTGCATATTTTCGATAGCTACACTTGTTTTGAGGTTTGGTATTAGTTTATCTACAATACTACTTAGCGTTTTGACGGCCTCGTTTATAGGAATTATATGAAATTCACATCCCATGGTTTCAGCTTGTTGTTTCGCATCTGAAATACTAATATCAGCCGTGTACTCAGACGGCATGGATATTGCCGTGACTTTATCAGGACCTAAAGCGTCTACAGCAAGCGCAAGTGTAAGCGCTGAATCAATTCCACCGGATAAACCGACTACACATCCTTGAAAATTATTTTTTTCAATGTAATCTTTTATTCCTAATTTAATTCCATCATAGATTAATTTATATTCATCTGTTTCTTTCACAATGTCTCCCCAAGGAGTCATAAAATTCCCTTCTTTCTTTATTATTAATGTATAAAAACCTTCAGTATAAGCTGGCGCTTGAGCGGTAATTTCTCCAAAAGAATTGAGCGCGAATGATCTTCCATCAAAAATAAGCTCATCTTGCCCTCCACATAGGTTAGCGTAAATTATCGGTAGCCCAGAGGTTGCGACGGATTCTTTTACAGCTTCGATTCTCTCGCTATGTTTACCCTGATGAAAAGGTGAGGCATTTATATTACAAATTATATCTGCACCTGCATCCGCACATTTTTTTGCTTGATTTGGCATCCAAATATCTTCGCAGACACTTAAACCTATATTAAGATTACCTAATTTAAATACTGCCGGCTTGTTTCCGGGTGAAAAATATCTTTTTTCATCAAAAACAGCATAGTTTGGAAGTTCTTGCTTTTGGTACGAAGTGATCCATTGATTTTTTCCGATGACACCAGCGCTGTTGAAGATTTTATCGCCAATTAATTCGGGGTAGCCTAGGATAATAGTCTCTGATTTTAAGGCAGATATTATTCTCGTTAAACACTTTGAAACCCTATCGTGGAACCCTGGCCTGAGAATAAGGTCTTCGGGAGGATAACCTGTAATCGCTAGTTCGGGGAAGATTGTTAGGTCAGCTTCTTCTTCAGATTTGGCTTTTCGTGCTAACTGGATAATTTTTTCGGTATTGCCTTCAAGATCTCCGACGCAAAAATTATATTGTGCTATGGCGATTTTTAATTCCATGATTAATTTACGATAAACATCATATTATGGGCTTACAAAATTTAAACTAATGTTGATATGGCTTCACCCATTGCCGCTGGTGATCGGACAATTGTCACTCCGGCCTCCGCCAAAGCTTCGAATTTATCCTCCGCGGTACCTTTGCCCCCAGAAATAATTGCTCCTGCATGTCCCATCCTTTTCCCAGGTGGAGCTGTAACTCCAGCTATATACGCCACTACAGGTTTCGATACATGGTCTGCTATAAATGCTGCAGCTTCTTCCTCTGCGCTTCCACCAATTTCTCCCACCATTATAATCGCTTCTGTTTGATCGTCTGCTTGGAATAAACTAAGGCAGTCTATGAAATTCATTCCATGAATCGGATCGCCACCAATCCCAATGCAGGTACTCTGTCCCAGTCCTGCGTTAGTAGTCTGATGTACGGCTTCGTATGTGAGGGTTCCAGATCTGGAAACTATACCTATTTTCCCTTTTTGGTGAATTTTTGCAGGCATAATTCCGATTTTACATTCTCCAGGAGAAATAATACCAGGGCAGTTAGGTCCAATAAGTCTAATGTTTGGCCTCGTTTCTAACTCAAACTTAACTTTTAGCATATCTATAACCGGGATTCCCTCAGTAATACAAACAATTGTTTTAATATCATTAAAAGCAGCTTCTAATATTGCATCTGCAGCGAAAGGTGGGGGGACAAAAATTACTGATGCATCGGCTCCAGTCTCGTTGACCGCTTCTTCTACCGTGTTAAAAACTGGTTTTTCGAGATGACTTTGACCTCCTCTCCCTGGAGTTACTCCACCGACCAAATTAGTTCCATATTCGATTGCTTGGCTGGCATGAAATGTGCCTTGTGCACCTGTAAATCCTTGCACGAGTACTTTTGTTGTTTTGTTGATGAGAACTGACATTATTTACTCCTTAGCTAGCTGAATCGCTTTAACAGCAGCTTCCTCAAGATTATTTGCTGTTTTAACATCAAGTTTACTGTCTCTAATTAACTTTTTCCCCTCCTCGACGTTAGTTCCCTCAAGCCTAATTACGATTGGGACTTTGATATCTACCTCCTTAATAGCAGTAATAACGCCCTCTGCAATAAGATCGCATCGAACAATTCCTCCGAAAATATTTACTAGTATAGTTTTAATTTTTTTATCTGACACAATGATTTTAAATGCTTCAGCTACTTTAGCTGCGGTCGTGCCCCCCCCAACGTCTAAAAAATTTGCTGGTTCTCCTCCATTTAACTTAATAATATCCATTGTCGCCATCGCAAGACCTGCTCCATTAACCATACAAGCTATATTACCGTCCAGTGTCACATAGTTTAGGTCAAATTCTTTGGCCCTTCTCTCTTTCTCGTCTTCTTGTGAAGGATCTCGCCATTTGGCAATGGCTTGCCTAAATAAGCCGTTATCATCAACATTTATTTTTGCATCCAAGGCGCAGAGTGAATCATCCTTAATAATCGCAAGTGGATTTATCTCAATTAAACTAATATCTCTATCAGTAAAAAGTTGATAAAGCGAAAACATTATTTCGGCCAATTGTTTTATCTGTTTCGGATTTAGCTTTAATCCAAATCCAATTTTTCTACAGTGAAATTGTTGGATCCCAGTTGCTGGTGAAATGTGAGCTGTTATTATTTTTTCGGGGGTTTTTTCAGCCACTTCTTCTATATTCATGCCTCCAGCTGCAGAAGCCATGAAGGTAATTTGTTTTGAAGTACGATCAACAACTGCTCCCAAGTATAGCTCCTCTTTGATTTCTGCAGCCGATGCAATAAGAACACTGTTGATTGGTTGGCCATCTGGGCCAGATTGGTGTGTTATTAATTTTTTGCCTAATAGTTCTTTTGTGATCGTTGAAACTTCACTAACGGATTCTACGAATTTAACTCCGCCAGCTTTTCCCCTTCCGCCTGCATGTACCTGAGCTTTAACGAGCCATGCACTGCCGCCTAGATTGGTTGCTATCTCTCCTGCTTGGTCGGCAGTAGTGGCAACATCTCCTTTTTGAACTGGTATACCATATTCTTCAAATAGTGATTTTGCTTGATACTCATGTAAATTCATTGCGCTCGTTCCTTAAGGTTTGTGGTCGATTGGACATAAATATTAGCTTTTATGTTTTTAAGTATAAAAATTTATTTGAACAAAGTATATCAGTAAAAATCCATGTTTTAATTTCAGACATATATTTAAGGCCTACATATCGATTGATTTATACCATTTTTTTGCTGAAACAATCACCATTGCTTTAACCGCTACTATTTTAAGATAGGAGCTAAAAATCGCGGTATTAAGGCCGTATAAATAGTGCCGTGATTAGTTATCGAAATATTGAAAAAATGCCGATTCTTTCCCGAATTTGTAAAAAATAGTTGAAAAAGATCACAACTCGCGATTATTCTATATAACTAAAGTATTTTTGAAGTCAAATAAATCATAGTTTCTGACTACCTGAAGTACAAATAAATTATTTATGGAGAAAAAAAATGAGGAAAGAACAGGGGTTCACACTTATCGAATTAATGATTGTAGTCGCTATTATAGGTATTTTAGCCTCGGTAGCTCTACCAGCCTACCAAAACTACGCTACCAGAGCATCTGTAACTGAAGCAATGAGCTTGGCTGCTGGTGCAAAATCTTCATCCGCTGAAATATTTAGCTCTGAAGGTGCCTTCCCAGCTGATAATACAGGCGCAGGTTTAGAGACGAATACCTCTATTACTGGCACGAATGTAGCCAGCGTCACTGTAACGAGAACAGGTGCAGGTACCGTTACTACCCCAGGAGCTTCAAATGAGCTAGGTACTGTTGTCATTGCATTTAATGCAAATAACGCTACACTCAATGGCAATTCAGTTACGTTAACTGCTAATAGTAGCGGCGGATCAATAACATGGGTTTGCACAAGTACTTTACCGAACGCTTCTGTTCCTGCTTCTTGCCGCCCATAAAATAAGGATCTATCTGTATAATAACAAACGGGTGCCCCAGCTAATTCTCCTTGAGAATTGGCTGGGATCTCGTTTCTAATGGAAGAAAGTCACACTACTATACTTAAAAAGTTTTTCATTGAATTACCTTTAACAGAGCTTTCACAATTTTGGGGTTCCCAGCCACTATACTTCCAGATGTGTTGTAGTTCTCTGTCCCGTCTTTATCAGTTACAATGCCTCCAGACTCAATAACTATCAAAGAACCTGCGGCCACGTCCCAGGGGCTTAAGCCAAATTCCCAGAAGCCATCTAACCTCCCGCAGGCAGTATAAGCAAGGTCCAATGCAGCGGAGCCGCTTCTTCGTATGTCTGCACCATAATTAAGACAATCATTAATTGCCTTAAGTTGCGGTGAAAAATCAGTTGTACTACGAACAGCGAAACCCGTTGCTAACAATCCTTTTGTCAATGAGTTTTGATTTTTAACCCTGATTTTTGTGTCATTTAGCTTTGCCCCATTTCCTCTGCTACATGTAAATAGCTCATCTTTGAAAGGATCATAGATCACGGCTTCCTCTGCTCGATCATTTCTCATAAGCGCGATTGAGACACAGAAATGTGGATACCCTCTCAAGAAATTCAATGTTCCGTCTATGGGGTCAATTATCCATTTGTATTCTGATTTGCCATGTTTGCCAGATTCTTCGGCTAAAATTGCGTGGTCCGGATAAGCTGATAGAATTGTTTCTATGATAATTTCCTCACATTCTTTGTCGACATTGGATACAAAGTCTAGGTTACCCTTTTTCTCGATAATGGTTCGATCCAATCTTTTTGAGGATCTAATTATATTTTCACCTGCTTTTAAAGCCGCTTTAATTGCGATGTTAAGTTTTGGATGCACTTTAGATCCGTATGTAATGTTTTAATTGAAATATAATGTCTGAGGTAATTTTAATATGGAAGACCTTTTAAAGATAGTTCTTTCACGCCCTTCGCATCCTGGAAATATCGGTTCTTCAGCGAGAGCAATTAAAGTAATGGGATTTAACAATCTAGTTTTAGTAAAACCTAAATTGTTTCCTCACCGTGAGGCTGTAGCCTTGGCTTCTGGCGCGGTTGATATTTTAGAATCTGCGTCGGTCTTCTCAGAGCTATCTGCTGCGGTTGGCGAGGAGAGTATGGTGTATGGACTTACTGCGAGACCCAGGCACTTCGCGCTACCTGTTCTGACGCCCAGACAAGCTGCCGAAGAGATAATTGAAAACCCTCAAAAAACTGCTTTAGTTTTTGGAAGTGAGCAGGGAGGATTATTAAATGAGGAAATAAACTGTTGTCATAAAATAATTACTATTGAGACTGGTGAGAACTATAAGTCGTTGAACTTAGCTCATGCAGTTACAATTTGTCTGCATGAGCTTCGCGTGATTCTATCTAGCCAATCAGAAGAAGATAAATATATCAGGTCTACTAATGTCCCTATTGGTGAAATTATTAATTTGACTGACCATTTTTTGGATGTAATGAAAAGAGTTGAGTTTACCAACAACGATAAAAACAAGTATACGAAAATACGCTTATTAAATTTGTTTAAGCGGAATATAGTTGAAGATAGTGAAATTAAGATGCTCCGTGGTTTTTTGAGTGCGATACAAAAAAAGAATTTATAGAATTTAAGAATTTATAGAATTTTGAAATGTCCTAAGTACTTTATTCCATTGTTTCTTTCTATTGTGCCAATTTCTACGCTAGGCTGATTTAAGCTTGATAATTTATCTTGTATATCAGCCTTGTCTTTAGGATTGACTATCAGTAACATTCCAACGCCGCAATTAAAGGTTCGTAACATTTCAGGTAACTCGATTGGACCTTTTTCCATTATCCATTGGAAAATTTGCGGGAGATCAATTTGATCCAAGTTTATAGCCGCTCCAAGGCCCTGAGGTAGTATTCGTGGGAGATTGTGTGTAATCCCTCCGCCGGTGACGTGAACCATCCCATTTATCTCAAATTTTTTCAACAGCGCTAACACTGGTTTAACATAAATATTCGTGGGCGTAAGTAATTCATCATAGCTAGGCGTTTTAAGTCCGAGCTTAGTCTGTTTATTAATAATTTTTCTTACAAGTGAAAAACCGTTCGAGTGTAAACCCGAGGATGGTAACGCTAATATAGAATCTTTTTCTGCAATTTTATCTCCAGTAATTAATTTCTTTTTTTCCACTACCCCCACAGAAAAACCAGCTAAATCGTATTTTTCTAACGGATACATACCTGGCATTTCGGCAGTTTCTCCTCCAAGCAGGGCCATGTTTGATAATTTGCAGCCTTCTATAATGCCTTGAATAATTGAATCACTGATTTTTCTATTTAGCTTGCCAGTAGCGTAATAATCTAGAAAAAATAGCGGTTCGGCTCCTTGAACGATAAGGTCGTTGACACACATTGCTACTAGATCTATACCAATGGTTGAGTGGCGTTTAGCTTCTATAGCTAAAAGTAATTTGGTGCCAACTCCGTCGGTAGCAGCTACCAAGATCGGCCTTTCAACGCTGAGTTTGCCGATATCAAAAAGACCGCCAAATCCACCAAGCCCGCCCATCGATCCAATCNTTTCGGTTGTTTTTGCATATTTTGCTATCTCTTCAACAAATGATTCTCCTGCCTCAATGTCGACTCCAGATTCATTGTAAGAAAGGGGCTTATGATTGTTTTCCATAAAATTATTTTTTAAAAAGAAATTCGGTGATTATTCTTCAGTTATTTGGTAGTTTAACTCTATGAAAAGAATTCTCAAAGCTAGAATCGTAATTTTACTTATATCGTTAACTTTTATTCCGTTTGTAGTATCTGCGCAGATGGTCGCAGAGCTATATCAAGCTAAAGTATTTCTGAATGATCGCTCTGCTGAAGAGCTGAATAGAGGTTTTTCGGAAGCTTTAGTAAAAGTACTGATAAAACTTACGGGACAATCTCAGATAAGTTCGAATTTACCTTGGGTGAAGACAATTATTGATGGTGCGGAAAGTTTTATAGAAAGATATTCCTTCGAGCCTGTGTCGAAGCCTCATGCTGGTTTAAACCTACTTGCGACATTCGACAAAAAAATCTTGACCCAAGAGCTTGAAACGCTCGAGATAAGACAATGGAGTTCTGTTAGACCGACCATATTATTCAAATTGGTTAGCAATAATGAAAATTTCGACAATATTGATAACTTAGTTGAGAATTATTATGAGAATATTAAGCACAAAGCGATTGATCGGGGCTTGCCAGTTGCGACTTTGGAATTGCCAAAAGTTGAGCCCGATATTGAATATCCCCAAAAATTACAAGTTAATAATGAAAATAAATACCCAGGAAGTGTTGAGTTTTTAATGAAAAGCGGTACCAATAATGTTATTGAGATTGATGCGGCATTGTTGTTTCTTGAAAAGAGGCAGAAATTTAACTTTATTGCAATGAACCTGGAGACCGCGGCGAGCAAATTAGTTGACTTAGTAGCAGATCATGTTGCTAAAACTATTCTTTTAAATTTTGGGGAATCGAGAACACAAGAAGTAGCTTTAGAATTTTTTAACATAAACTCGCGTAGAAAATTTGAAAGACTCTTGGCATATTTATCTGAACTCGAACAAATAGAAAACATTTTCATAAAGAGCATAAAAGCAACATCACTAAAATTGGAAATTCTCGTTAAAGGTGGATTAAGAGGTTTTGAGCAATCCGTATTGTACAGCGAGGTACTCCAAAAAACATCAAATAGAAATTCTTTGCAATATAACTTTTTAGACAACGGAAGATAAAAAAATGCTCTCAAAAAGCTCAGATAGAATGTTGTTGATGGTTGGTTTTATAGTGTTATTTGGGATATTGTATTTTTTGCGACCAGTTCTGTTGCCATTCTTGATTAGCTTTGTTTTGGCCTATTTAGCTGACCCTATAACCGATCGACTAGAGCGAATGGTTAAGTATCGAACGTTAGCCGTCACTTTTGTATTTATTATATTAATTTTTTGTATTGCCGCATTAACAGCCTTTATGTTCCCTGTTCTGACCGAACAGATTAATAGTGCGGTTTCAAGGCTCCCAAATTTAGTAATCTGGATCCATGAAAAAATTGGTTCTCATTTTGATTCAGTTGGTCTTGACGCAGATGCTATCATGAGTTCCGATATTCTTAATCGATCTCTATTGGATAATTGGTCTGGAATAGCGTCTTCTTTTCAAACAGTTGCACTAAAGATCGCTAATTCTAGCTTTGCGCTTATAAGCACCTTCTTTTATCTACTTTTAGTTCCAGTGGTGACCTTCTATTTACTTCGCGATTGGGACAAAATGTTAAGCAAGGCAAGCGATCTTATTCCCTCGAGAATTAAGCCTACATTTTTCTCGCTTATGAGAAAAATAGACATAGTTTTGTCTGAATTTTTTAGGGGCCAGCTTGCCGTTATCGTTTGTTTGATTTTGATATATTCTTTAGGATTATTTTTTGTAGGCTTAGAACTATGGTTTCTTGCGGCTAGCTTGGCTGGATTATTCAGTTTTATTCCTTATGTAGGATTTATTGTTGGAATTTTAATTTCATTGATTGCTGCAATTATTCAGATGGCTGAGCCATCGATATATTTGGGCATAGTTCTGGTTTTTTTAATCGGCCAACTCCTCGAAAGCATTTTTCTATCCCCTATGCTAGTTGGTGATCGTGTTGGATTGCATCCGGTGCTGATAATTTTTTCAGTGATGGCAGGCGGAGAATTATTTGGTTTCTTTGGAGTTTTAGCTGCGATTCCTTTTGCAGCAATTGGGCTTGTGTTGATAAGACACCTTGTAGAAAATTCAAAACCTGAAAACGATGTTTAGTACAAGGAGTTATGTCTAATTAAGCAGTTAATTTTGCCTTTTTTTCAATCAACAGAATTTAATTTTGAAAATTTTTATATCGGGAATAGCAATCATGAATTAGTGGAGAGTTTGTTAGAGTGGTTGAACTGTGAATTTCCAAAGGTTTTTTACTTTTGGGGTGATGTTGCTACTGGAAAAACACATCTTTTAAATGCGGCATTAAATCAATGTTCGGACTCCGCTATATATTTGCCGTTGAAAGAATTTTCGAAGATTGAACCGCGGGTCTTTGATAATTTGGAGAGAATTAATATTGTGGCTTTAGATGATATAGATACTATTTCGGGCGATCATGAATTAGAGACTAAGTTCTTCAATTTATTGAATAAAGTTATTTTATCGGAGGGAAAAGTAATAATTACTGGGCGTAATCATCCTAATAAACAAGGTTTTGAACTGAATGATCTGGTCTCTCGTCTTTGTTCCGGATTACTCTACAAGGTGAGTCTTCTTGCAGATGAAGAAAGGAAAAAAGCATTAGCATTCTTAGCGTCAAAGAGAGGAATTAAGATAGAACCTAGACACATGGATTACATAATGAAACACTTCAAAAGAGACATGACAAATTTAAGCTTGTTAATCGATAAACTAGACAGGGCCTCTTTATCGGAAGGGAAACCCGTTTCTCTTAATTTGATTAAAAAGGTCACAACAGACTCAAATATTTACTAGTTTACCCTATCTTAGTTACATGACTCGATAGGCGAAATCCAAGGGATTTTGCAATTTCGATTTCTTCTTTACTGACCGGATTTTCTCCTTGAGAACCTGAAACATGCCCCCCCCCATAAGGGGAGCCGCCCCCAGATGATTGAAATAGTTCCGGACAACTATAGGGTACTCCTATAAGTGTCATTCCATGATGTAATAGAGGTAATGCCATACTTAGTAGTGTGGACTCCTGACCTCCATGCAAGGATGAAGTTGAGGTGAATACGGCTGCTGGTTTGTCGATCAAGGCTCCGGACAACCATAAGTCGGATGTGGTTTCCAAGAAGGCTTTTAGGGCAGCTGCCATGGTGCCGAAACGCGTGGGAGAGCCAAGAGCAAGGCCGCTGCATTCTTCTAGTTCTGTTTTTGAGATGATTGGGACACCTTGGTCTAATTGATTTTTACTTAAAGGCACCACAGTTCGCAAAAGTGGCTCATTATTTCCCTCATCAAGAATTCCACTTCTAACATGTTTGGCAAGTTCAGCGGTTTTACCGTTGGAAGAATAATAAAGAATTATTATTTTTCTCATGAATCCATTTCTCCAGATTGAAATTTTTCGATGAACGATTGAATATCATTTATGCCCCAAAAAATAGTTTTATTGTTTTTTCTCAACTTAATCTCTATTTTCTCATCAGTGATATTTTTTTCACTCACTACGATTCGTAGTGGTATCCCTATTAGGTCTAAATCTGAAAATAATACACCAGGCCTTTTATTTTGGTCGCAAAAGATTACTTCTACATTCATTTCGGTCAACTGTTTATAAATTTTTTCTGCATACTTATCCACTATGGGCGAGCTTTTACGCTTTATCGGAACAACAGCGCATAGAAAAGGAGCTAAAGGCAGAGGCCAAATAATTCCTTTTTCGTCATGGTTTTGTTCTATAGCTGCAGCTACAATTCTTGAAATACCGATACCATAACATCCCATAACCATTGGTATTGAACTTCCATCTGAGTCGGTTACGAAGGCTTTCATAGAATTACTATATTTGACTCCAAGTTTAAAAATATGCCCTACTTCGATTCCTTTCTTTATTTTAAGAACACCACTTCCGTCAGGACTTGGGTCGCCATCTATTGCATTTCTAATATCGGCAATTTTATCGATCTGTTTTTTATTCCAATTGGCATTTTGTAAATGAAACCCATCCTGATTAGCACCACAAATAAAATTAATACAATTAAATGCATCGTTATCAACGTAAAGAGAACATTTTTTCGTCATTGGTCCAACTGAACCGATAGGACATCCCATAATTTTTAACACGTCTTTTTCTGATGCCATTTTAAGTTCTTTTTCGACTGCAAGTAATCTCTTTAATTTTACAAAATTTATTTCATGGTCCCCTCTGACACAAATACAATAAAAATTTTTACCATCCGTTACTAGGAGAGTTTTTATACAATTTTGAATTGTCGTATTGAAAAATTCTGCCACCTCTTTAATAGACTTTATGTTTGGTGTCTCAATTAGCTGATGCGGTTCTTTAGACTCATTAATTTCACGTAATTTTTGGTCTAAATTTACCATTTCCAGATTAGCTGCATAGGAGCCATTATCATTTGAGGCAATAAAATCCTCGCCTGAATCGGCTAGCACGTGAAATTCATGAGAACCAGTCCCCCCTATGTTGCCTGTGTCTGCTATTACCGCTCTAAACTCAAGGTGCAATTTTTCGAAAATATTTGAGTATGCTTTGAACATTTCTAAATAGGTGGCGTCCAATGATTCTTGATTTGCATGAAAGGAATAAGCGTCCTTCATCAGAAATTCACGTGCCCTCATGATACCAAATCTTGGTCTTATTTCATCTCTGAACTTTGTCTGGATTTGAAAAAAATTTATTGGTAGTTGTTTATAGCTTGTGACTTCATTCCTCACTAACGACGTAATTACCTCTTCGTGAGTTGGACCTAAACAAAATGCCCTCGAATGCCTGTCTTTAATTCTAAGAAGCTCTGGCCCATATTCTTCCCATCTTTTTGATTCGATCCATAATTCAGAAGGAATTATACCCGGCATAAGTAGCTCTTGGGCTCCACATGATTCCATCTCTTTTCTAACTATATTTTCAACTTTTCTTAAAATTTTAAGTCCGAGTGGCAGCCAACTGTATATTCCTGATGCATTTTTTCTAACCAGTCCTGCTTTTATCATTAATTTGTGGCTGACAATCTCGGCATCGTTAGGCGATTCTCTGAGTGTGTTTATAAAAAATCTGGATGTTTTCATAGTAAACTTTTTAAAAAGTTAAAATATGTGTCGAACCTGAGTAAAAAATCGTATGATAAACTTAGTCATCTTTGTTCTAAGAATCAAACCGAGTATTTTTTTGATCGGTTACCTGTAAGGTTATCACATTGTTTGAGAGTATTCCTCTGACCTAACGTTTGCCGATGAAATAACATCTTAAACGTACTGTATCGAAGAGAATTTCTAATATACACTATACTATTGTTGTTTATGACGGTTTTATATCGATCTAAATACCCTAAATATTAATAATTATTCGAAAAAAGGATTTTATAGTGGCTGAAATACTTCGTGGAGCAGAAATTTTTGTTCGTTCTTTAATAGATGAAGGTGTGGAGTTTGTATTTGGTTATCCAGGTGGTGCAGTTTTGCATATCTATGATGCTTTATTTCAACAAGACAAGGTGAAGCACATTTTGGTTCGGCATGAGCAGGGGGCAACCCATGCAGCTGACGGGTATGCTAGGTCCACTGGTCGTGCGGGAGTAGTACTAGTTACATCGGGACCTGGTGCCACAAATACAGTTACCGGTATAGCAACCGCCCATATGGATTCTATCCCAATGGTTGTTTTTACTGGCCAAGTTTCGACTGCTCTGATTGGAAATGATGCTTTTCAAGAGGTCGATTGTATAGGGATAACTCGACCCTGTGTGAAGCATAATTTTTTGGTTGAGCGAGTAGAAGACTTGGCTACAACAATAAAAAAAGCTTTTTTTATAGCCACAAGCGGGCGTCCTGGCCCCGTTGTCGTTGATATACCAAAGGATATTACCGCGGCTAGTACGGAATACATTTACCCTGCTCAGATATCAATGCGGTCTTATAAGCCCATGACAAAAGGTCATACCGGACAAATTAAGAAGGCAGCAGAGCTGATAAAAAATTCTGAAAGACCGATGGTTTATACGGGTGGTGGCGTGATTTTGGGAAATGCCTCGACAGAATTAACTGAATTAGTGAGGTTTTTAGGTTACCCGATTACAAATACTTTAATGGGTTTGGGTGCTTACCCCTCGAGTGATAAACAATTTGTTGGAATGTTGGGAATGCACGGGACTTATGAGGCAAATATGGCGATGCATGAGTGCGATGTTTTGATTGCGATAGGAGCAAGGTTTGATGACAGAGTAACCGGAGAGTTGGATAAATTTTGCCCCGATGCAAGAATTATACATATAGATATCGATCCATCTTCAATTTCTAAAAATGTAAAAGTTGATGTGCCAATAGTCGGATGTGTTTCTTCAATCCTTAAAGAATTACTAGATCAGATTAAACAATCCGATTTTATGAAAATGGAAATTAGTTCTCATCCCTGGTGGGAGCAGATTGATAAATGGCGCAAAATTGAATGTTTAAAATATCAGAAAGGAACCGATGTTATTAAGCCGCAGGCTGTTATAGAGGCCCTGCATCAAGTAACGGACGGAGATGCATTTGTTACTTCGGATGTGGGTCAGCATCAAATGTGGGCGGCTCAATTTTATGGGTTTGATAAACCAAGGCGATGGATTAACTCCGGAGGTCTCGGTACGATGGGGTTCGGGTTACCTGCGGCGATGGGAGTTCAGTTAGCTTTTCCTAAAGAAAAAGTAGCTTGTGTTACTGGAGAAGCCAGTTTCGTCATGTGTGTCCAAGAATTATCGACGTGTTTGCAGTACGGACTACCTATTAAAATAATTAATTTAAATAATCGGTACATGGGAATGGTCAGACAATGGCAAGAATTCTTCTACGATAGAAGGTACTCTCACTCATACATGGATGCACTTCCAGATTTTGTCAAATTAGCTGAGAGTTTCGGCCACATAGGAATAAGGGTAGAAAAGTCAGGCGATGTGAAAGATGCACTTGAAGAAGCTTTTTTGCGTCAGGACAGGCTAGTTTTTCTCGATTTTGTTACTGATCAAACGGAAAACGTTTATCCAATGATAGCTGCAGGTAAAGGTCAGCACGAAATGCATTTATCACCTCAAGATCGTGAGTTAGCATGAAGCGTAGACACACTATTGCTATTTTGCTGGAGAACGAAGCTGGAGCACTTTCCCGAGTGGCAGGGCTTTTTTCGGCTAGGGCTTATAACATAGAGTCGCTCACAGTAGCTCCTACGGAAGTCTCATCCGTGTCTAGAATGACAGTGGTGACATCTGGTTCTCCAGAAATCGTCGAACAGATTATTAAGCAGCTTAATAAACTTGTTGACGTTATAAAGCTAGTAGATTTGTTCGAGAGGCCTCATATAGAAAGAGAGCTTATGTTAATTAAACTTCATGCTTTAGAGCAAAACCAAAGAGAAGAACTTAAGCGTCTCTCAGAGATATTTTCTGGCACAATTGTTGACATTACCAATGAGAATTACACTATCGAGCTTACAGGCCCTCGCGAAACCCTCGATGACTTTGTTAAAGCAGTAGGTGAATCTAGCATTATGGAAGTTGCTCGATCTGGCTCAATAGGGTTACTTAAGGGTAATAAAACGTTAAATATATAACAGATTTCGGATTAATTATAGATAAGGAGTAAGACTTAAAATGCCTCTCAATATTTACTATGACAAAGATGCTGATCTTTCTTTAATCAAGTCGAAGAAAGTCGCAATAATCGGTTATGGATCGCAAGGGCATGCCCATGCAAATAACCTTAAAGATTCGGGAGTTGATGTAATGGTGGGACTCAGAAAAGATTCTTCATCATGGGAAAAAGCTGTCAATGCTGGATTGAAGGTAGTTGAAATTGATGCGGCAATTAAATCTGCTGACTTGGCAATGGTATTAGCCCCGGACGAAATTCAAGGGGAACTTTATGACAGCAGTATATCAAATAATTTAAAAAATGAGGCGACTTTAGCTTTTGCCCATGGTTTTAATATTCATTTTGGTCAGATTGTTCCAAGAAAAGACGTTGATGTTATTATGATTGCCCCTAAGGGCCCGGGTCATCTTGTTCGAAGTACTTATTTAGAAGGGGGAGGTGTGCCCAGCTTGATAGCGATTCACCAAAACCCAACCGGCCAAGCAAAGCAAGTAGCTTTAGCATACGCTTCTGCAAATGGAGGTGGTCGGGCTGGAATTATTGAAACAACGTTTAAAGAGGAGACTGAAACCGATTTATTTGGCGAACAATCTGTTTTATGCGGTGGTGTTACGGCTCTGATTCAAGCTGGATTTGAAACCTTAGTCGAAGCTGGTTATGCCCCTGAAATGGCTTATTTTGAATGTCTTCATGAAGTTAAATTAATAGTCGATCTAATTTATGAAGGGGGTATAGCGGAAATGCGTTATTCTATTTCTAACACAGCTGAATATGGTGACTTAACCCGAGGGCCTAGAATAATTGATGGTAGAACAAAATTAGAAATGAAGAAAATTCTATCAGAGATACAAAATGGCGAATTTGCAAGGGAGTGGATGCTTGAAAATAAAAGCGGTAGTTCCGTTCTAAATGCAAAGAGAAAAATAGAAAAATCTAAACAAATAGAAGAGGTAGGGTCTCGTTTAAGGTCGATGATGCCTTGGATCACCTCTGACAAGTTAGTCGATACATCAAAAAATTAATGAATAATGAAACTCGCACATAGTAATCATAATAAAGAGGATAATGAGTCTTCTAGAGAAAGTAGATTCCGTAGAAACGGTATTTATTTGTTACCTAATTTGCTAACAACCAGTGCCCTGTTTGCAGGCTTTTACGCAATTATCGCCGCAATGAGTGGAANGTTTGAGATTGCGTCGGTGGTAATTTTAATTGCCATAGTATTTGATGGTTTAGATGGTAGAGTTGCCAGGTTGACAAATACAGAGAGTAATTTTGGCGCCCATTATGACAGTTTGTCTGATATGGTTTCTTTTGGTGTGGCTCCTGCTATTGTACTGTTTGAGTGGAGTCTTTCTTCTTTCGGTAAAGTGGGTTGGCTCACCGTCTTTATTTACACAGCTTCGGTGGCACTGAGGTTGGCTCGATTTAATTCCGCTGAGGACAAAGCAGATAATGGATTTTTTTCTGGTCTTCCAAGTCCTGCCGGTGCGGCGGCCTTAGCTGCTTTTGTTTGGTTCTGCGAGAGCTTTGGATTTTCAAGTTTCGCATGGCAGGTTACAGGCTTATTGGGAGTTGGAATGGTTGCTGCATTGATGGTCAGTGAATTACGTTTTTATTCCTTCAAAAATTTTGATTTACAAGGTAAGGTTCCCTTCGTAGCCATACTTTCTATCGTTTTGATTTTTGTTTTGATTTCAATAGAACCACCTTTAATCCTGTTATTTGCTTCGAGCGTTTATGCGTTCAGTGGCCCGGTTGATAAAATATTAACCCTCTTCAGAGAAAAATCCTAAACCACGTAATGCCCTACTAAAATGTTTCTATCTCCGGGTAATAGGCAATTAATAAAAAAACTTGGATTGCCAATATGGAAATTAAGGAAACAATCTAAGTCAAATATTGTTGTCAGTTCAAAAAAAAATAAGGCTTATTTCTATTATAATGATACAAGTGATTCTTTCGTCTCTAGTCAGCCTAGCCGGTCAATTGATTGTCTTATCTTGGGCGCCTTTGGGGGCATAATAAAAAATGAACCGATTAATATAACGTCAGATAAACATGGTGCTCTGCTCCGTAATATGCTCGAAGCTGCCGGTCTATTCTCACATAATTTATTTTTTTTGGATGTTGAGGCTATTCAATCGAGTCAAAAAGATAAATCTCTGACGCCAAAAACGGGTGGATATACCAATTCCCTTTTTGATCAACTTCGGCTAATATCACCAAAAGTTATATACGCGATGGGTCAAGTGATAGGCGGGCTTAATTTCAAGCCCGAGACCTCGCTAAGTAATGAGAGACAAAAAGTTTATCTTATGGGGCAGTTTAATGCCCTAATTTTGTTTTCTTTGGAGTTGTCTTATTTATTAGAAAAAGGTTGGAACAAACAGAAAGCTTGGGAAGATTTGATATATCTTACGGAAATATTGAGGAAACGTTCATGAGTGCAGTGGTCAACCAAGAGAAATTCTTAGTTCGTAATATGGACTTTGATGATCTGAATCGTGTTATTACGATTGAAAAGAATTCTTACCATTACCCATGGTCTGAAAAGATTTTTCGTGATTGCCTAACCTCAAAATATTCTTGTTTGGTTGCAGAGATAGAGGACTTTTTGGTTGCTTATTGCATTATTAGCACAGCAGCCGGCGAGGGTCATATTTTAAACGTTTGTGTTTGCCCTAGTTACAGAAATCAGAAAGTTGCCCAAAGACTTATTGAATTTATAATACAAAACCTCGTTGATAAGTCAGTTGAATTACTTTTCCTAGAAGTTAGAGTTTCTAATTTAGCGGCTCAAAAGCTTTACAAAAATTTGGGCTTTGAGAAAGTTGGACAAAGAGCAAACTATTATCCTGCTTCATGGGGAAGAGAGGATGCTTACATTTTTATGCTTAGANTGGTTAAAACTAAAAACAAAGCCTCTTTTGATATAATAATTTAAATTTAGGATTTATAGAAATGAAATACATTAAGACGCTGATTGGTATTCTTGTTGGGGTAATGTTCGTCTCGGTTGACACAATCGCTTTCGATGATAAAAAGATTTATGAAAGTCAGAAACGGTTATCCGTCGGGTTTGAGCTTGGTACTTCTGAGGGCGATGCTAATGTAGATAGATATGGAGGCGTGCTTAGATATAATTTTGAGCAAGTGTTTCAAACCGGCAGCGGGATTCAAGGTCGGTTTTATGCGGAGTTATCAGCAACCTATTGGGACGGGGAGAATGGTACCACTGGTAATAATGATCTGTTTGATTTTGGCATGACACCAGTATTTAGACTGTCCAAAAAAGGTCGAAATTTGTCTCCTTTTATAGAATTAGGTTTGGGTCCTCATGTGCACACTAAATCTAAAATAGAGAATGAGGATTTCGATATTCCTTTTGCTTTTGGTAGTCATTTTGGATTGGGCTTAGAGTTAGGGGGCGATGGAAATTTTGAACTTCTCTATCGATTTCAGCATCTTTCAAATGCTAGTCTAGGGGATGAAAATCCTGGCATTAATTTTCATGCTTTGCAATTGGTAACTCATTTTTAGCCTCAAATTTTTTGAAATTTAATCTTTATATTTTTATTTAAATGAACATTCTTGTCTTTGATATTGAGACTGTGCCAGATATTAAGGGTGCTGAATGCATTTGGGATGTTGGTGGTTTATCAGAGAGCGACATAAAATCGTTTTTGCTAACCTCTCGTCTGCAAGAGACATCCGGTAGGACTGATTTCCTAAAACATCATTTGCATCAAATTGTTTCCATTTCGGTCGCGATAAGAAATAAAAACACATTTAAGCTTTGGTCGCTTGGAGAAGAGTCTTCCACTGAAAAGGAATTGTTGGAGAGATTTTTTTCAGGGATAGAAAAGTATGAACCAACAATAGTTTCTTGGAATGGTAATGGTTTTGATCTTCCTGTTATTCACTACAGGGCTTTGCTTCATGAGGTAAGCAGCCCCATATACTGGGAAGTGGGAGCTGAAAGAAGAGAGTTTAGATTTAATAATTATCAATCCAGGTACCATAACCGACATCTCGATTTAATGGATATCCTTTCTGGTTATAATCCTGGAGCATATGCTCGCTTAGACCAAATTGCCTCGATGTGTGGTTTTCCTGGAAAGATGGGATTAAGCGGAGGCGATGTTTCAGAAAAATTCTCCAATGGCCAGATATCTGATATCAGAAATTATTGTGAAACTGATGTTTTAAACACTTGGTTGGTATATCTCAAATTTGAGTTGATGAGAGGTAATCTTGATAGAATTGAATTTGAAGAAGAGCTTAATATTACTTTAGAATTCTTAAAGTCCGTAAATGTTAGTCATTTTGATGAGTTTCAAGCAGCGTTAGAGTGAAGCAATTAATTATATTGTGAAAAATACATACTTACTCACTATTGAAAACCTTTCAAAGGATGCGACGGGTCAAGCATCATGTGGCAATAAACTCTTTTCTGTTCATGGTGCTCTTCCAGGGGAGTTAGTTCGTGTAAAAACCTTTAGAAAAAAATTAAACACCTACCAAGCTTCATTGATGAATATTTTGAGACAAAGCACTGTGCGCGTCAATCCTCATTGCCTTCATTTCAATATTTGTAGTGGTTGTAATTTACAACATATGCCCTATGGTTTTCAGCTAAATTTTAAATTAAATTCTCTTAAAAATTTAATTAAAGAAGCAGCTCTTGACTTTGATCGTGCTATATCGGTTATTAAAGAGGAGCAAGTAGGTTACCGCCTAAAGGCAAGGCTAGCGATGAAATGGGTTACTAAAAAAGAAAAGGTAGTAATAGGTTTTAGGGAAAGAGGTAGTGGTTACATAACTGATTCCAGTACTTGTTCTGTTTTGCATGAGCGCCTGCAAAAAATCGTTTTCAAATTACCCGCGTTAGTTGAGCAAACCTCAGTAAAAAATGCGGCCCCTCAAATAGAGGTGGTGACAGATGAGCGGATAGTTGCCATCATCCTTCGGCATCTAAAACCTTTAACCTCAGATGATCTAACAAAACTCTTGGCATTTTGTCAGGAATTTGAAGTGGATATTTATCTTCAAAATGGCGGACCTGAGACAGTTTCTAAGATAGGAGAGGTTACCCAAATGTATTATGAGGTTGCGGGGTGTCAACTTAAATTTTCTCCTAATAGTTTTATTCAGGTCAATCGCGATATAAATAACCGTATGGTAAATATTGTACTCGAGGAGATGAATTTAAACCCAGAAGATTGTGTAATTGATTTTTTTTGTGGCTTGGGAAATTTTTCGATACCATTAGCCAAGCATGCCAAGAAAGTTTTAGGTATTGAGTTTGATTCTGATATGGTAAAACTTGCAAATGAAAATGCTGCAAACAATAAATGCAGAAATGCTACTTTCATAAAAAGTGACCTGTACAAGTCAGAAATCGGTCTAGATTCGATCTGCTTATCGGATTATAACAAGATTATTTTGGATCCCCCAAGATCTGGAGCTGCCGTTTTGATTTCTCAGCTAAATTTAGAGGCTGCAAGTTTGTTAATCTATGTTTCTTGTAATGCTTCTACTTTAATGAACGACGCGAAAATTTTAATTTGTAAATATGGTTATGAAATCAGTAATGTTTTTTTGCTTGATATGTTTCCCCAAACAATTCATTTCGAGACCATTATGGTATTTAAGAAATAATAGTTTAATATAAAGCTCATGAGTGGTAATAAAGATAAAAGTTTTATAACAATAGATATTTCGAATCAGAACCTAACATTATCTTCCCAACATTTGACTAGAGACTACCTAATTTCGACTTCAAAAAAAGGAGTAGGACAAGAAAATAATAGCGGGAAAACTCCTTTAGGTAAGCATTACATATATAAAAAGATAGGACAGTATATGCCTGTTAACTCGATTTTTATAGGTAGAGAATTTAATTTTCAAGTATATAATGAGACGCTTGGAGATAGAGATATAGATTGGATTCTCACAAGAATACTTTGGCTTGCTGGAGCTGAAGATGGAAAAAACGCCGGTGGTAAAGTTGATACAAAAAATAGATATATCTATATACACGGTACTCCTTATGAGGATCAATTGGGAAAACCCGCTTCGTCTGGCTGTATTCGAATGGCGAACCAAGATGTTATTGAGCTGTTTAACCACACACAAATAAGAACCCAAGTAAATATTGTTCGTTAATCACCATGCATCTTTCTTTATTTATTGACATAGATGGGACAAATTTAACAGAAGACGATAAACAAACTTTGCTACATCCAGCAATTTCAGGTGTTATATTATTTTCAAGAAATTTTCATAGTATTTCGCAGTTGAAACAACTTATTGAGGAAATTAGATCTTTGAAAGATCCGAGATTACTTGTTTCCGTTGACCAAGAGGGTGGGAATGTTCAAAGGTTCAGGCATTCTTTTACAAAGCTACCATCTTTTTCAAAGATTGGTGATATATATCAAACTGACCCTAATCTCGGCAAAAGAATTGTTTTAGAACATGCTCATATAATGGTAAAAGAGCTAAGGTCGGTTGGTGTTGACTTAAGTTTTACCCCAGTTGTTGATATTGGTAATAAAAATAGTAAAGTCCTTAAAGATAGAACATTTTCAGAGAATCCTGAAATCGTTGCAGAACTTGCTTCGATTTATTCCCAGGCGATGAAAGAAAATGGGATGATTGCGGTGGCTAAGCATTTCCCTGGTCATGGGGGGGTAAACGAAGACTCTCACTTTCAACTTCCAATCGATAAACGTGAATTATCTTCAATATGGGAGTGCGATCTTTTGCCGTACCGGAACCTTATAAAAAATAATTTAAAAGCAGTCATGATGGCACATGTGATTTATGAAAAAATTGATATGGAAATAGCCGGCTATTCAAAAATTATTATACAAGATATTCTGCGAAAACAGTTAGGCTTTAAAGGACTAATTTTCTCGGACGATTTATCTATGAAAGGAGCTCAAAAAAAAGGTGGAATTATTGCTAGAGCAATAGCTGCGATGAAGGCTGGATGTGATATTCTGTTAATCTGTAATGATCGAGCGTCTGTGGAAGAACTTTTAAATTTCGAAGAAGTTATGGCTTCTATGGATCTACAGCGAAAAATTTTAGATAATTTGAAATCGACGAGGCTTTATAGCGAAAAAAAACTAAACGCATTTAGTGAAGAGAGCCTCAAAATTTTGATTCAAAATAATTTTAAAGGTAGTGAAGGCCAGTCATAAGTTTTGAAAATAATTAAAAATGAATATAAATTTAGGTTTTTTCTCTGATCAAATGTGGATGTATCAAATATTTGCTGTTGTATTTGCGACGCTATTCGTGGACTTTCTGCAAAAAAAGTTATTATCCAGACTATATAGAAAATTGAAACGAACCCAAACCATTTGGGACGATGTTCTTATTGAATCAATAAAAAGCCCATTGAGAGTTTTGATTTGGTTATACGGAGTTTTATTTGCGTTTCAATTTGCTCCTGAAAAGAAAATTTCTTCTTTAACTCCACTTCTTGAAGCAGTCGCAGAGGTTGGCTTGGTGGCTATTATAGTGTGGTTTCTTTCCCGTTTTATTAAAATAGGCGAGAAAGAGTATCTGAAATTAGTGTCGGGTCGCTTGATTCAAAATGAAGAGAATACAAACGCCCAAGGGAAATTAGATAAGACTACTATTCAGGCGGTTACTAAATTGCTTCGATTATCGGTAGTGATTACCGGAATTTTAATAATTATTCAGACTCTTGGGTACAGTATTTCAGGTCTCCTTGCTTTTGGAGGTGTCGGAGGTATCGCTGTCGGCTTTGCTGCAAAGGATTTATTGGCGAATTTTTTTGGCGGAATAATGATACATCTTGATCGCCCTTTTGCTCTTGGTGATTGGGTGAGCTCTCCTGATAGAGATATCGAGGGAATTGTTGAGCATATTGGTTGGAGATTAACTGTAATTCGATCTTTTGATAAGCGACCAATCTATATTCCTAATTCTTTATTTACCCAGATTGTCGTTAAAAATCCTTCTCGCATGACCAATCGAAGAATTTTTGAATACATTGGAGTTCGATATGATGATGTAGGGAAAGTCCCGGCTTTAGTTGATTCTATTAAACAAATGATTTTTGATAGTGATTTTATTGATAAAAATGCGACAGTTATTGTGAATTTAGATAAGCTCTCAGATTCTTCTCTTGACATAATGGTATATGCATATACTCTCACAACTGATTGGATTGAATATCACGAAATTAAGCACAAGGTTATGATATCGATACTTAATATAATAGAAAATCATGGTGCAGAAGCTGCCTTTCCAACAGCCACTTTACACATATCAGAAAAGTCTGATGGGGGATAAGTTGAATCAAGAATTTGTTAAATTAGAAGGCTTAGGAAATGATTTTGTTTTAATCGATCACAGGTATAGCGAAGACGACTTGACCGATACCCAAATAAAAAAAATAGGAGAAAGACGCGTTGGAATTGGGTGCGATCAGATATTGATATTGAAAGCTCCAACAAAAGATAAAGCTGATTTTTTATATTGTGTTTTTAATTCAGATGGATCAAAGAGTGAACATTGCGGTAATGGTTTGCGTTGTGCAGGTGCTTATTTTAAAAAATTTCATAATATAAAGGACTCGGTTATAGCGCAGATAGGAATGTCGACTCACGAGATTAAATTCCTGAAGAACGATTTATTTTCTGTTGATTTTGATGCCCCAGTTTTTGATCCAAAAAAAGTTGGATTGGGTAATATCGAGTTATCCGATAAATATATTACTGATATTAATAATGAATCTTTTGAATTTGGAGCAGTTTCGCTCGGAAATCCTCACGCGGTAGTTAATGTGGACATACCTGTTGGAGAAATCTCTAGGGTCATTGGACCTCGATTCCAAGAAAAAGGCCTTTTTAAAAACGGGGTAAATGTTGGTTTCTTTCGGATAGTTAATAGATCAACTATTGAACTTTCTGTTTGGGAAAGAGGTGTAGGTTATACTTCTGCTTGCGGTACTGGCGCGTGCGCAGCTGTTGCAGTTGGACAAAAATGGGGGCTTCTTGATTTAAAAGTTGAAGTAATCCAAGAAGGGGGTGTTCTTGATGTCGTTGCCGATAAAACTGGAGGAAGATTCAAAATGATAGGTCCTGCAAATTATGTTTTTACTGGAAGCATCGAGATATGAGCAACGCTGATAAAGTCCGGAAAAAGCCTTTGCTCGAAGAAAAAGAAGTACTTGAGTATCTTAAAATGAATCCAGAGATATTTGAAAAGCATGAGACATTTCTTACTAAACTAAATCTTCATTATGATAATCACGGGGTCTCTTCTCTAGTTAAAAAACAATTAGCTAGTTTAAGGAAACAAAACTTCGAGCAGAGGACAAAATATAATGAGCTTTTGCATAATGCTGAAACTAATTGGGAGGTTATTACAAAAATAAAAAACATAATTGAATCCTGCAGTAAATATAAAACCATCGACAGATGGATTTTACGTCTCTCAAAAAATATGTCTTCTGATTTTGATGCAGATGAGGCTTTTATCCACGTTAAGATCAAAGCCGATAAAAGGCTAATATCATCAAGGCTTCCAAAAAATTCTAAAATTGATAAATTGTCTTTCAAAAGTTCTCTTATTTACTGTGGCTCCTTAGACAATTTCAATCAGAAAAAAGTCATTGGCGAAGATGCTGTAAAATCAATTGTGTTTTGTCCACTTCACACAAATGAATGGTCAGGTTTTTTTTATTTAGGAAGTTTGAATCCAGATCGATATAGTTCGAGTTATGAGCCCGATCTCTTGAATTTGCTTGCTTCAGTTTTGAAGCTATCCATATCAATGCAGTTGCGGGGAAGTGCCTGAGGTCTCATAAATAAATTGAATACTCTAGATTTGACAAACACGCTCTCAAGGTTTCAACAAAACTTTATTAATCTTTCTGAGAATACTAGAAAAGGGTATAAGAGAGATTTGCTGCAGTTTTTTGATTTCTTGAACTCTGGAGGCGTCTCTGTTTGGACTAGTGTAGATCCCAAGATGGCAAGAACTTACCTATCACTAAGAAGAAAAGAAGGTGATAAGGCTACAACGATTGCGAGAAAGCTTTCGTCGCTTAAAAAATTTTTCTTTTGGCTTAAAAAAGAAGGAATTATAACGACCAATCCGTTTGCCGCACTTAAACCACCAAAAAAAGAAAAAAGATTACCAAAGGTCTTGGATGTTGATTTGACTAATTATTTTTTATCACTCAATGCTAATACGGATATACTTGTAAGGGATAAAGCGATGTTTGAATTACTTTATTCCTCTGGGTTAAGAATTTCTGAATTAGTTTCCTTAGATGAAGAAGATCTGAACGTCAGAGAAGGTGAAGTTCGAGTAGAGGGTAAAGGTAGAAAAGAGAGGGTTGTCCCGTGTGGTAAGCTTGCTATTAAGGCAATTAGGTCATGGCTAAGTCTGAGAAAATCAAAATTTAAACTAAGCGGTAGAGGTCCGTTGTTTCTTAGTAAGAGAGGCACGCGAATTAGTGTCAGAGCGGTGCAAGTTAGAATGAAGATATGGTCTCGTCTTCTTAAAATGGATATTGCCCTGAACCCTCATATGATGAGACATTCATTTGCAACCCATATGCTGGAATCTTCAGGAAATCTTCGGGCTGTTCAAGAGCTACTAGGTCATAGTAACTTAGCAACAACTCAGATATACACACACTTAAATTTCCAACACTTGGCAGACGCCTATGACCAAGCTCACCCTCGTGCAAAAAAGCAAACATAAAAATATACCTAATATACGAAAGCTGTTAATATGTGGTTATTATAATGCAGTTGGTATAAATGGATTCGAAAATAGTTCCAAAAGATATTAAGCTTCTAAATAAGTCACGTCTTATGGAGTTAATCTATGATGATTACTCCTGTCAACTATCCTACGAATTTTTAAGAATTCATTCGCCATCTGCCGAGGTCAAAGGTCACAATCCTTCACAATACACCCTGCAATTAAATAAGGTTAATATTTTTGTAAAAAAGGTGGAGTTAGTCGGCTCTTATGCAATCCGGATCATCTTTGATGATGGTCATGAGACTGGGCTTTATTCGTGGGAATATCTGGAACATCTAGTGAAAAATAAAAATAAATTGTGGGATGAATATTTATGTGCTATCCAAAAAGCTGGACATAATAGACAAGACTGGCTGGGAGCAAATATCTGATGACGGATAAAGAAGAGACAGAGGTTTTCTTTGGATCTAAAAAGATGCCGCAGAAAGATATGGAAGATAACGTTAATTCAGTCTTCGATTCAGTGGCAAAAAGATATGATTTGATGAATAACTTGATGTCATTTGGAATGCATAAGCTTTGGAAACGCAAAGCTGTGGATTTTCTTTCCTTAAATCATGTTAAAGACAACGGTTTAATAATTGATATTGCTTCTGGCACGTGTGATTTGGGGCAAATCATTAAATGTCGTGAAAAAGGCAGATTAAACTTGATATGCTCCGATAAAAATCAGAACATGCTTACACTCGGACGAAATAAAATGGTTGATAAAGGGTTGATTTTGAATACGGCCTTTACTTGTTTCGATGCATTAAATATACCTTTTACTGATAATTCGGTTGATAGAGTAATAAGTGCATTTGGTTTACGAAATTTCAGTGATAAATCCAAAGCATTTTCCGAAATTTTTAGAATCCTTCGTCCAGGTGGCAAATGCGTAATTCTAGAATTTTCAAGAATCAATGAAAAAAAATTCAGCAAGATATATAAACTATACTCGAAAAATATAATCCCGGTACTCGGAGAAATTGTTGCAGCTGATAAAGAAAGTTATGAATATTTAATTAGTTCAATTGAAAATCATCCCGACCAATATAGTGTGATGATGTTAATGGAGGAAACTGGTTTTTTTCGGTCAAATTTTTACACTATTTTTTCAGGATTGATTACTATACATTGGGGGTATAAGACTTAGGATGTTTATTGGTGATAAAGACAGATTCATGGGTGATCTTGAGATGCTTTTTAACAGAGTTGCTCAAAGAAGCGATTTTTATAAGGTCAACATAAATTCGTTTAATGGAAAAATTATTAACATTTATATTATGGACTTTGGTTGGGACTTGAACTTTCGATTTGATGGTCAGGAAATTACACTCTTTACAGATATCAACGTAGAACCAGATGTAAATATTCAAGGAGAAATAACAGACTTTATTAAAACTGTGAGTTATGGTCTTGCAAAAAAACCAATACCAGCCGGGTTGCTTAAAATTAAAGGCGACGTCTCCCTTATTCAAAATATTCAAAAATTACTTATAGAGAGTGAGGTTATTTTTGAAGAGATCTTAAGCTCCTATTTAGGAGGTCCTTTTGCTGAATCAATTGTCGGCAAAACAAAAAATTTAATTAACGAAGTTAATAATTTAACAGAATCGGTTCTCGAGAATTCAAAAGTTTTTATAAAAGAAGATACAGAAATGTTCGTTACCCAAGAAGAGCTTGTTGAGTTGGACGAAAAAATAATGAATTTGTCAAATAGTGTAGACTCCCTCGAAAGTAAATATCAATCTGTCTTATCGGCCAAAGGTTAAACAATGTTTCGACTGGATAGGTATCTAAGAATATTCAAAATCCAAGCCAAATTAGTTGAACATGGTCTGGATGATTATTTACTCTCAACCGGTTGGCTGAAAGGTTTTTCCTTAATATTTCGATTATTTCCAAGAACAAAAAAGAAAGGGGACAAAAAAATTGAGCTTGGTGAAAGTATTAGGTTGGTTTTACAGGATCTTGGGCCTTTTTTTATAAAGTTGGGACAAATTTTGTCTACGAGAAGAGATGTTATTCCTGATGATATCGCATTTGAGTTGGGCAAACTTCAAGATAGTGTTCCACCTTTCTCAGGTATTGTTGCTAAAAATATAATTGAAAACTCTTTGGGGAAGAAGCTATCAGAAGTTTTCAGTTCCTTTGATATGCAACCTATTGCGTCTGCATCAATCGCGCAAGTTCATGTAGCAGTGTTAACGACCGGTGAAGAGGTTGTTGTGAAAGTAGTACGGCCTGACATCAAGCCAGTGATAGAGAAAGATGTTGATCTTATGTTTCTTCTAGCCCGTTTATTGGAAAAGTACTGGCCACCTGCAAAGTCACTAAAACCAACTTTGATTGTAGAGGAGCTAGAAAAAACAATTATTGACGAGCTAGATATGTTGCGTGAAGCGGCGAATGCCTCTCAGCTCGCGAGGAACTGCTCAGACCTTACAAATTTAATTGTGCCCAAAATTTACTGGGGCCACACAAATGATTCCGTTTTAGTAGCCGAGAGAATTAAAGGAATAACCATAACCGACATTGATGCTTTGAAAGTAGCCGGGGTAGATCCAAGTGAGCTCGCTATTCAGGCGATTGAAATTCTTTTTACACAAATTTTCAGAGATCATTTTTTTCATGCAGATATGCATCCAGGAAATATATTTGTAGTGCCTAGTAATAATAAAAAGTCAGATAAAATTGCTTTGGTCGATTTTGGGATTATGGGTTCTTTAAATGAATTTGATCAGCGTTATCTGGCAGAAAATTGCGCTGCCTTTTTTGAGCGAGATTATAGAAGAGTGGCTGAATTACATGTTGAGTCAGGTTGGGTGCCAGAAGCAACCAGAGTAGATGAATTTGAGTTTGCAATACGCTCTGTATGCGAACCAATCTTAGATAGACCAGCGTCGGAAATATCGATTGGTAACGTTTTGCTTCGTTTATTTCAAACAGCGCAAAGGTTTGATATGGAGGTTCTTCCCCAGATGCTGTTATTACAGAAGACCTTGGTGAGTGTTGAAGGTATAGGACGCCAATTAGATCCTAGTCTAGATCTTTGGACGGCCGCTCAACCAGCGGTTAATGAGTTTATGTCAAAGAGGATTTCTTTTCTTGAGGTTATTAGAAATGCTGGATCCGAGATACCAAGTTGGTTAGGTCGAATTCCAAATTTACCGAACCAGACTTTGGATTTAATCGACAGGTTAAGGGCAGGAAGACTTGCTTTAAGGACTCAAGATCCAGAGTTAAGAAACATCAAAGAGGCAGTAATCGCGCTAAAAAAAACAATGCTGTTTACAATGAGTGGTTTTTGTTTGATTTTGATTTCATTCTTGTTCGCAAACGCGGACATGATGTTTATAGACGAGTCTATCCAGCCATTTCTAGTAACAGTATTTGCTGCCAGCGGTATTGCCACAATATTGCGTGGCCTATTGGGTTCAAAAGAAAAAATTTAAGTTCGTTTAATTAATTTTGTTCATGACTTCTAATGTGTTAATTGCTTGAAACAAGAGATAGTCATGACTATATTTTTCGCCTTCTCTATTACTATCAGTTTTGTTTTCGGTCGAATATTCATTTGATATCAATGTCATCGGTTCAACGAATATATCAGGTTGAATACCACCGTTTTTTATTTTACTACCAGAAGGTAAAATATATAGAGATGTAGTAAGTTTAGCGGCAGTTTTATTTGGAAGTGAAAAAATAGACTGAATTGAACCCTTACCAAAACTGTTTCTACCTATTAATATTGCACGATTATTGTCTTTCAAAGCACCTGCCATGATCTCTGCAGCCGATGCCGTCCCTTCATTGATAATTACGACAATAGGGGTTTTTAAACCAATGATCACTGGAGGTTTAGCGCTATGTTTTTCAATAATTTTTCTGGAGCGATTTTCGATTGATACTATTAAACCTTTAGAAAGAAATAGATCGGTTGTTTTGATAGCAGCCTTAAGCAATCCCCCGGGATTATCCCTGAGATCGATGATTAAACCTTGAATATTTTCACTTTCTTCTTTCCTCAGTTCCTTTATGATTTCTGATGGTGTTTTTTCTTGGAACTGGCTTATTCTAATATGAATAAACTGATTTTTTAGGTTATTTATAAAAACGCTCGGTATGTTGATTAACGTTCTTTTGAGCTTATATATTTTAATATTTTTATTAGTATCTTCTATATAAATAGTTACAAATGTATTGGGTAAACCCGATAGTTCATCATTTATTTTTGCCAAATTTTGATTTGTTATAGCCACATTATTTATCTGGATAATTTTGTCGCCACTTCTGATGCCAGCCAAGTATGCGGGCCCACCGTATAGTGATGTCATGATGACAATTTTGTTATTTTTTTTTGCAATTTCTATTCCTATCCCAACACTGCCCCCCTTTAGTCTTTTGTTAAATTTTGCAAATATCTCTTTGTCAAGAAATGTCGAGTGCTCGTCCAGATTATCCACCATTCCTTTAATAGCATTATTTATCATAACTGCGTCATCGATTGGGCTCAGGAATTCGGTTTTGATTTTGGAATAGACGTTAACAAAATTTTTTATTTCGTTTATTGGAAATGAATTCATTTTATCTAGATCGAGACTGTGTGCCTTGTTTTTTATATTTTCTGCCTCGTGATGATCAGCGGATATAGGGGTGAAGGGATTTAAGATAAAAATAACTAGGATAGCTTTTAATAACTGGAACATTCTAGTTAGCAAACCATTGCTCTGAGTTTAGCGAGATACCAGCCTTCCGAATTTCGAAATATAACCCATCGATATTCGCACTATTCTTTTTCCCAACTCGTCCAACAACTTCCCCAGTACTTATGTGTTGCCCTAGGTTTACATCGATTGCATTTAAATTACCATATATTGTGAAATACCCATTTCCATGGTCGACAATTATTACCGTTTGAAAATCGATAAATTTATCGGCAAATATTACTTTTCCTTTCCCTACCGCTCTGACGCTCTCATTTGGTTTGCTACTTATAAGAATACCATTCCAAGGAACAGTGCCAGAAGTAAATGGTTCTCCAGTAGCTTTCATTATTGAGCCAGATGTGGGTAACAATAACTTACCTTTGGTTTCATAAAATTGAATTGACAATTTTTTTTCGTTTGAGTAGGGTGTTTTAAATAATTGTGTATTTATCCTATTTATAGTAGTGATTTCACTATCCACTTGTGATCTATAATTTTTGATGTTGTCCATATTTGTTTTTAGTTCTTGGGCGTGGAATGCATTTAAAGTAATATCTTTAAGAAAATATTTCTCGAGAGAGCTAACCTGTATTCGACTTTTTTGGTTAAAATTTAGCAAAGAAAGTTTGTTCCTGCCATCTAATAAGTAAGGATCGTCTAGGACTTTCATGATAGAACTTTCAATCTTGTCAACACTTTTATAATAGTTTGCTACAATAGTTTTTTCTCTAAACAGAACAATTTTATCGGTTGATGAGAATTTAGTGGGAGTGCTAACTTGCTGATTGTAAATTAAATCCTTCAAATATACGCTATGTTTAGAGCTATTAGTGAAGTCGGATGTAATTAAACAAAAGAAAAGCACCAATAATGTTTTAAATTTTTTGTTGGTTGATCGCTCTCCATTCATATTTAAATAATCGACAAACTTGAAGTTTATTTTAGCTGTTTATTAAACTTTTTCCTGCCATTTCACTTGGTATTTCGAGACCCAGAAGAGATAGCATTGTCGGAGCAATATCTTTCAGGTCTCCAGCGTTTAACGTGATATTTTTTGATCCGATATATACTATTGGCACAAGGTTGTTGGTATGCGCTGTGTGCGGTTGTAATTTACCAGAATCAATTTGTTTATTAGTACTCATTAATTCGGCGTTCCCATGGTCGGCCGTTATTAAAATATCATAATGGTTTTCTAGTGCAACATTATGAATCTTCCCGAGACAGTGATCTAGAACTTCGATCGCTTTGATGGCAGCCTCAAAATCTCCAGTGTGGCCTACCATGTCCGCATTAGCAAAATTGGAAATAATTGCTTCGTGTTTTTGGTTTTGTAAAAGATCACATATTTTAAGCGTAACTGTTTCCGCACTCATTTCTGGCGATATATCGTAGGTAGCCACATTTGGAGAAGGAATAAGGATTCTCTCTTCTCCTGGGAACGGTTTTTCTCTACCGCCGTTTAAGAAAAAAGTAACGTGAGCGTATTTTTCGGTTTCAGCAATTCTTACTTGTTGTTTTTTATGACTTGAAATCACTTCGCCCAAGGTATTTTTAATTTTATAGCTTGGGAAAATAACGGGACTTTTGAGATAGTCCGCATATTTGGTCATTGTAATAAATTTTTTAAAAATATGTTTCTCCTCCCGCTCAAATTTATTGAATTGTTCGTCTGATAAACTCTCAGTCAATTGCCTAGCTCTATCTGCGCGAAAGTTAAAGAACAGACCAATATCATCCGGTTGAACGCCTCGCTTGAAATTTTTATTAATGATTGCAGAGGGGGTTACAAATTCGTCCGTCTCATTTCGTTTGTAAGCTTCTTTCAACGCTGACATTGCATTTTCATACCAAAGCTTAGTGTCTGAGCATGCAATTAGCTCGTATGCTCGCTTAATGCGGTCCCACTTCTCATTTCTGTCCATGGCATAATAACGACCCTGAATGGTAGCAATTTTTGCAGCTGGTCTAGTTGCCAAAAATTCCTCTAGCTTAGGTAGTTCGTCGTTTGCACTCTTTTGCTTTGTATCTCTGCCGTCTAAAATTGCGTGAATAAGAATATTTTGGACACCATTGGCTATTGCTGAATCAATTAATGCCTGAAGATGAGATATGTGGCTATGAACCCCTCCATCTGAACAAAGCCCTATAAGATGAAGTGTTGCCTTTGTGTATTTTAGTTGAGTGAAATAGTTCGCTAAGACCTCATTTTGTGCGAGTTGATTACGCGCGATTACTTTATTTATCTTTGTTAAATCTTGTTCTACAAGGCGTCCTGCACCAATATGCATATGTCCGACCTCTGAGTTACCCATTTGTTCGGGAGGCAACCCAACGTCAGTGCCTGAGCATTTTAAATAATTAATTGGATAGGTTGCATTAAATTTATCCCAGTTAGGAGTGTTTGCGCATAGGATAGCATTATGCTGTTTTTCTTCTCTGTGCCCCCAACCGTCTAAAATAATTAAAATTACTTTTTTTTTATTTAATTGCAAATCATAGCTCCATTATTACAGTGGCTCAGATAGAAGTGATGTTTTGACTGCTTTTTTAACATATACCGTGTATGATAATAGATGCCATTTTTTTTCTCAATTTTGGTTTTTAGATAGTTGATCATGCAAGAATTATATACTTTTATAGTCGAGAATTGGATATTAAGTACGCTGTTTTTGACAGTACTAGGGATTTTAATTTTTAGTTTTGTTTCACAGAAATCTTCTATTAGCCCAACTGAAGCAGTAAATCTACTTAATAAAATGGGAGATAATCTTCTTATTATTGATTTAAGGCCAATTGATGCTTTTAAAAAAGGTCACATTATAAACGCTGTTAATTTAGCCGTTAGTAATCTAGAAAATGGTCTTGATAATTATTCCAAGTTCAAACAAACCCCGGTCTTGATATACTGTGATTCTGGAATGGTTAGTTCTTCCAACTCTTCTATTTTTAGGAAAAAAGGTTTTAGCGATTTTAGGATCTTACGAGGTGGCTTAGATAGTTGGAAGCAAGAAAATTTACCAACTGAACAAAACAAATAAAATAATGTCGTTGGATGAGCACAAAAAAAATGTCTCGTTTCTAATAATTGGCGGAGGCGCATGGGGGTTGTCTTTAGCTAATACTGTCTCAAACACGAATTCGAAAGTATTTCTATGGGATGGTGACAGAAAACTTCTAGATAGTTTAAAGAAAAACAGGAGACATCCTTTCTTCTGCACCGATATCGAAATTCACGAGAACATCGAGATTGTTATCGAATTGATTGAATGTAAATATGACGCCATTTTTTTTGTAACGCCTTTTCAGGCTTTGGAAGCAGTAGTCCAACTGATGCTCGATAAAAGAATAACCGCTGACCACTATGTTTGCGCAAGTAAAGGAATTGATATTAACAATCTACAGCTTGCTCATGAAATTATGAAACCCTTATTGCTAAAAGCGGCTTCCTTTGTTCAATTATCAGGTCCGAGTTTTGCTTATGAGGTCATGCAAGGTCTGCCCACCGCAGTGACGGTTGGATATAAGGGAAGAAACGTTACAAAATTTTTTAAAAATTATGTACACCAATCTAACTTTAGAACTTATTTAACCGAAGATTACATTGGGGTAGAGATAGGGGGGGCTTTAAAAAACGTTATTGCGATCGGAGTCGGCATAGCAGATGGTCTTGAATTAGGAGCCAACGCAAGGGTAGCCCTTATTGTGAGAGGATTGAAAGAAATCCGCACATTTGGATTGAGTAGGGGGGCTGAGTCAACGACTTTTTCTGGCCTATCTGGTTTAGGGGACTTAGTCCTTACTGCTACGGATAATCAATCGAGAAACAGGCAGTTGGGTTTAAAAATAGCGGAATTTAATAATGTTCATAAGGCGCTTGAGTCGGTTGGGAAATTGGTTGAGGGTTATAAGACCTCTCAGGCGTTAGATAGATCAAAAGAAATTAATTCAGAAAATTATCCTATTATGCATGAGATAATCGAAATAGTCTTGCACTCTAGAAAACCGGCAGAGGCGTTGGCACGGTTGTTATCTCGTGAGTTACGTCCTGAATAATTTAAAACTATTTAAATTTAAGTTGTCTAATTACTTCATAAGCGGCTATTGCTACAGCGTTGGATAAATTTAGACATCTTGATTTTGGTTGAACCGGGATTTTAATTTTTTTCGATTCATCCAATGAGTTTAGAAATGAAATTGGTAATCCTTTAGTTTCTTTCCCAAAAACCAACCAAGGTCTTTCGGAGAATTGAATTTTATAAAGATAGTGATTAGCCTTGGAAGTAAAAGCGAAAATATCTGTTGCCTCCCCATTATTGAGGCATTCATTTAAGGTTTGATGAATCTTTACTTGAACTAAATCATGATGGTCTAGCCCTGCTCTTAGCAAGTATCTGCTTTCTAATTTAAATCCTAAAGGTTTAACTAAATGCAGAATAAAACCGGTGTTCGCACATAATCTAATAATGTTGCCAGTATTTGCAGGTATCTCTGGTTCGTGAAGCACAATATGCAAATTAGGTTCTCCAAAACGCTGGTGAGAGCACAACCAAAAGGGTAAAAATTTCCAATCTCCCTAATAGCATTGCCAAGCATAGAATCATTTTCGATAGATCATTTAACATAGAATAATCATTACTGACCATTCCTAGGCCGGGACCTAAATTGTTTATACATGCCACTACCGCTGAAAAAGCAGTTTTGGTGTCTAATCCTTGAAGGATTAAGGTGAGAAAAATTAGAATAAAAATTACTACATAGGCGCCTAAAAAGCCCCATACCCCCTCAATTATTCGCGAATTTATTGGTCTCCTACCTAGCCTCATAGGTATGAGTGCATTGGGATGTATAAGTTGTTTAATTTCGTGAGTACTTTTTTTAATCATAAAAATAAACCTAACAACTTTTATCCCTCCGGCGGTTGAGCCGGCGCAACCGCCTACGCAAGCGGCAATAAGCAATATGAAGATAATAAAAGATGGCCATATCTGAAACTGAGAATTAGTAAAGCCGGTTGTAGTGCAGAAAGAGATGGTCTGAAAAACACTATATCTTAATGCTAGTATAAAATCCCCCTGATAGGTTTTCATATATATACCAGCTGTGATGATTGAAGTTACAATTAATAAAATAACCAAGTACCCTTTAAATTCTGCATCTTTCATGTAACTCGAAAAATTTTTGTTTTTCCACGCTAAAAAATGTAAGGAAAAATTTATAGCGGCTAAGAACATAAAAACACTCACTGTAAAGTCAATTGCGACGCTATCGAAATGCCCAATACTGGCATTATGCGTGGAAAAACCGCCGATGGCGATAGTAGAAAAACTATGATTAATTGCATCAAATAATGACATGCCTGCAAGGTAGTATGACATAGCGCAAAGACAGGTAAGGGCTACGTAAATTGCCCACAAAGCTTTTGCTGTCTCTTTAATACGAGGCGTTAACTTTGAGTCTTTATTAGGTCCAGGCGTTTCGGCTTTGTATAATTGCATCCCACCAACTCCTAAGATAGGTAAAATAGCAACCGCTAGTACAATTATGCCCATGCCTCCAAGCCATTGAAGTAATTGTCTGTAAAATAAAATTGACAGAGGCAGAATTTCAAGGTTTGATATAACCGTCGCTCCTGTCGTCGTAAGGCCCGAAAATGATTCAAAAATGGCTTCAAAAAAAGTGAGTTCAATCGAGTTAGTTATTATGAATGGGACGGAGCCCCCTATACTTAAGACTACCCAAAACAAGACAACGACTACGAAGCCATCACGAATTTTTAATTCATCCTCAGATTTTCGATTTGGCGCCCAGAGCGAAAAACCAATTAAAAGGTTTATAAAGGCGGCTATCATAAATGAATGATAAGTTCCGTCATCGTATATGAGTGAAATGATGATTGGCGTAAGTAAAATAAGGCCGAATCCAAACAGTAAAACACCAAGAATTTTTTGTATTACTTTTTGTCTCATTCAGATTCCGAAAATTTTAGTATTTACTTGGAATAATTTTTCAACATGTTTCACATATCTTTTATTGGTGACTACTAAAATTACATGATCCTCTGGTTTGATTATGGTGTCATGATGGACCATGATAACATCTGAATTTCTAACGATTGCTCCAATTGCCGTGCCGGGCGGAAGTTTGATTTCGTCAATTTTTTTTCCAACAACATCGCTGGAGTTTGAGTCGCCATGCGCTATAGCTTCGATTGCTTCAGCTGCCCCCCTTCTAAGTGAGTGAACTTTCACTATATCGGCTTCCCTTATATGAGCTAGCACGCTACCTATAGTCGTTTGTTGGGGGGAGATTGCTATGTCTATTAAATCATGTTGCACCAAATCAACATAAGCCGCTCTATTTATTAGTGCCATTGCTGTTTTTGCTCCTAAACGCTTTGCAAGCATGGATGAGATAATATTTGCTTCGTCTGCATTTGTAAGTGCGCAAAATACATCTGTATCATCAATATTTTCTTGATGAAGTAAATCTTCATCCGTCGCATCTCCGTGAAGAACATAACAATTTTCGAGTTCTTCTGAAATTTTGCGAGCTCTTTGCTCATTACTTTCAATTACTTTCACCAAATAATTTTTATTAAGAGCTGCGGCAAGGCGCGTACCTATGTTTCCTCCGCCTGCGATAATGACTCGACGATTCGGCCTATCAATTTTATGAAATTCACTCATTACGGCATTAATATGATGGGGTGCAGCTATGAATAAAATTTCATCACCTGATTCAATTACTGTATCACCGTTGGGTATTATAGATTCTTGGCGTCTAAAAATAGTGGTGATTCTTGTATCGATTCCTGGTATTTGCTCTGGAATTTCCCTTAGCTTATGACCAACAAGTGGCCCCCCGTAAAAAGCTTTAGCTGTTACGAGTCTTACTTTCCCTCCCGCAAAATCTAACACTTGCATCGCCCCTGGGAACTCAATTATCTTTTTTGTATAGTCCGTAACCTCATCTTCTGGATTAATTAATACATCTATGGGTATTGACTTTGAATGGAATAATTCTTTGTGTTTTTGATAACTGCTATTACGTATCCGTGCAATTTTTGTAGGTATATTGAAAATAGTATAGGCTACTTGACAAGCAACCATGTTTACTTCGTCACTTTGAGTGACTGCGATTATCATGTCTGCTTCAGAAGCACCAGCCTCTTCAAGAGTATTTGGGGATGAACCTATACCGTTTACTGTTCTAAGGTCAAATCTATCTTGCAGGTTGTTCAGTATAGATTGGTTGGAATCTACTACTGTTATGTCATTGGATTCGTTGCATAGATTTGCTGCAACGGATGTCCCAACTTGTCCCGCTCCTAATACTATTATTTTCATAAATTTTCCGGTTTTTTTTGAGTTTTCGTGCTGACATTAAGATTGCGAAGTTTTCGATATAGGTGAGTTCTTTCGACACCTATAAATTCTGACACCTTTGATACATTATTTTCAAAAATTTTAAGTTGCTTTTCTAGGTAAATTTTTTCAAATTCCAATCTAGCTTTTTTTAATGGTAGTGTAAACAAAGAGCTATCTAGACTAGAAGCAATTTCAGACTGTTTTGACAGAATGGGGTTTAGCTCATCGTCCTCAATAGTTGGAGAAACTCCGGTTATGAACAACCGATGGATTAAATTCTTTAATTCTCGTATGTTTCCAGGCCATTCGTGTTGTTTTAGCCTGTCCATAGCACCTTCCGAGAAATGTCGAGGCTTAAGGTTTTCGATTTCGCAAAGTTGATTGCTAAAGAAACTTATGAATGATTGTATTTCTTCAATCCTTGCTCTAAGTGGCGGTAGTAGTATAGGAGCTACATTAAGTAAATAATACAGATCATCCCTAAATTTACCACTTTCCAGTAATGGCTCAAGAGGATTTCTAGAGCTAGCAATAATTCTGGTATTAAAAACAAGTGGTTTAGAGCCCCCGCATCTAAAAAAAACACCGTCTTCTATGGCTTTGACTAATCTAGCCTGTCCCCCTGGATTAAGGCTAGCGAGTTCTTTAAGGAATAAGACTCCTCCTTTGGCTACCTCTAACAGACCGTATCTTATTATATGATTTTCTTCATTTCCGAATAATTCGCGATCTTGTTCTTCTGAATTCAAAGCAGCGAGGTTTGATGATATAAAGGATTCTGATTTTTTTTTGCTTAAACCATGTATATATCTTGCTAGCGTTTCTTTTCCAGTGCCACCTTCACCTATAATTAAAATATGGGTATTTACCAAGGCTAGCTTTTCATAATCTAATGACTTGGATTTTTGAACGATTCCTTGTTTTATTCCTTTAGCTTCAATCAACTGCATTTCTTTGAGACGTTTGTTTTCGTAAATCAAACGTTCGCTCTCTAGCGCTCTCTTTATGCTTATTAATAATTTTGGTGTCGATAGTGGTTTTTCGATAAAATCATAGGCTCCGAGTTTTATAGCTTCTACTGCAGTCTCTAATGTTCCGTGGCCCGTCATTACTATAACTGGAGCCCCATAGTCGTTTCCTAAAGTCCATTCTTCTAATAGTTTCAAGCCATCTTGATCTGGCAACCACACGTCCAGAAGTGTTAGGTCTGCCCTTTGACTTTGGCGTTTTTGATTGGCGATCTCTGCGTTCTCAGCTAATTCGACGACAAAGCCCTCCTCTTCTAATATGTCTTTTAAAAGGTTTCTGATTTCCGGCTCATCATCAACTACTAGAATTTGCTTCTTCATACTTTGGCTCGTTTGTCTATGCCTTCGGGAAGGATCACGAAAACTCGTGTCCCCTTTAATCTATCGCTCTTAAGCTTTATAGAACCATTATGGTCTTCCACTATTTTTTTTACAATCGGCAAACCAAGTCCTCTTCCATGGTCCTTAGTTGTAACGTAAGGGTCGAAGATTTTATACATCATTTCTACTGGTATGCCATAGCCGTGATCTTTAACTATAATGATATGCCTTTTAGTTTTATTTAAACGTAAACTTTTAGCGTAGATATTAACGGTTTTCTGGTCGCAGGCTTCGAGCGCGTTTGTGATAAGATTGTTTAACATCCTTGATAAAGAAGTATGACAACCAAAAACATACTTTTTCGTATGGGAAGAAAAGTAACGTATGTGATTTGTATCTCGGGTTTCTGAGAAAAGTTCAATTGCATTTCCAATTATTTGGTTTAGTTCTAGTTTTTGTTTTTTCTGATCCACGGCATTTCCAGCGTAACCTGAAAATTCATCAACCATATCTTTTATTATATCTACTTGTTGTATTATGGTTTTAGCTAATTTTGAAAAATTTCTCTGCTCTGCCTCTATCAGCAAATTTCCGTATTTCATGGTCATCCTTTCTGCAGATAGCTTTATAGGAGTTAACGGATTTTTTATTTCGTGAGCTAAACGTCTTGCAACTTCTGACCAGGCTGCTTCTTTTTGAGCCTGAAGAATAACCGTTATATCTTCAATATTTACAAGGTGCGAGGCCCGAAGCTCTTCAAATGCCTTAAGTTTTATACCGCGACATAAAATTTCTTTTCTCCAGTCCTCGTTGGTTATAGGCATGGTAAATTGCCATTGTTTTTCGCCATCACTGATAAACTTATGTATTTTTTTAAAAAGCTCCTCTATTGATTTTTCACGAATATTTAATGCATTAATACGCTTATTAACAATGTGGCTTCCTTTAACTCCAAGTATAGTGAAAATTGCTGAGTTTGCAGATAGACACTCGCCAGTTTCAGAGATTGAAATTAATCCTGATGAAAGCTGTTTCATAAGTACGTTTAAATAATCGCGTTGACTTTTAATTTTTTTGGTCGAAGCGTCAATCTGTTTAGTCATTTCGTTAAAAGATGTAATTAGCAGGCCAAGATCGTCATCGCTTTGTTGATTTATTTCTGTCTTATAATTACCTGACGCGATTGCTTTGGTTCCTTTTGTTAGATCTGCTATTGGTCTTGTTAGAAGACGTGACAAAAATATTGCTGCCCAGATGGAACCAATTACGCTATAGAGAAGAACCAAGGTAAGTATTATAGTAAAGCTTACTCTTAACTTTGTTCTCAAGTAAGCCAATTCGCTATATTTTGCAATACCTTCTTCGACTGTTAGAGCTAAATAATTTATTAACGATGGTAGCCTGTAAAGAACGTGCAGTATGTTTTTGTCTTGCCCGTTCTCAAATCTTATCGCAATTCTGGCAAATAGCTGGTCGGTATTAGTGGGCTCTAGTGCGATGAAGTCTTGATTGTTGTTTAGTTGTAATAAGAGGCTCTCAGTAGGAAGCCGTGGGATCAGGTTACCGAGTTTACTGATAGACGCAATGACCGCCCCTTTCTCATCTAATACCGCAATTTCTTCCGCATCAGATTTTTTAAGAAGAGCTTGAAGATTTTCAGTTCGTAATAAATCTTTTCCAGAGCTTATAAAATTATTTGGATCTCTCAAGTATCGTAAATCAATTCTTTCTTGTCCTATCCTATCGGGCCGTAATTCAGACACCATAGCACGCGTGTCTCTCAGAAGTTTTTTCATATTAAGGTCTAATGATTCTCTACTCAGAGCGGCTGAGTTTTCCAAAGAATTACTTATCTCGACTTGAAACCAACTTTCTATACTCTTGTTAATAAAATATATAGAAAAAGCGAAGATTATTGTTAGAGGTAGAATTGATAGCACTACAAATGTTAATACTATTTTAAGAGTAATCCTCGAACCGGGAACTCTATCGCTCGCTTTTTTTACCAGTGCTCGTACTTCTTTGACAATTAGTCCGATTAAGATTACTACACAGATAAAGTTGGTTATAAATAGTGAATCGTAAAATTGGCTTATTTTCGATGATTCCATCAAAGCAGCTATTGAAAGCGCTAGAGAAAAAGCAGTTAAAAAAAATAAAACACCGACTAACAACTTCTTGTTCAAAAAATCGAACTTCATAACCTTTTTATTACCTTCCAGCCTGTATTGTAGTTCCACTCTTTAGAGAAAAAAGTTGTTAAAAGAAGGGGGGCCGGTAATTTCTTTCTATCAAGTTTCCATCGCAACAGAATATAAAAATTATTTATTTTTTTTTCAGAGATTTCTTTAAAATCTATATTTTCAAGCTTTACCATTGAATCAAAAATAGCTTTTAGATTAGAGTGCGCAATAGATTTGTCTGACCAATCTCTTTTTAAAATGAAATTTTTTCCGATCGCGTAGCGGTTTATTGTGGAGCATTCAATTTTGGAATTTACAGGAAAAAAAAAGGGCCCTACTTTTTTAGCAAGTTTCTTAGTCGCGCAGAAAGTAAGAGGGATATTATTTTCGATAGCTTCCATTAAACCAAGGGGAATCTTAAGTTCATCACCGCCTTTTTCGTTAATCTGATAACGAGACGTAGGCTCCTCAAAGTAATATTCACTTGCTTCCAAAATAAAACACGCTACGAACATGTTTAGCATAACTACGAGTTTTGAGGTGAAAATATTCATTTTTGATTGTATTACGTTTTTCTTAGTTTACTGTAAAAAAAACCGTCAGAATTATTGATTCCCGGAAGAATTTGACGGCCAAATTTAGTCTCAAAACCCCACTCATTATCAAAATTAATTACCTTAGCATTTTTTTGCGTATCTAAAAATTTAAATATCATTTGATCATTTTCCTTTTTAAATATGCTACACGTGATGTATAACAATTCTCCTCCAATGGATAAGAACCGCCAAATGTTTGAGAGTAATTTAAATTGTAGTTTTAGTGTGATTGCCAGGTTATCACGATTTTTTTTTATTTTTATATCTGGATGTCTTCTAATAACTCCACTGGATGAGCAAGGCGCATCAAGAACAATTAAATCAAAGCTTTGATCGAAAAAAATAGCATCATCGGTCGCATCAATTTGATAAAGCTTGCAGGAAAATTTTAATCGGTGCAAATTGGCCTTTAGTAAGTTAAGCCGGTTTTTATTAATATCCAAGGCTGATAAGCATGCTGAATTAGGAAGAGAGTCAATTAAGGCACACGTCTTTCCTCCAGGCGCTGCGCATACGTCTAATATATTTTTCCTCTTCCTCGATGATACCAGTTCGCTCGCGAATTGAGCTGCTTCGTCTTGCACAATAAATCCACCTTCGTTATAAAGGGGCAGCTCTTCTGCACGTAATTTATCTTTGATTATTAGTCCCTTTGGAGATGAGATGCACTGTTCAAATTTGACGTTTTCCTTTTTTAAAATTTTTTTATATTGGTTATGATCTATATTTTTTTTTATTGTTCTAATCGTGAACGGTGGCGCTTTATTGTTTTGAGCAAGAATTTCTCTCCAAGCATTTGGCCAATCAGTCTTTATCATTTTTATCATCCACTCAGGATGTTCATATTTTGCTTCATCTGTAAGCTTATTTTCTTCTAATGGTGCTTCTCTAAGAATTTTCCTTCCTATCGCATTAATGACTCCAGTGGCCCATGGTTTATTCATTGCTCTCGCAATCTCAACATTTTCTGAAATGGTGGCATATTGTGGGGTATTCGTGTGAAGGAGTTGGTAGGTCATAGATAATAAAATACACTCTACGTCTTTATCTTTAGACCTCATTCTTTTTTTTAAATATAGATTTACTCTATGGTCAAGGCTGTAGTAATGCCTTAATACGCCATAAATGAGTGAAATGAGTTTGGATTGATCCTGTTTGATAAATCCTTTTCCCCTAATTTTTTTTGTGGCTAGCGCAATGCTCATATCTTCGTAGATTATTTTTTTCAGAAGAACAACGCAATATAATCTAAGATTCATATTTTACTATTGTTCTTATTCGCAAAACCATTTAAGAAATCTTTGACTTCCATTACTTTGCCTCCTGGTCTCTGAATCTTTGATATGCTAATTGGCTCTGTTGCAGTTCCTACAATAATTTGTTTATTATTTTTATCAATCAACCAAGATCCTGATGATAGTGGGGCCATATTTCTTTCAATTTTTACTTCATGTAGTTTGATTCTTTGATTATTAAGTTGAGTGGTGGCGCCGGGGGTTGGGTTAAATGCTCTTATCTTTCTTTCTATTGTCACAGCATCAATATTCCAATTAATTTCTCTATCTTCTTTGGTAATTTTGGCAGCATAGGTTGCGAGATTATCATCTTGCGACTTGGTTTCAAAAACTCCTTTTCTAATATCAGACATTGTTTCATTTAATTTGTTGGAACCCAAAAGAGCCAATTTGCCACTAAGGGAACCATATGTTTCATTTTCTTCGAGCCTAATTGAGTCAGAGCAAAATACAGGGCCTGAATCTAGTTTTTCTGTAACCTTCATTATTGAAACCCCAGCGTATCGATCTCCTTTCATGATGGCATGCTGGATGGGCGAAGCCCCCCGCCAATTTGGTAACAAGGACGCATGGACGTTAATAGCAAAATGGACTTTATTTATAATTGATGGTGGTATCATTAAGCCATAGGATACTACAATCAGAAACTCAATATCTTCGCGTAAGATTTCTGTTAATTCCTCACATCTATTCAAATTAGTCGGTTCTAATACCCTTATTTTATGACTTATGGCCGCTTTTTTTATTGGACTCAATTTGAGTTTTCTTCCTCGACCAGCTTGTCGATCCGGTTGAGTCAGAGCAGCTATTACATTGATATCGGGTCGATTAATAAGTTTTTCTAACGTCGGAATTGCAAAGTCAGACGTGCCAGCAAATAGTATTTTCGATTTTGTTGAAACTTTCGGCAACTTAGAAACGCTGAATAATCTATGATGCTAAAGTAGCATCCTTGTTAATTTTTTTCTTGAGTCGGCTTCTTTTTAAGGAAGAAAGATAGTCTACGAAAAGTTTGCCGTCTAGATGATCAATCTCGTGTTGTATACATACCGCGAGCAATCCAGTTGCTTCTATTAATTTTGGCTTGCCTTGGCGATTATAAGATTTTAGAGAGATCTTTTCTGCACGCGGTACATAATCAATGAGATATGGCACAGATAGACACCCCTCTTTGGACTCCATAGTTCCTGAGGTTTGAGTTATTTCAGGATTAATTAGATAAAGTTTTTCCACATCTTTTATATCAATGACTATCACTCTTAGATGGACATCTATTTGTGTTGCCGCTAATCCTATGCCGTCAGAATGATACATGGTCTCAAACATATCATTAATAAGGATATCGAGATAATCGTCAAATTTTTGAACGGGTTTAGCTACTTTCCTTAGTCTCTTGTCAGGAAACTTTAGTATTTCTCTTACGCTCATTTGTACTCCGCTAGTAATTCTGGCTTAATTTTACATTTTTACTTACTTCTGCTCAAATTTTCAGGCTATCTTTAACAAGCCTATATCTTATCAAAATACGACGAACTCCATTGACGTAAAGATATTTCAGGTTTAATTTATATCCAAACACTGGCATAGTACGAGCTAATATTTTTCTAGTTTGTACGGTTTTTATAACTGTTGATTTTGGAATCAAGTAGATGGCTGATAATTTAGTAGTAGTTGAATCTCCTGCAAAAGCGGAGACAATCAAACGTTATTTGGGAAAAGACTTTGAAGTTTTAGCGTCTTACGGACATGTGCGAGAGCTACCTTCAAAAGGTGGTTCAGCCGTTAATCCAATTGCTGATTTTGAGATGAGTTATTCTATATCCGAGAGGAGCACTAAGCATGTTAATGCGATTGTTAAAGCGGTAAAAAAAGCCAAAGCCTTGTATTTAGCTACAGATTTAGATCGTGAAGGGGAAGCCATATCTTGGCATATTGTTGAAATCTTACAAGATAAAAAAATACTAGAACAAAAAAATGTACATAGGGTTGTCTTTAATGAAATCACCAAATCAGCGATTAAAAAAGCCATGGACGAGCCAAAAGAAATATCTATGGACCTAGTTAACGCACAGCAGGCCAGAAGAGCTCTCGATTATCTTGTTGGTTTTAATCTTTCTCCACTTCTTTGGAAAAAGATTAAACCCGGTCTTTCTGCTGGTAGAGTGCAAAGCCCCGCTCTACGATTAATTTGCGAACGAGAGGAAGAGATAGCGAAATTTAAGCCAGTCGAGTATTGGACAGTTCATGCTAATATAATCTTCGATAAATTGAAATTTGAGTCTGAACTGAAAGAGTACCAAGGGCAAAAGATAAAGAAATTTGATTTGCCAAATTTTGAAAAAGTGGAAACAGTGGTAGGGGTGCTTCAAGCGAGCTCTAATGGTCAATTCAAAGTAAAAGGTGTGGAAAAGAAGCGAAGAAAGAAAAATCCGTCACCACCTTTCATTACATCGACCATGCAACAAGAGTCAATAAGAAAGCTAGGATTTACTGCTCAAAGAACCATGAGAATAGCCCAACAGTTATATGAAGGGATATCTATAGGCTCAGAGACGGTTGGTTTGATCACTTACATGAGAACAGATTCGTTAAACTTATCAAATCAATCCATCCAAGAGTTGCGCGAGTATGTGAGTAGTCGATACAGTTCATCAGATGTTCCGGATGAAGTTAGAGTTTTTAAAACACGATCTAAAAATGCCCAAGAGGCCCATGAAGCTATTCGGCCAACTTCTTTTCAGCGCGACCCCGAGAGTGTAAAGCAGTATCTAAATGAAGAACAATTTAAGCTTTATTCTTTGATTTGGAAACGTGCGCTGGCCTCTCAAATGACGCAAGCTATTTACGAAGATATGCAAATATCCTTTGACTGTGGTTCAGAAGGACTTTTTAGAAGTAATGGCTCTCGCGTAATTGAACCCGGTTTCATGAAAGTTTACTTATCGTCCGAAGATAGTGATAAGGCCCACTTTCTCCCTGAACTTAAGCAGGGCGATATGGTTGAAACCGAGAATATAACCAAAGTTCAGCATTTCACCGAGCCCCCGGCTCGCTATGGTGAAGCGAGATTAGTTAAAACACTTGAAGAATTCGGTATTGGTCGACCATCAACTTATGCAACTATAATTTCTACACTTCTACAAAGAGAATATGTAGAGCTTGAGAACAAGAGATTCTTTCCAACAGATGTAGGTAAATTAGTTTCTGGATTTCTTACTAATCATTTTGCCGATTATGTTGATTATGAATTTACTGCGCATTTAGAAGATGAATTAGATGCTATTTCTCGAGGGGAAGCCAAGTGGATTAAGGTTTTAGGTAACTTTTGGGTCGACTTTGAAAAAACAGTTAAGAATAAAGAGACTGTTTCTAGGGGGGAAGTTCAAATGGAACGTGCAATCGGGATTCACCCGAAAAGCGGAAAACCAGTTTCGATAAGAATGGGGCGTTATGGGCCCTATGTTATTATTGGAGATATTGAGAGCGATGATAAACCTAGTTTTCATGGGATTCCGCCAGGGATGAAGATGGATGAAATCACGATTGAGGATGTGATTGAGATTACCCAGTTGCCAAGATTTTTAGGTCATGATTCGGAAGGAATCGAGTACTCAGCTAATAGAGGCAGATTTGGTCCCTATGTTATGTACGTAGAAAAAATTGACGAATCAATTACAAAAAAGGGAAAGAAAAAGCCTCAAAAACCAAAAGCTAAGTATGTGAGTCTCGAGTCATCAGATGACCCGTATACCGTTTCTTTTGAAAGGGCCATTGAGTTAGTAGAAAATAAGAAAAGGGCAGACGCAGAAAAACAGATCCAAGTATTTCCTGAAGCGGGTCTAGAGGTGCTTAATGGGAGGTATGGTCCATACATTACAGACGGTAAGAAAAATGCAAAAATTCCAAAGGACACCGAACCATCAAAGTTAACACTTGAGGAATGTGTAAAGATATTGGAAGAGGCCCCTGTAAGGAAGTTCAGACCCAAAAAACGTAAAACGAAATAGATAAGTTTTGTGGAGCATTTGATGGAAGAGCTAGATAGGGCTGTGCATTGCTTAAATGATGGATGTGTAATTGCTCATGCGACTGAAGCTATCTTTGGGCTTGCCGCTCGAGCCTTAGATTACGGAGCCTGCAAACGAGTTTGGAAGATAAAAAATAGACCGTTCAGTAAAAAATTTATTGTCATTTTCTCTTCTGTCGAAGAAGTTCAGCAATATTCAATTATCACTGGCAGAAATGAGCAAAAAATTCTAGAAACATGGCCTGGTCACACAACCTGGGTTCTCAAATCCAGAGAAAATTGTCCATCTTGGTTAAAAGACGAGAACGGAACGCTGGCAGTTCGAGTGACTAAGCATTATCAAATGTTAGCTTTGATTGATCGTTGTGGTCCCTTAATTTCAACGAGCGCCAACCTCTCTGGCTTTCCCCCAGCCGAAAATTACAAACAGGCTGTAAAAAATTTGGGCAAGGATTCTTTGGTTAGCTATATTTTACCGGGTGAAACATGCGGAAAAACTGAGCCTTCTACTATTTACGATGGTGTTACGAACAAAATTTTACGTGGTTAATTGACATATAGTCCGTTTAAGATGATAATTTCGGGTTCCCTTTTTGGAGGGGTACCCAAGCGGTCAACGGGAGCAGACTGTAAATCTGCCGGCTCAGCCTTCGTAGGTTCGAATCCTACCCCCTCCACAGGGGAATGAAGAGCAGAGACGGGGAAATTTGGGTTGAGTAAGGCGGGTGTAGTTCAACGGTAGAACCTCAGCCTTCCAAGCTGATGATGTGGGTTCGATTCCCATCACCCGCTCCATTGATGGGAGACTAGAGCTACAAGGGTCTTGCAAGTATCGAACGTTAGTTTAATTTTCGTTCGCCCATATAGCTCAGCGGTAGAGCACTTCCTTGGTAAGGAAGAGGTCACCGGTTCAAGTCCGGTTATGGGCTCCGAATGCTTAAAATTGAAAATTTTTATAGTGATGAAGGGTTGTAATTTTGGCATAATAAGTAAAGTTAGATTTAGACATCAATTTTTTATTAGATTTTAACACCGAAATTGGGAGTATTTAGGAATGGCGAAGGAAAAATTTGAGCGATCAAAACCTCATGTTAATGTTGGAACGATTGGTCACGTAGATCACGGAAAAACAACTTTGACTGCGGCTTTAACAATGGTTTCAGCATCCAAACATGGAGGAGAGACCAAGGCCTACGATCAGATTGATAACGCACCTGAGGAAAGAGAAAGAGGGATCACGATCGCTACGGCCCACGTGGAGTACGAAAGTGATGCAAGGCATTACGCTCATGTGGATTGCCCAGGGCACGCCGATTATGTGAAAAACATGATTACTGGAGCAGCCCAAATGGATGGGGCTATCTTGGTGTGTAGCGCGGCAGATGGCCCTATGCCTCAAACGAGAGAACATATCCTTTTGGCTAGACAGGTAGGAGTACCGAAGATAGTCGTTTTTCTAAATAAAGCCGACCAAGTTGATGATGATGAGTTAGTTGAACTAGTTGAAATGGAGATCAGGGAGCTTTTAGATCTATATCAATTCCCAGGTGATGATACTCCAATAATCAAAGGTAGTGCCCTCAAAGCTGTCGAAGGCGACGATAGTGATATCGGAAGTAAAGCCATTCATGAGCTAGTAGCTGCTATGGATGACTTCATTCCAATTCCTGAACGACCAGTTGACCAGCCTTTTTTAATGCCAATTGAAGATGTTTTTTCAATCAGTGGAAGAGGAACGGTTGTTACTGGGCGGATTGAGCGTGGAAAGGTAGTTGTGGGTGAGGAAATCGAAATTGTTGGAATTAAAGATACCCAGAAAACGACATGCACTGGGGTTGAAATGTTTCGAAAGCTACTAGACGAAGGCCAGGCAGGAGACAATGTAGGTGTTTTATTGAGAGGAACGAAAAGGGAAGAGGTAGAGAGAGGTCAAGTTTTGTGCAAACCAGGCTCAGTAAATCCTCATACTCATTTTGAGGCAGAAGTTTACATATTATCAAAGGAAGAGGGCGGCAGGCATACCCCATTTTTTTCAAACTATAGACCACAATTCTATTTCCGGACAACTGATGTTACCGGTGCAGTCGAATTGCCCGAAAATGTAGAAATGGTGATGCCAGGAGATAATATAAAAATGACTGTAAAATTAATAGCTCCTATAGCTATGGAAGAGGGTGTTAGATTCGCGATTCGCGAAGGGGGTCGCACAGTAGGCGCCGGTGTGGTCGCTAAAATTATTGCATAAGAGGTATCAAGGCCAGTAGCTCAATTGGCAGAGCGGCGGTCTCCAAAACCGCAGGTTGGGGGTTCGATTCCCTCCTGGCCTGCTCGAAATGGAACTAGTGATGGAAACAAAAATTGACAGTCAAGGAACAACGGACGTTCTAAAAATTATAGCGGCCCTTACGATGTTGGGCATTGGCATTGTTGGATTTTACTACTACAGTGAGATCTCCGACTTGTATCGAATTGTCGCTCTCATTGTGGCACTAGGTATCGCTTTATTGTTATATAGCTCTACCGCAGGAGGGCAAAATACACTTGGGTTTTTAAAAGCCGCCCAGAATGAAATAAAAAAGGTTGTTTGGCCGACGAGGCAGGAAACGAGTCAGACTACACTAGTTGTTTTGGTTGTTGTGGTAATTTTTGCAATAATTTTATGGCTCTTGGACTTAGTTTTAAGCAGTCTCGTTAATTTTGTGATTTAGATTATTTTAACTATGGTGGCCGTAATGAATTTGAATTGGTATGTTGTACACGCTTTCTCGGGTTACGAAAATCAGGTTAAAAGGTCACTGGAAGATAGAATAAGGCTGGAGGGTATGAATGATAAATTCGGCCAAATTTTAGTACCCACTGAAGAAGTTGTTGAAATGAAAGACGGGCAAAAAAGGAAAAGTGATCGGAAATTTTTTCCTGGATATGTACTTGTTGAAATGGTTATGGATGACGATTCGTGGCATCTAGTAAAAAGTTGTCCCAAGGTAATGGGTTTTATTGGTGGTTCAAGTGACAGGCCAAGCCCGATACCGAGTAAAGAGGTTGGAGTTATATTAGATAGAATTAGTGATGGAGCTGCTAAACCTAAACCTAAAGTTCTTTTTGAGGTTGGAGAGGTGGTCCGAGTCATAGATGGGCCTTTTGCAGATTTCAACGGTGTGGTTGAAGAAGTCAATTATGAAAAAAGCAAGTTGAGAGTGGCGGTTACTATATTTGGCCGCTCAACGCCTGTTGAATTAGAGTTTAGTCAAGTCAGTAAAGATTAATAGTTCAGTCTGAGAAAGTAAAATGGCAAAAAAAATTGAAACTTTTATTAAGCTCCAAGTTCCGGCTGGCAAGGCAAATCCTAGCCCCCCAGTTGGGCCGGCACTGGGTCAGCACGGCCTTAACATTATGGATTTTTGTAAGGCATTTAACGCAAAAACACAAGAAATGGACGCTGGTATGCCAGTGCCCGTAGTTATAACAGTATTCAGTGACAAAAGCTTCACATTTGAAACAAAAAGCACACCAGCTTCCATTTTGTTGAAGAAAGCCGCGGGCTTAGAAAAGGGAAGTGGGGTTCCCCATATTGAGAAGGTAGGTAAGGTAAATCGTGAACAGTTAGAAAATATTGTACGAACAAAGGAGGGTGATTTGACCGCAGGAGATCTAGACGCCGCGGTTAGAACTATTGCTGGTACAGCTAGGAGTATGGGTATTGAGGTAGAGGGAGTTTAAGCGTGGCAAAGATATCGAAAAGAATAAAAAAAATGTCTGAAATTATTGACCCTAATACAGAGAGTTCCGTGAGTCTAAAAGACGCTCTGGATATCTTAAAGAAAATCGAAGGAGTCAAATTTGATGAATCAGTCGATGTTGCGATTAATCTCGGGATAGACCCTAAGAAATCTGATCAAGTTGTTAGAGGCTCTACGATTTTGCCTCATGGATCGGGTAAGTCCGTTAAAGTTGCGCTTTTTGCGGAAGGGGATGCAGCTACAGCGGGTAGTGAAGCTGGGGCTGATATCGTAGGGTTTGAGGATTTAGCAGAAGATATTAAAAAAGGCAATTTAGACTTTGACGTTGTTATAGCGACACCTGCTTCAATGAGATTAGTAGGTCAACTGGGACAAATTCTTGGGCCGAGAGGATTGATGCCTAACCCTAAAGTTGGCACCGTGACAAATTCGGTCGCGGATGCTGTAAAAAATGCTAAGTCAGGTCAAGTGCAATATCGGGCCGATAAAGGCGGAATAATTCATTGTAGTATTGGCAAAAAGTCTTTCGATGTTCCTCACCTAATTGATAATTTAGAAGCAGTAATTTCTGACCTAAAAAAGGCTAAACCAAGTACTTCGAAAGGTACTTACATCAAGTCTATAAGCCTTTCTACAACGATGGGTCCTGGAATTAGAGTGGATGAAAACTCTGTAGCCGTGGTGAATTAAAATGATTAACAGTCACGTAAGAAATTTTAGAGGATTAAGTAATAGATAAAACAGCTGTTCTAAGACCGTAGGCTTACCAATTAATAAAGCTTTGCCTCCGTAGACGTGCCCATAGTTAGCAAAAATTTGAATATACGTCGACTGAAAATGGTTAAGAAACGCAATTAGCAACGATGGAGTGATAAAATAATGGGTTTGAGTTTTGAAGAGAAGAAGAATGTGGTTTCTAAAGTTCATGACTATTTCATGGACAGCGGTTCTATTGTTGCTGCCGATTATACAGGTTTAACCGTCTCTCAAATGACCGATCTGAGAAGAAAAGCCCGGGAGAGCGGAGTTGTTGTAAAAGTCTTAAAAAATACGCTCGCAAAAAGAGCGGTCAAAGGAACCGAGCATGAGACTATGGCCGATAGTTTGGTCGGGCCTTTGCTTTATATCGTATCCTCGGAAGATCCTGGGGCAGGTGCCAGATTAGTTAAAGAGTTTACTAAATCTAATGACCGCCTAATTGCCAAGGTGATAGCTTTTTCTGGGGAAGTGAGGCCTGGGGCAGACCTAGATGTTTTGGCCAGTCTGCCTACCATGGACGAGGCTCGGGCTCAACTATTATCACTTCTCACTCAGCCTCAAACCGGGTTGGTTCGATTACTGAAAGAGCCTCCTTCTCTAGTGGTGAGATTATTGGTAAATAAAAAAGGAGCTTTAGAGAAGCCCGCTGATTAAATTTGTTGCAGAAAAAATTTTAAACGATATTAAATTGTAGGAGAAATAAAGATGGCCGTTTCAAAAGAAGATTTAATTGAAACTTTGAGCAATATGTCAATATTGGAAGTAACTGATCTAGTGTCGGAACTAGAGGAAAAATGGGGTGTATCTGCGGCGGCAGCGGTTGCAGCACCTGTTGCCGTTGCAGCAGCCGGGGATGGTGAAGCCGAGGCCGCTAAGGATGAATTTGACGTCGTAATGACAAGCTTTGGAGAAAATAAAGTAGCGGTTATTAAGGCAATCCGTGCAATCACTGGATTAGGTTTGAAGGAGGCCAAAGAGATGGTTGAGGGAGCACCCGCTACTGTTAAAGAGGCTGCCCCGAAATCAGAAGCGGAAGAAATAAAAAAACAACTAGAAGAAGCGGGTGCTTCAACAGAGCTAAAGTAGGGTTTTGCTCTATTAGTTTTTAATGCAATTGACACTGATAATGTTGGTAGAAACAAGGTGCTTGTTTGAATTTGAAAAAATGCTTGACCTGTTTCTATAACTACACCACCAAGGAAATAAAAACCTATGACCTATTCCTATACTGAAAAAAAACGGATCAGAAAAGACTTTAGTAGTACAGAGTCCATTAAAGAGATTCCTTATTTACTTGAGACTCAAATTAATTCGTACGCAAAATTCTTGCAATCTGAGATAAAAAGTGATGACAGAGGGAATTTTGGACTTCATGCAGCTTTCCGGCAAGTGTTTCCAATCGAGAGTTACTCAGGTAATGCGCGCTTGGAGTATGTAGAGTATAAATTGAGCCCACCTGTATTTAATGTTAAAGAGTGTCAAATCAGAGGATCTACTTATGCCTCTTCTCTACGAGTAATAGTAAGACTGATAATATTTGACAAAGAATCGGGATCGGAAAAGCTAATTAAAGATGTCCGTGAGCAGGAAGTTTATATGGGAGAAATTCCTCTTATGACCGACAACGGTACATTCGTTATAAATGGAACCGAAAGGGTGGTCGTTTCTCAATTGCATCGTTCCCCTGGTGTTTTCTTCGATCACGATCGAGGTAAAACACATTCTTCCGGAAAATTATTGTTTTCTGCAAGAATAATACCCTACAGAGGTTCATGGTTAGATTTTGAATTTGACCCAAAAGATCACGTATACGTACGAATCGATAGAAGACGAAAATTACCCGCTACAGTCTTACTTAGGGCTCTTGGCATGAATAACCAAAGAATATTGTCTACTTTTTTTGAGCAAGATAATTTTATCCTCGACAAGGACGAAGTAAAATTTTCATTGGTGCCGGAACGACTTCGAGGCGAAACCCTTGATTTTGATTTGCTCGATAAGAATGGAAATGTTTTAGTGGAGGCGGGAAGGAGGGTAACTGCGCGACACACTAAAGAAATTGAGAAGAAGGGAGTGTCAGAAATCAGTGTTCCTCGTTCTTTTCTCATAGGTAAAATAATTTCTCAAGATATAATTAACGAGGAGACTGGAGAGATTCTTTTCCAATCTAATGAAGAAATAACCGAAGAGTTACTAGAACGTTTAAGTGAGACTGAAATCAAGGACATCTCGACCATATATGCAAATGAGTTGGATCAGGGTGCATACATATCGGATACTTTAACGATAGATACCACGACCTCAATTCTTGATGCCCAAGTAGAGATTTACCGAATGATGCGTCCAGGAGAGCCGCCGACAAAGGAGGCTGCCGAAAACTTATTTAACAATCTTTTCTTCAGTGAAGACCGTTACGAATTATCAGCAGTGGGTAGAATGAAGTTTAACAGGAGATTGGGAAGAGATGAAGTTCAAGGTCCATCCACGTTGGATGAGAGAGATATTATAGAAACTTTAGAGTGTTTAATTGATATTAGGAATGGTAAAGGCACAGTAGATGACATAGACCACCTTGGAAATAGGCGCGTTAGAAGCGTTGGAGAAATGACAGAAAATCAATTTAGAGTGGGTTTAGTCAGGGTGGAAAGAGCTGTTAAAGAAAGATTAAGTTTGGTTGAATCAGAGGGATACATGCCTCAAGACCTTATTAATGCAAAACCGGTTTCTGCGGTTATTAAAGAATTTTTTGGTTCTAGTCAGTTATCACAGTTTATGGATCAAAATAATCCGCTATCCGAAATAACACATAAAAGGAGAGTGTCAGCTTTAGGGCCCGGTGGTTTAACTCGCGAAAGAGCTGGTTTCGAGGTAAGAGACGTGCATCCCACTCATTACGGTAGAGTCTGCCCAATTGAAACGCCTGAGGGTCCTAATATCGGACTTATCAACTCATTGGCTGTTTATGCTCGAACAAATGAGTATGGTTTCTTGGAAACGCCTTATAGAAAGGTAGCTGATGGAAAAGTGTCAGATCAGATACACTATCTATCGGCCATTGAAGAAGGTCAATTTACGATTGCTCAAGCTAACGCTGCAATAAACACTGATGGTATGTTCGTCGATAATCTAGTTTCTGCGAGGCATCAAAACGAATTTTTGTTAGCGCCTTCTGAAAAGGTTGATTATATTGATGTTTCTCCTAGACAAATTGTTTCGGTTGCGGCAGCTCTAATTCCCTTTTTGGAGCACGATGATGCTAATAGGGCACTCATGGGTTCTAATATGCAGCGTCAGGCTGTGCCCACACTAAAAGCAGAAAAGCCTCTTGTTGGTACAGGAATTGAAAGAGTGGTTGCGGGTGATTCTGGGGTAACAGCAGTTGCTCGAAGAGGAGGTGAAATCTACTACGTTGATGCTGGCAGAATTGTTGTTAGGGTGAATGACGAAGAAACAAAACTGGGAGAGCCGGGTGTTGATATCTATAGTCTTACGAAGTACACCCGCTCCAATCAAAACACCTGTATTAATCAAACTCCTCTCGTCAAAAAAGGGGATATTATTTCGGCTGGAGATGTGTTGGCAGATGGCCCCTCGACAGATTTAGGCGAACTTGCTTTGGGCCAGAATATGTTGGTGGCATTTATGCCTTGGAATGGTTACAACTTTGAAGATTCTATACTTATCTCAGAAAGGGTGGTGGCAGAAGATAGATTTACTTCCATACACATTGAGGAATTGGCTTGTGTTGCGAGAGATACAAAACTTGGTTCTGAAGAGATAACTTCTGATATTCCAAATGTAAGCGAGAGCGCCCTAAGAAAATTAGATGAGGCAGGTATCGTCTACATCGGGGCTGAAGTTGCTCCTGGTGATATCTTGGTCGGAAAAGTTACACCTAAAGGCGAGACGCAACTCACTCCTGAAGAAAAGCTTCTCAGAGCAATTTTTGGAGAAAAAGCATCTGATGTCAAAGATACCTCTTTGAGGGTCCCCTCAGGGATGAGTGGAACAGTAATTGACGTACAAGTTTTTACTCGTGATGGCATCGAAAAAGACGCCAGGGCAAAGGAAATAGAAGAGTCTGACATTGCATTGGCAAGAAAAGATCTGATGGATAAATTAAAAATCCTTGAAGATGATATTTATCAACGGGTTGCGAAACTAATGATAGGAAGAAAACTCAAAAAAGGACCCCAACCTGCGAAGGCAGGAGTTACGTTAGATCCTGACTTATTAAATCAGATCGACAAAAAAAAATGGTTTGACATTGAATTAGATACACTTGAAGGTAATCAGCAGCTAGAGCAACTGTTTTCTCAGCTCGAAGGCCACAGAAAGGAATTTAGACGTGAACTTGACGAAAAAAGTCAGAAAATCACCTCAGGAGATGACCTAGCTCCGGGTGTTCTTAAAATGGTTAAGGTTTACCTCGCTGTAAAAAGAGTTATGCAACCAGGTGATAAAATGGCTGGTAGGCACGGCAACAAGGGAGTCGTATCAATGATAGTACCAGTTGAAGATATGCCGTATATGCAAGACGGAACACCGGTAGATATCGTATTAAATCCATTAGGGGTTCCATCTAGAATGAATGTAGGACAAGTTTTGGAAACGCATTTAGGATTTGCAGCTAAAGGATTGGGGGCTAAGATTAGTAAAGCCGTGGATTCGGTTAAAAGCGACTCCGCAAAGGAATTAAGGTTCCTTCTGGAAGATATATATAACACAACTGGAAAACAAGAAAATTTGGATATTTTATCTGACGATGAAATTATCGCCCTCAGCCATAATTTAAAAAGAGGAGTTCCGATGGCCACCCCAGTTTTTGACGGTGCTCAAGAGAAGCAAATCAGAACTATGCTCAAATTAGCAGGGCTCCCTGAGTCTGGACAGATGAAACTGAGAGATGGAAGAACTGGAGAGCTTTTAGAGAGAGAAGTCACAGTTGGCTACATGTATATGCTAAAATTGAATCATCTTGTCGATGATAAAATGCACGCGAGATCGACAGGTCCTTATAGCTTAGTGACACAACAACCTCTTGGCGGAAAGGCACAGTTTGGAGGACAGAGGTTTGGAGAGATGGAAGTCTGGGCGCTTGAGGCTTATGGGGCTTCCTATACTCTTAGGGAAATGTTGACTGTTAAATCAGACGACGTCAATGGACGCACTAAAATGTATAAAAATATTGTAGACGGTGAACCTAAAATTGACGCTGGCATGCCGGAATCGTTTAATGTTTTATTGAAAGAAATGAGATCGCTAGCAATAGACATTGAACTCGACCAAGACTGATTAAATACGAGAAGTTTTGTTAACCATACAATGGAGAACTAGGAGACAAAATAGTGAAAGACTTACTAGACCTTATAAAAAACCAGGGGCACATGGATGAGTTCGACGCGATAAGTATTGGTCTTGCCTCGCCAGAGAAGATTAGATCATGGTCTTTCGGTGAAGTCAAAAAACCTGAAACTATCAACTACAGAACTTTTAAACCTGAAAGAGATGGTCTTTTTTGCGCAAAAATATTTGGGCCAACTAAAGACTATGAATGTTTGTGCGGTAAATATAAAAGGCTAAAGCATAGAGGCGTAGTTTGTGAGAAATGTGGTGTGGAAGTTACCTTGACAAAAGTTAGAAGAGAGCGAATGGGGCACATAGAGCTAGCGAGTCCTGTTGCTCATATATGGTTTTTGAAATCCTTACCTTCACGAATGGGATTGCTATTAGATATGACCCTACGTGAGATCGAAAGAGTTCTCTACTTTGAGGCATATGCAGTAATAGAGCCAGGAATGACTGACTTGGAAAAAGGTCAACTCCTGTCGGAGGAAGGATATCTGGAGGCAGTAGAACATTGGGGTGACGAGTTTGAGGCTAAAATGGGGGCAGAAGCGATTCTGGAGCTTCTTAAATTTGTAAGTCTATCGGATGAAATAGAAACTATACGGGAAGAGCTGCCTAAAACTAATTCCGAAACAAAAATCAAAAAATTTACTAAACGACTGAAACTTTTAGAGGCCTTCCAGAAATCTGGTAATGTTCCAGATTGGATGGTTCTTAAAGTATTGCCGGTTCTACCGCCGGAGCTACGCCCGCTTGTTCCTCTAGACGGTGGTAGATTTGCAACATCAGACCTCAATGATCTATATAGAAGAGTTATTAATCGTAATAATAGATTAAAGAGACTACTTGAACTAAATGCACCTGATATTATTGTTAGAAATGAGAAGCGCATGTTACAGGAGTCAGTGGATGCGTTACTTGATAATGGGCGTCGGGGCAGGGCAATAACTGGTTCAAATAAATTACCTTTAAAATCTCTAGCTGACATGATAAAAGGTAAACAAGGAAGGTTTAGACAAAATCTCTTAGGTAAAAGGGTTGATTATTCCGGAAGATCCGTAATCGTGGTCGGTCCCACGTTAAAGCTTCATCAGTGCGGCTTACCAAAAAAGATGGCACTTGAATTATTCAAACCATTTATTTTTAGTAAGTTAGAAAGTCGCGGTCTAGCTACCACTATCAAAGCAGCAAAGAAATTAGTTGAGAAAGAGGGTACCGAAGTCTGGGATATACTTGAAGAAGTCATAAGAGAGCACCCAGTTTTACTTAACAGGGCTCCAACATTACACAGGTTAGGTATTCAAGCCTTTGAACCGGTTTTAATAGAAGGTAAAGCAATTCAACTTCACCCTTTGGTGTGCACAGCTTTTAATGCCGATTTTGATGGAGATCAAATGGCAGTGCATGTTCCACTATCGATTGAAGCGCAATTAGAGGCTAGGACTCTGATGATGTCTACGAACAACATTCTCTCGCCCGCCAACGGAGATCCTATAATAGTGCCTACCCAAGATGTCGTCCTAGGTCTTTATTACATGACCCGGGAATCCGCTAGTGCAACGGGTAGTGGAATGATATTTTCCAATGTAGATGAGGCTCATAGAGCTTATGAAACTGGGGCCGCAAGCCTTCATGCAAAATGTAAAGTGAGAATGAATGTCATTTTTAATTCTGATGACGGTCATGAAGCTACCAAAAAAGAGATTATTGAAACTACTGTAGGCAGAGCCATTTTATCTAAACTTCTTCCAAAAGGTTTGCCCTTTTCTTTGGTAAATAAGCCATTGAACAAGAGAGCCATTTCTCAAATGTTTGATTCCTGTTACCGAGCCTTAGGTTTGAAAAAGTCGGTCATTTTTGCCGATAAGCTCATGTATGCCGGATTTCATCATGCAACTCGTGCAGGTGTTTCGATTGGAGTAGACGACATGGTCGTACCAGAGGACAAGCAACAAATAATTCGTTCGGCGGAAGAGCAGGTTAATGAAATCGCAGAGCAATATGCCTCCGGTTTGGTCACAACAGGGGAACGATATAATAAAACGGTAGATATTTGGTCTACTACAAATGATCAAGTAGCCAAGGCAATGATGGATAAACTGGGTACTGAGACGGTAAAAGATAAAGACGATGTTGAAGTCAAGCAGGATTCTTTTAACTCTATATTTATGATGGCTGATTCCGGGGCAAGGGGTTCAGCAGCCCAGATCAGACAACTAGCAGGGATGAGAGGTTTGATGGCTAAACCGGATGGTTCAATTATTGAAACACCCATAACAGCTAATTTTCGAGAGGGATTGAACGTCTTACAATACTTTATATCGACCCATGGGGCTAGAAAAGGGCTAGCTGATACCGCTCTAAAAACAGCGAATTCTGGATATTTGACCCGTCGATTGGTAGATGTAGCTCAAGATTTAGTAATTACCGAGTATGACTGTGGGACTGAAGAAGGTGTTTTAATGACTCCGATTATTGAGGGTGGCGATGTTATAGAAGCTCTTGGTGATCGTATTTTGGGTAGGGTTACTGCGCAAGATGTCCTTAAACCAGGTGAAGATAAGGTGCTTTTACCAGCTGGCACTTTAATAGAAGAAAAAGATGTCGCGTTTTTAGATGAAAATGGGGCTGACGAGGTAGTGGTTCGGTCAGCTATAACTTGTGCGACGAAGTATGGTGTCTGTTCAACTTGTTATGGAAGGGATTTGGGAAGAGGTCAGATTGCTGGTAGAGGAGAAGCGGTTGGAGTAATTGCAGCGCAATCAATCGGAGAGCCAGGTACTCAACTCACAATGAGAACATTTCATATCGGAGGGGCAGCCTCTCGAGCGGCCGCAAACAATAGTGTTGAAATTAAATCGGGAGGTAATATTAAATTTGTTAATCTTAAGACTGTTGCAAAAGCAGATGGAAATTTTGTTGCCGTTTCTCGATCTGGAGAATTAGTCATAAATGATGGCAGCGGGAGAAGTCGAGAAAGACATAAAGTACCGTATGGTTCCCTAATAGTAGTAGCGGATGGTGCGTCTGTCAGTGCCGGACAAATTGTAGCCTCTTGGGACCCTCATACTAAGCCAATTATTACCGAATTAAATGGCGTAGCTGCATTTGCTGATATGGAGGATAACGTTACAGTTACTCGTCAACAAGATGATATAACCGGCTTATCAAGTTTAGTTGTAACTGATATGAAGCAACGTGGCCTGTCTTCGAAGGACATGAGGCCTGCAATAAAAATCAATAATAAATCTGGAGACAGTCAAAATATCCCGGGGACGGATGTGCCAGCTAATTATTTTCTGCCACCAAACGCGATCGTTACCGTGTCTGATGGACAAGAAGTTCTAGTTGGTGATGTTGTGGCCCGTGTTCCGCAAGAGTCTTTAAAAACGAGGGATATTACCGGTGGTTTACCCAGAGTTGCTGATCTTTTTGAAGCAAGAAGACCAAAAGATCCAGCCGTTCTTGCGGAGGCCTCGGGGCTTGTCTCTTTTGGAAAAGATACAAAAGGCAAGCAGAGATTAGTAATTACGAATAAAGACAATGAAACATTTGAAACACTCATTCCTAAGTGGAGGCAAGTCACGGTATTTGAGGGCGAGCAAGTTGAAAAAGGTGAAGTTATTTGTGACGGGCCAGCGGATGCTCATGATATCCTTCGGTTAAGAGGTGTGAGGGCATTGACAAACTACATTGTTAATGAGGTTCAAGAAGTATATAGACTTCAAGGAGTAAGCATAAATGAAAAGCACATTGAGGTAATTGTGCGACAGATGCTACGAAAAGTTGAAATTAAGCACGCTGGGGATACTGGATTTTTGAAAGGAGAACAAATTGAAAGAGAGCATTTTGTTGAAGAGAATGAAAAAGTTTTAGGTGAGGGTGGTGTGGAAGCCATCGGAGAACAAATGTTGCTTGGAATAACGAAAGCTTCACTGGCTACGGAATCCTTCATATCTGCAGCATCTTTCCAAGAAACCACAAGAGTATTAACAGAAGCGTCAGTTACCGGTAAGAAGGATGAGTTGAGAGGGCTGAAAGAAAACGTAATAGTCGGTCGTTTGATACCAGCCGGCACCGGTTATGCTTATCATAAGGATAGGAAAAAACAAGATGTTGCGGTTAGTGAAGATGAGTTAAACGCTGAATTGATTGCTGAGCTTCAAGCCTCAGCAGAAACCGGTTCAAATGATAACGATTCTCCCGATCCGACTGCGTCTACCAAAAGCGCTTAAATTGGTTTGAAATTGATCTAATTAGGGGTATAATCCCCCGCTCCGGTGGGGTTTTTTTGTTCTACTTAACGGTTTTTAGCGCAACGGTTTGAGAGCTAAAAAAGAAGTATGGCAAGACGTTCTTGGAGTTTAAGATAACTATAGAGATTTTAAAATGGCAACAATAAATCAGTTGGTTAGAAAGCCGCGAAAAAAACAGACTAAAAAAAGCAATGTCCCTGCTCTCGAGGCTAGTCCTCAAAAAAGAGGGGTATGTACCCGTGTATATACTACCACCCCGAAAAAACCGAATTCGGCCCTGCGGAAGGTGGCTAGAGTTAGATTAACTAATGGCCAGGAGGTCACAACATATATTGGGGGCGAAGGACATAATCTTCAAGAACACTCTGTAATTTTAATAAGAGGGGGCCGGGTAAAAGATTTACCTGGTGTTCGTTACCATACGGTCAGGGGAACTTTAGACACATCTGGAGTGAATGATAGAAAGCAGGGACGCTCCAAATATGGGGCTAAGCGCCCTAAAGCTTAATTAAGGAACTTTTAATAATATGTCGAGACGTAGAACGCCCGCGAAAAGAAATATTCTGCCCGATCCGAAATACGGTGATAAGGTTATTGCGAAATTCATAAACATTGTAATGACAGCCGGTAAGAAGTCGGTAGCTGAAAAAATAGTCTACGGAGCACTTCAAATCGTCTCGCAGAAAGGACATGATTCTGAGTTAGAAGCTTTTAAAGAAGCACTTAATAACGTCGAACCCAGAGTCGAGGTCAAATCTAGACGAGTAGGGGGCGCAACGTATCAAGTTCCAGTGGAAGTTAGACCAGACCGTCGACTCGCATTAGCCATGAGGTGGCTTGTCGATGCTGCCAGAAAGAGAAGCGAAAAGTCTATGGGTGAAAGGCTTGCAGGCGAGTTATTAGAAGCCTTTGATAACCGAGGGAATGCCGTAAAAAAACGCGAAGATACCCATAAAATGGCTGAGGCTAATAGAGCCTTTTCACATTATCGTTGGTAGTGGGTGAAGCTGTGTCTCGTGTAACTCCACTAAAAAATTGTCGAAATATCGGTATTATGGCCCATATAGATGCGGGTAAGACTACCACTACTGAGAGGATTCTTTTTTATACAGGTATTTCGCATAAAATGGGCGAGGTTCACGATGGTGCGGCAACTATGGATTGGATGGAGCAAGAACAAGAAAGGGGAATTACTATAACTTCAGCTGCAACCACCTGCTTCTGGGCTGGTATTAGTAATCAGTACGAGAGGCACAGGATTAACATAATAGACACCCCTGGTCACGTGGACTTTACAATAGAAGTGGAGCGTTCACTTAGGATTTTGGATGGAGCAGTGGCTGTGTTTTGTGCGGTGGGCGGTGTTGAACCTCAGTCAGAAACTGTTTGGAAACAGGCCGATAAATTTGATGTGCCAAGAATAGCTTTTGTAAATAAAATGGACCGGACGGGAGCCAATTTCTACAGAGTTATTGACCAGATTAAGGATAAGTTAGGGGGTAAGCCCTTACCTATACAAATTCCAATAGGGAATGAAGCTTCTTTTGATGGGGTGGTCGACTTGATTGGTATGAAAGCTCTTTATTGGGATGAGCCTTCTCTAGGGGTTAAAATTACTAGCAGAGAAATTCCTGCAGAATTAAAAGAGCAATCATTGAAGTTGAGATCAGAACTAGAGGGAATCGCTGCGGAGGCATCGGATGAGCTGACAGAAAGATATCTAGAGGAAGGTTGTTTAAGTTCAGAAGAGATTAAAAGTGGGCTAAGAATTTTGACTCTTGCTAATGATCTGGTACCAGTTATCTGTGGCTCTGCCTTCAAGAATAAAGGCGTCCAAGCAATCTTAGACGGAGTTGTAGACTATTTGCCAGCGCCAGGCGACATTCCAAATGTAACTTTTTCGGATAGTGGAGAGAGTAACACTATAACCCAAGACGATGGCGGTCCTTTTGCTGCATTAGTCTTTAAAATTTTAGTTGATCCATTTGTAGGTACACTATCTTTTCTAAGAGTCTACAGGGGTAAAATAAGGCGCGGAGATTTGGTAGTAAACGCTTTAAGTAATAAAAAAGAAAAGGTTAATCGGATTCTCCAAATGCATGCAAATAGTAGAGTAGATATTAAAGAAGTCTCCGCAGGAGATATTGTGGCAGCTGTAGGTTTGAAACATGTGCAAACTGGAACCACTTTGTGTGACCCAAAAGAAATAATTGCACTAGAAACCATTCGTGCTCCTAAGCCAGTCATATCGGTTGCAATTGAGCCTGCCACGATAGGGGATCAGGCGAAAATGGGAGACGCCCTTAAGAAATTAGCACTAGAGGATCCTTCATTGCAAATCAGTGAAGATAAAGACTCGACCCAAACGTTGGTGTCTGGTATGGGTGAATTACATCTCGATATAACAATCGATAGAATGAAACGAGAGTTTGGAGTTGATGCTAATATCGGAAGCCCGCAGGTTTCATATCGTGAGACAGTTTCAACAGAAGCGATCAGTATTGAAGAAGAATTCAACAGGCTAATAGGTGATAAAAGGCACTATGGTAGTGTAACTGTAGATGTGGCTCCACTTGCCAGAGGGCAGGGATTTAAGTTTGATACTGATATCGGCGAAGAGACTATACCAAATAAATTTTTACCAACGATAAAGATTGGAATTGAAGAAGCCTTAAGGGATGGTGTTTTAGCGGGGTTTGAACTAGTTGATATTTCCGTAGTGGTAACAGGTGGTAGCTTCCATGAAGTGGATTCCACAGAAATGGCTTTTAAAGTAGCAGCTTCTATGGCCTTTAAAAAGGCAGTTTCGCAAGCTAAACCTTGTCTTTTGGAGCCCGTCATGGAGGTGGAAATAAATACCCCCATAGAATATCAAGGCGTATTAAGTAGTGACTTAAATAAGAGAAGGGGGATACTTAAAGGGACAGGCGAGTCAGTGGCTGGCTTATTGATTCGTTGTGATGTTCCTTTGGCAGAAATGTTTGGCTACGCAACAGAGATAAGATCGTTAACAAAAGGTAGAGGAACGTTTTCGATGGAGTTTTCTCATTATGAAAATGCCCCAATAAACGTTCTTGAAAAATTTGGGTTCAGAACAAAGAGTGCAATTTAATCTAATGAGATCGAAATTATGAGTGAGAATACAATAAGAATAAGGTTGAAAGCATTCGATCATAGGTTGATTGATCAATCAACCAGAGAAATAGTCGAAACGGCTAGACGGACTGGGGCGCAAATCAAAGGACCAATTCCATTGCCGACAAAAAAAGAAAGATTTACAGTTTTAATTTCTCCTCATGTAAATAAAGATGCTAGAGATCAGTATGAGATAAGAACGCACAAAAGGCTTTTAGATATCGTGAACCCGACTGATAAAACTGTTGACGCACTAATGAAACTCGATTTAGCGGCTGGCGTAGACGTTCAAATAAAGCTGAATTAGGAATAAAAATGAAATTAGGATTAATTGGAATAAAACAGGGAATGACCAGGATCTTTGAGGATAGCGGTAATTCAGTACCGGTCACAGTTATATGTGTTCATGGTAATTTTATTTCTCGTTTAAAAACTATTGAAACTGATGGATATATTGCTGTGCAGATAGCTTACGGAAAACAGTTAACAAGCCGTTTAGAGCGGCCTATGATTGGAGAGCTAAAAAAGGCAAAACTTGAAACTGCCAAGGGTTTTAAAGAATTTAAAGTTACTGAGACGCAAATATCAGGTTTAGAAATAGGCAAAGAACTCAGGGTTGATATCTTCTCAGAGGGCCAATTCGTTGACACATCAGGCATTACAATTGGAAAAGGTTTCGCTGGCACGGTTAAGAGGCATAACTTTAGTATGCAGGACGCAACTCACGGAAATTCTCTTTCGCACAGAGTAGCCGGCTCCATTGGACAATGTCAAACTCCTGGCCGGGTCTTCAAAGGAAAAAAAATGGCCGGCCAAATGGGTAATAAAAAAAGAACCATGCAAAAATTAGAAGTGATCAGAATCGACAAAGAAAAGAACGTTATCTTATTAAAAGGATCAACACCAGGCGCTAAAGGTTCTTTAATCGAAATAACAAGTTCTGTTAAGGCGAAAGGTAAAGAATGATGGGGACAGTATTAACGGTTCAAAATACTAGTAAAAAGCGAGAGATAACTTTGGCTGACAGTATTTTCGCAGTTGATTACAGGGAAGCCTTGGTTCATCAAGTTGTTACGGCTTATCAGTCTGGAGGGAGATCGGGATCGAAGGCTCAAAAAAATCGTTCACAGGTAAGTGGTGGAGGTGCTAAGCCTTGGCGACAAAAAGGCACGGGCCGCGCACGAGCAGGTACTTCTAGAAGCCCTATTTGGAGAGGTGGCGGCCGGACTTTTGCCGCGACCCCTAGAAATTTTGGGCAAAAAATCAATAGAAAGATGTATAAAACAGCGCTCAAATCCATGCTCTCAGAGTTGTTAAGACAAAAAAGAGTTTCTGTAATTGAGAATTTAATTTTTGAGGCTCCGAGAACAAAAAAAGCAAAAGAGTTATTAATTCAGTTGAAAGTTGATTCTGCTCTATTTGTGACTGCTGAAGTTGAGGAAAATTCTATTTTATCTCTGAGGAATATACCCTCTACTGATGTGATAGATGTCTCTGAGCTCAATCCGCTTTCGATAATACAATATGAAAATCTAATTTTTACTTGCGATGCGGTAAAGAAAATTGAGGATTTGCTCATATGAATCAAGAACGACTCTACAAAATTATCGTGAGGCCAAGGCTATCTGAGAAGAATGCGAGAGTTTCGGAACTTGGCAACCAGTACGTCTTTGAAGTGCTTAATGACGCAACGAAAACTGAGATTAAGAGTGCGATAGAGTTATCTTTTAACGTAGAAGTGAAATCTGTCAGCACTTCTTTGGTCAGGGCAAAGCGAAAAATGTTCAGAGGAAGAGCTGGTTCAACGAAAGCATGGAAGAAAGCTTTCGTTCGTTTGAAAGACGGCTTTGAAATAGACTTTATGGCGGCGGAGTAAGAATATGGTATTAAAACGTGCAAAGCCAACATCCCCTGGAAGAAGAGGTGCAGTATTTAGCAAAACACCAGATTTATGGAAAGGCAAACCAGAAAAAAGTTTACTGGAACATCAATCAAAGCGTTCTGGTAGAAATAATTCTGGAAGAATTACCGTCAGACATAGAGGTGGAGGCCATAAGCAACGGTATAGGTTAATTGACTTTAAGAGGACAATGGATGGTATTCCAGCCCTCGTCTCTCGTATTGAATACGATCCAAACCGTACAGCTCATATTGCTCTTTTGGTTTATGAAAACGGTTTTAAATCTTATATTGTTGCACCCAAGGGCCTTGAGATGGGGGCTTCATTAAAATCAGGTCCGGACGCATCGATCCAGATTGGGAATTGTTTGCCACTAAAAAATATTCCGGTGGGAAGCATTATACATTGCGTAGAAATGAAACCTGGGAAAGGAGCGCAGATTGGGAGGAGTGCTGGTAGTTCGGTTCAATTTGTAGCAAAAGAGGGTAACTCCGCCACACTTCGTCTAAGGTCAGGTGAGATGAGACGAGTCCCTTTAGATTGTAGGGCAACTCTTGGTGAAGTTGGAAACGCAGAGCATTCTCTTAAATCTTTCGGTAAGGCTGGAGCTAAAAGATGGTTAGGGATTAGACCTACAGTAAGAGGAGTTGCCATGAATCCAGTTGATCATCCACACGGTGGTGGTGAGGGTCGTTCTTCTGGAGGTAGACACCCTGTAAGCCCATGGGGCGTTCCTACAAAAGGTCATAAAACAAGATCTAATAAAAGAACCGATAAATTTATAGTTCGTTCAAGAAGTAAAAANAGATAGGATATTCCAAAATGCCAAGATCACTAAAAAAAGGTCCTCATTTAGACCATCACTTAGTCAAAAAAGTGGAAGAAGCGAAAAATAATAACGATAAAAAGCCAATAAAAACTTGGTCTCGGCGTTCTATGATTTCACCTGATATGGTTGGTATGACTATATCGGTTTATAATGGAAGGCAACATATTCCAGTATTTGTAACAGAGAATATGGTTGGCCATAAACTTGGCGAGTTTTCCCCGACAAGAACTTATCGGGGACATGTAGCCGATAAAAAAACGAAATAAAGGTTTAAGTAATGACCGCAGTAGCAGCAAAAATAAGAAATGCAAGAATCTCGGCCCAAAAAATGAGATTGGTGGCAGACCAAATAAGAGGGATGCCAGTTGAGGAAGCCGTTGATCTCCTCACTTTTAGTGAGAAAAAGGCGGCTAAATTTGTTTCCAAGGCATTAAATTCAGCCATAGCGAACGCTGAGCACAATAATAATTTAGATATTGATGAATTAAAGGTCTCTACTATATGGGTTGACGAGGGTCCCACTTTGAAAAGGTGGCGGGCTCGCGCAAGAGGCAGAGCTGCTAAAATTCTTAAACGCAGCAGTCATATTTCTCTTGTCTTAGAAGTAATGGAGGACTGAGCATGGGTCAAAAAGTACATCCTTATGGATTTAGATTGGGAGTTGCAACAGACTGGACCTCCACTTGGTATGTGGAAAGTAAAGATTATTCTAAATATTTACTAACAGACTTAAAAGTCAGAGATTTTTTAAAGAAAAAACTCTCACAAGCCTCGGTTAGTAAAATTCAGATAGAGAGGCCAGCAAACACCGCACGAATTGTTATCCATACTGCGAGGCCAGGAATTGTAATTGGTAAGAAAGGTGAAGATATTGAAGTCTTAAGAAAAGCTGTATCTGATATAATGGGAATCCCAGCCCACATAAACGTTGAAGAGATTCGAAAGCCAGAATTAGACTCTTATCTTGTAGCGCAATCTGTTGCACAACAATTAGAAAGACGGATAATGTTCAGACGCGCAATGAAAAGGGCTGTCTCTAACGCTATGAGATTAGGAAGCGAAGGAATTAAAATTAATGTCTCCGGGCGCCTGAATGGTGCTGAAATAGCAAGATCAGAATGGTATCGAGAGGGCAGAGTTCCTCTTCATACCCTTCGTGCTGACATCGATTATGGTTTTGCCGAGGCTTCTACAACTTACGGAATAATTGGGGTTAAGGTTTGGATTTTCAAGGGTAACATAGGTTCAAAGGAAGACGAGGTTCCCGATGTGCGTCAGAACCCAGCCGAGAACAAACCTTCGCAATGAGAGAGGATTGAAATCATATGTTACAACCAAAGAATACTAAGTTTAGGAAACAGCAGAAAGGGCGTAATAGAGGATTAGCCCATAGGGGAAGCACCATCTGTTTCGGAGACTTTGGTTTGAAAGCCACATCTTCTGGCCGGATTACGGCGAGGCAAATAGAGGCTGCAAGACGCGCAATAACTCGTTATGTTAAAAGAGGGGCAAAAGTATGGATTCGAGCATTTCCTGATAAGCCAATCACGAAAAAGCCACTTGAAGTTCGACAAGGTAAAGGCAAGGGAAATGTTGAGTATTGGGTAGCTCAGATTCGACCCGGTGCAGTGTTGTACGAGATGGAAGGAGTGTCAGAGGAGGTTGCTAGGGAGGCATTACGGCTGGCAAGCGCAAAACTCTCAGTTAAAACAGTTTTTGCAGCGAGGGAGGTAATGTGACCGCAATGAAGCAATATGAAGGTAAGTCAGAGCAAGAACTGAATACACAATTAATTGAACTTAGAAAAAAACAGTTCGGTTTGAGAATGCAACAGGGAAGCGGACAGCCAGTTAAATCAAGTGAGATTAGATCTACTAGAAAGGATATCGCTCGCATAAAGACAAGGTTAAATATGCTCAAATCAGAGGTGGCAAATTAATGAATAGTGCAGAAAAAAGGGCAAGAAGCGTAAATGGAACCGTAGTAAGTTGTAAAATGGATAAAACAATTTTGGTTTTGGTTGAGCGTCGAATAAAGCATCCGCTCTATAGAAAATTTGTAAGAAAATCAAGTAAACTGATGGCCCATGACGAGGGTTCGGTATGTTCAGAAGGAGATATTGTTGCAATCGAGGAATGTCGGCCTATATCAAAAAACAAAAGCTGGAAGCTTAAAGAATTGATTAAAAAATCTGAAAAGATTTGAATTGGAGGTATGAATAAATGATCCAAATGCAAACAGTCCTGCAAGCTGCCGATAATAGCGGCGCTAGAAGATTGATGTGTATCAAAGTCTTGGGGGGCTCTAAGCGTAGATATGCTGGAGTAGGAGATGTTATTAAAGTAACTATAAAAGAGGCTATCCCTCGAGGGAAAGTGAAAAAAGGCGATGTCTTTGATGCGGTTGTTGTTAGGACTAAAAAGGGTGTAAGGAGGCCGGACGGGTCCTTAATACGTTTTGATGGTAACGCAGCCGTTTTGTTAGATAAACAGCTCAATCCAGTGGGAACTCGTATATTTGGACCGGTTACGAGAGAGCTTCGGTCCGAAAAATTTATGCGTATAGTATCTCTGGCACCCGAGGTATTGTAAAAGTTTATGACTGAGTAATAAAGATGAGAAAAATAAAAAAAGGCGATGATGTGATAATCATATCAGGCAAGGATAAAGGCAAGAGGGGATCTGTTTCCAAGGTCTTGCCCGAATCTATGATCGTGGTCGATGGTATCAATGTAGTAAAACGACACACAAAGCCAAATCCCCAAGCAGGTATCGCTGGAGGTATTGTTCAGAAAGAAATGCCTATTAATCAGTGTAAAGTGGGCTTGTTCAATCCAGTGACTAATAAACCTGATAGAGTCGGCATCAGAAACTTGGAAGATGGAACCAAAGTTAGATTCTTTAAGTCCAATGGAGAGGTTATAGATGGTTAAAGAAGAGCAAGCAAAGGAAGAGAAGGTTCCAAGACTTCAGATAAAGTATTTTAATGAAATTAGAACTCAATTGCTCGAGCAGTTTTCTTACAAAAGTATAATGCAAGTACCCAAAATTAAGAAGATTACTTTAAATATGGGATTGGGAGAAGCTGTGACGGATAAGAAAGTAGTTGAGCGTGCTATGAGTGATATGACTTTAATAGGTGGGCAGAAGCCAATAGTTACATATTCACGAAAATCGATAGCGGGGTTTAAAATTAGAGACGGATGGCCGATAGGTGTAAAAGTTACGCTAAGGCGAGAAAAGATGTATGAGTTTTTGGATAGACTAATCAATATTGCCATCCCGAGAATCAGAGATTTCCGAGGGTTAAATGGTAAATCTTTCGACGGCTATGGGAATTATAATTTAGGGATTAAAGAGCAAATAATTTTTCCAGAAATTGATTATGACAAGATTGATGCGATAAGAGGTTTAGATATTTCTATTACCACCTCAGCTGTTAATGACGCAGAAAGCCGTGCTCTGTTGGAAAAATTTAACTTGCCTCTAAAGGCGTAGGAGTAAGGTTTATGGCGAAGGCTGCAATGGTAAACAGAAACAAAAAAAGACAAAAGTTAACTGTTAAGTACACAGAGAAAAGGCGACAGCTTAAGGCGATTATTTCTGATATAAATAAAAGCTTTGAAGAAAAAGAGGAAGCTCGGGTGCAACTTCAAAAGTTGCCGAGGGATTCAAGTCCTTCCAGAATCAGAAATCGCTGTAGCTTAACCGGTCGACCTCATGGTTTTTATAGGAAGTTTGGATTATCTAGAAATGAATTACGTAGACTAGCGATGGAAGGCCATATTCCTGGATTAGTTAAAGCCAGTTGGTAATAATTAAGGAGAGATACTTTTGAGTTTACAAGATCCTTTGAGTGATATGTTCACAAGAATTAGAAATGGTCAGCAGCGTTTAAAGCAATCAGTAAGCATGCCTGGATCGGAAAAAAAAGCTGCTGTAGCGAGGGTTTTAGAGGCCGAGGGATATATCTCAGGGTTTGAAACCAAATCGGAAGAAGGTAAGCCTGTCCTCGTTGTTGCTCTAAAATATTTCCAAGGAAGAGGCGTAATTGAGTCGATAAAAAGAATAAGTAAACCTAGCTTACGGNAATATCGTGGAAAGAATGAATTACCCAAAGTTATTGGTGGTCTCGGTGTAGCTATTATTTCAACTTCTCAAGGGGTGATGACTGATAAACAAGCCAGAGAAAAAGGAATAGGCGGGGAAATACTCTGCACCGTTCATTAAGGATAAAAGATAATGTCAAGAATAGGTAACAATCCGATCAATATTCCCTCAAAAGTAGAAGTATCCCTGCTGGATGGCTCCGTTGTAGTTAAGGGCCCCAAAGGTTCTTTGGACTTGATGATTCCCGACTGCCTAAATCTAGAGCAAAATGATTCTGTCTTGAGAGTACTTACAAAAGATCAATCAAAAAAAACGAAGGCGTTATCTGGAACGATCAGAGCACTTTTGGCTAATAATGTTAAAGGTGTATCGGATGGATTTTTTTATGAATTAGAGGTAATAGGTGTAGGATATAGGGCCCAGACAAAAGGAAAAATATTGAACCTAGCGCTGGGTTTCTCCCATCCTGTGGATTTTCCTATTCCCGAAGGCATAGAGATAACAACTCCTAGCCAAACCGAGATTATCGTCAAAGGAATCGACAAGCAGTTAGTTGGACAAGTTGCTGCAAACATTCGGGCGTTTAGAAAACCCGAGCCCTATAAGGGCAAAGGAATTCGTTATAAGAATGAGCAAATAGTGAAGAAAGAGGCTAAGAAGGCATAAAAATGTTTAAGAAAAAAGAAGCGCGAATTCGCCGAGCCACAAAAACTAGAGCGGCTATTAGAAAAAGGAAGCTAGCTCGGCTTTGTGTGTTTCGGAGTCCTCGGCATATCTATGCGCAGGTTATAGATGGTAGCGGAAAGAGGACCTTGGTAGCAGCATCGACAAATGAAAAGCAATTTAAGACAATGGGCATGCATTTAGGGAATCAAGAGGCTGCTACAAAGATTGGCGAGACAATCGCNGAAAGAGCAAAGGCCTCTGGCATCACTGAAGTGGTGTTTGACCGCTCTGGTTATAGATTTCACGGTAGGGTAAAAGCCCTCGCCGATGCGGCTCGCAATGCAGGGTTAAAGTTTTAGGGAAATAAATATGGCAAATGTAAACATACCAGAAACAAGTGAGGGTTATCTTGAAAAATTGATAGGGGTCAATAGAGTCGCTAAGGTTGTTAAAGGCGGACGTATTTTTGGATTTTCAGCCTTAACGGTTGTGGGGGATGGTCAGGGAATGATAGGTTTCGGAAAGGGTAAGGCACGGGAGGTGCCTATTGCGATCCAAAAAGCCATGGAAATGGCTAGAAGAAATATGGTTAGTGTGCCAATAACCAATGGAACTCTTCAGTATGCTGTTGTGGGTAGGCACGGGTCTGCGAAAGTCTATATGCAGCCTGCCTCTGTTGGAACTGGGATAATTGCTGGAGGAGCGATGCGCGCGGTATTTGAGGTAGTAGGCGTTACAGACGTATTGGCAAAGTGTATAGGAACAACCAATCCGGTTAATGTTGTGCGGGCTACGATTGGAGGTCTTAGTACCATGTTATCTCCTGAAGACGTTGCTGCAAAGCGTGGGATTTCAGTTGAGTCCCTGGAGGAATACTAACATTATGACTGAAAAGACGTTACATATAAAATTAGTCAAGGGTCTAAATGGTAGACTAGCTAGCCATAAATCGTGTGCTTACGGGTTAGGATTACGGAAAATTGGACANGAGAGGGAAGTTCAAGATACTGACGCCAACAGAGGCATGATTAAAAAAATTTCTTACCTTTTGAAAATAATGAGTTAGTTAAATGAGATTGAATAATTTACACCCTGGTAAGGGCTCCAACAAGCCAGCAAAAAGAAAGGGACGAGGCATCGGTTCTGGTTTAGGTAAAACGTGCGGTCGAGGACACAAAGGCCAAAAATCACGTTCCGGCGGATTCCATAAAACAGGTTTCGAGGGTGGTCAAATGCCTCTTCAAAGGAGGCTCCCTAAATATGGCTTCAGGTCTAGAACTGCGAAGTTTTGCGAGGAACTCCGGCTAGATGCTTTTGAAAATAGTGAATTTAAAACAGTCGATATTGAGATGCTGAGAAAAGAGAATCTCATAAGACGTGCAACAAAAAAAGTCAAAATAATAGGTTCTGGGGAAATTACAAAGCCAATAAAATTTGTTGGTATTAAAGCTACTAAATCCGCTACTAAGCAGATTGAGAAATCTGGTGGTAGCCTAGAGGAATGACATGGTAGCAGCATCGGATAAAATTACAAAGGGTTTCTCTGGCTTCGGTAAATTAGCAGAACTGAAGCGAAGAATCTTATTTTTACTAGGAGCCATTCTAGTGTTTCGGATTTGTACTCATATTCCAGTCCCTGGTATAAATCCGTTAGCTTTGGAAATCCTTTTTGAGCAACAACGAGGCTCTATAGTTGATATGTTTAATATGTTTTCGGGTGGAGCGTTGGAGAGATTTTCAGTAGTGGCTTTAGGTATTATGCCCTACATTTCTGCATCAATAATAATGCAACTCCTAACGGTAGTACACCCTAAATTAGAGCAGCTAAAAAAGGAGGGTGAGTCCGGCAGAAGAAAAATCAATCAATATACTAGGTACTTCACCGTTGTTCTTTGCTTATTTCAAGCGATAGGCGTATCAATAATGCTCGAGCAGCAAACGGCTGCAGGAATGCAGTTGGTAATTAATCCAGGATTATTTTTCAAAATAACTTGTGTCTCTACTTTGGTGGCAGGAACGCTTTTTTTAATGTGGTTAGGAGAGCAAGTTACGGAACGCGGAATTGGTAATGGAATTTCGATGATTATTTTCGCGGGTATAGTTGCAGGCCTGCCTTCTGCGATTGCTGGTACCGCAGAACTTGCAAGAACTGGTGAATTGTCGATATTCTTTTTAGTTTTATTAGCTGTCTTGGCAGTTGTTGTGACCGCACTAGTAGTATTTGTAGAAAGAGGACAAAGAAGAATTCCGGTAAATTATGCTAGACAGCAGAGAGCAGGTAGTTTTGGTGGCCAATCAACCAATCTGCCCCTTAAAATCAATATGGCCGGAGTAATACCTCCAATCTTTGCGTCTAGTATTATTCTTTTTCCAGCGACAATTGCGGGTTGGTTTGGGAATGCTGATGGGATGGGTTGGCTTCAAAATTTAAGTGCTACGTTATCGCCAGGCCAACCTCTTTATGTTTTATTTTATGCCATAGCAATCATTTTTTTCTGTTTCTTCTACACGGCATTGGTTTTTAATCCAAAAGAAATGGCAGAGAATCTTAAGAAATCAGGAGCATTTCTTCCAGGAATCAGGCCTGGAGATCAAACTGCGGGTTACATTGATGATATAATGACAAGGCTAACCGCAGCTGGAGCAGTTTATATAACGGCAGTCTGCTTGTTACCGGAGTTTCTCATTCTGAAATTAAACGTACCGTTTTATTTCGGTGGAACTTCTTTGCTTATTATTGTAGTGGTAGTAATGGACTTTATGGCGCAGGTTCAATCTCATTTGATGTCCCATCAATATGAAGGATTGATGAAAAAGGCTAATTTAAAAAACCAACGGCGAAAGAGGTGATTGGGAAATGAAAGTTCAGGCGTCTGTAAAGAAAATTTGCAGGAATTGTAGAATAATTAAGCGTAAAGGCGTTATCAGGGTTATTTGTATAGACCCAAGACATAAACAACGACAGGGTTAAAACTTAAAAGAGGAAATAAATGGCTAGAGTAGCAGGGGTAAATATACCTGACAGAAAGCATACTGTTATTGCTTTGACAGAAATCTATGGGATAGGAAATAAACGCGCGGAGATAATTTGTGACTCGGCGGGAATTGATAAAACTATCTTAGTCAAGAATTTGAGCGAATCTGAGTTAGAGAAATTACGAAATGAGGTAGCAAATTTTAATATCGAAGGTGATCTCAGGCGTGAGGTAAGTATTAATATCAAGAGATTGACAGACCTTGGGGCGTATCGAGGTATACGTCATCGAAGGGGTTTAACCGTTCGGGGACAAAGAACTAGAACAAATGCGAGAACAAGAAAAGGGCCCAAGCGACCAATTAAAAAATAAGGGTACATTATGAGCAAGACTGATTCGAAAAGTAGTAAGAAAAAGACCAAGCGTAATATTTTAGATGGTATTGCTCATGTGCATGCATCATTTAATAATACGATTATTACAATTACAGACAGGCAAGGGAATGCATTGGCATGGGCTACTGCTGGGGGAAGCGGATTTAAAGGTTCTAGAAAGAGCACTCCTTTCGCTGCTCAAGTTGCCGCTGAAAAACTTTCATCGGTTAAGGAAGACTTTGGCATGGTGAATCTTGACGTAGTTGTGAAAGGTCCTGGTCCAGGAAGAGAATCAGCGGTAAGATCATTGAATTCGGCTGGGTTTAATATCACAAATATAACAGATGTTACGCCGATCCCGCACAACGGTTGCCGTCCTCCGAAAAAGAGGAGAGTATAAGATGGCAAGATATTTGGGTCCAAAATGTAAACTATCTCGAAGGCAAGGTATCGATCTCGCTCTGAAGGGAAGGGGTAGGTCAATTGAAACGAAATGTCAGCTTGAAAAGCCCCCTGGTCAGCACGGTGAAAATCGTGGCAGAAGAATGTCAGATTACGCGCTACAGCTTAGGGAAAAGCAAAAATTGCGCTATATTTACGGTGTCTTAGAACGCCAGTTCAGAAATTACTATAAAAAAGCAGCAGGTCAAAAAGGAGCAACTGGGGAGAACTTACTTAAGTTATTAGAGAGAAGGCTTGATAATGTCGTCTATAGGATGGGTTTTGGATGCACTAGAGCCGAGGCAAGACAACTCGTCAGTCATAAATCGATTGAGTTAAATGGCAAGATCGTAAATATCCCTTCTTATCAAGTTAAAGATCAAGATATAATAAGTGTACGAGAAGCGTCAAAAGGTCAGGTCCGTATACAAGACTCACTATCAGTGGCCGAACAGCTTGGTTTCCCTGAGTGGATTGACGTAAACAGTAAAAAGATGGAAGGAAAATTCAACTCGGCTCCAGAAAGAGATGATCTGCCTGCTGATATAAACGAATCTTTAGTTGTAGAATTGTATTCAAAATAAATTATAAATAGAAAGGAGACTCGATAATGGCGCTAGCCTTGGATGAGTTTTTAAAACCACAAATAGCTGAAGTTGAGCCAATCAACGAACGCTCCGCAAAAATAACGATTGAGCCGTTAGATAGAGGATTTGGTCATACTCTTGGTAATGCTTTAAGAAGAGTACTTTTATCGTCAATGCCTGGGAGTGCTATAACCGAGATCGAAATCGATGGTGTATTGCACGAGTATTCAACTATTGAGGGAGTTCAGGAAGACCTAACAGACATCCTCCTAAACCTAAAAAGCCTGGCAATTTGCGTTAATTCAAAGAAAGATGCAGTTCTCACTTTAAACAAAAGAGGTCCAGGCGAAGTTACTGCGAAGGATATCAATCTTGACCATGACATAGAGATAGTTGACCCGGAACATCATATAGCGAGTTTAGGTGATAACGGTGAACTTAATGTAAAGCTTTATGTCTCTAAAGGAAGAGGTTACTCTCCCGCAGCTCCAGCCGATGCAGATGATCAGACGATTGGCAGACTGAAACTTGATGCTTCGTTCAGTCCAATATACCGATGCACCTATGAAGTTCAGGCTGCTAGAGTAGAGCAGCAAACAGATTTTGATAAACTTATAATTGAACTAGAAACTAATGGAACTATCGATCCAGAGCAGGCAGTTAAAGAAGCGGCGTCGATATTGCGGCATCAACTTGAGGTTTTTGGAGAAATAAGTGTTGAGGCCGAGGAAGAGGAGACTGAGCAAGAAGAAATTGTTATAGATCCTACATTATTGAGATCGATTGATGATCTGGAGTTGACAGTAAGGTCAGCTAATTGCCTCAAAGCAGAGAGCATCTACTTTATTGGAGATTTGGTTCAAAGAACAGAGGTTCAATTATTAAAGACTCCAAATTTAGGCAAAAAGTCTTTGACAGAGATTAGAGATGTTCTGGGAGAACGTGGATTAACGCTGGGAATGACTTTAGAGCATTGGCCCCCAGCGAGTATGACTGCTACTGGCCCGTCAAGTTAACAGAGATATTTAACATGAGGCATAAGAAATCCGGAAGAAAACTAAATATGGACTCCTCAAAAAGGAAGCTTATGTTTAGAAACCTAGCTGTTTCCTTGTTTGAGAATGAAATGATAAAAACCACATTAGCTAGAGCAAAAGAATTGAGGAGGGTTGTTGAGCCATTAATTACTTTATCAAAGCTCGACTCAGTTGCCCGCAGAAGGCAAGCTTTCTCAACTTTGAGGAATAATGATTCAGTGAAAAAGCTATTTGACACGATCGGACCAAAATATATCGACAGGCCCGGGGGATATACAAGAATTTTAAAATGTGGTCCTAGAGCTGGTGACAACGCGCCGATGGCGTATGTTGAGTTGGTTGGTAGAGAGCCTAATATTGATGTTTCTTCAGAAGAAGATTGAAAGTTTCTACTGATTCAACTTGTCCTTAATAAGTTTGCTTATACTTTTAGGGTCTGCTTTCCCGGCGGATACCTTCATAACCTGGCCAACTAAGAATCCAAGTATCTTGTTTTTCCCTGATAAGTACTGTTCTATTTGCTTGGGATGTTCATTTAATACTTTGCTAACGATTTTCCTTAGATTTTCATCATTAAAATTTTCTTTTCCCGATAAAGTCTTTTTTATTGCTTCCTCAATCAGTGCTTCATCTTCCCAAATCATTCGCAGTATGCGTTTTCCATCATTTTGAGTACATTTATCTGTTTCGATTAATTTCAAAATTTTAACAAAGCTTTCCACACTAATTTTTATTTGCTTGATATTAATATTTTGGTCTTTCAAGTATTTCATAATTTCGCCAGTTATCCAGTTGGCTGCTAACTTCGGTGGCAATGCGGAGTTTGCAATTGATTTTTCAAAAAAGCGGGTTAACGCTGGGTCGGCCAAAAGGGTGTCGATTTGGGCTTGATTGAGACCTAGCACCGTTGCGTATCTTTTCCTTTTATCTAACGGTAGCTCGATAGCTATGCTTTTTATTAATTTTAATTTATTTTTATCAATCTCTACTGGCAAGAGGTCTGGGTCAGAGAAGTATCTATAATCATTCTCATCTTCTTTGGTGCGCATTGTTTTGGTCTCACCAGTTTTTTCGTCATAAAGTCTCGTCTCTTGGGTAATTTTTTCTTTATTTTCGAGTCTATTAATTTGCCTAGCAATTTCAAAATTTATGGCATTCTCAACAAATTTGAATGAATTTAAGTTTTTTATTTCTACTTTAGTTCCCAATTTCTTATCCTGACTTCGTTTAATAGAAATGTTTGCGTCGCATCTAAAGGAACCCTCTTGCATATTCCCATCACATATTTGTAAATGTCTGACAAGTTCTCTCAGGTTTTTCATAAATGAAACTGCTTCCTGTGCGTTCCTCATTTCAGGTTCACTAACAACTTCTATAAGTGGTGTTCCAGCTCTGTTTAAATCTAATCCGGTTAGTCTTTCGTTAGGAATGTGAATAGATTTACCAGCGTCTTCTTCTAAGTGAGCTCTTGTTAAATTGATTTTTTTTTCCTGACTACCTGCTTCTATTAGTAAAAAGCCTCCGGATATTATTGGTTCGTCGAATTGACTAATTTGATAACCTTTGGGTAGATCGGGATAAAAATAGTTTTTTCTAGCAAAAACGGTTTGCTCAGGAATATTGCCGTCAAGCGCTACACCTAACTTGATGGCCATTACGATTGCCTCTTCATTTATAACCGGTAGCGTGCCCGGGTAGCCTAGATCAATAAGACTCGTTTGGGAATTAGCTACTCCACCAAATTTATTCGGAGCGCCTGAAAATAATTTGCTTTTTGTATTTAATTGGATGTGGACTTCCAGTCCGATTACGGTTTCCCAATTATTACTCATCACAAGACTCATTAAATTTTGGAATTTGATAATGCCATTCAGAGTGCAGTTGAAATTGATGGGCGACATTTAAAAGGACGCGCTCATTGAATGCCTGTCCAATTAGTTGCATTCCTATGGGAAGTTCTTTTTTGCCAAAACCAGCAGGAATTGAGATCGCTGGTAATCCTGCTAAGTTCACAGGGATCGTATAGAGGTCGCTTGAATACAATTCAGTAGGGTCATTTCGAGCCTCTTTGTTCAACGGAAAAGCAGTTGAGGGTGTCGTTGGCCCTAAAATGACATCTACTTTTTTAAAAGCTTGATTAAAGTCATTTTTTAATACAGACCTTACTCTTTGCGCTTGCTCATAATATTTATCATAGTAACCTGAGGATAGAGCATAGGTGCCTATAAGTATTCTTCTTTTGACTTCAGTTCCAAAACCTTCATTCCTCGTATTTTTATACAAGGAATCTATGTCATTTGAATTAATTGACCTAAAGCCGTATCTAACACCGTCGAAACGTGCAAGATTAGATGAGCACTCCGCAGGGGCAATTATATAGTAAGCTGCAATAGCCATTTCTGTGTTGGGTAGTTCAATATCTACTAAAACGCATCCTAATTTAGAAAAAATATCTTTTGCCTCGGCTAAGCAGTGTCCAATCTCTGAGTCTAAATTTCCATCAAAATATTCCTTTGGAATTCCTATTTTCTTACCTTCAAGTTTCGCATAGAGCTCAGAACTATAGTCTCCTTTTGGAATATTTGCAGATGTAGAGTCTTTAGGGTCAAAACCAGATAGAAATTCCATGCAAAGAGCACAATCTTCTACATTTCGCGTTAAAAAACCTGCTTGGTCGAGACTTGACGCGAAAGCAATCATGCCAAATCTTGAAATCCGTCCGTAGGTTGGTTTTAACCCCGTTATTCCGCAGAGTGCGGCTGGTTGTCTAATGGAACCCCCAGTATCTGATCCTGTCGCGAAAGGGACTAGCCCAGCTGCAACTGCAGCGGCTGATCCGCCAGATGAACCTCCTGGTACTTTTGTCAAATCCCATGGGTTTTTTACCGCGCCAAAAAAACTCGTTTCGTTTGTAGAACCCATTGCAAATTCATCCATATTGGTTTTCCCTAGCATTATCAAACCAAGATTCTTTGCGCGACGAACTATCTCGGCATCGTAAAGTGGTAAAAAGTTTTCAAGCATTTTTGAACCGCATGTCGTTCTTATCTGACTTGTACAAAAAATATCTTTGTTAGCATATGGAATACCTGCAAACGGTGATGGGACACTATTACTTTTTAAATCGGCCTTTTCTGCTTCTTTTAAGGCAGATTCTCTGCAGACTGTAATGAAACAGTTTATTTTTTTATTTGCTTTTTCTATCCTGTCTAAAAAAAATTTTGTTAATTCTTTGCAAGAAAAGGACTTGTTATCTAAGCCTTTTTTTATGTCAGACAAGCTGTCTGTTGGGGTAATCAATGAAATTACTCAATTACAAGTGGTACGGTTATTAAAGATTCTGAGCTATTAGGACTATTTTTTGAAATACTTAATCTATCAAGATTCTCCGTTATCTCATCTGGCCGTAATCGGCTTTTATGGGGAGCACTGACTTCTATAGAATTTTGATTGTTTATCAATGGCTGCTCATTTATTTTATCAACAAATTTAAGGATTTTGTTTAGTTGTTTTTGCAGTTCCTCTACATCCTTTTCAGATATCTCGATTTTAGCTAAATCTCCAAGTTTGAGAATTTCCTTTCTTGTAATAGTCACTTTGGTTCCTTTGGGCAGTATTATTTATTTTTATATTATAGTTCAACTAGTTGAGTGTTTCTTTCTCCAATGGTAAGCTCTTTTTTTGAAGAATTTCTGGCATTAGACTAATTAGTGTACCAAAAAATCACAAATCAAAATATGGATCATTGATATGGTAATCAAATGGTTTGGTAAGTGGCAAATAATAGCGGAGGAAAGCGTATATGCTTAAGTTCTTGAGGGGAAGATTTTCAAATGATCTTTCAATTGATTTGGGTACAGCGAATACACTTATTTATGTAAAAGATAAAGGTATTATTTTGAACGAACCATCTGTGGTTGCTGTCAAGAAGGGTAGAGACGGCGACCCTTCTAAATCAGTAGCCGCTGTAGGGGCGGAGGCTAAGCGAATGCTTGGTCGTACACCAGGACACATCGATGCGATTCGTCCCCTAAAGGATGGAGTGATAGCGGATTTTACTGTTACGGAAAAAATGCTTCAGCATTTCATCCATAAAGTTCACGGCAACCAGTATTTTAAGCCGAGCCCACGGGTTTTGGTTTGTGTTCCTTGTGGATCGACACAGGTTGAACGCCGAGCAATAAAAGAATCAGCACAGGGAGCTGGAGCTCGCGAGGTTTATTTAATTGAAGAACCGATGGCAGCTGCTATTGGAGCTGGGATGCCAGTTAGCGATGCAAGTGGTTCAATGGTTTTGGATGTTGGCGGCGGAACTACTGAGATCGCCGTTATGTCTTTAAATGGAATTGTTTATGCTGATTCAGTAAGGATCGCTGGCGATAGATTCGACGACGCCATAGTAAACTACGTTAGAAGAAATTATGGTACTTTAATAGGCGCCGCAACAGCAGAAAGAGTAAAACACGAGATGGGTTGTGCATTTCCAGGAAACGAGCTTACTGAAATGACTATCAAAGGTAGAAATTTAGCACAAGGCCTACCTCGTAGTTTTTCTTTAAATAGCAATGAGATCCTAGAGGCCTTACAAGAGCCACTTGCAGGTATTATTGAAGCAGTAAAAACAGCACTTGAGAAAACACCGCCTGAGTTGGCTTCGGATGTTGCTGAAAGAGGCGTCGTAATGACTGGTGGAGGAGCGCTCCTTAAAGGAATTGATCGTCTCCTTATGGAAGAGACAGGGCTGCCGGTTATAATAGCGGATGATCCATTGACTTGTGTGGCGCGCGGTGGAGGAAAAGTGCTCGATATGATAGATGTTCACGGGCCTGATATTTTAAGCCTAGATTAGTTGTGCTTTTATGAGGTGGCCAAAATCAGTGGTTTAGGTAAAGTAAAACAAAATATTACGCCACGACTGGTTGTTTGTGCAGTAATTTCTTTCTTATGCATTTCAGTTGATAGACAAAGTAATTATTTAAATCCAGTCAGAGAAACACTTTCGTTTGTTGTTTATCCTATTCAGTTAGCAGTTGATTTACAAATAGGTTTGATAGAGACGATTTCTAGCTATTTAAAGACGCAAAAGACTCTCATAAATGACATGGAAAAATTAAGAACAGAGAATTTGCAGCTGAGTGTTAGGGCGCAAAGATATTCTGCTGTCAAAAGAGAGAATAGCAGATTGAGAGATTTACTGGATTTCCCAGTCGTTCCTAATCAACGAACTATTGTTGCGAATATTTTGTCAATTGATACCAAAAGTGGTTCACAGCAAATCGTAGTTAACAAAGGTGAAAATACTGGCGCTCAAGTGGGTCAAGCAATGGTAGACGTACATGGTGTTATTGGACAAGTTATCAAGGTCGGACCATACTCTTCGACTGGTTTATTAATTACAGACCCTAAGCACTCTATTCCAGTTGAGCTTAACAGGACAGGACTTAGAGCACTTGTCACTGGAATTGATGAGTCTAAAAAACTATCTTTATCTTTTGTGCCTATAGATGCAGACGTGGTTACAGGTGATCTGGTAGTTAGTTCTGGTTTGGGAAATAGATTCCCATCGGGCTATCCTGTTGGAACCATAAAATCTGTGGCCAGAGTAAAAGGAGAATCATTTGCAGATATCTCCGTAGAACCGATTTCAGATCTTACCTTTTCAAGAGAAGTTCTTTTAGTCGGCTCCCCTTCCCAAAACCAGGGGGCTGAATGAGCACGTTACAAACATTCGGAAGAGAAAGAAATCGAAGCGATTTAATATTTGCAGTGACCTCAATAATTTTTGGCTTTATGTTGACAGCGATTCCATTCCCAGATTGGTTGAGTGACTTGAAACCTAATTGGATTGGGCTTTTTGTATTTTATTGGTGTATTACTGCTCCTCAGAGAGTTGGAGTGGTTTTTTGTTTTATTACGGGAATGTTGCTGGATGTTCAACACGGTAGCTCACTCGGGGAACATGCCTTATGCTTATCCTTCATTGCTTATTTTGCAGTAACAAATCATCGCAGATTTATACTTTATCCTTCGATTCAACAATCTATCGTGATATTTTTTGTTATATTTTTATACGGGTTAATTATTGCGAATATCCAAAGGTTTTCTTCTAATATTACATTTGAATGGGGGGTTCTGTATCAGGCGATGATTACTGCAATTGCTTGGCCATGGTTTCAATTAATTTTAGGTGAGTTGAGGCGACTGTTAACATATCGTTCGTAGGTTAAATTAAAGTTTGAATTTATAATGAAAAGCTTCGGTGAAATACGAGATAGTAATTTAGAAAGAGACATTTTTCTTAATAGAGTCATTTTAGCAATTGTGGCAATTATTTTGATGGTTTGTCTTGTCATAATAAGGCTGATTTATCTTCAGGTTTATAACCATCAACACTATACAACTTTATCGACTGAAAACTATATCAAAGTTCGGCCAGTAGCCCCTCCAAGAGGAGTTATATATAGTGCAGATGGTGTAATGCTTGCTGGTAATCGACCATCTTTTAATTTAGTTGGGGTTCCAGAGAAAATAAAAGATAACAATGCGCTGGTTTATGAGTTATCCCAGATTCTCGATATTAATGAGTCTAAGCAAAATCAAATAATTAAAACCTTAAATACAGCAACTAGATTCACCGCTGTACCTTTAATGACTGATCTGAGCGAGGAACAAGTCGCTTTATTTTCTGTCAACAGTCATAAATTTACCGGAGTAGCTGTTGAGGCTGGATTGTCTCGGTTTTATCCCCTAGGGAGTGATACAGCACACCTTCTTGGTTATGTTTCTAGAATCAGCAACAATGATAAAATAAGACTGCAAGATTCTAATTATGCCGCTACTCAGTACATCGGCAAAACTGGAGTTGAGCGTAAAAGAGAGCTATTGCTCCACGGTAAAGTCGGGAGTAAGACTATTGAAATAAATGCTGAAGGTAGGCTCCTAAGAGTTGTTGATAGAGAGCCTCCAGTACCGGGTGAGGATCTTAGATTGACCATTGACTCTAAACTTCAAAAGAAAGCGGCATCCTTGTTGCGGGACCTAGATAATCTCAGTGGTTCAATTGTGGCATTGGATGTGCGTACCGGAGGAGTGCTGGCTATAGTCAGCCATCCTTCTTATGATCCCAATGCTTTTGCTAATGGAATTTCTCCGGAACTTTACACGACCTGGATGAATTCACCATTCCGTCCTTTATTTGATAGATCTATCCAAGGGCAATACCCTCCAGGTTCGACCATTAAGCCTCTTCTTGCGTTGGTTGCTTTGGAGAATGGTCTCTCGGCCTCTCAGACCGTTAAATGTAACGGATGGTTTTCTTTACCAAGCGCTAGTCATAGATATAGATGTTGGGAAAAGGAGGGACACGGTAGGGTTAACCTAGTGGAAGCGATAGAGCGTTCTTGTGACGTATTTTTTTACAGTCTGTCTAATGATATCGGCATAAAGATGATTCACACTGTATTTGACCGATTTGGTTTAGGGAAAGCTACAGGCATAGATTTGCCCAACGAAGAAAAAGGCTTGGTTCCATCTCCAGAATGGAAAAAGAAAATAAAAAAATTACCTTGGTATCCAGGTGAAACTGTTATAACCGGTATAGGCCAAGGTTTTCTTTTAGCCACCCCGCTACAACTCGCGAAGCTCGCAGCTACGTTGGCGAATCGAGGCAAGTCAGTTGAGCCTTTTATCATACAAACCGAGCAACTCGCCTTGTCTGATAAACAACAATCATACGACATAAGTGCGAATAAAAACTTAAAGGGCAACGACCGTTACTGGAAAGTCGTTAATGATGGCATGGTTGCTGTGGTGCATAGTAGCAAAGGGACAGCAAGAGGAATTGGCTATACCTCTAAGACAAAAATTGCGGGAAAAACTGGGACTTCTCAGGTTTTTAGTATCGGCCAAGATGAAGAACTTGAAGATGAGGATATACCCAGTCATCTCAGAGACCACGCATTATTTGTAGCATATGCGCCTCCGGAAAATCCACGGATTGCTTTAGCCGTTGTAATTGAACACGGGGGCTCTGGAAGTGCCACGGCCGCGCCGATAGCACGGGCCATTTTAGACCAATATTTCACTAGGAAGGTTGATGCGGAACAATCTAGTTTATCGGCTACATATTGATACTCCTTTGCTCGCCGGCGTAATAATCATGTGTTTGCTTGGGCTTGTGGTACTGTATTCCGCATCGGAACAATCTATCGATCTTGTAGCGAAACAAGGTCTAAGAATGTTTGTTGGTCTTGTGGTAATGCTATTCATAGCGCAAATACCTCCTCAAAGACTCGCACATTGGGCACCTCTGGTATATCTAGGAGCTCTCATCTTGCTGGGTTTGGTTCTTTTATTCGGAACAGGCAGAGGAGTTCAGAGGTGGCTAGATGCAGGAATTTTTCGATTTCAACCATCAGAGCTTATGAAGGTAGTTGTACCGCTAACGGTAGCTAGCCTTGTGGCCAAAAAACTTCTTCCTCCTGATCTCAAGACTATATTATTATCCATCGTTGTTATTGCAATACCTACATTTTTGATAGGGAGACAGCCAGATCTAGGTACTGCGATTGTGGTGGCGGCATCGGGCCTCGTCGTATTATTTTTTTCTGGCATAAGCTGGAAATTCATAAGAAATAGTTTATTTTTCGGGATTGCGATTGCTCCTATAGGTTGGTTTGCGATGCATGAATATCAAAGGCAAAGGGTTCTCACTCTTTTTAATCCTGATAATGATGCTCTGGGAGCTGGCTATCATATCATTCAGTCCATTATAGCTGTTGGCTCAGGAGGAATATTCGGCAAAGGATGGCTCAATGGAACTCAATCCCATCTTGAATTTTTACCTGAGAGAGCTACAGACTTTATTTTTGCGGTTTATTGTGAAGAATTTGGACTTGTTGGGGTGGTTGTAATGCTTTTAGGCTATAGCTTAATAATTGCTCGTGGGGCTCAAATAGCTTTCTATGCGCAGGATACTTTTGGGAGGCTTCTTGCCATCGTTCTGACTTTGATGCTGTTTCTATCAGTATTTATCAATATGAGCATGGTAACAGGACAACTTCCAGTGGTAGGGATTCCACTACCATTGATTAGTTACGGAGGAACCTCGGTAGTAACGGTAATGATTTGTATGGGCGTTTTGATGTCAATTCAAACTCATAGAAGGTTAGTGTTTTAAACATGAGATTAGCCATATTAATCCTAAGTATAGTTACCTTTGATTTGTTAGCTTTCTCTCTTGCAAATGAAACCATTGAGGAATTTGTTGAAGAATTAAAAGTTTATCCTCAATTAGATTTACTAAAAGTAAGCAATTCTTTACATAATATAAAAATTTCAAAAAAAATTATTGGCCTGATGGATCGGCCAGCAGAGAAGACAAAAACATGGACGCAATATCGAAGTTTGTTAGTTAGTGAAAAACGCGTACAGCAAGGATGTAGCTTTTTGAAAGAAAACCTGAAAACATTCCGTGAAGCAGAAGTTAGATATGGAGTTCCTTCTTCGATAATCGCGGGTATAGTAGGAGTTGAAACGTTTTACGGTAAAATAAAAGGTAACCATGATGTTTTTACAGCACTGGCTACGTTGGCGTTTCACTATCCAAAAGACAGCCCCAAAAGAAAAAATTTTTTTCGTTATCAACTTAAAGAATTTCTACTTATGGCTGACAAGCACGAAAGAGATTTCAATAGTTACAGGGGTTCTTATGCTGGCGCTTTAGGAATACCACAATTTATGCCCGACAATTATCGACGCTTAGCGGTTGATTTTAATAAAGACGGAAAAATTGATATTATAAATAATGTTGAAGATGCTATAGGTAGTATTGGGAACTTCTTGCGTTATCATGGCTGGATTCCAAACGAAGCAGTAATTAGCGTTATACCTAAATCCAGCCACATAAAAAGCGCGAAAATTGAATCCAATCCTAGTAGGACCAATACCACCCTTGTCGAATTAGTACCCGACTGGAGGGAAACAAAGTTTGTCCAAACAGGAAATACGGACGGAAATCTTGATTCTACTTTGGTCGCGTTACTTGAACAAAGTGAAGAAGGGGACGTGAAACAATGGTTAGGTTTTGAAAATTTCTTTACTTTGTTCCATTATAATCCTCGTCTTTTTTATGCGCTAGCAGTAGCCTCTTTAGCCGATGCGCTTAAGGAATGTGAGATATAAGTTAAGTGGTTATTAAGATATTTTGGTTTTATTTATTGTTAGCAGTTTTGATTGGAGGATGTTCCAGTTTTCAATTAGCAAAGAGACCTCACAACTTGTCTGAAAAATCTTCTGAATCTGAATATAGGGCGTTTTATGAAGTATTCGGCCAGCGATACTATCCTTTGACGAGTGCAATTGGGTTCACGCAAAAAGGACTAGCCTCTTGGTATGGCCCGAAATTTCATGGTAATAAAACATCTAATGGCGAAACGTTTGATATGTATAAAATGACTGCTGCCCATAAAACATTACCACTTCCTTCAAAAGTAAGGGTGACCAACTTAGAGAATGACAAACAGATAGTGGTGTGGGTAAATGATCGTGGTCCTTTTGTGAAAGGACGAATTATCGACTTGTCGTTTGCTGCTGCTAAGGCTTTAGAATTTGATAAGAAAGGCACCGAAATGGTAACTGTAGAGGTTTTGACAAGCCCTGTAGATAAGAATGACAATACGGCTTTACGCCTTTATCCAGGAAAAATTGTTTATCAATTAGGTGCGTTTAGAATAAAAAAAAATGCAGCTACGTTTAGAGAATTAAGTCTGTTGAAATTAAATGGTGAATTTAAGCTCGATATTGTCGAAAATAATGATGGGCTCTTTAGGGTATGGCTGGTTTTGTCAAAAAATGAAAAATTATTAAATGATCCCTATAAATTTTTTGAAGCCAGTGAAATTTCAGAATATAAGAGGGTCTACTGATTGCAATAGCTATATGATTATTCAAAAAACAAAGTTTATTTTTATCTCATTTTTCCTTATTAGTTCCAATCTTTTGGCTTTGGATGATTTTATAAAGCCGCCTGAGCCCATTTTATCTGTAGGATCATTTATTCTTATAGATGCAAATACTGGCGCCGTTCTTGCTGAAAAAAATTCATCAATGAGGATCGAGCCAGCTAGTCTCGTAAAGATCATGACTACTTATGTTGCGGCCCATGCTTTAAAAGCTGGTCATGTAAACTTAACAGACAACGCTATTGTTAGCGAGAAGGCATGGAGGATGGAAGGATCGAGGATGTTCATTGAAGTCGGTTCAGAAGTCTCTGTCGAGTCATTATTGAATGGTATAATTATACAGTCTGGTAATGATGCCAGTGTAGCGCTAGCAGAGCATATTTACGGAACAGAGACTTCATTTGTTAGCCAGATGAATGTCTTCGCGGACAAGCTCGGACTAACAGAGACTAGTTTTGGAAATGTTACTGGCTTGCCAGGAAAAGACACTTATACAACCGCTAAAGATGTTGTGAATTTGTCTCAAAAGCTCATTTATGACTTTCCCGAAATCTATAAAAGGTTCAGCATAGAAACTTATACCTATAATAATATTGTACAAAGAAATCGAAACATTCTGCTCAGAAAAAGTAGATTTGTTGATGGAATAAAAACTGGATATACAGAATCCGCAGATTACTGTTTGGTGTCATCAGGGGATAACGGGTCGATTCGATTGATAGCTGCGGTGATTGGCGCAAAGACTAATAAGGCTCGGTTTAGAGACACCAAAGCACTCTTGGACTATGGCTTTCGTTTTTTTGAATCAAAACGCTTATTTGAAAATTTTACTACTATAAAAAAGGTGAAGGTATGGGAAGGTGAGGATGATGAAATTGAGATAGGCTCATCGAAAGATATTTTTGCCCTAAGACCTGCTGGTTATTCTGAGCCAGTTGATTTTGATATTGTCATGAACAAAAAATTGAGAGCACCTATAAAAAAAGGCCAAAAAATAGGTAATATAGTGATTGAGAACTATATTGGAAATAAAATGGTTTATGACCTTATTGCATTAGAGGATGTTGCAGAGGGTGGCTTCTTTAAGCGCATGATTGATAGCGTGTTAATTCTTTTTGAAGAAGATGAATATGAATGATATTTGTTATTTAAACGGAGAGTTTTTGAGTCTTGCGGATGCAAAGATTTCCGTACTTGATCGAGGTTTTATTTTTGGAGAGGGTCTTTACGAGGTGATGACGGCTGTGGAGTGTAACCTTTTACATTATAAAAATCATTTCAAGCGTTTGCGAGACGGTGCAAAAGATATGCAACTAGAGATCCCGTTTTCCGACTCTGAGCTTTATTGTTTGATAAATGAGGTTCTTGCGCGTAATCATTTCGCTTGTTGCTCTGTTTATTTGCAATTTACAAAAGGTCCAGCACCACGCAATCATTTTTACCCATCTGAATATGTCCCGACACTATTTATAATGACGAGTCCATTTAAAATGCCAAGTTGCTTAGATGTTGTCAATGCCATTTTATTGAAGGATATTCGTTGGCAAAAATGTAACGTGAAGTCTACCTCGCTCTATGCGAATACGTGGGCAAAAACTATGGCTAAAACATCTGGCGGAGAAGAAGCGATCTTTGAGAGGGAAGGTATTTTAACTGAGGGTGCGACATCAAATTTGTTTTTAGTATATGAGGATAGAGTTCTTACTCCTAAAGAAAATGAATTTATCCTTTCTGGGGTAACCAGAGAATTAGTTTTAGAGATTTTAAGAAGAAAAAATATCAATTATGAGGAGACCGTGATTCCAACAGATAGTCTGTGGAGAGCCGACGAAGTATTGTTGACCAGCACTACAAAAGGAGTTGTTGCTGTTAAAGCAATTAATGGTAAACCAATTGGTAATGGGAAAAATTTTAATTTAGGAGTCGAAATATTTGAAGCTATGAAAGCTTTAAGTTTCACTTAGCCCCTTAGTCCAACGCTTCTATGCATACAGATTAAGCATATAAAAAAAAGCACTACAATTGACACGATCATCATTCCTATCGAAAAGTAAATATTAACGTCACTCACACCTATAAAACTGTACCTAAGTGCATTTACCATATAAAGAATAGGATTAACGTGTGATAGGTCTTTCCAAAACGGAGGCAGCAGATTCACAGAATAGAAGATTCCACCCAGATAGGTTAATGGGGCTAATATAAAAGTGGGTATTACAGATATGTCATCAAATTTTTTTGCAAAAATTGCATTAATAAAACCACAAATAGCAAATAACGCTGCCGTGAGAATTACCACCGTGATTGCTATGCCGACATGTTGTATATAAATATCGGTAAAGCAACCCGCAACCGCGGTAACTATTATCCCTACAAGTGCACCACGGCAGATTCCGCCACAGACGTAACCAGCTAAGATGACCCCGTTGGGTGTCGGTGACACTAGCATCTCTTCGATATGTCTTTGAAATTTTGCCCCAAAAAACGACGACACAACATTATTGTATGAATTTGTTATTATCGACATCATAATTATACCAGGGGCGATATATGAAACGTAATCGTGCCCCTCCATCGTCCCGACACGCGAACCTATGACACCACCAAATATAACAAAATAAAGAGCCATGGTAATAGCGGGTGGGAATAGGGTCTGAAGCCAAATACGTAAAAATCTCTTCAATTCTTTCGAAAAGATAGTATAAAAACTTATGAGCCAAGATCTGTAAAGTTCTTTCATAGAAATCTTCCTAAGAAGTGGATATTAGGTCTAAAAAAAGTTTTTCAAGTCGATTGTTTTTATTTCTCATGCTTCTAATGCCGATACCTTTATCAGATAATTTCACAAACAAGGAGTTAAGGCTTTTCTCCTTTTTATTGATATTAATCTCTATTTGATGCTTATCGATCGCCTTTAATTCGGGGAAATCTGCGATTTGTGCGTCTGTTACTTCGTCCTCTAAATCCAAAATATAACTCTCAGAATCCAACTGAGAGAGGAGTGTCCGAAGTGAGGTGTCTTCTATCAAATGGCCGGAATTGATAATGCCGATGTTTCTACAGAGAATTTCTACTTCTTCCAGATTATGAGTTGTGAGGATAATAGTTGTACCGAGACTATTGAGTTCCTTAAGGAAACTCCATATTGAGTGTCTGATTTCGATATCAACCCCAGCTGTTGGTTCGTCTAACAGAAGTAATTTTGGCTTATGCACTAATGCCCGAGCGATCATCAATCTCCTTTTCATACCGCCGGACAAATTACGAGACACCTCTTTTCTTCGATCTTCCAATCTGAGCTTCTCTAGTAATTCGTCCAAGCGCTCTCTAGCTAGTTTCTTTCGCATACCGTAAAAACCGGCTTGATTAAGTACTATGTCCTCTACAGTTTCGAATTGATTAAAGTTGAGTTCCTGAGGTGTGATCCCAATGAAGCTTTTAGCAAGAGCAAAGTTTTTATCAATATCCGTATTAAAAATTTTTACTGAGCCCGAGGTTTTTCTTATGAGTGAGCTTATAATTCCTATAATAGTAGATTTACCAGCCCCATTAGGACCCAGTAAACCAAAGAAATCACCTTGGGCCACTTGTAAGTTGACCCCCTTTAATGCCTTAGTACCATTAGTGTAGGTTTTTTTTAATGATCTTATATCTAACGCATTCATATGTCTTTATTCTTAAAATTATTGTTATATTATAGCATTACGATATAGATGTTTTAAACGAACAAATTTCGCTTGAATTTTAAGTATTCATTTTTAACAAAATGATTTTAATATTATATCGCCCGATAAGAAGTATAATAAAACCGAGTCTTTATTTAGAGCCATGAAAATAGTATCAAAACACCTCTATATTCAGGAATATCTAGCTTGTTATAAAAATATGCTAATCGAGGCGAAAAAAAGTCCGAGTTCACCAGATCAAATTTGGTCTTTAGAACATGAGCCAGTAATTACCCTAGGCAAGTCGGCAGATTTCTCAAATATCTTAAATTCCAAAGGATTGCCCATCGTGGAGACCGACAGGGGTGGGAAGGCTACATACCATGGCCCGGGGCAACTGGTTTTGTATACAATCATAAATTATCGCCGTTCAAAATTGTCGCCTCGCATGCTAGTAACAAAACTTGAACAGTCGATGATTGAGTTTCTTGCCCTAAAAGGATTGACTGGCTCCAGGAAAGATGGAGCACCTGGTATCTATATTGATGGGAAGAAAATTGGATCTATAGGATTACGTTTCGGTAAAAATTTTAGTTACCATGGAATGGCTTTAAATGTGAATATGGATCTTTCTCCTTTTAATCACATACATACCTGTGGATATAGGGATTTAGAGGTAACTCAACTGGCAAATTTCAACTTAAATATGGGCGTGATAGAATGCGCGACGGAACTTCGTTCAATTTTGATAAACCTGATATATAATCATTAAAAATATTTAACAAATTTACGAAGTACAAGAAACAAATGGAAAATAACGTCGATAGCCCGAAAAAAGAAGACCGGGGAGTGAACAAAGTTTCAAAAATCCCAGTGAAAATTATAAAAGCTCCCTCGCCTGCCAAACCAAAATGGCTCAAGGTTAAAGCACCTACTGGTCATAAGGTAGAGGAATTAAAAAATGTTCTTAGGCGTTCTAAACTAAATACAGTTTGTGAGCAGGCTGCTTGCCCTAATTTGGGCGATTGTTTCAATCGTGGTACAGCTACATTTATGATCCTGGGTAATTTTTGTACGAGAAGATGTCCTTTTTGCGACGTTGCTCATGGTAGGCCTGCTCCTATTGATAAAGACGAACCCAAAAGGTTGGCAGAGTTAGCCGCTAATATGGCTTTGAAATATTTAGTTATTACGTCTGTGGATCGTGATGATCTAAAGGATGGTGGAGCCGGACATTTTTCGGACTGTGTACGCCAGATTAGAAACGCTGTTGATGATATTAAAATCGAAATTTTAGTACCTGATTTTCGTGGTCGCATGGAGAAAGCTCTGAATGCTTTGTCTTCTGATTTGCCAAATGTATTCAATCATAATATGGAGACCGTTAAATCTTTATATCGCCAAATTAGGCCTGGTGCAGATTATGAATGGTCATTGCAACTAATTAAATCCTTCAAAAATATCGCACCTGAGGTACCTACTAAATCTGGCATTATGCTCGGTTTTACCGAGACTAAAGATGAGATCAAACAAACTTTGTACGACTTGGTTGCGGCTGATTGCGATATGGTAACTATAGGGCAATACTTGCAACCTAGCCCGCATCATTTACCAGTCTCAAAATTTGTGCATCCTGAGGAATTTAGAGAATACGAAGAATTCGCTTTTGGCTTGGGTTTTAAAAGTGTTGCGAGTGGGCCTCTTGTTAGATCTTCCTATCACGCAGATGAGCAATCTAGTTCTTTTTGATCATTCTATAATTTTTTCAATCTTTGAAATAACTTTACCTTTGTAAAAAGTTGTCGTTATCTTTGAGTCTGCTGTTTGAGTAGTCGAGTCACTGATAATATTATTGTTTTGGTCGTAAGTTATTGAATAACCGCGTTTTAAGATATTTCTTGGATTGTTGCTTTTTAAAACAGCAGATGCGGTTTGAGTCCTATGTCTGAGCAACTGAATTTCTTGGGCTAGTAGGCTTTTTAATATTATCTTTAATTCACAAATGGATTTAATGTTTTCTGTTATAAGATTATTAGGCTTAGTCTGAAGAAGCCTAGTATTTAAAAATGAAAGTTTTATATTTGCATTTTTAATTTTATTATTGATGACTTCATGAAGTTTTCGGAACAGCTCATCATTCAATTGCAAATTAACAAGTAATTTATTTTCAGGGCTTATAAGAGAGTTTTTAATGTCTTTAAGCCTGCCATATTGTTCTTTAAACAATAATTCAATGGCTCCTCTAAGTCTCATGTTAATATTATGAAAGATAGTAGTCGCTTGTCTCACGTCTGGCGATGCTAGCTCTGCTCCAGCTGATGGTGTGGAGGCTCTTATATCCGCTGCCATATCCGAAATTGTAAAGTCAGTTTCATGCCCAACGGCACTTAAAATAGGTATGTAAGACTGGGCGATAGCTCTTACGGTGCTTTCTTCGTTAAAGGGCCAAAGATCCTCAAGTGAACCTCCTCCCCGCGTTAGGATAAGAGTATCGCATTCATGTCTTTCGTTCGCTTTTTGAATGGCTTTAACAATTGTTGTTGACGCATTTTTGCCTTGGACTTGACATGGATAAATAATGACCGGTATTGAAGGAGATCTTCTGTTAATGACGGATAACACGTCTCTTATCGCGGCTCCAGTAGGGGAGGTGACTATCCCAATCGCTCTTGGCCATTTGGAGATTGTTTTTTTTGAAGAGTTTTCAAAAAGACCCTCTTGGAGGAGTTTTTGCTTTAACTCTTCAAATTTTCTCCTTAAAAGACCCTCTCCTGCTGTCTCTAAATAATCAACAATGATTTGGTAGTCACCTCTAACTGTGTAAATGCTCGGCGATCCATGGATTATGATTTCTAACCCATTTTTTAATGGTTCGTTTGTCGAAAGAACCCGATTTCTAAAAAGAGCACATTTAACTTGGGCATTTTTGTCTTTCAGAGAGAAATAAATATGACCTGAGGCTGGTTGGGCAAGATTTGAGATTTCCCCTTTCACAAAAATATTTTTTAGTTGGCCGCTTATAAGTCTATGGACACTCTCGTTCAACTCACCAACGGAAAAAATTTTTTGAGATTCGGATGGCATTTTTTAATAACTTGCTAAATAATTTCTTTGACAGATTTACTGTCATTAGATCAGCTCTTATAATATAGGATTGTTATTAAATTACGAGCAAAATATGATTTCAGACAAAAAAGGTTTAACTTTTGATGATGTATTGATGTTGCCATCGTATTCTGAGATATTACCTAAGGATGCTGACCTCTCGACGAATCTAACGGAAGAAATAAAATTAAATATACCATTCGTTAGCGCGGCGATGGACACTGTGACCGAGTTTAAACTAGCAATTACCCTAGCCCAAGAAGGGGGGCTTGGAATTATTCACAAAAATATGGGGATTCCAGAGCAGGCCGATCAAGTTAAAAAGGTAAAAAAGTTCGAAAGCGGAGTGATACTAGATCCTATAACGATTTCACCTAGTGCTACTGTTGGAGAAGTGGTTAAATTGACTAGATCTAACGGTATATCTGGAGTTCCAGTTGTTGAAGATAATCGATTAGTTGGAATAGTTACTTCCCGAGACTTAAGATTTGAATCAAGATTCGAGGCAGAGATAAGAGAGGTGATGACACCAAAGGACAGGCTAGTGACAGTTGAGGAAGGAGCTGACAAGGCTGAGGTCATGACCCTTCTTCATGCTAATAGAATTGAGAAGATTTTGGTTATAAATCAAGATTTTCAGCTAAAAGGACTTATCACGGTTAAAGACATCCAGAAGGCGGATGAATACCCAAATGCCTGTAAAGACTCGAGTTCACGATTACGAGTTGGAGCTGCAATAGGGGTGGGGTTGGATTCTAAACAACGCGCCGAAGCTTTAGTTAAAGCTGGTGTTGATGTCCTGGTGATTGATACGGCTCACGGTCACTCAAAAGGTGTTGTGGATATGCTGAAATGGGTAACACGAACTTTTGCTAGCACCCAAGTCATAGCGGGAAATATAGCTACTATGGAAGCAGCCGTTTGCTTGGCAGACCATGGCGCCCACGCCGTGAAAGTCGGCATAGGTCCTGGGTCGATTTGTACGACAAGGGTCGTTAGTGGTGTAGGCGTTCCTCAAATTAGCGCTGTAATTGAGGCGTCTCAAGCGCTCGAAAGAAAAGGGGTTTCTATTATATCGGATGGTGGCGTACGTTACTCAGGAGATGTGGCAAAAGCGCTAGCCGCTGGGGCACATAGCGTAATGATTGGTTCTCTTTTTGCTGGAACCGAAGAAGCGCCAGGAGAGGTGGAATTATATCAAGGGAGATCCTACAAATCCTATCGTGGGATGGGTTCAATAGGTGCTATGTCGCAACGAGATGGTTCATCTGATAGATATTTTCAAGAGCTTAATGAGCTTGATAAGCTTGTACCAGAGGGAATCGAAGGAAGAGTTCCTTATAAAGGCCCGCTTAGTAAAGTAATTTATCAAATAGCAGGGGGTGTGAGGGCCGCCATGGGATACACAGGTTGTCAAAATTTAGGGCTACTAAGAAGCAAAACAAGATTTGTAAGAGTTTCTAATGCGAGCACACGTGAAAGTCATGCACATGATGTGCAAATCACTAAAGAAGCTCCAAATTATCGGCTCGATTAAAATTCTAATCTAATGACAAAAATCATTATAATTGACTTTGGTTCTCAATATACACAATTAATCGCTCGTAGAATTAGAGAGATGAATGTTTATTGTGAAATAATTTCTTGCAATAGCGATTTAGCTGCTCTCGATGAAAAGGGTAATAATGGAATTATTTTATCCGGAGGTCCTGAAACAGTTGACGAACATTATGTGAATAAGTTTTCAGCTTTGTTTGAAGTAGGCTGTCCAGTGTTGGGTATTTGTTTTGGGATGCAATTGATGGCTCTCGCAGCAGGAGGGGTAGTTTCAAGCACTGTAAGGATGGAGTATGGCCATGCTTCTTTAAGGGCACGAGGCCACTCAAAACTATTGGCGGATATTGAGGATAATGTTAACGAGGCAGGTCATGGATTGCTTGATGTTTGGATGAGTCATGGGGATAGTGTGACTAAACTGCCGAGTGGCTTTAAATGTATCGCATCTACGACAACTACACCTATTGCTGGTATAGCGAATGAAGCTAGAGATCATTACGGGTTACAGTTTCATCCTGAGGTAAAAAATACAACTAAAGGACTAGAAATTTTAAAACGTTTTTGCGTAGATTTGTGTGGATGTGAACGAGATTGGACTTCATCGAACTTTATTGATCGACGTGTAGAATCAATTAAAAATTTGGTAAAAACTGATAGCGTAGTCTTGGGCTTAAGTGGTGGTATCGACTCCTCAGTTACGGCGGCGTTAATTCACCTGGCAATTGGTGATAGATTAACATGTTTATTTGTAGATAACGGGCTTTTGAGAAAGGATGAAGCTTCAGCAGTTCTAGAAATATTTAAAAATCGAGGGCTAAAAATAAGATTGATAAACGCTAGAGAGATTTTCCTGAAAAAACTGGAAGGCGTTACTGAGCCCGAAGATAAAAGGAAGATTATTGGCAAAACTTTTATTGAAGTATTTGAACACGAGGCGCAGGCCTTGAAAAATATTAAGTGGTTAGCTCAGGGGACCATCTATCCAGATGTAATCGAATCAGCAGGGGTTAAGGACGGTATGGGCCATGTGATTAAATCGCACCATAATGTAGGAGGGTTACCGGAGACAATGCGGCTTAGCCTTCTAGAGCCGATTCGTAATCTATTTAAAGACGAGGTAAAGCGAATAGGTGAAGAGCTCGGCCTTCCAAAAAAACACATGTTGCGCCATCCTTTTCCTGGCCCAGGTCTGGCTGTGCGAATTCTGGGAGAAGTTACAAACGAAAAGTGTGAGATACTTAGAGAAGCCGACTCTATTTTTATAGACGAACTAGAAAAAGCGGATCTCTATAATTCTGTTAGTCAAGCTTTTGTAGTATTTCTACCTATAAGATCAGTTGGAGTAAAAGGTGATGGTAGAGCTTATGAATACGTAGTTGCTTTGCGTGCAGTAACCACCGATGATTATATGACTGCTAAATCTGCTGAACTTGATTTTTCATTTCTTAATGGTGTAGCTACTCGTATCGCAAATTCAATACCCAAGATTGCCCGTGTTGTTTACGATATAACAAGCAAACCGCCTGCAACTATAGAATGGGAATGAAAGTTTTATACAGAAAAGACTCTAGAACAACATAATATCTTGCGGATTTTCACAGTCTACTTCCATTATTAACTCTTTGAGCATACCGTAACTCATTTCTTTTGATGGAGAGATTTCTAAAAGACCTTCATCGCTTATTGCAAGTCCCGCATAAGGTTCTAATGCGTATTCAACATTTGCTTCGTGAAATTCTTCTTTTGTATACCATTTTTCCACTTTCATAAATGGAAACATAATGTTTTTACTTAAAACTCTATATTCATGAGTAGTACAGTTATATTCATAAGCGCCATATATTTGAACAACTACATCGGAGTTGCTGCAAGATGTTATGACAAAAGTAAATAGGAGCGCTAAAGAAACCTTTTTTAGTTTTTTCATAACAAAAAATATAAATCAATTTATAAATAGATGGTAATAATATATATTAAAATTTAAACTAACACATAACCTACACGCTTTAAAAACAGTCACTGCAAGCATTGTAATATATGGCTTTTAAAAATTAGCACTACTGAGTGGGAGTAACATTTCTCATATTAAATGTTTTTTTAAGACGAACAAAGATTTCTGGGAATGAGTCAATTAATTTGCCACCCAAATCAAATATAGAGTAATCTTTATTTTAAAATATAGAATTATTGACTATTTTTTAATTTTTGAATTGAGAAATAAAAAGATCAATACTCTTATAAAGATGGCTCATCATTTCTTCATTTAGACCATGATGGCATGCTAATAGAATGCCTTGTCTCATAACCCTATCAGCATTAACAAATTCGTCTGCATCACCGACATGCTTTACATTTTTCATCATTGGCTGCCTAATGATATTTCCAGTGAAGACAACTCTTGTCTGTATATTCCTTTTTTCAAGGAAGATTTGCATATCAGTTCTTGAAAATGGCGCTTCCTCTTTTACAATCATAGGGAAAGCTAGCCAACATGTATATGCATTTGGATTTTGTTCAGGTAACGCAAAAAAATTACTATATTTTGAGAGGAAATTTATATGTGAATTAAAATGACTATTTCTAAGTTCCATATTTTTATCAAGTTTTTTTAGCTGAACTAAAGCAAAAGCTGCACTGATCTCTGATGGTTCAAGCTGATACCCTAGTTCCTCAAAGACAAATTTTGCGTCGTATTGGATGCCATCAAGATGTACGTTAAATCTATTTTCTATGGCTTCACTTTCAACGAATAAAGACGAGCTTCTTCCCCAAGATCTTAACAAACTACATTTGTCTGCTATTTTTTTATCAGATGTAACAACCATACCTCCATTACCAGCACCATTAATAATGTGAGATCCATAAAAGCTTGTTATGGCAACGTCAGCGAATGTTCCAGTCGATACTCCATTATATGTAGCTCCAATAGTGTCAGCTGAGTCTACTAGAATTTTAAGATTGTATTTATCTGCTAAATCTCTAATAAGTGGCCACTCGCATATGTTTCCCATTAAATCAGGTGCAGCTATTGCAACTGTATTTTCATTAATCTTTTCTTCAATTTGTGTTTCATCGATACAATATGTATTTTTTTTTACATCAACAAAGACCGGTATTAATTCATTATTAACTAGAGATGCTATCGTTGTTCCAAAGGTTAATGCAGGAGTTATAACTTCTCCGTTTTTAGGAAAATTCATTGCTTCAATTGCAAGATACAATGCTGAAGTACCAGAATTAACCATAATACCAAAGTCTTTTGAATATTTTTCTGCAACTTTCGATTCAAATTCACGAACATTTTTTGACATTTGCGTAGTGGTCTTAAGGACATCTACCACTGCGTTTATCTCATCATCTCCATGAACTGTAGAACCATAAGGAACCCTTATAAATTCATTCATAATCATTTCCTCATACTAGGGGTATTTTAAGGCATTAAAATATAACGATATTATAAATTGCTGCCTATAATTTATCTATTGATTCAGCTAAAGAAACCCTTACTGACAAAATAAATTTTGCTTTTATCTTTCTCAATTTGGAACATCTACGGCTTTCATTGGAGTTTCGTCATTTCTATTTTGAGTTTTACTTTTAATGATTTTTCCGTTTTTTCACATACCATTTTAGCTAAGTCATCATACTTTTCAACATTTGCTCTTTTTTTGGTTTTGATAAAGATAATCAGGTTTGCAAAACTCCAGTAGTTCTTTCGAAAAATTTGTAATTTTAAAAATGCTAAATCACTGTTTACACAAGCCTTTTCTGGTAGACAGAGATGTAGTAATGAAGTAAAAAAACTTTTAAATTATTTGGAAACTTGATTTTGTTTCTCGCAAATCTTTGCTATATCAGATTTTGTAAAATTGCAATTATCGAGTGAGAAAAACTTTTTGACTAACTATGATTAACACTTGAAACGACACGTTTCGTAATTAGATTTATCCAATTTCTTGATTATTTCATGAGTTAAATTACCGACATTTGGAACAAACTCAAATCGGTTAAAATGTGGATTAATAAAGTGACCAAAGCTTTTGCGCCAACGGTCGACCCTAACCAAATTGTTAATTGTTTACAGGTTTCAGAGCCCTAGGTCTATTAATAGCTCATAAATTTATAAAAAACCTATCTATAAATCGTAAAGATTGGTAAATTAATATTGATTTATTATTTGATGCATTGAATTTTAGTATCGGACAGCATATTTAAATTGTGGACGACTCAATTCATTCAGATTAAATCTAAAAATTCTTGGATGACTTTAGAAAGGGGGCAAAATGAAATTAAAAGGATCTGATCTATTCGTAAAAGCCTTGGAGAATGAGGGGGTCGAATATATTTTTGGTATTCCCGGTGAGGAAAATTTAGATTTTCTCGATAGCCTCTCACGCTCAAAATCAATTAGACTTATTTTAACTAGGCATGAACAGGGGGCTGGCTTCATGGCGGCCGTTTACGGTAGATTAACTGGCAAAGCAGGGGTTTGTATTTCTACTTTGGGACCGGGGGCCACAAACTTCACAACTTCTGCGGCTTATGCCCAGCTGGGTGGCATGCCAATGTTGATGATTACAGGACAAAAACCAGTTAAAAGCTCGAAACAAGGGCGCTTCCAAATATTGGACGTCGTTGAAATGATGAAGCCAATTACCAAATATGCTATCCAGTTGGTAGCTGCTGATAACATCCCAAGTCGTGTCAGAGAAGCTTTGAGAATCGCTGAGCAGGAGAAACCTGGAGCTACCCATTTAGAACTTCCCGAGGATATAGCGGACGAATCTTCAGATGAACGACCTATCAAGCCTTCCTCAGTGAGAAGGCCCGTCGCAGAATTTAAATCAATCAGTATGGCGGTGAAAAAGATAGCACAAGCAAAAAGTCCAATAATCGTTATAGGCGCGGGGGCAAATCGCAAATTAACGAGTAACATGTTGACTGATTTTGTAAATGAGACGGGCATCCCGTTCGTGAGCACCCAGCTGGGGAAAGGGGTGATTGATGAAAGACATCCACTTTTTATGGGGTGTGCCGCGTTGTCATCAGGTGATTTTGTTCACAGAGCTATCGAGGCTGCTGATTTGATTATAAATATTGGTCATGATGTTATAGAAAAGCCTCCTTTTTTTATGACACATGGAACTGCACGGGATCAGGAAATAAGCCACTCATCTGAGGCGGAGCCAGTTTTAGTGTCTAAAAGCACCCAAGTGATCCATGTTTCTTTTAGCCCAGCGGAAGTTGATCCAGTCTATTTTCCTCAACTAGAGATAATCGGCGATATTGCTAACGCTGTATGGCAAATCAAAACCGAGCTTTCTAAAAAAGGAAACTTTGGTTGGGACTTTAGTAGAATGATGGAAGTAAAAAAGCATCACGATAAGAATATCGCCGAGGGGAATGATGATCCTAGGTTTCCAATTTATCCTCAACGTCTGGTCTCAGATATACGAAGGGTCATGCCTGAAGACGGAATGATATGCTTAGATAATGGAGTTTACAAAATTTGGTTCGCTCGTAATTACCCAGCCTACCAGTCGAACACGTGTTTACTTGATAATGCATTAGCTACCATGGGTGCAGGATTGCCATCAGCAATGGCCTCTTATCTCGTTTATCCTGATAGAAAAATAATGGCAATTTGCGGAGATGGTGGTTTTATGATGAACTCGCAGGAGTTGGAGACAGCAGTTCGTTTGCAGATGAACATTACTTGTCTGATACTTAATGATTCTAGTTACGGTATGATTCGTTGGAAACAAGCCAACATGGGGTTTGAAGATTGGGGTCTCGAATATGGTAATCCAGATTTTGTAAAATATGCTGAGAGTTACGGAGCAAATGGTCATCGAATTAATAGTTCTGAGACTTTAATTGCTACATTAGAAACCTGTTTGAATAGTCCTGGTGTTCATCTTATAGATTGTCCCGTAGATTACTCTGAGAATGATGAACTACTTAATAAGAGGATTAAGGAACAGAGTGCTAAAATTTAAAAAAGGTTTGGATGATCAAAGATTTCAAATTTTAAGTTTGATTAGAATTTTTATGGTGGATAATTAAATGACAAGCTTACGAAAAGAATACCCTTATATTTTAGCTAACAAAGCTGTTTATGCTAATTTGAATTTAGAAGTTACCGATAAGTATACGGGGGAAGTTGCGACAAGAGTAGCAATAGCTGATTCAAACGTGATCGAGACAGGTATCCAGGCTGCGGTAGATTCAGTGGATCCTTTAGCTCAAATGGCTACTTTCGAGAGGCAGGCGGTTTTAGAACACTGTGTAAATAGGTTTAGAGAGCTTTTCGATGAACTTGCGTTTGCATTATGTATTGAAGCGGGTAAACCAATAAACGATGCTAAAGGAGAGGTTGAGAGGTTAATTGACACATTTAAAGTCGCTGCAGAGGAAACTACTAGATTTAATGGCGAGCTTCAATCTTTAGACATAAGTCCTAGAGCGATAGGCTATAGGGGTATGTGGAAGAGGGTACCAATAGGTCCATGCTCTTTTATATCGCCGTTTAATTTCCCATTAAACTTAGCTGCGCATAAAATTGCTCCAGCAATCGCTGTTGGTTGCCCGTTCGTGATGAAGCCGGCATCTCGAACACCATTGGGAGCAATCATTATGGGTGAGGTCCTGGCTGAGACTAATCTACCTAAAGGTGCTTTTTCTATTCTTCCATGTTCACGAGATGGTGCGGATCTGTTTACAATTGACGAGCGATTAAAATTGCTTTCATTTACAGGTTCTCCTGCCGTTGGATGGGACCTTAAAGCTCGATGTGGCAAAAAGAAAGTTGTATTAGAGTTGGGAGGTAATGCTGCTGCAATAATCGATGAGGATGCGGATATAGACTATACCGTGGATCGTTTAATCTTTGGTGCTTTTTATCAATCAGGTCAGTCATGTATTGGTGTACAACGTATTTTAGTGCATGAGCGTATTTATGATTCTGTGAAATCAAAGCTGGTGGAAAAAGCAGGTTCACTTGTTGTAGGCGACCCTAGAGATGAAAAGACTTTTATAGGGCCTATGATTGCTGAAAGCGAGGCTTCTCGTTTGTCTGGTTGGATTGATGAGGCCCTAGAAGCTGGAGGAAAGCTGTTGTGCGGAGGCAAGCGAGACGGTGCACTCTTGGAGGCTACTATTCTTGAAGATGTCCCTAAAAATACTAATGTGTGTACGGAAGAAGCTTTTGGCCCTGTTGCAGTGTTACAAAAGTTCTCCACTTGGGAGCAAGCTATAGAAATGGTAAATGACTCGAAATTTGGATTGCAAGCAGGCATTTTCACTCGAGATTTTTATAAGATACAACTGGCTTGGGATAAGCTTGATGTTGGTGGTGTGGTTGTAGGGGATGTACCTTCATACAGAGTAGACAATATGCCATATGGAGGTGTGAAAGATTCCGGTTTGGGCAGAGAAGGGATTCGATTCGCAATGGAGGATATGTCTGAAATTAGGAATCTTGTAATAAGAACGTTACCGCTCGCTTAGAATAAAGGCAGTTGACCCTGGTTAGTTTAATTAAAAAATTTACAGCACTAGGAAGCGAATGTTTCAAACAAAAATAATTAATTAGAACTCTTCATAATACATATTTGCTAAATAAATCACTTTAAAGTTAAGAAGATTAATTTAGAAACTAATTTTGATATGGGGATTCAGTATTATAATCTTGCCCTTTGATGAATTTTTTTGAGTATACATACAACCATGAAATTTTTTTAAAAAATATTCTTAAATTATTAAAATACGCCGGTTGCTTAGAGGTTTCTCTTCCACACTAACTGCATTAATAAAACTTTTCACTTTCTACATAGATGCCAATAATTATTAAATCAGTCGTTGATAAATATCGTTCTTGTTAAAAGATAGGAAATTTTAACTTTTCATGACGATGTAAGCAGATTATCGAACATGATTTTGTCAGAATTGTGGCATTTATATCTATCACAGTCGTAGGGGAGTTCCATCCCATATTAGTTGATATTTGCATGTTGAGAAATTGTTGAAATAGTACCGACATTATTAGCGGAAGTTGTACACAGGCGGCGAAGCGATTAATAACTCTTGATTTGATTATTTGCACGACTATTTTCGAAAGCATTATATCTGTATTATATTAAAAACCATGAGCTAAGAATAAAAACAGGAATATTTTTTTGAGAATTTATAAGATCATTAGGCCGGTCATCTTTAGGTTTGAGCCTGAGATTTCACACAAGTTTATACTTAATAGCTTAAAACTGTTTGGGACCATAAGGTTAGATGAAAGAGATGATCCTTTATTGGAAAATTATTTATTTGGTAAGAAGTTTTCTAATCCTTTCGGTTTGGCTGCGGGGTTTGATAAAAATGCTGAAGTTATAGGTGGGATAAGCAATCTAGGATTCGGATTTACCGAAGTCGGTACTCTTACGCCAAAACCTCAGGACGGTAATCCTCGTCCAAGACTTTTCCGGTTGAGATCCGATCAAGCAATCATTAATAGATTAGGATTCAATAACCTAGGCTTCAACTATGCTTACAACAATATAAAAAAAGTGAATCGAAAGCTACCAATAGGCATTAATTTAGGGGCAAATCGAGAAACCTTGAATAAAGTCGAGGACTATTTGGATGGGGTGGAAAAATTCGATAACCTTGCGGGTTATTTAACAATCAATATTTCTTCACCGAATACACCGGGATTACGTAAATTACAACAGCGCGATGAGTTAGATACGCTTTTAAAAGCGTTTAAAACAAAAAGTATTAAATCAAAAATATTTATTAAAATTGCACCCGATTTGAGTGACGAGAATCTGCAAGATATTGTAAGTACCGCAATAAAATACCAAGTGCAGGGGTTGGTAGTTTGTAATACTACTACAGAAAGAAATTATCCTTTGAAAGATAATTGTTCTATCGAAAAAGGTGGTCTTTCTGGCCCGCCCCTGGTTGATATATCGGCAAGGATGGTATCTGATATCTTTGCGGTTGCAGGTAATCGGTTAACTCTTATTGGAGTTGGAGGAGTTTCCAACGGCAGGGAGGCTTACGAGAGGATAGCCAAGGGTGCCAGCCTATTACAACTATACACTGCTTTGATTTATCAAGGACCATTTTTGATCAAAAATTTAAAAAAAGAACTTATTCAACTAATGAAGGATGATGGAATAAGAGATATAAGTTCTTTAATAGGTACAGCGTGTTAAAAAATAAAATAAAGGAAAATATTCCAGTATGTGGACTTTGTGGGCGGGAGATTCCAGATCATGTGCCGCAAAGCAAACATCACCTTATCCCACGGTCCAAAGGGGGTAAGAAAAGCCCGGTTATTTTGTTGCACCATCAATGCCATAAAGAAATCCATTCTAAATTCTCTGACTCAGCACTTGCGATAAGCTATAATTCTGTAAATAAATTAAGAAACTCGAGTCAATTAAAAGGATTTATTAGGTGGATAAGAAAGAGACCTCCGGGATTTTTGTCTAGGACAAAAAGACCAACCAAGTAGTCGAAGCAAGTGTGAGCTTTGAATAAAATAGTTTAACTATTGCGTAGGGCGAGTTATTGGAATGAATAAAATTAACAAATTAGTAAAAAAGTTTTTGAAACTAATAAGAGATCTAATCAATTTTTTTCTTATTCCGTTCAATCTCTGTATTGTTCATAACAATGTAAACAAAGATTTTGTTCTATATAAATATAATTCGTACGATGAATACCATAAAACCCAAATTGATCATAATATTCGTAAACTTTCTAAGATCTGGGCGGATGATAGGACTTTAGATAGAGTTGCGGAGAAAGCTTTAAGTTTAAAAGCGGACGAGACTATCAAAGGGATTTGTCATGGCACACGAAACGGCTTTGAACAACAATATCTGACTTCAAATTTCGAGAGAATTCATGCTATTGGAACTGATATTTCAGTGTCTGCCAGTGAATTTCCGTTATCGTTTGTTTGGGATTTTCATGAAAGAAAGATCGCGTGGGTGGAATCTTTTGATTTTGTATATAGCAACTCTCTTGATCAAGCTTGGAATCCCAAAAAAGCAATGACTTCTTGGTTAGAACAGCTTAATTCGGCGGGTTTATTAATAGTCGAACTTACAGTGAATCACGGTCCTGAGGGCGCATCCATCATGGACCCTTTCGGAGTCCGCCCAATTGCATTCCCATATGTTTTATCCGAATGGTTTGGAGAAAAAGTTAAGATTTCACATTCTGTTGAGAAAAAATCGAATATGGACTTGGATGCCTGGCTTTTTTTTATATCAAAAGTGTAGAGAACACGCACAAAACTTTAAAAAATACGAAATTTGTAAAGTGTTTTCCGGAATTTTTTGGGGGGAGCTTACTTTTTTTCTTAACCACTAGCAAATCGACTCAATTTATGGCTTAATAGCGGGTAATTAGGTATGAACCAACCTTGTTTGAAATCTGGAGGTATATATGGAATCGATAGAGGGCTTGATAGTGATACTATTTTGGGCATTAGTTCTAACACGTTTTCTACCAAAGAAAAATCCCACGAGGCGGTCATGATAAAATTAACCGTAAATTTTGTAAGGCTTCTTTTTCTCTGGATTATAGGAAGAACTCGATTTAGCATGATACAAATAGGTTTGGGTTTGATTTCCAGATACATTAAAAAGAGCGTCCGTAGCTCTACAATTAGTCCTGAGATGAGACGAAGGGAGCTAAATGATATTTCATCTACACTGAGGCTTATCGCAGGCGACTAAAGTTCCAGTTTCTACTGTGGCACACCAACCTTAACCCTATCTGCGGTAGAGTGACGTTATGTTATTCTAAACTAAATATAAAGTGATGGGAGCAAGGATTATGAGATCAAATGAAGACCAATTTTTTAATTCAAATGAAATTTCTGAGATGGAAAAACGAACGGTCGATAGGATTGTTGAAGCGATTGATAATGGGGATTACGAGAAAGCCAAAAAACTCACCCATCGAATGTATAATGAATTCTTATCTATGCATGATTTATATCGGAACTGGGTAACAAGTTTGCTTAGTGAAATAGGAAGGAGATATGGTGATCAAGATTTAGAAATAATCATGAACGAAAGTTGCAAGTCATGGTGGCGGCCAATTAGAAAAAAAATCAAACAAAGTTCAAATGATTTAAAAACACAAATCAAAATGTTCATATCAGGTCTTCATGGACACTTACAACCTCTTGAAATAAGTGAAGATTCAGAGAAAATAACCGTTAAGATGAAACCTTGTGGAAGCGGTGGGAGACTTGTACAGGAAGGAAAATATGAGGGCAGGGACTCCTTCTTGATGCTAAAAAAAGCTCAAAAGATTACATACGGTAGAACTGACTTTCCCGTCTATTGTGCACATGAGGCTGCAATGGAAAATGTTGATTTTGAGGACGATGGAACACCATTTGTAATTGTAGAGCCGGCAAAAGAAATCGGGAAGGACCACTGCTCTTTTATCTGTTATAAAAAAGATTCTTATGTTCCAAAAAAATATTACGAGCGTTTGGGCTATAAAAAGAAATAATTTAGATTGGGGTATTAAGTTGAATCGGAGACTAATAATGCAGGACGCTGTAGCATTGGCAAAAAAAGCTGCTAGTCAAGGAGAGGTTCCGGTCGGGGCTATCGTTTTAAAAGGCACAAAAGTTATAGCATCCTCCTTTAATAAAACAAGACAATTAAATGACCCAACGGCTCACGCCGAAATTTTGGCTTTAAGGGCCGCTGCTAAAAAATTAGGGAATTATAGGTTGCCTGATGGCTTGCTTTATACCACACTCGAGCCATGCCCAATGTGCGCGGGAGCAATTCTGGAGGCGCGAATTAAAACTCTGATATTTGGTGCCTATGATATAAAAAACGGAGCTGCGGGCAGTGTCTACAACCTGGTTTCAAAAAATACTAAGATTGAGATAATAGGCGGAGTAGAGGAAGCTGAATGCAGCCTATTACTCAAGGATTTTTTTAACCAAAAAAGAAACAAATGATTAGTTCAAATAAAAATCTAAATCAATTGGCTACAAAATTAGGCAAATACTTGAGTGACAATAACATTAGAATCTCTGCAGCTGAGTCTTGTACTGGAGGTTTATTTGGTAAAACGATAACGGACATTCCAGGTTGTTCATCATGGTTTGATTGTTCGCTTGTAACATATTCTAACGAAGCAAAGATGAGCTTTCTGGGAGTTAAAAGGGCCACATTAACGGATCATGGAGCTGTAAGTGAAGAAGTTGTCCGCGAGATGGCTGAGGGTGTTTCTCATAGGTCTTCTACTGAAATTGGGGTCGCTGTAAGCGGTATTGCGGGACCAAAAGGTGGTACTCGTTTAAAGCCGGTAGGTACAGTATGTTTTGGTTTTAATTACCCTGAAACAACGAAAACTTTCACGAAATTTTTCGATGGTAACCGGGAGGAGATCAGAACACTTAGTACGGAATTTTTATTGGTACAATTACTGGTATATCTTACAACAGATTGATAGTCTATAAAATCGAAAGTCGGTTTGAAAGTGTAAATAACTAAAGGAATATTAATGGATCAAAACAAAGAAAAAGCGTTAAAAATGGCCCTATCTCAAATTGAGAAGCAATTTGGATCAGGGTCTATTATGCGGATGGGAAATGAGAATACAGTAGCCCCGGTTGATGCTGTGTCCACCGGATCATTGAGCATTGATATTGCTCTGGGCATTGGAGGGTTCCCTAGAGGTAGGGTTGTTGAAATATATGGCCCAGAATCGTCTGGTAAAACCACATTAACTTTGCATGCGGTGGCAGAAATTCAAAAAGCAGGAGGCACCGCCGCTTTTGTAGACGCGGAACACGCGCTTGATCCAAGTTACGCTGAAAAAGTTGGCGTAAATGTTGAAGATTTGCTGGTTTCTCAACCGGATACGGGTGAGCAAGCTTTAGAGATAACTGATATGTTGGTACGCTCAGCCGCTGTCGACTTGGTGGTTGTTGATTCCGTTGCAGCTTTAACTCCAAAAGCTGAAATAGAGGGTGATATGGGAGACACTCATGTAGGATTGCAAGCTCGTTTGATGTCTCAAGCTTTACGAAAATTAACGGGCAACATTAAGCGTTCGAATACTTTGGTCATATTTATTAACCAAATAAGAATGAAGATCGGCGTAATGTTCGGAAATCCCGAAACCACGACCGGCGGCAATGCTCTGAAATTCTATTCCTCTGTAAGACTTGATATTAGAAGAACAGGGGCCTTAAAAAAAGGCGATGAAATTATTGGCAATGAAACACGGGTAAAAGTCGTTAAAAACAAAGTGGCCCCTCCGTTTAAGCAAGCTAACTTTGACATAATGTATAATGAAGGTATATCAAGGCAGAGTGAATTGATTGAGCTAGGAGTACAAAATAACATTGTTGAAAAAACCGGTGCTTGGTATAGCTATGAGGGAGATAGGTTAGGTCAAGGCAAAGAAAATGTCCGTATCTATTTAAAAGAAAACCCCGAACTTGCGCAGGAGATAGAACATAAAATACGGTCATTATTTTTTGCAAATAGAAAAATTGAAGTCGAGGATGTTGAGGACTCTTCATGACTTCAGATGTTGATTACAAAACCGTAATGACTAAAGCTTTAAGACTTCTTGCACGAAGAGATCATGCGAAAAATGAATTAAAAATAAAGTTGGCAAATAAAATTCAAGATGCCAACGTGATAAATAAAGTTCTTGAAAAATTAGAAAAAGATGGTTACTTAGATGATAAAGCCTTTGCTATTAAATATTTGAGGTATAGATCAGAATTGGGGTTCGGCCCAAAGAAGATATTTTTTGAGATGAAAAACAAAGGTCTAGATGACCAGTATATTCAGGAGTCCTTTGATACATTTGATTCAAGTTGGGTGGAGTTAACTAAAGACGCGTTTCGAAAAAAGTTTGGTGAAACAAAAAACAACGAAATAGATTCAAAAAACTATGAAAAAAAAATTAGATTTCTAGCTCATAGGGGTTTTTCTTATAATGATATAAAAACCGTGTTAGGAGAGAGTCCACAATAATGGATACTCAACGAATTCGCGAAAATTTTTTGGAATTTTTTGAGTCAAATGGACACAAGAGAGTCGAAAGTTCGTCATTGATCCCATCACAGGACAAAACCCTGCTTTTCACTAATGCTGGCATGGTTCAATTCAAAAATTTTTTCACAGGTGAGCAAAAGCCACCATATGAGTCCGCTACCTCTGTTCAAAGATGTGTCCGCGCCGGGGGAAAGCATAATGATTTGAATAATGTTGGTTTTACCTCGCGCCATCATACTTTTTTTGAAATGTTGGGGAACTTCAGCTTTGGTTCTTATTTTAAAGAGGAAGCTATCGGTTTTGCATGGGACCTCTTAACGAATGAATTTAAGATTCCGAAGGAAAAGTTATTGGTAACTGTATATGAAGATGATGATGAGGCTGCAAAGATTTGGAATAGAAAAATAAAAGTTCCTGAAAGTAAAATAATAAAATGTGGCGAAAAAGATAATTTTTGGGCAATGGGGGATACCGGTCCGTGCGGCCCCTGTACAGAAATATTTTATGATCATGGTCCGAACATAGAGGGTGGTCCACCTGGAACCCCAAATGAGGATGGTGACAGATTTGTTGAGATTTGGAACTTAGTTTTCATGCAATACCAAATGGATTCGTCTGGTGTTAAAAATTTACTTCCAAAACCAGCAGTAGATACAGGCATGGGCTTGGAACGTATTGCTGCGGTTTTACAAAATGTAACAAATAATTATGAGATAGATCTCTTTAAAAAACTTAATGTCGCTGTCAATAATTCTCTTGATAATGATGTGGAAAATGTTGCTATTCTACGAATTATTTCAGATCACATCAGGGCGGCTACATTTCTTGCGATGGATGGTGTATTGCCCGGAAATGAGGGAAGGGGCTATGTTCTTAGAAGGATCATTCGCCGCGCGTTGCGCTATGGCCATAAAGTAAATGATAAGAAATTATTTTTTTATTGCTTAGTTAGATCATTAACCGACATTATGGGCGAATCTTATCCTGAGTTACGGGAAAAAGAGGATCATATAACTCATATCCTTAAGACTGAAGAAGAACGCTTTACCGAAACATTAAGTAGAGGTTTGATTATTTTAGATAGAAAAATTAAACAAAATACCACCGGAAGGTTGGAAGGTGACATTGTTTTCGAACTTTATGATACTTATGGCTTTCCAGCTGATATTACCAAGGACGTTGCTAGGGAGCAGGGTTTAGAGATTGATGTGATTGGTTTTGAACAATTAATGGAAAAGCAAAAAATTTTAGCAAAGCGTGCTAGCAAATTTAGCGAACAAGCAGATTTTTTTGGGCTGTCAAAATCTACAATTGAAACTGTTGATTTTATGCAAAAATTTTGTGGTTATACCAGTAATCAAAGTGTATCTGAAGTTGTTTCTATCTATTCTGGCGGGGTCAGAACCAAAAAGCTTTGTAAGAATGAGTCAGGTATTATTTGTATTGAGGAAACACCATTTTATGCAGAAGCGGGAGGACAAATCGGTGATATTGGTAAAATTGAGTCCCTCAATGGGGTGTTTGAAGTACGAGATACGAAAGTTGTAAATAATATATATTTACACATAGGAGAACTAATAGAGGGCCAATTATTAGAGGGAGAGAAAGTCCAAGCGATGGTAAATATAGAAACTCGAACCAGAACCACCATTCATCATTCGGCAACTCATTTACTACATGCGGCTCTCAGGCACGAACTTGGAAAGGGTGTGGGGCAAAAGGGCTCTCACGTGGCCGCTAACAGAATGAGATTTGATTTTTCACATCCTGAAGCAATTTCAGATTTTGAACTACAGAAAATTGAAATGTTAGTTAATAGTAAGATTAGAGAGAACATGATAGTAGAGACCAAGATAATGGATAAAGCTGATGCTATAAATTCTGGGGCAATCGCGTTTTTTGACGAAAAATACGGTGATAAAGTTCGAGTCCTTAGTATAGGTAAGTTTTCAATAGAATTATGTGGCGGGACACATGTGTCGCGGACGGGTGAGCTCGGATTTTTTAAAATTCTTTCTGAATCGTCGATTGGGTCTGGAATAAGGAGGATCGAAGCTCTTTGTGGGATTGAGGCCGAGCATCATGCTAGTAAGATCGAAAAATTGATAAAAACGATAAGTTCGACCCTTGAGACTTCGGAAGCCAAAATTTTAGATAAATTAAGTTTTTTGATTAACGAAAAATCAAATCTCGAAAGCAAAGTAAAAAAGTATAAGGAATCTTCATTGGATGACATTGTTAACGACGTTTACGAACGTGCCGAAGAGATTAATAATGCAAAGTTAGTTGTTGCTAAATTAGAAAACGTTGATCCTAAAGAGCTTAGAAGGCTTGTAGATAATCTAAAGAGTCGCCCGACGCAGCATGGTGTGATTGTGGTTTTAGCTTCTTCTATGGGGAGTAAACTTAGATTAGTAGTAGGAGTCAGTGAAAAATTGTCAAACAAAATTAGTGCGGTTGACTTAATAAATCATATGGTGCATAAAGATGGTGGAAAAGGTGGAGGAAGGCCTGACTTAGCTCAAGCTGGCGGAGAGTTTACTAGCGATTTCAAAGATATTATAGAAATTGGTAAGGTCTGGATTACCAAAAAATCCGAATATTTTTAACGTTTATTATGGTCTATTCAAGTGGCATCATTAGTTTTAAAATTTGGGGGTACGTCGGTCGGAAGCGCAGAAGCTATATTGTTAGTAGCCGACAAAGTAAAAAAACTAAAAGAAGAAGGTAATAGTCTGGCTGTTGTGGTTTCAGCAATGAGCGGAGAGACTAATAGACTTCTTGACCTGGCAAATAAATTTAAGGCCGAAAAGGGCAAAGCGGTTGACTTTCTTTTAGCAACAGGAGAACAAGTTTCAGTAGCGCTGTTATGCTCAGCCTTAGAGTCTCTGGGAGTTATATGTCACCCAATGGCAGGCTGGCAGGTGCCGATACAAACTGATAATTCTTTTGGCAAAGCAAAAATTACAGAAATAACTCCTGACAATATAGTTAATTTGATGGACGATGGAGTCGTGGTTATAACAGGATTCCAAGGTGTAGATCAAAGTAATAATATCACAACGTTGGGCAGAGGTGGTTCAGACACTTCAGCGGTAGCGATAGCCGCCGCCATTGGTGCAGATGAATGTAGGATCTATACAGATGTTCGTGGGGTTTTTACCACTGATCCTCGGATTGTCTCGGATGCGAGGAAACTCGATGTTATTACTTATGAAGAAATGCTAGAGTTAGCTGGGCTTGGTGCTAAAGTGTTACAGATTAGAGCAGTCGAATTTGCTAGAAACTACAATGTAAAACTGAGAGTTTTATCCACTTTTAACGAAGACCCTGGAACTTTAATTATTGATGAGGAAGAAGGCATGGGAATGGAACAAGCACTAATTTCTGGCATTACGTTAAAGAAAAACGAAGCGCAAATAATGTTAAGCAACGTGCCTGATAGGCCGGGTATTGCAGCTGATATTCTTGGACCCGTGGCTGAAAAAAATATTGAAGTAGATATGATTGTGCAAAATATAGGATCAAATGGTATAGCGGACTTTACGTTTACCGTTCCAAAGCTCGATTTTGATGAAACTGTGATGATTCTAAACAATCTCTCGAACCAATTGGGAGGAAGTATTATTTCTGGTGACGACAAAATTGTAAAACTGTCTATAGTAGGGGTGGGTATGAGATCTCACGCTGGAATTGCTAGCAAAATGTTCTCAGTTTTAGCTGCCGAGAACATTAATATTAAAATGATATCCACGTCGGAAATAAAAATCTCGGTAGTTATTGAAGAAAAGTATGGTGAATTAGCAGTTCGGTGTTTACATACGGCTTTTGAACTGCAAAGTACGATATCGAAGTAAGAGCTATTTGGAAGTAGATTGAGTAAAATTGCTATACTAACTCGCGGTGTTTCTGGTGGCGGAGTTCAAAAGATGTCAGTTAATCTAGCTAATCAGTTGGTTAGTGAGGGATGGAAGGTGGATTTACTGTCACCTGTAAAAGGAAATGACTCTGAGGTAGATCCAAGAGTCAATATTATACTAATGCCTTCTAGTTCGAATATAGTCGCTAGATGGTATTGTTTAAAAGCTGCTCCTGATCTTTTAAAGGAACTTTTTCTTCCGGTTATTATTCCGATTTTTTTTCCAAAATCATTATCCTATGTTAAATATATTGCCAATTATATGAATAGGCATAAGCCAGTGGCTTTCATTTCAGCTACTACTTATTTTAATATCGCTGCGCTATTAGCTAAACGTATAGCGAGAAAGGATATAAAAATATTAATAAGCGAAAGAACAAATCTTAGCGGTACTATTGATTCGATAAAAAATAAGTTTTTTTTGAGATGGCGGTTTGTCACAAAACTGGTCTTCCGGATATATCAGGAATCCGATTCAATCGTAGCTGTATCAGATGGTGTGGCTTATGATTTAGCATTGCGCACCGGGTTAGACTTAAAAAAAATTAGAACAATTAATAATCCTGTTATTCCGAATACAGAAAGAAAAAATGGATCGGAAAAAAAAAGAGCCCATGGTCGGGCATTTAAAGATAATCATACCAACTATCCTCATTTCGTAATCGTCGGCCGATTAGTTACGGTTAAAAGAATCGATCTTGCGATTAAGGCTTTTGATTTATTTCTTAGGAAAACGGGAAATGGAAAATTAACTATTCTTGGTGATGGGCCAAGAAGAAAACGCCTTGAACGTATGGTGCGAGAATTAAAACTGGAACAAAAAGTGATTTTTACAGGTTGGCATCATAAACCTCTTGAAGTCCTAAAATGTGCTGACGTATGTCTTTTGACTTCACAAAGAGAAGGCTCGCCTAACATACTGGTCGAGGCGATGCACTATGGCTGTCAGGTAGTGGCAACCAATTGTCCCAATGGTCCATCAGAAATTTTAAAAAATGGCAAATTAGGTAAGTTGGTTGATGGTTATGAGCCGGAATTAATTTCACAGGCAATGCTCGATATCGTCAACAATCCTATTGACCTGCGTTTGTTAGAGAAGCGTTCGCTCGATTATACAGCCGTAAAAAGCACTAGGGAATACTTAGATAGTTTGGGCTTTTAAAATAATCGGTTTGATTCAATTCAATTTTTACTTAGCATAGCTAAAATCAAAAAAAAGTGCGAAAATTAAAAAGTATTGGAGAGGTGGCCGAGCGGCTGAAGGCGCTCCCCTGCTAAGGGAGTATGCGGTTTATCCCGTATCGAGGGTTCGAATCCCTCTCTCTCCGCCAATAAAAAAAGATTCTCTTTTGTTTGATATTGGGAAAATGGGTGTGGAAGACAGATTAAAAAAATACAGACAGCGAGTTGAATTACAACAAGCGGAATTGACATGTGTTCAATCCCGTGCGGCAACCGTGGAGCGGGTTTAATGACCATTTTAGTTACTGGTGGTGCGGGTTTTATCGGTTCCAATTTTGTTATCGACTGGCTAGCCGGAAGCGAGGAGCCAGTCATTAATCTGGATCTATTAACCTACGCCGGCAATTTAATAAATTTTGCGGCTCTTAAAAATGATGATCGACATACCTTTGTGAATGGTGATATCGGTGATTCATCTCTAACTTTCCAGTTGCTTCAGCAGCATAATCCGCGTGCAGTAATTAATTTTGCAGCTGAGTCACATGTAGATCGCTCCATTCATGGTCCGGAAGATTTCATGCAGACCAACATTATTGGCACCTTTCGTTTATTGGAGTCCGTCCGAGGGTATTGGGGCGATCTGCCAGATGCTGAAAAGGCCAACTTTCGTTTCTTGCATGTATCTACAGACGAAGTGTATGGTTCGCTGGATGCCGATGCCCCTGCCTTTGTAGAAACTAACCGTTATGAACCTAACAGTCCTTACAGTGCCAGTAAAGCCGCGTCAGATCATATTGTTCGCGCCTATCATCACACCTATCGGCTGCCAGTATTAACGACCAATTGTTCGAATAATTACGGGCCTTTTCAGTTTCCCGAAAAATTAATTCCGTTGATAATTCATAATGCTTTGGCTCATAAACCTCTGCCAATCTACGGGGATGGCCTACAAATTCGAGATTGGCTTTATGTGGGTGACCACTGCAGTGCAATCCGAGCTGTATTGGCGAATGGTACCGTTGGCGAAGTTTATAACATCGGTGGGCTAAATGAGATGACTAATATTGAGATAGTAAACAGACTTTGTGACATTCTTGATAAACTTCGGCCCATTTCTTCGGATGCATCAATTTGCAGTTATTGTGAACTTATCACCCATATCAAAGACCGACCGGGACACGATCGCCGTTACGCTATTGATGCCACCAAAATTGAATCCGCAATCGGGTGGCGCCCAGCGGAAACATTCGAAACCGGTATTCGAAAAACTGTCGAATGGTATCTGGATAATCAGGAATGGGTTGAACAAATTGTTACTGGCGGTTATCGTCGTTGGATCGAGAGGCAATACGCATGAAGTTATTGCTTCTCGGTGCAAACGGGCAGCTGGGACAAGAGCTCCGCCGAGCACTTCCAGAAGTTGGCGAAGTTAAAGCTTGTGATCGGTACGAAGTCGACCTAACCGACACCCAATCCGTTCTTTTGGCTCTTGAAACATTTAATCCGGATATCGTTATCAATGCTGCGGCTTATACTGCCGTTGACAAAGCTGAAACAAATTGCATTCAGGCATTTAGTGTAAACGCTGATGCAGTAAGGTTCTTGGCTAATGAAGTGGAGAAGAGAGGTATTTGGCTTATTCACTACTCTACTGATTATATTTTTGATGGACGAAAAGACGACGCCTATAGAGAAACAGATCCAACAAATCCGGTAAACGTTTATGGAGAATCAAAACTTGCCGGGGAACAGGCCGTTATTGCGAAAGGTTCTAAATACCTTATTTTTCGTACTTCATGGGTAATTGGTAAAGATGGGAACAATTTTGCAAAAACAATCTTAAAACTAGCTAGCGGCCACGACACCCTAAATGTTATCAATGACCAGATTGGGGTGCCTACATCCCCAGCTCTAATTTCTAAAGTAACCGTAAGTGCAATCAATGCAATTAAAAATGGCGACGCATGGCTGGTCGGTATTTACCACTTAGCCCCCAAAGGAAAAACGACCTGGTTTGGTGTGGCAGAAGTGCTACTAGATATTGCGACCAATTCGAATATAGAGCTTTCAACAAGAACAACTCAGATAAAGGCAACCATAACAGCGGAGTATCCAACTGCTGCAAAGCGGCCATTAAATTCATGTTTAAACACAGACAAATTGGCCGAATACCTTTCATTTGAATTACCACACTGGAAAGATGATTTTTTTGTTACCGCGAAATCGATCATCAAGGAATTTAAAGCAGTATGAAACGAAAAGGTATTATCTTGGCTGGTGGATCTGGTACACGGCTTTACCCGGCCACAAAGGTCGTATCAAAACAGTTATTGCCTGTTTTCGATAAGCCAATGATCTATTACCCCTTAAGCACCCTCATGCTGGCAGATGTGCGTGAAATTTTGATTATTTCGACACCAAAGGACACGCCGCGTTTTGAAGAGCTTTTAGCTGATGGTAGTCAATGGGGATTGAAAATAGATTATGCGCAACAACCATCGCCCGATGGCTTAGCCCAGTCGTTAATAATTGGCGAAGAGTTTCTGGATGGGGCCCCTTCTATCCTGATTCTCGGTGACAACATTTTTTACGGCAACTCGCTACACGAAAAACTGGCATCGGCTAATCAGCGTCTGAGTGGCGCCACTATTTTTGCCTATCGTGTGCATGACCCTGAACGTTATGGCGTTGCTGAGTTTGATAAAAATGGGAAAGTTATAAGTTTGGAAGAGAAGCCAGCTGAACCCAACTCTAATTATGCGGTCACCGGTCTTTATTTTTATGATGAGCATGCACCGAAATATGCGAATCAAATTAGACCTTCTCATCGCGGTGAGTTAGAGATTACTGATCTTAATAAGATTTATTTGGAAAAAAGCCAGCTTTCAGTAGAGCGAATGAATAGAGGTTACGCGTGGCTAGATACTGGCACTCATGAAAGCCTGATTGAAGCACACCAGTTTGTTCAAACAATAGAGCATCGTCAAGGCTTAAAAGTCGCCTGCCTAGAAGAGATAGCCTTCAGGCAGAAGTGGATAGATCAGCGTCAGTTAGAACTGTTAGCCCAACCTTTACTCAAGAATGGATATGGTAAATATTTACTCCAGGTTATTAGGGAATATGAGAATGAAAGCGATTGACACCAAAATTCCTGATGTGAAAATTATTGAACCGATGGTTTTTGAAGATGACCGTGGTTTCTTTTTTGAAAGTTTTAATCACAAAGAATTCGAAAAAGCTGTCGGAAAATCTGTCCAGTTCGTGCAAGACAATCACTCCAAGTCGACCAAGGGGGTATTACGCGGATTGCACTATCAGCTACCGCCACATGCGCAAGGTAAACTTATCCGTGTGGTACAGGGTGAAGTCTTTGACGTGGCAGTGGATATTCGCAAATCATCGCCTACCTTTGGTAAGTGGGTGGGAGAGCCATTATCTGCCGCCAGTAAAAAACAATTCTGGATACCTGAAGGCTTTGCGCACGGTTTTATCACACTTTCTGAGTCAGCCGAGTTTTTGTACAAGACTTCGGACTACTATGCTTCAAATTCAGAACGGTCTATTCGTTGGGATGATCCCAAAATAGCTATCGATTGGCCATTCGATATTGAGCCAATACTTTCATCTAAGGACCTTAGAGCGGTTGATTTAAAAATCGCTGAGGTATTCGAATGAATCCTCACAGAACCTACTCGACCTCGCTTCTGGCAATTGCGCGTAGCATATGGCAAAACCGCTCACTAACTGTCCAGATGATCAAGCGCGATATAATAAGTAGCTATAAAGGTTCGTTCATGGGACTGTTTTGGTCTTTTATTAATCCTATTCTAATGCTTGCAGTATATACTTTCGTATTTACGGTCGTGTTCAAAGCGCGTTGGGGCGTGGGAGGAGATGAAAGCATGACAGATTTCGCGGTTGTGTTGTTTGTCGGTTTAATCATTCATTCAATATTTGCCGAAATACTTAATCGTGCACCCGGCCTAATTTTAGGTAATGTAAACTACGTAAAGAAGGTGATTTTTCCTTTAGAAATACTACCCATCATTGCATTGGGTGGAGCACTTTTCCGTGGCCTGGTTAGCCTTGTGGTTCTTTTAACGGTTTTTGTGCTGCTTAACGGATTTATTCACTGGACCGCTATATTCGTACCTCTTGTGATTCTTCCCTTTGTTTTGGTAATGCTAGGCTTTGCTTGGCTGCTTGCGTCGATCGGGGTCTATCTTCGGGATATTGAACAAGCAACCGGTTTTTTTGCAACCATGATGTTGTTTCTAGCACCTGTTTTCTATCCTGTTTCAATCTTACCTGAGAAGTATCAAATATTAATTTTGGCTAATCCGTTAACCTTTATTATTGAGCAAGCAAGACAGGTTATGTTATTTGGAAAGCTTCCAAATTTACAGGGTTTGGCAGTTTATAGTGTTGTGAGTCTGGGGGTGGCGTGGTTTGGCTATTGGTGGTTCCAGAAAACGCGAAAAGGGTTTGCTGATGTCGTCTGATATTGCTATTCGGGTCGAAGGCGTCTCTAAGAGTTTTAAAATCTATAACAGGCCTCAAGACAGATTAAAACAGAGCCTTTTGCGATGGCGTCAGTACTATAGTGAATTTAAAGCGCTTGATGAAATTTCTTTCAGTGTTAATAAAGGTCAGACAATCGGAATTATCGGTAGGAATGGGTCTGGAAAGTCTACTTTGCTGGAGGTGATTTGCGGCACCTTGACGCCGACTACTGGTAAGGTTGAGGTGAAGGGACGATTAGCTGCGTTGCTTGAGTTAGGTGCGGGATTTAATCCCGAGTTTACTGGCAAAGAGAACATCTACCTTAATGCCGCGGTCCTCGGCCTCACAGGAGAGGAAATTCGAGACAAGTACGAACAAATCACCGCTTTCGCTGAAATAGGCGACTTTATTGACCAGCCGGTAAAGACTTATTCCAGTGGTATGTATGTTCGTCTCGCATTTGCTATCCAAGCTAATGTAGACCCAGAGATTCTAATTGTTGATGAGGCACTTTCCGTTGGTGATGCATACTTTGTTCATAAATGTATGTTGCGTTTTAATCAGCTTCGAGAAAGAGGAACGACCATCTTATTTGTTTCACATGACTCAACGGCAGTCAAAACCTTGTGTGATCACGCGGTGTGGTTGGAGGATGGAAGGATTATGTACTCAGGTGACGCTAGCGTAGCTGTGGACCGCTACCTTGCAGCAGTGAAGAAACAACCCATAGTAATGGATTTTGCTTCCGATAAAGAACAGAACGGCGGACAAACTGAGGAACAGGTTTCAAGAGGTGGTGCATTGGGAGAAACGATTATTCCAAATATTGACCGACGTCTTGGTGACCAGCGATGTGAGTTTATTGGTTTAGGGATGTTCGACGAGAATATGCAGAGGCTACTAACCGTAGAAAATGATTCATTGTTAATTCTGCGGCTTACTATCCGCAATAATTCCCTTGAAGAAGGCCGACAGTTGGTACTTGGTTACTGTTTGCGAAATCACCGAGGTGTGGATCTGGCAAGCAACAATTCTACGGTCGAAGATACGAATATCACGGCCCCTGCTGTGGGCGACCAACGCACTGTCCGTATTTATATACAACTGCCAGTCCTGCATCCTGGCTCTTATTCATTCAGTATCACGATGGGATATAAGCTTGAAAACGGGGTTATGCAGGACTCCGATAGTATCACCAATGCCGTGGTATTTGAGATGACCTCTAGACGCACTGTTCATGTCCTGATGTCATTGGACTCTAGCTTCGAGGTAGAGGAGGACGAAAGGACATTACTATGAAAGAGACGTTAAAAAAGAAGGTTGTCTATGACGTATGACGGAGTCAGGGTCGTCCGTTATGGTCCAGACGAAACCCGTGTAGGAACACCGTTTAATGAACAACCTGATGGTTCCTGTGCATTGTGGTTTGAGGTTGAGGGGCGAGACGATTGCCCTTTAGCTGTTGAATTTGACGGAGTGTTTTTGAAATCAGTTCGCTTAGGTTCTATGTTAACGGCATTACTACCGCAAAGTCTAATTGCAGTGCCGAGGGAGCTTAATATTCGGATATTCGATGAGACCAGGCCGGATAACCCTGTGTTACTTCACTTTTATGTGCTCGACCCAAGAGGTAAGAAGATTCGGGGTAAAGTTACAAATCCCGTTACTAAGGTCCCTATTCCCGGATTTTTCATAATTGGCCCACCCCGTAGTGGTACCACCTCTATATATTGGCGACTGCAGGCGCACCCTAGTGTTTATATGTCGCGAAATAAGGAACCATATTACTTCGACCCGCGAGCAGAGGGAGTGTTAAATGATGCTGTAATAGATAGAGACGAATACTTGTCGCTGTTTCGGTTCGCGCCATTTCAGTCCAAGGTGGTCGGTGAAGCGTCCACAACTTATGCGAGCTCGCCTGAAGCTCTTCGCCGAATCCAAATATTTAACCCGCAGGCCAAGGCTTTGCTAATTTTAAGAAATCCGCTTACAGCCAGCGTATCTTTATACCTACAGCATCGGAAGGGTGGTCTGCATGAGCATGCGTCGAGTTTTCAGCAGGCTTGGAACGAATGTGAGAATGCACAAAACCGGCCCTTTATTTCTAATTATCGTAGTTTATATAAAATTGGGGATCAGTTAGCTAGTGCCTCCAGGATTTTTGGAGAGCGCTTACATGTTATGTTATTCGATGATCTAGTGAACGACGGAACTTCGGTATATGCCGGCTTACTTCGCTTTTTAGGTTTACAAGTGGATTCTTTAGAGCAACTTGAGAAAACAAATAGCTCACAATTGGAAAATATTGAATCCATAGTTTCGCCTGAGCTACTCGATGAGATGACTGATTATTTTCTGCCGCAAATTCGATTAGTTTCCGAATTTATCGGCCGCGACTTGGGTCATTGGATTGCCAGATGATGCTTTACGCTTTAATATTGTCTAGGCTGTGAAATTTTCCATCTTTGGGGCTCTTAAGATATGAAATCTATTTTAATTCTTGGAGGTTGTGGTTATATTGGTAGCGAGCTCTTTCTTATCCTCGACGGCCTTGGCTACTCAGTTTCAACGATCGATTTGGAACTAAATGGGAACTATGTAAACCCCAACAATGTTCGCCAAGATGTGTCCGATATCACGGCGAAGGATTTGGAGGAGTACGACGTTATTATTAACTTTGCGGCTCATTCGAGCGTAGCCATGGCAAACAACCGAAAGCGCGAGGCTCTTGAAGATGGTATTGTCAACTTTTTTGATCTGCTGCAAAAAGTAGGGAGTAAGAAGTTTATTTATGCAAGTTCATCGAGCGTTTACAATGGTCTGACTCAGACTGAGGCGAATGAGGAATCAGATTTTTTTAACGTTAGCAACCTATATGATTTGACAAAGTTATTTGCTGATAAGCTGGCAAAACTCTATTCGGATCGTTTCTACGCGTTGCGTTTCGGAACTGTTTGTGGACATTCACCCAACCTGCGAACGGATGTCATGATAAATAAGATGGTTCATTCGGCAATAAATGAAGGAAAGATCGTCATATATAACAAGAATATCAATCGGCCGATTCTGGGTATTAGGGACTTGTGTAATGCAGTTCGTTGTCTTATCGAAAGGGATGGCGAACCGGGTTTTTATAATTTAGCGAGCCTAAATGCCACCATTATGGAAATTGGTAATTCGGTTGCTGAGATCATGGATGTGCCCCTTGTGGATATGGGTGAGACTGATACATATGATTTTAAGATAAGTTCGGACAAGTTTTGCAGGACCTATGATTTTGAGTTCAGAGAAGACATCCGGAGTATTGTCGAGGATATTAAACAGAATTGGGACGCAAAGCAGCAGGGGGTCAGGATTTGATGAGATACCAGTCTAATGGTAAATGTTTTTGTTGTGGTAGTTCAGACCTTCTAGTCTATTTCGACCTGGGTATCACTCCGTTAGCAAACAGTTATCCACTTGAACCAGGAGCAACGGAACAATATCCGTTACGAGTCGCTGTTTGTAAGAATTGTTTTCACAGTCAGCTATGTGAATCGGTAAATCCAGATATGCTGTACCGTGAGTACCTTTATGTGAGCGGTACAAGTAATACGCTTAGGGAATATTTTCGTTGGTTCGTTGGTTTTGTAGAGGATCATATTGACCGTGTAGAGCATAATCGTTCTGTGCTGGAAATCGCATGCAATGACGGCTCTTTGTTGGAAGTATTTAGAGACAATGGCTGGAGCGTGAAAGGGATTGATCCGGCATTGAATTTGCGGGCAATTACTGAGTCCAAAGAGCTTGATGTGCTTGCGGATTACTGGAATGACGAGACTGCTGCTAAAATTAATTGTTTATACGATGTGATTGTTGCTCAAAATGTTCTTGCCCACTTGCCTTATCCGAAACGGTTTTTAGAGCTGTGTTGTTTCGTGCTTAAAGAAGATGGAATTATCTATATCCAGACATCTCAGGCAGATATGGTTGATAACTTGGAGTTCGATACCATTTATCATGAGCACCACTCATTTTTTTCCGCAAACTCTATGCAGATTCTCGCCGAACAAGCCGGGTTGAAGGTTATAGATGTTAGCAAAGTGCCGGTTCACGGAATGAGTTATCTATTTTCCTTAGGCAGGGCGGACGAGCACGGCGCTTCTTTATACTCTCTCATTGAGGAAGAGCGGCAGAATGGTCGATACGATTTGAGTACTTACACGACTTTTTCTCAGAGTGCAGACAAATATGTGAACGACTTCCTTAATGTAATTAAGGCCCATCGTGAAGAGGGGCGAAAAATCATTGGCTATGGAGCTGCAGCCAAAGGTAGTACGTTTTCCAGCTATAGTAAATTAAAAGTAGATTATATTGTTGATGACAACACGCTCAAATGGGAGCACTATACTCCAGATGGGACGACAAAAATCTTTGGTTCGGCTTCCCTTGCCCGCGAGGTCGGTGCAGTGACCGTTGTTATTTTTGCCTGGAATTTCTTTGAAGAAATCGCCGCCAGAATAGATCAGATTATAGGTGCTGAGTCTGGGGAACGAGATTTTCAATATATTACCTACTTCCCCGAATTGAAGCTAACCTCCTGTAATAAATATGTTTAATCAGGATAAGAAAAATTCGTCGATAAAAAAATCTGAAGTATGTGAGTCTATGGGATGCTAGATTGAGGATGAAGATATTTGATTGTTTTACGTTCTATAATGAACTGGATCTTTTAGAGATTCGACTACATCAGTTGTGGGATAAGGTAGATAGATTTGTAATTGTTGAGGGTGACCGAACTTATGCCGGTAAAGAAAAGGAATCGCAGTACCTCGAAAATCAAGAACGTTTTGCGTGGGCTTCATCTAAGATAATACACGTGATCGCCAGCCTGCAAGCAGAACCGAAGACTCGTTGGGTAAACGAGGCTATACAGAGAGACGCTATCATGGAGGGTCTCGATTCGGCAACATCGGAAGATGTTATTTGCATTAGCTGCGTTGATGAAATTTATTCCAATTCAATTTTTTCAGATCTTAGAAATAATCTTATTGAATTGCCTGTTCTAGTGGACTTAAAGTTATTTTATTTCTATCTAAATGGTCAATGCACGGGATCCGCAAGTGTATTTCCTTGTCCCGTGATTACTCGACGTGCGATGCTCGGCAGTTCAGTGCACGAATATTTTGATGACCGTTTCAACTATGAACGTTATTCGTTTGGTGGTTGGCATTTTTCTTTTTTAGGTGGGGCGCATTGTATTAAAGAGAAAATTGAGGCCTATTCACACCAGGAATATGACAATGATTTCTATAAAAGCGAGGAGAGGTTGGAGCAAGTAATTGCAAATGGGGGTGACATTTTTGAACGAAAGGGGGTTGGCGAAGTTGAGTATGTTCAGTTAGACGATTCATTTCCTGATTACGTTTTACAGAATCTTGGTAAATATGCCCATTTGATCAAGCCGGTCGGACCTGGGTCCTCAGCAATATTCTACGAACATGTCGAGCGGGTTCGAAATTTTGTGCTATCGCAACAAGAACGTAGACAACAAATGAGCGGGGAATGTGTCCCTTCCCGTTACTGGATGGACTTTGCACTCAATTTTCGCTATGTATACTCTCTTTCTCTTTCTGAAATCTTACGTATTCGTTTTCATACCTACCATCTTACTAGCGATTCCTATCTTTCCTATTATTTTGCAGGCGAGGACTACAAAGAGTTGCTTACTAGGGGTTATTGCTATTTCATAGACAAAGGAGGGTTGACTCCTTACGATGAAGGCGAGAACGGAATTGGAGTTAAAACCCAATATGGCATAGTCAGCCACGATCTGCTGCGTTATCTCGGTGCACTCTGTGACATTAAAGAATGTGGTTTTTTTGACGTGACATCGCAATTGGTAGTTATGGAAATTGGTGGAGGATATGGCGGTTTGGCGCGTGCCCACTTGATGCAGAACAACCAGCTTAGTTACGTGATTTGCGATCTTGAGGAGACATTGTTTTTTTCCTCGATTTATTTGGCACTCCATTTTGGAGTCGAGCGGGTGCATCTGGTTAATGAGCCGCTAATTCAAGCTGATCTTCAACCGGGGCATGTATACATTGTTGCTCAATCTCGAATAGAACTGTTGGCTGATATTGAATTAGACTATGTAATTAATCAGCAGTCGCTTCAAGAAATGACTCGCGATCAGGTAATTCGTTATTTGCAATGGATCCAGCACCATAGTAAGGGCTTTTACTCTTGTAATCTCAACGATCATGGCTGTATCGCAAATGAGAAAAGTATCGTAACTGATCTAATCGTTGAGCTTCAACATGAGTTTGGCGAGCCATTCTGGACCGCAGATACGCCTCAAGCAGAATACCGGTTTGGAGATAACCATCTACCGAGATTCGCTTATTACTGTAATAAATTCAGAGAATTAACCGAATGAATGACACTAAAGAACTATCCTCGAGCGTGATTTTTAATTATGGAATTTAGAGAGTCAAAGTTGGATATTAATACGCCCACACAAATTATTTTCGATCAATACAGCCGCTACCTTGCCTGCAGCAAGCTACTTCAAAATGCTGGTCTGAATAAGGGTGCAAGCATGTTAGATGTCGGCAGTGGGCCCGAATGTCTATTTGGCTCCTTTTTGCCAGATATACAGATTACTTACCTTGACCCGCTAATTTCAGTCGAAGATGGACAACATATCAAAGGCGATATCTTTTCTGAACATCTAAATGATCTATCTTTTTCTGCTGTCGTCGCGGTAGATGTTCTTGAACACGTTCCTCCCGACAGGCGAAACGTATTTTTAAAGCGAGTTTCTGAACTTTCCTCTGATGTAATCGTCCTCGGGTTTCCAAATTCAGATACGCTTGACGCATCGCAGCTAGACCTCGCGTTAGAGCAACAATATCGAAATATTTATGGATCTGACTACTACTGGCTGCAGGAACATCACGAATATGGCCTACCATCGTTGAAAGATACACAAGCACAACTAGAACATCAAGGTTGGTATTGCCATTCGGTGGGACACGGTCATACTCCTTGGCTACGCGAATTGTTAGGCTTCGTGATTTGTGCTTGGGACAACCCACTTTATAAAAATTTGATAGTATCGATTAGTGAACGATTCAACGAAATCCTCGCGCAATATGATTTTTCAGAACCCTCTTACAGGCAGTTTATCATCGCGACACGCCAACGTTCTGTTACCCGATTTCAGCCGTCTGATACGGCACAAACTTTTGAAGAAGCGAATCGGTTATTTGATGAGTTGATGCAGTATGCACGAACAGAATTCTATAAGTTAGCATTACGCCCAATGGATGAAAATCCACCAATTTATATGCAGTTATTAAAAGAGCGTACTCACGAGAGAGATCGCGCGCGAGAGGAAAGGGATAAAGCGCTAGTAGATCGAGCTTTATCAGAAGCGCGAGTTCAACAAGCATATAACAGTACCTCTTGGAGGCTTACTCGGCCTTTGCGGGTTGGTGCTCGTCTGGTGCGACATGGTCTTACCAAACAGGATCGACAAAAACTTATTCAGGCGTTACGCAATCAATATCATAGCTTACCAATACCGAGGCTTATTAAAGGACTTGTAAGTAGAGTCTACCACCAGCAACTTTTGCGTAAATTTTTTGTAGGTGTTCATCGTAATTTAAGGTTTGAAAAAACATTTCAGTTGCCTGATGAAAAGCTAAAAAGTCAGCAATACGGCAAGCCGGATTATATAATCTGGGGCGTTATAGATTGGCATTTCCGACATCAGCGTCCTCAACAAATAGCATTGGCGCTGGCTGCAACGGGTCGGCGAGTGTTTTATATTTCTCCTTTATTGGTTGATGATCAGTGTGCCGGTTTTGAAGTTGAGGCTTTGGACACATCGAAGCAGCTTTTCCAGATAAAGTTATTTGCTAATAATGCTCCCTCAATTTACATGGACGAGCCAAATCTTGAAACCGCTGCTCAGCTCAAACAAAGCCTTGGTGAGGTTTTGAATTGGACAGAAAGCAAACAAATTAATTCACTTGTTGATCATCCCTTCTGGCTTGATATCGCTGTTGTGGTGCCTAACAGTCGTCTCATTTATGACTGCATGGATCATCATGCGGGCTTTGGCAGTATCTCAGATTCATTGTTACAGCTGGAAAAACGGTTGCTTGCTGAAGCGGAACTAGCCATTTGTACATCCTCGTGGTTGAAAGAGTCTGTCTCTCCCCATGCCAAACAGACGATACTGATTCGTAATGCTGCTGACTATGTGCATTTTTCTTACGCATATCCATATCGCGATCCAAAGGGTCGACGTATCATTGGGTACTATGGGGCGATTGCCGAGTGGTTTGATCTGGATCTTATTGAGGCTGTTGCGATACAGCACCCAGATTGTTGTGTACTGTTGGTTGGGTCAGATACTGTTGATGCTAGCTCAAGGCTGTCAAAGTTTAAAAATATTACCTTTTTGGGCGAGGTGCCCTACGAGGAATTACCCTATTATTTACACGGATTCGATGTATGTCTGCTGCCATTCAAAGTTACCCCATTAACTCTTGCAACTAACCCAGTCAAGATTTATGAATACATGTGTGCTGGTAAGCCGGTGGTGGCCGTTGACTTGCCTGAAATGGCGCAATTTGAGGGCTTGGTTTATTCAGTTACCGGTAAAGACGCTTTTTTAGACTCTTTAAAAAATGTTTTGAGTCAACCGGAACCCGAAGACCTAATCTGGAAGCGCAGGGCATTTGCACAGCACCAAACCTGGCGAGATCGTACTGAAACATTGATTAAAAATGCTGAGTCAAGCAACCGGGACCCCAGAGTGAGTGTTATTGTTGTAACCTACAATAACCTGAACCTAACCAAAGAATGTCTTTCAAGTTTGGAACTTCATAGTCAGTACCAAAATCTTGAAATTATTGTTGTGGATAATGCGTCAAAAGATGGAACTCTAGCTTACCTCAATAGTTGGGTTATGCGTAACAAAAAAAATAGCCTTATCTTGAATAGTGAAAATCGAGGCTTTGCGGCTGCAAACAATCAAGGATTGGAGGTCGCAACAGGCGACTATCTGGTACTACTTAATAACGATACATATGTAACTCTTGGTTGGATTCGAACTCTAATTAGACATATCGAAACTGATAAGAACATCGGCCTTATTGGTCCTGTTACAAATAATATTGGCAATGAGGCTAGAGTTAATATTGACTATGGAAATATGGATGAAATGCAGGTCAAGTCATTAGCTTATACACGTAGGCACATCGGTCAAACATATCCATTGAGAACAGCCGCGTTTTTCTGCGTAATGATGCCGAGGTCAACCTACGAAAGAGTAGGACCATTGGATGAAGCCTTTGGTCGAGGCTTCTTTGAGGATGATGACTACTGCCGCCGAGTAGAGCAACTCGGTCTGCGAATTGTCTGCGCCGAAGATGTATTTATTCATCACCATCTATCAGCGTCGTTTGATCAATTAAAGCAACATGAGCGCCAAAAGTTATTTGAAAAAAATAAAGCAATCTATGAAGCCAAGTGGGGAGAATGGGTGCCACATGGGTATCGAGATCCGGAACCAGTTAATCAAGATGAAATGTTTAGTCTTCCTGCAGTATTTCAGAGTCAAAAATATTTTGCAGGGACTTGTATTGCTTGTGGTAAGTCTGCTCGTTTTTTTTATCAAGATGTATCGCTCTGGCGGGAGTCATTGATTTGCGAACATTGCTACACAACGAGTCGTTATCGGTCGATTGCTCGAGGGCTTTTGCTCGCAATAAATGAACTGACGGGCATTGAGGCATCCTCGCTATCGATACTTCCTCGTGCTCACGATAAGCGACTAAGCGTCTACGATACGCAACCTCCCTTTTACTTTGGCTCTTGCTCTTACCCGTTACCTGAACTATTAAAAACAACTAAATGGATTGATGTCAAATTATCACAATACCGTTCCGATAAAAAGCTTGGAAAGAGATTGTCAAAAGGCGTAACAAATCAAAATTTAGAATGCCTCACTTTCCCCGATGCTTCTCTAGATATTATAATTACCAGTGATGTTATGGAACATGTCCGCCTCGATGATCGTGCACATCGTGAGATTTATCGAGTTTTAAAACCAGGAGGCATATATCTCTTCACCGTTCCCCATGACCGGTCATGGGAAAATACCGTTACTCGTGTGCAGATTACCGATCCAGGTGATCCTGCTAAAGATATCCACCTTCTCGAACCAGAATATCATGGGGATACTAATAGTCCTGAGGGCACCGGTGTGCTCGCATATCGTGCTTATGGAAGAGACCTTGAAGTTTTTTTGGCTGAGATTGGCTTTGAAGTTATTTATGAACGAGAAGATTATAAGTCGTTGGGAATAATGAATACCGAATTATATTTTTGTCGTAAGCAAGTGTAATGCTTAATCGACCTGTAGCCAAAACTCCTTCTACTTTCTTGACTTCAAAACTCATTGGTTTGTTATTAGCTATCTGTGCCGTCATAACAACATGGGGTTTTTTGCAAACAACCCCATTACTCATTTCCTCTGTTGGCTGGGAGCGTTTGCATCAGTACGTAATTTTCTTGATGGGCGGCGCATCTGCGTTACTGTTTGGTGGATTTATAGTGAATCAGATATCAAAACAGTTCAATTTAAATATTTATGCTATTGGAGTGGGTATTGCTAGTACCGTTGTAATCCTTGCTGGTGCGATTTGGCCTGTATTTGTAACAATATGGATCGCTATTGCCAGCTATCTGCTTGGTATATCTTTTCTTCGGCTGCTTCGCACTAACGTCACTAAAGTAACAGGTACTTCCGCATTTTTAGTAGGTGCGTGTCTTTACGGAACTGTAGTCGGTCTGGCAGCGCATTATCCTATCAATTATCCCGGAGTATATGGTGTTGCACTAACAGTGCCTGTGCTGCTGGGCTGGCGCTTAATACTTTCAGCGATTCAATCGCTTCATAAGCATCTAAATGCGTCAGCTGAAACAAAATATTTGGACTTAGCTATTGTATTAATTGGCCTAGTTCATTTCACAGTATCTCTTATGCCAGAGGTTGGACACGACGCGCTAGCCATGCATCTTTTTATTCCAGGACATTTAGTCTTGCGGCATGAGTGGGGTTTTAATGCAGAGACTTATGTTTGGGCTGTTATGCCAGCACTCGGCGACTGGCTCTTTTCTCTTGGTTATATGTTGGCGGGTGAGCAAGCTGCACGTCTAATAAATGTTGGGTTCATTTTCATCTTAAGCTGGTTGATTCGTGATCTTGCATTGTGGGCTGGGGCAGGAGAGAAAGCAGCACGATGGTCAGTGCTCTTATTTCTAAGCACTCCGTTGACTTTTACTGAAAGCAGCAGTTTGTTTATTGAAGGCATCTGGGCCGCGTTTATTGTCGGAGGTTCACTGAGCGTATTTAAGATAGGGCAGTCAAATGGCGAACGAGCAATTAATATTCTTCTAGCCGGTATTTTTCTGGGTGGCGCACTTGCTGCGAAGGCGGTAACTTTTACAATCTTGCCCGCGCTGTTCATAGTATTGGTATGGCATTGTCGGTTATGGGTCAAGTCTGAGTTAACAGGTGCCATATTGTTAGGTTTAGCTCTGCTTATGACTATCGGTTCAATTCCTTACATGACCGCTTGGTATTTAACAGGGAATCCGGTTTTCCCATTTTTCAATCATATTTTTCAATCCTCCCTTTATCCTGCGGTAGCCTTCGATCAATCAGGAATCTTTGCTAAAGGTTTAACTTGGGATGTGTTGTATCAAGTAACGTTTCATTCACAGAAATTCTTAGAAAGCAGAATGGGTGCAGCGGGTTTTCAGTGGATCTTACTGTTTGTACCTGCCTTACTGACCCTCCTGGCCATTCGCCAGCGCAGGGGATTTATTTTATTTTCGGTCGCAATGCTATCCGTCGCGTTAACTTTTCAGTCGACGGCTTATTTGCGATATATCTTTCCTGCTTTCGCTTGGGTTGCTGCAGGCGTAGGTGTAGCGCTGTCAGTTTGGGATACTGATTCCGTTAGACTCAAAAGATTTGTATATTTTATTATGTGGTCGGTAATTCTGTTAAATATTGTGTTTTTTAAATCCGGCACTAGTTTTGGTCAATTATCAGTTCAGCCTTTGGCGAGTAAATTGGGGCGAGAAGTTTATCTTAATAGCAGAGTGCCTATCAGAAATGCAGTTGAGTTAGTGAATAAACTCAATCCCTCAGGTTCACCCGTCGTAGTGTTTTCATCTCCCTTAGCCGCAGGACTGAATTCAGATGCCCTTTATCCCAATTGGTATAATCATCGTTTTCAAAGGAGAGTTTCTGAAACAAAAACTTCAGAGGATATCGCGCAGCTTATGATGGAGTATGGTTCTGACTATGTTATTCTTGACGACTATTGGGCGACAATTGAGAAACGTGAACTGATTGAAAACGCAACACAAAAAATTATTAAGATTAACAATATTGCTGTGCGCAAATTAAATAGCTCCTATCGATTTCAAACCGAACTATTAAAAAATTCTGATTTTTCTAGTTTGGATGGCTGGAAGCTTTCAGCTGGCGCTAAACTAAATGAGGCGTCAGGACAGATTGAAGTATCTGTGTCGGTTCCCGCATCTCAAACTGTGGTAGTGCAGCCTGGACGTCACTATCAAAATAGCGTGACAGCAAAGTGTGGCAGTCAGCCAAGTCAAGGTAGAGTACAGGTTAATTGGTTAGATTCAAAAAGCAGATTCATATCCACGGATATATATGTCTTTGAATGTACACCCTCTGAAACTACTCAAATTATTGAAACCGTCGCGCCACGGAACGCAACATTTGGAACTGTTTATGCCACCGGTCATACTGATACCCCCATCCTCATCACTGAGGTTTCTCTAAAACAATGACTAAAAACTTAACTGATAATTTATTTCAGGATGTTCAAGTAGCTGTTGTTATTCCTTGCTTTAAAGTAACTAAGCAAATTGTTAATGTTATCTCTGCTATTCCTTCCGGCGTTTGGCGCATTTATGTCATCGATGATGCATGTCCGGATGGCTCGGGTAAAATGGTAAACAAAAATGTGACTGACCCAAGAGCGAAAGTTATATTCCATAGCAAAAATTTAGGCGTTGGTGGCGCTGTGATTACCGGGTATAAGGCTGCTATTTTCGACGGAGCGGATGTAATCGTAAAAGTTGATGGTGATGGTCAGATGGATCCGTTGCTTATCCCCGATTTTATTTCTCCTATTATTATAGGTGAAGCTGATTATACAAAAGGGAATCGGTTTTTTGATCTCGAGGAGATTCGTATTATGCCAAAATTGCGTTTATTTGGTAACGCGGTGCTGTCATTGATGGCAAAGTTATCAACTGGCTATTGGAATTTATTCGACCCTACTAATGGCTTTACCGCAATTCATGCCGACGTTGCCAAGCAACTGCCGTTTGCAAAAATTAGTGAGCGCTACTTTTTCGAAACAGACATTCTTTTTCGTCTCAACACATTACGGGCAGTCGTCATTGATGTTCCAATGAGTGCGAAATATGGAGAAGAAGTAAGCAATATTAAGATATCGAATATCATAGGTGAATTCCTATTTAAACATATCCGGAATTTTTTTAAGCGTATTTTTTATAACTATTATCTGCGTGACTTGTCGTTAGCATCAATTGAGTTACCGTTAGGTGTTTTGTTGTTCCTATTTGGCGCAGGTTTTGGAGGTTATAGTTGGTATGACTCGGCACGCGTCAACGAGGTGACGCCTGCAGGCACTGTTATGTTAGCGGCACTTCCTATACTAATGGGATTGCAACTAATATTGGCATTTTTAGGTAACGACATTGCTTCGATACCGCGCAGGCCCAGACAGAAAATGTTCCGGCAACTTAGCTCGTACAACAAAGGTAAAAATAAGTGAGATTACTTAATATGTTTTTATTGACGTATTGCATTCAGGCAAGTTGAGGCGGGTCTACGGAGTCGCCACTGTATGAACCAGAAAAAAATTAAACCCATAGAATTAGCCTCTTATATAGGCATTCAGGGCTTAGCGTTTGCTTTGGACAACATTATTTTCTTTTCCGTCCTTGCCTTAGGTTTGACCGGTTCACTCGTGGTTGCGTTGGGTGTTGCCCGCACCATAAGTTCGATATTCGCGTTTCTTATGCACGCGCAGTTTACTTTTCCGCAGAAAAAAAAGCGAGGATTAAAGGCTCAACTCACAAGCTTTTATGCAATGATTTTAGTTCATTTTTTTTTTACGGCACTATGTTTACAACTCCTGACCCAAATCGGTTGGAGCCCCCTATTTGCAAAGATCATAATCGACATACTGGGTGCTCTTTTGGTATATTTAGCTATGAAATTCGTAACCTTCCTGCCTGCGGACTGGGCATCATAAGGAAAAGCTGGAAAAGCTATAATGAGGTAAAAAGTTATGAAAGTAGTAATTTTAGCTGGCGGACGGGGGACCCGAATTCGTGAAGTATCTAACGATAAACCGAAACCGATGGTTGAAATTGACGATCGTCCGATAATTTGGCACATCATGGCATCCTACGCTCGGTTCGGGCTTAAAGATTTCATTGTCTGCCTTGGTTACAAAGGACATATGATCGCTGATTATTTTCGGAATTACAGAGAGCGAAATTCAGATCTGATAGTCGATCTGGGCTCTGAGAAAGTATCATTCGTAAACCCCTGCGAAGAAGATTGGAAAATTACCCTCGTGCAGACTGGTCTTAACACAATGACCGGTGGACGTATTAAGAGAGTAGCAAAGTACCTTGACGATGATGATTTTTGTTTGACTTATGGCGATGCTGTAAGCGATGTGGATATTCCTTCATTAATAGAACAGCACAATTCCTCTGGTTCGAAGGCAAGCGTTACCGCTGTAAGGCCAGTTGGTAGGTTTGGGCTTCTGAGCCTTGGTCCAAACAATAGAGTGTCATCATTTATGGAAAAGCCTGAAGCGGAGGACGGCTGGATAAACGGGGGTTTTTTTGTTCTAAAACAGTCGGTGATTGACTATATCGGTGGTGATCAGACCATTTGGGAGCGCGATCCTTTGGAACGTTTGGCTGCAGAGAACGAACTCAGCGTTTACCTGCACAACAATTTCTGGCAGTGCATGGACACTTATCGTGATTGGGAACTCTTGAACAAAATGTGCGAAAATCAACATCGACCGTGGCTAGGTTAGCATGGCTATAAATTCTGATTTTTGGAGGGCCAAATCAGTTTTTGTTACGGGCCATACCGGCTTTAAAGGAAGTTGGTTAACTATTTGGCTCGCGAAAATGGGAGCCAACGTTCACGGCTACGCGCTTTCTCCTGAGCAGCCAAAAAGCTTGTTTGATCAAGCAAATGTGAACAGCTATCTTTCGTCACATACAATTGGTGACGTGGTCGATAGATTAAAATTGGCACAATGCATTAAGACTAGTGACCCAGATGTTATTTTTCACCTTGCGGCCCAACCACTCGTATTAGAATCGTACACCAATCCTGTCAAAACATTTGAGGTCAACATTCAAGGCACCGTCAATTTGCTAGATATTAGCCGCAATCTTTCTAAGCAGTGTGCAATTATTGTAGTCACATCGGATAAATGTTATGAAAACAATGAATGGGAATGGCCATATCGCGAGGTCGATCGTTTGGGAGGCTCCGACCCATATAGCAACAGCAAGGCATGTGCCGAACTCGTAGTAAGCTCATTCAGAAAGTCTTATTTTTCTAAGCTTGAAAGTAGTGCGCCCTGGCACGGGCTGGCTACTGCAAGGGCCGGTAATGTGATTGGTGGCTGCGATTGGGCGCGGCACAGGCTTATACCAGATTTTTTTCGTTCCCTTGAAGAAAAATCCCCACTGCAAGTAAGAAACCCGACCGCGACGCGCCCTTGGCAGAATATTCTGGAATGTCTAGGAGGGTACTTATTGCTTGCCGAAAAACTTTATGATTCGCCTGAGCAGTATTCGAATGCTTGGAATTTTGGACCATTACCGCAACAAAATCTTTCCGTACAGCAACTGATAGATACACTAAATCAACTTTGTGAATCGAAGGCGGACATTTCTTATCAGCCTCTCATTCATGGGAGCGAGCATCAACAATTGGCTCTCGATATTAGCAAGGCCAATCTAAAATTGGGATGGTACCCTATTTGGAAAATCGAAGACACTTTAGAAGCACTGGTGGCTTGTTACTTAGCTGGTGACGACGAGGTTGAGCTTAGTTCCCTTATCGATCAACAAATTAATTTCCATGCTAAACTTTCGGTTAAATAATAAGGAGTAGTAGATGCAACAACGAAGACTTCCGAGTAAAATGAGAGACGAAGTTGGGGCTTTATTTATTGAATACTATGAGGCCGCACATCTCCAACAACTCCTTCCGATCAGATGAATATTCTCGTCACCGGTGCATCGGGATTTATTGGCGCGCATGTCTGTATTGCATTAGCTCAAAGGGGCCACATTGTGATTGGTCTCACGAGACAAAGCGGATGGCCACATCGTGTTCAAACACTAGATGAAAACAATATAGCTAACCGGTCAGTTCGAATTAGCCGAAGCACCCTTAATTTCTTTCAAGGCGATCTTTTAAATTCTCAGGTTTTAAAAAAAATTTTCCAAAATGAGAAAATTGAAATTGTTTTACATCTAGCTGCCTATGCCGTGCAGTCCAGAGAAAACGATGCCAATTTAGCCCATAAGTTGAACGTTGAGGCAACTAAAAATTTAGCGCAGCATGCAGCCGATTGTGGCTGTGCGCGTTTCGTTTATTTAGGCACCGCGCGTGAATATGGAGATATCCAAAATACTGTTACCGAAGCGCAACCGACTAATCCGGTCTGCTTGTATGGCAAAACCAAACTAGAGGGGGGGCTCGCCGTCCAAACGATATGTTCAGATAGCAAGATGGCATTGTCTTACTTTCGCCTGTTTAACTCCTATGGTCCGCTCGAGGATAGTGCAAAATTTTTTCCTTCGATTATAAAAGGTCTGGCAAACGGTGAACCCATGTCTCTTTCGGACGGTCATCAATCAAAGGATTTTCTTTTCATTAGCGATGTAGTCGGTGCGATCATTGCCTTATTGGATCGGCATAATGGGCCGGCTTTTGAACTTTTAAATTTAGCGTCGGGTAAAACTTATACGTTAAGGGAAATCGGACAGATAGCGTGTAAAACTTTTAAAGCCGACAGCAGGCTGCTAAGGTGGGGGGAGGTGACAACATCTGATCAGGGAGCGGCTTGGTTTAACGTAGATCTAACACACATCAAAAAGAATCTTAATTGGAGTCCTATGATTCCGATTGAAGAAGGTGTTAGGCAAATGAGAGTATTCCAATGATGTCCTTACATCCTCGTGATTTTCAAACACGAATCGTAAATCGAGGTATAGAGCTCAGTTTTAGTTTGATTTTTTGCTACTTATTTTTCTGTTTTTATTCCTACTTCACGAAAGCTGCCTTTCCACTGCATGACATTGACAGTGCAGGAATGGTTCAATTACTACAAAATGTTGCGAAGGGTAATGGGCTGGTCAGCTCAATTTTTTCCTCTATTTACGATTTACTCCCTCTTTTGCCAACAAATGTAGCCGATTTTGAAAACTCAACGTTTTCTTCGGTACACTCAGAAACATCATTTTTTCAATGGCATGCATACTTAATAGCTTATCCCGTGGTAGTTCCCATAATAATGGGAGCAGAGGCAACTACTGTGGCGATCAGCGCAGTAGTTGCAAGTATGACATTTTCCATAGTGGCACCAGCTTATTGGGTAGCAAGAAAAAGTGATAACGCTCTGCTAGGAATTCTTTTTCTGATTTGCGCCTTCAATTGGGTGCCTTGGAATAACGCGCTATTTGGACAATTATACTTTGACAGGCTATTCCTTGGAACTCAGACTCTTCTTATTTTTACATCTTTTACCTTATTAATAAACCCTAACTCGCATAGAGCCATTTCGGGTTTGATGTGGTTAAGTGCAATTGCTGGCTGCTTAATTTCGGAACGTACTTCTCTTATGGTAGGCTGCTATTTTATCGGTCTTATTATTTTATATTGGGGGCCCTTGGTCAAAAACCGCGCACAATTATTTCAATTCGGTGTGCTTGCGGTTATTCCGCTAATGTGGGTGTTGTTTTACACCAATTTGTACTATGACAGTCCCTATGCTGCGACTACCAGCCTGACAGCTATCTTCCGTAATGTTACAAATTTTTTTGATCCTTCAAGTAAATATTTCACCGACTCAGTAATGCTTTTTCTGACTGTGTTGCCTTTCAGTATTTTATCAATGTTCAACTTACGGTTTGGGCTATTATGCGTCTTGACCGTTATTCCAAACTTCTTAGTCTCGGTTGGCGGGGCTGAAAAAATTGGCTTTACAACGCATTATCATATGATGTACGTTCCTTTTCTGATAGCTGGCGGTGCTATTGGTCTGGTGTCAATAAACAAATGGATTACAAGAAGTGGACGAAGTAAATCAAAAAATTCAATCGTCATTATGGCTCTTTTACTTGTGTTCGTTTGGAATTTACTGTTAAGCAATAAATCTTGGTCTGGGGGGCAAGCGTTTGAAGCTGCTAATCCGTTTGTACCTGTCTCCACGCAGACGAAAAACCTCGATGAAATTGCTGCGACGCTTAAAGATTTGGATGCAGCAGGAGCTTTAAAAATTTCGGCCCATTCATCCGCGATGCCAGCTCTTGTAAATTTAAAGAACACGGTTTTTTTCGCCTTTCCGGTAGGTATTTATGATGTTGACTACTTGCTTGTCCAGTACATTGCCAAAGAGTCTGACTATAAGCCTGTTGTCGATAACTATCTACCAAATGCGCTAGAGGGAAAAACTCAATTCATCGAGAAAATTATAGGAAAAGATTTTGATCTTCTCCAAACCCAAAGTTCCAAACCCAAACATTACCAATATCGCCTTTACCAAAGAAGATAAAATAGATGAAAATCAAACAAAAAATCGGCATCATTTGTCCAGTTTACAATGAGGCTGAGAACATCGAAATATTCTTTAATGAGTTCACGAACATCTTCAAAAAAAACGAAACAGGATTTGAGCACGAATTTTTATTTTTGGACAATGACAGCGAAGACGATTCATTTCAAATCATGCGACGTTTAGTAGAAGAAAATGAAAATGTCTTTGCGCTAAGATATACGTCAAACTTCGGAGTTATGAAATCAATCTACACAGGTATTCTCAATGCTCCGGCTGACTGGGCTGCGTTAGCAGTATTTGATTGCGACTTACAAGATCCGCCCGAGCTTGTTTTAAATTTATTGAGCGAATGGCGAAATGGTACTAAGATTGTATTTGGTAGCCGAGCCAAACGGCAAGAAGGATTTCTTTATAAAGTATTAAGAAAAGCTTATAAGCGAATCGAAACAGCGATGGTTGGGCGCGCTCGAAAAGTTGAGTCCGGTGCCTGGTTGATCGACCGCCGGGTTATTGATGAAATCATAGACCGTGATTATTTTTATCCCTATCTGGCTGGCATGATTGAAGACCTAGGATTTAAGACAAAAGGTATTGTTTATAATCGTCGCGCTCGCTTACGGGGTGGTACAAAATTTAATCTAGTGCGCTATTTTAAATATGCGATTGATGGCCTGCTCGATGGCTCAACATTGCCACTACGTTTTTCGTTTTTTTGTTCATTGGCTATCGCATTTCTTGCTGTCTCCCTTTCGGTTTATTTTATTGTACTCAAATTCATTCTGGGTAAAGAATTTCAAGAAGGAGTCGTCGCGATAATTGTTTTGATTTTATTGAATTTTGCATTCAACTTTTTATTTTTAGGTATTATCGGTGAGTATATTGGAAGGATCAAAACATCCCATTCC
>NHDW01000005.1 GCA_002170535.1 Methylococcaceae bacterium TMED69
TTTGCTGCCAATGGATAGCCTGGTGGCTAAAACTTCCCGCTATATTATTTTTATTATTGACACGTCTGGCAGTATGTTTAGATATGCCTGGACAAAGGTGATAAAGCAAATTGAAGATACTTTAGTAGTCTATCCAAGTGTTAAGGGCGTGCAAATATTAAATGATATGGGCTCATATATGTTCTCAGATTATCAAGATCGGTGGATTCCAGACACGCCGGAGCTCAGAAAAAAGATAGTCGAAAAATTAGCTAACTGGAATGAGTTTTCTAATTCTAGTCCTGCTGAGGGAATTACAACAGCGATAGAAGCGTTCTATGAACCAAACAGAAGAATTAGCCTCTATGTTTACGGAGATGAATTTACCGGCAAATCAATTAGGGAAGTTGTAGATTATGTAACCAAAATTAATCGGAAAAATAAAAACAAGGAGCCCCTCGTCAGAATACACGCCATAGGTTTTCCAGTCATGAGAGCACAACCTACAGATTTCCAACATACGGGAATTAAGTTTGCTTCTTTGATGCGCAAACTCTGTAAACTAAATGGCGGAACTTTCGTAGGCCTAAATTCATTCCGTTGAAAGCATCATGATTAAAACGAAAGAATTATCATTTATCATATTGGTTGCTATGTACACTACAAGCTGTATGAATCAGTCTATCGCCATTAACCTAGATATACCTAGCCAGGTTTCAAGTTTGTTTGAAAAACGAATTTTTTTAAGGATAACGCCAGAATTTGCAAATTTTACATATCGACATCCCCATCAGCAATCACTGTTAGTGGATATAGGCACTGCTCAATCGTTTCTATTTAAAAAAATTACAAAAAAATTATTTGCCCACGTGCGAACAGATGAGTTATCGCATAGCTATACACCAGATATTATAATAACACCTGAATTAACAAATATTGAACTGTCTAAGCCTTCGGAGAGCGGTCTAACCAGTTATGAATGTCGTCTTAAGTATATGGTTTTAATTACGACTAAAGAACATACCATAAATCACAATATTTTGGCATATTCCAGAACACCTAAATTAAATAAAAATGAAAACCAAGTCATCTCAGAACTATTGTCGCAGTGTATTAGAAATATTGCATCAAAACTAGAAATTAAACTACTGAAGCTTGCTAATGAAGTCTAATTTATTCTTTACTTTATCCCTCATTATGTTTATCGCTGGTTGTATGAAACAATATCCTAATTTAAGCCCATCTGTTGAGAAAAAGGTCAATAATGTCTCTAAAATAGCAATAATAAAAAAAACAGACAGAGGTATTTTTCAAGCCAAAGAAGATTTCTTTATAACGTGTTTAACAAAAGAACTGCGGGAGAAAAATTTTATTATTATCAGTGATAAAGAATTCAGAGACCACACATTTCCTTTTTTTGAGTCAGACGAGGCCACCGTAAATGTTGAGCCATCAATTGATATCCTGCAAAACAAACTATTGCAGAAAAAGATGAATGCTCTAGGGGTTGATTATATAATATGGGTTTCTGGCAGGATCGATTATTCAGATAAAGTCGGCGCCATGTCATGCACCCTCGGCTTATATGGTGGGGGATGTTATGGATACACCAGTCAAAAAGACCAATCAAATATTCAAGCAGAAATATGGCATGTGGCCAGAAAAAAATTGTTAAGTTATAACACTGCTGCGGCTAGTGGAAAATCTCACCTGTTTGCTTTTATTCTTCCGATTCCTATCCCTTCTGATTCGCAACAAAGGAGCTGTAAAGAATTATCACGCTCAGTGCTCATAGAAATATTTAAAAATTTAAGCGGATAGAGCTATTTTATTAAAATATTTCTTTCGATTATGACCTCAATCAAACGAGGTCCTTTTTGTTTCATTGCGCTGAAGAACTGATCACGAAATTCTTTCACATTCGTAGACCTTGACGCTTCTACACCCATTCCTTTTGATATTTCAACCCAATCAATCATAGGATTATCAATATTGAGCATTGAAAGAATTTTTTCATTTCTAGCCCCGGTTTTGAGCCTATCCAACTCTATATTAAGGATTGCATAACTACTATTATTCAATAATATGACTGTAATATCTGAATTTTCGCGAGCCATACTCCATAGTGTCTGGATCGTATACATGGCACTACCATCTGCTTGAAAGGTTATTACTTTTCGGTCAGGACAAGCAATTGCTGCTCCAAAACCCAGAGGGAGACCTTGCCCAATTGATCCTCCCGTCAAACAAAGCCAATCATGAGGTGCTGCTGTTTCTGTCTGGGCATATAGCGATGCACTACAAGTTATTCCTTCATCAGAAATAATAGAATTTTCCGGTAAAAACTCCGAGATAATTTGCGATACACTGATTTCGTCAAGAGTAATACTATTGATTCTATCGCCCTGGCTATAATCTACTCTGGGCCTGCTTTTTAAAGATAAGTCCTCATAAAGGTCCTGCACGGCTTGTTCTACATCTTCATGTTTTGAGGCAACTTTAATTATTGAGCATGAGGATGGGGTTAATTTGCTGGGAATATCAGGGTAGGCGAAAAAACCGACAGGTTCTTTTGCACCAACTAAGAGTATCTGATCGTAGCTTGCAAGAAAATCGATCGCCACCTCAGCGAAATAAGGAATTCTATTAATTTTTACCTCACCAGCACCTCTATACAATCTAGGGAAGAATGTCTCGCACAACAAATCAGCTTCCGTCGCCTTCGCAATTGCGCTCGCATATTCAACAGATTTTTGGGACAGTCCCTGATTACCAAGTAACAAAGCCCTTTTTTTATTTAATCTTAAAGATCTTGCGGTATTATTTAAAATAGAATCATCCACTGGTCGTAAACTACTCGTTGAAACCGATGGTTGTTCTAACTCTTTGCCAGTCTCCCACGAGTGATTAGCCGGCACTATGATGGAGGCAATCTTTCCCCAACCGCTTTTAGCTTCTAGACATGAAAGCGTTCCTAATTGTCCAAGATTAGAAGGACCGGTTGACTTATTAAACCAATCTGAATGTAACTTAACATGACCTTCTAAATCTGAAGTAAGGGGAGCATCAAACTCAAGATGCCATTCAGCATGATCTCCGACTATGTTTACTAATCCGGAAACAGCTTTTTTCGCGTTATGTAAATTTGCCATTCCGTTTGCATAACCAGGACCAAGGTGAAGTAATGTTGCTGCTGGATAGCGCTTCATGCGCCAAAAACCGTCTGCAGCAGCGGTAACTACCCCTTCGAACAAGCAGAGAATTGGGCGCATTACGGAGGATTTTCCAATAGCTGTAACTAAATGCATTTCCGATGTTCCAGGATTTGCAAAACAGGTATCAATACCTTCTTTTTCTAAACTTCGCAGTAAAAGCTCTGCTCCAGTATGTTGCGGTCTCACGTTATCACTCATCAACAACAAACCTTAAGCTACTTTTTTTCTTCTCTTCTAAATGCTTTATATGCTCTTCAACATTCAGCAAGCTTGATAGGTTAACTCCTTTATTAAGCTTCTCTAAAATGAGTGCTTCTTTTTTTTCAATTTCAGAGGCTTTATCAATCGTTTCATTCAGTTCGCTCGGCTCAATAACCACAACTCCATCACCGTCTCCCACCAAAATATCGCCGTTGGTCACCCGCACACCTCCACAAAACACTTCATTTTTAGTGGGCGGAATAACATTTGTTGAACCCGCAGAAGATCGGCTCCCTTTTGCATAAACCGGTATCTCAAGAGTCTTAATATGATCTAAATCTCGAACTAGGCCATCTATCACTATCCCTGCTAAGCCTCTTCTTTCTGCTTCTGTAGAAAACAGTCCGCCAAGAACCGCATCGTAAGTTGCTGACGCATTTACTACTAACACTTCTCCCTCTTTTGCATCAATGATAGTAGCCAGAACTCCAAGAAAGTCATTATGAACTTGAACAACTCTAGCCTGACCAACCATATTTTTATTGCCGTTGAACCGAACGATATCGTGATTTAAACACCTAATAGATTTATCAGCATCCGCCAAAGAGGAGCTACTAATTTTTTTTAGTCTATGAAGTTGATTCATTTTTTGAACTTATCCTTTAAATTGAATAAATTATTCTTTGCTTCGTTAGTCAAAAAACTTATATCGCTGGACATGCAAAAAAAAGTAAAGCCAGAGTTTTTTAATTTTGCCATACGGTTTTCGTTTGATTCAAATATTCCCAGAGGTCTGCATTTCGCTTTGCATGCCTTAGCAATTTTATCAAATGATACTTTAATTTTATCACTATCCAATTTATTAGCGACACCCAAACTAATGGAGAGATCATAAGGCCCTATAAACAAAGCATCGATTCCTTTTACATCTAATATAGAGTCAATATTTTCAACGCCTTCAAAGTCTTCTATTTGCGCAACAAGTAATGAGCTTTTATCAATATTTTCTAAATAGCTATCTAATCTATCCCCGAAATTATTACTACGAGTCAAACCTATCCCTCTTATTCCTAAAGGCGGCATTTTAAATGATCGGACCGCTCGCTCTGCATCTTCTTTGCTACTTACCTTAGGGATGATTACTCCTGATGCACCCGCGTCCATTGCTTTTTTTATAAAAATATCCTCATTTTTTGAAACTCTTACTAAACAAGGTTTATCGCTTAGTGCCAGCAAGATGGAACCTAGTCGATGTTCAGGGATTTCAGTATGCTCCATATCAACAAAAAACCAATCAAAAGACAAGTTAGAGAGCGCTTCTGCTGACGACAAGCTATCCAAACTAATCCGCGTTCCAACTAATAATTCTAATTTTATAAGTCGTGATTTAAATTCTTCACTTTTTTTTAGATCTAGTCTCATTGCTACGCTCTTGACTTAAAGTGATCAAAACCTTGCAATGCATAATGATTGAATACTCCACCTGATTCACTCAAAACGCTGACTCCATGCCCTTTTTCAACCGTTCCAATAACTGTAATAGGAATATTTGCTTCTCTGCCGATTTTATCAATTTTATCCAAATGTTCGCTATTAAACGTAAAAGCTATTTCGTAATCATCACCTCCAGCTAAAGCATTTTCGGTTGCCGTATCTTTCGTCACTAAAGCTGAAATTTTTGGATCAATTGGAACACTCTCTTTAATTAGGTTTATTTTCTTTTTGCTTTGGCTAGCTATCTCTCCAATATCAGTAACAAGTCCATCTGATATATCGATGGCTGAATTCATATATTTATTCAATTTCTTTGCCAACTGAATTCTCGGTGAAGGCCTATGATATCTACCCAACACATATTTTATATCAGGACTAGGTTCGCCGCTACGCCCGAGGAATTGAAGTGCGGTTTTAGCGCCTCCCAAGAAACCAGTAACCGCAACTAAGTCATTTTCTTTGGCTCCACTCCTATAAATAGGTTTAGATCCACAAATTCCTATTACTTGTACCCCAATTGACAGAGCGCCTTTTACCGTATCACCTCCAACTAGATAACAATCACATTGAGCAATACAAGCTTTAACTCCTTCAATAAACTTCTCCATCCAATTTTTTTCAATGGATTGTATTGATAAAGACAAGGTAACGTATCTAGGGGTAGCACACATTGCAGCCATATCACTTATGGCAGTCGCTATAGATCGATATCCTAGATCATCCGGATCGATTCCGGAATAAAAATGTACTCCTTCTGTCATCGTGTCGACACTTACTGCTAGAAGCTCTCCACCAACCGATACTACTGCAGCATCATCGCCAATCCCTTTATATACGTCCTTTGGAAGACTCAAGCCGTGAAAAGGGATAAAAAATTCATTGATTAATTCTTTTTCTTTCATAATCTACGCATTTTTAGGATTATAAATTTGATTTTATTGAATCTAAAACTCCATTTATAAACTTATAGCCATCTTCGGATCCAAAGTGTTTACTTAACTCCACACACTCATTAATCGTAATATGAGGGTCAAGAATACCAGATTGAAGTTCCAAAACGCCAATTAATATAACACCTTTCTCGACAGGCTGTATTCGCCCCCAAGATAAATTACTTGCCTTCTCTATCATTTTCTTTAACTCCTCGAATTTGGAATCAATGTTTGTTAATAAATAAGCAAAATATTCCGCATCAATATTTGTATACAATTTAGAACTTTTAAATTCTTCTATAATTTTATCAATCGGTTGTTCGTTTAGCTGCCATTGATACAAGGCTTGTACTGCCAATCGGCGAGAAAGCACTTTCTTGAAAATAATGGAAGTCACGTCAAAAGGTTCTGATTTTTTGAACCATTTCGATAGCAGTATAAGCAGCCTCGCCGCCTTTATCTCCTTTATTTGGATCTGCTCTGTAAATTGCTTGCTCCATATTCTCCACAGTCAGAACGCCAAAGATTATAGGTAGGCCATAGCTTGTTGAAAGCGAACATAAGGAAATAGAACAACTATTTGCAACAATCTCAAAGTGTGCAGTTTCGCCCCTTATAATCGCACCCAATGCAATAATTACATCGGGCTGCCTTCTAAGAATCAAATTTTTGGCTAAAACCGGAATCTCGTACGCACCGGGCACATCATGATCGCTAACTTTTATAAACTTGTCATCAATTTTATTTAGGTTACTGATACAACTATTTTTTAACATTGCCACAACTTCATTATTATATCTAGACGAAATTATCTCGACTTTTATCTCCTGTTGTATATCAGCAATACTATGAGTTATTTTACTTGATTCCATTCGTTTTTTTTCCTAACTGTATATGTTCAATAACTTCTAAACCAAATCCAGATATAGCATGATATTTATGTTTTTGGCCAATAACCTTCATTTTTCTTACACCCAAGTCTCTTAATATTTGACTACCTGTACCGATTTTTCTCCAATCCATGGGTAAACTATCATCTGACTTTGATGGGTTAACTATTGAGCTATTATCTTCTAACATGTTAAGCACGTCATCAGACTTGCCATAATTTGCCAACATAACCAATACTCCAGATTCTTCTTTTGAAATAAACTCAATTACTTTATCTATATAGGTTCTTGAACTTTTCTCAACAAGGTATGCGAGATCGCCCAATCTACTTTGGGTTTGAACTCTAACATGGACTGGTACAACTGGGCTAATATTCCCTTTAACTAAGGCAAAATGTGTGCCCTCATTAAGTGAATCTGTAAAAGTTATCAGCTCAAACGGCTCATTCAAAATATCTAATTTAATTGAACCAAGTCGAGATATTGTCCGCTCATTTTTCACTCTAAACTGAATTAAGTCCGCTATCGTTCCAATTTTAAGGTTGAATTTCTTGGCAATTTTTTCTAAGTCTGGTCGTCGTGCCATTGTTCCATCGTCATTCAATATTTCAACGATAACCGACGCTGGTTCTAGATCAGCACACTTAGCAAAGTCACAACCGGCCTCTGTGTGCCCTGCTCTAGTCAAAACTCCTCCTGGTTGTGCCATCAAAGGAAAAATATGACCAGGTTGTCTTAAGTCTGATGGTTTCGCATCTGCTTTAATAGCACTGCTAATAGTTCTTGCTCGATCCGCGGCCGATATTCCTGTAGTTACGCCACTTGAGGCTTCTATAGACACAGTAAAATTAGTAGAGTGCACATCCATTGAGCCTCTCACCATCAAAGGAATATTTAGTCGCTGGCACCTCTCTTCTGTTAAAGTTAAACAAATTAGGCCCCTGCCGTTTTTTGCCATAAAATTCACATGTTGAGCTGTGCAGAATTCAGCTGCAATAATGAAATCACCTTCATTCTCACGATCCTCATCGTCCATGACGATGATCATTTTTCCTTGCTTGATATCGCTAATTAATTCTTCAGTTGAATTAAGTTTCATAAAAATAGTTCCAGACTTACTGAACGCGACCAGATGCTAATTTCTCTAAATACCTTGCAATCAGATCAATTTCCAAATTAACCGAATTAGACTCTTCTAGATACCTAAGAGTAGTAACCTCAAGAGTGTGAGGTATTAATAATAATTCAAAAAAACTTTCATAAGTAGCATTTACAGTTAGACTAACACCGTCTATGCAAACGGAACCTTTTTTTGCAATATATTTCATCAGTTCAAGCGGCGGCTGAATTTGAAACAACACATATTCCGACAAGTCTTTTTTTTTGATTACTTTAGCCTTATCGTCTACATGACCTGTCACTAAATGACCACCAAACCTATCGTCTACCTTCATTGATTTTTCTAAGTTAACAAATCCTCCCTCTATTTTTTCTCCTATTGTTGTCTGATTGAGGGTTTCAATTGAAACATCTACAGAAAATCCGCTTAAATTTTTGCTTATAACAGTCAAACAAGCGCCTGAAACAGATATAGAGTCCCCTACCTTGATATCGTCTGTTCCAAAATTTGGACACGTAATCCTTAGCTTTACTGACTCATTTAGATCTAATTTTTCTGTTATTTGCCCAACACCACTAACGATTCCTGTAAACAAAGTTTTATCCTCTATAGTCTTTTATATGTGAGACGGGCATCTTGCCCAAAAAAAGCTGAATCGATTAATTCGAGTTCAGTCACTTGTTTCAAGTATTGAGGGGAATTAACTTCAATTGCTGAACGGGCATCTTTCCCCATAATTTTTGGCGCGACGTAAAGCACAAGCTCATCCCAAAATGTCGTAGACAATATATTAGATGTAAGGAAACTCCCGGCCTCAACAAGAACCTGATTTACCTGCATCTTATTTATTTTATGGAAAACACTAGAAAGATCAACACGATTGTCTCGTGAGGACAATACCTCTACTTCACATCCCATTTTCTCAAACGTTTCTATCAAAGTGTTATTTTGCGAACATGTAAACAAAGAAGTATTGTTACCATCGGTAATTACTTTTGCATTTTTATCGATACTGAGTCGAGAATCTAACACAACTCTTCTTGGTTGCCTACCTTTCATTTGAATCCCAGGATGCCGTACATTTAAGGATGGGTCATCTTTAAGAACCGTCCCCACACCTGTTAAGATCACACATGATTCAGCCCTTAGAAATTGAACATCCTCTCTAGACTCGTGATTTGTAATCCATTTACTTTCTCCGCTCATCATCGACGAACGGGCGTCAAGACTCATACCAATTTTTATTTTAACTAACGGTCTATTATTTCTTACTTTAAACAAGTAACTTTTATAAAATTTTTCGGCATAGCTAGTTTCAACGTCTAACAATACATCGATTCCTGCTTTTCTTAAACACCTTGCACCCTCACCCTCCACATTAGGATTAGGATCTCCAATCGCAGCTATTACAGCCTTCACTTTAGATGCTATTAGTGCTTTGGTACACGGTCCAGTTTTACCATAATGATTACAAGGCTCCAAGGTGACATAACAATATCCTCCCTCAGCCTTATCACCTGCTTTTTTTAATGCTACGATTTCAGCATGATCAGTTCCATGTCTCGCATGGAACCCCCTAGCAATGATATTTCCATCTTTAACGATAACACAGCCAACTGAGGGATTTGGAGCTGCAGAAAAAATCCCTTTTTGTGCCTCTTTAAAAGCTGCTTCCATATAACCTTTATGGGTTTCGTTATATTTCAAATTAGAAAAGCCTCATCTTTTAAGTAATTCAAGCTGCGAACCATCCAATTCATTTAAGTCATCCTCTAACATCTTCACCTCGTCTAAAAAAGATTTAACATCTTCAAAACTTCGATATACTGAAGCAAAGCGAACATAAGCAACACGATCTAAGACTCTCAAAGAAGCCATTACGAGTCGTCCGATGTCTCTAGATTTAATTTCCTTTTCTCCTCCTTGCCTAAGTGAAGTTTTTATCTTCTCAATCTGATCCTCTATTTTATTCGTGTCAATTGACCTTTTTTCTAAGGCTTTTAAAAAACTAGAGCGCAATTTATCCTCTTGAAAAGATTCTCTTCTGCCATCATTTTTTACTACTCTTGGGAGAATCAAATGGGCACTTTCATAGGTTGTAAAACGCGTGCTGCATTCCAAACACTCCCTGCGACGTCGAATCTGATCTCCGCTTGATTGTAATCGGGAATCAACCACCCTGGTGTCTTCAAAAAAGCAAAAAGGACAACGCATTAATACATACCGTCAACCAGATATTGCAACCTGAACGTTTGGAGTATTATTCGAGTAGACGGGAAAATCATCGCACAAGCGTATCACCTTCTGTTTAACGTCACTTATTTTACTTGCACTACATCCACTTTCCAAAATATCACATATCCAATTGCTCACCTTGACCGCCTCTGCTTCTTTAAATCCTCGCGTCGTGATTGCTGGTGTACCAATCCTTATCCCACTAGTGACGAAAGGAGACTGTTTATCATTAGGAACAGAATTTTTATTCACTGTTATGTTTGCTTTGCCCAATGCTTCTTCAGCTAATTTACCTGTAACATGTTTCCCGGATAAGTCTAGTAACATTAAATGATTATCCGTACCACCAGAGACGACATCGTATGATCTATCAAGAAAGACACTAGCCATTGACTTCGCATTTAATAAGACTTGCTTCTGATAATCGGCAAATTTCTCATCAAGTGCCTCTTGAAAGGCTATGGCTTTTGCGCCAACAACATGCATGAGAGGACCTCCCTGTGAACCCGGAAAAACAGCAGAATTTAATTTTTTATACAATTCTTCATTGTTTGACATAATTATCCCCGACCTAGGTCCTCTTAACGTTTTATGCGTTGTAGTCGTGACAACATCGGCAAAATCAACTGGAGACGGATAAAAGCCTGCTGCTACTAGTCCAGCGACATGAGCAATGTCAGCAAGCAAAAACGCCCCCACTCGACTCGATATGTCTTTTAATTTTTCCCATTCAATAAATCTTGAATATGCCGAAAAACCGCCGATTATAATTTTTGGGTTATGCTTGACTGCTAAAGAATTTAGTTTGTCATAATCTATTAAACCTGTTTTATGATCAACCCCATAGGTTATTGATTGATATATTTTTCCAGAAAAATTCACAGGCGATCCATGAGTTAAATGCCCTCCGTCGGACAACCCCATACCTAACATAGTTTCACCTGGCTTTAACAAAGCCAGAAACACTGCCGCATTTGCCTGAGAGCCAGAATGAGGCTGAACGTTTACATAGTCAACTTTAAAAAGTCTTTTAGCTCTTTCTATGGCTAGCCTTTCAATTTCATCAACATGCTCGCAGCCTCCATAATACCTTTTGCCAGGATATCCTTCGGCATATTTGTTAGTTAAGAGCGTACCACAAGCTTCCATAACAGCTGAACTTGCATAGTTTTCCGATGCTATTAGCTCAATATGTTCCTCTTGTCTGGCAACCTCTGCCGAAAGTAACTTATAAAATTCAGGATCTTGGTGCTCGATTGATGAATCAAAGTTTTTTTTCATGATTTAGCCTGTTTTAAAATATAGATTATGTTTTATGATATGTTAGGAACATTATTTATCCCTGTTTAAAAAATTATCGGCTTATATTGTAAACTAATTTATCGCAGGTCGCACATGATAGGTTTTATTACCCATAGCTTGACAAAACTCTGTATAATAGACTTATATTTTACTGCTGTTGAGGCCATAAGAATCTAAGTCATTAAACTCGATATTAATGAAACATGAAAACACGAGACCTAATTGAAAAAGCAGAGAGGATTCTAGAAAAAATTGATAATATTTTAAATATTTATCATCATGACGAAAAACTGGTAGAAAGTTCAATTGCCTGGGTATGGAATAATTCGGGAAATCGCGGCTTTTTAGAAGCAATAGACTACTCAAAAAAAGATAAATTAGAAGAGCTCTACCACATAGATAGGCAGAAAAATCTACTGAAACGGAACACCTTACAGTTTCTCTCGGGCTATCCAGCGAATAATGCCCTGCTCTGGGGACCTCGTGGTACTGGCAAATCATCTTTAATCAGAGCGTTATTGAACGAATATTCAGAAAAGGGACTTAAAATGATAGAAGTCCAGCCAAAAGATATGGCGGATATTCCTTATATAATGAAGAAACTTACCAATATTGAGGGAAAGTTTATAATATTTTGCGATGACCTAACTTTTGAAAGTGGTGATACCAATTATAAAATTCTTAAAACTATTTTAGACGGTTCCCTTAGAACAACAAAACGGTTTATTGTTTACGCTACTTCCAATAGAAGACACCTTGTTCCAGAGAATATTGAAGAAAACCAAAAAGCACAAATTATTAACCAGGAAGTTCACTTCAGTGAGACAACCGAAGAAAAAATATCGCTTTCGGAACGCTTTGGAATTTGGCTGTCCTTCCATCCTTTCTCACAAAATGACTACATAACAATCGTACTTCACCATCTAGAAAATTTGTCACAAGAGACGTTAACCTCAAATCAATTGGATGAAATAAAAACCTGTGCACTGCAGTGGGCTTTAGAGCGAGGCTCAAGAAGCGGACGTGTTGCACATCAATTTGTTCTCGATTGGTTAGGAAAAAAAAGTTTAAAAAATGATTGATTCAGGGCAGATGATCCCAGAAGAACTTATGGCTGTATCCAAATGTTTAATAAAACAAAATGAACTTGAAAAACTCATAAAAATTATGGCGAAGGAAATTGAGGTAAAGTTAGGAAATTCAAACTTGATAATTGTGACAATCATGAATGGGGGTCTTATTCCCACTGGAATATTTTTGAAGTATTTCCAACCAGCCTGTCAATTAGATTACATTCATCTTACACGATATGGAAATCAGACAACAGGCGGAAGAATTAAGTGGCATAGAAGACCTCAAAACATAATTTACAATAGAAACATTCTGTTGATTGATGATATTTTAGATCAAGGAGTTACACTCGAGACCGCAGTAAACGAGTGCTATAATCAAGGGGCTAAATCAGTCCACACTGCTGTAATGGTGAAAAAAGATATCACTCATCGCCAAGGGTTTCAAAAATCTGATTTTTTTGCACTTGAGCTTCCAGATGAGTATCTTTTTGGCTCGGGTCTAGACTACAAAGGGTATTTTCGAAATCTAGATGGCATTTACTCTTTAACAAGGAATCAAGGACTAACTGAACCATGATTGGCTTCATTGGAGGAAGTGGTTTTGAAAATTTCTTGGACGGAAAATCTGTGGGAAAGTTCGATATTACAACAGAATGGGGAAAACCCTCGCAGGCAATTAAAAAATTTTCCCTAGACAATCAAGAATTTCTATTCCTGCAACGACACGGCGATGGCAAAATTCCCCCTCATAAAATAAATTATCAAGCCAATATTAAAGCATTTCATGACCTTGGCGTAAAAAAAATATTAGCTAGCGCAGCTGTAGGCGGAATAACAATCGAAACCGGTACCGTCGTTATCCCCGACCAAATAATAGACTATACATATAACAGGCCACAAACATTTTTTGAGAACGTTAAGATTGTGAAACATATAGAATTTTCACAACCGTATAATCATGGTCTAAGATTCAAGCTACTTAAAGCATGCGAAGATTTAAAATTGAATGTAAAAAATAAAGGAGTCCATGGAATAACTCAAGGGCCACGCCTCGAGACAAGTGCTGAAATTAGAAGATTAAAAAACGATGGATGCGATATAGTTGGAATGACGGGAATGCCAGAAACATGTCTAGCCGCAGAATTAGATATTGAGTATGCTTGCATCGCGCATGTTGTCAATCCTGCGGCTGGAATTACGGGGGAATCAATCTCAATAAAGTGTATGGAAAATGAAATCAAACAGAGCGCCCACAATTCTTTCAAAATATTAGCTCAATTTCTTTTAAATGAACAGCTAATCAATCGGTGATATTAAAGCCACTATACCGAATAAAGGATGGTCAAAATAATTTAATTCATTCAATTTAATTCGTCGTTTTTCCTTTAATTGTACAACCCCAAACTCCTCATGATCATAAATAAAATCCAATTCCAAAAACATCAACCGATCGATTTCTAATTTAACCGCTCCTTGTAGCTTCCTCATATTTAAGAGATTTACATTTTTTTTAAAATAATTTTTATTTAACTCTATCTTACCAAAGTATCTAGGCTTGCTTGCAATGTAGACTTCTTGAGAATTATTTCTGGGATGATTCCATGCTATCGAAACAATTTGTGTAAATCTATCTAATTCCTGAAACTGTTCACCTAAATCTAAGCGTTTGGTTACATCTGGCAGTGTTTTAAAAAGCGGATATTTAGAGCCTGTTTGCTCCTCGTTTATACTGATGTTATTTTCTACCTCGTCTAGCACTTTAGTTTTTCTAAAATCAGGTAAAGATGTAGGTTCCGCATAACTTTCTGTATGAATCAAAGAGGGCATATTGTTTCTAAAGATTTCTAATTCGACTTGATAAACCCTAGCATAACTAGCCAACGAGCAAATTGATAAAATTATAAAAACAAGTAAAAACTTAGGTTTTGCCATTACTTTCCCAAAGTTTATCATATAAAAAATTAAGCTGGCCAAATATCGTTTCTGGATTATCAAAATCTTTATTTATACGCAACGTTTGAGAGTTTTTTAAACTATAGAAAGTATTATTTGTTATCAAATCCATCATATTATTTAATGATACATGATTATCTTTATCAAACTCCAACCAACCACTCCTGTTATTGATTTCAACTTTTTTAACACCTAACTCAGTTAATCGATTTTTTATTTTAGTCAAATCGATTAAATTTTGCACTGGTTGGGGATAATTTCCGAATCTATCTAGTATCTCTTCTTCAATTAAATCTATTTCGTTGTCATTTTTTGTGGCGGCTAACCTTTTATAAAGGGACAAACGCTCATGGACATCGGGCAAGTAGTTTTCAGGTAAGAGAGCTGTCACTTTTAAATTAATTTCAATTTCTTTTTTTTCAAAACTATCATTTAAGTGACCCCCAGACCTTAAAGTCTTTAATGTTTTCAACAACAGATCGTTAAACATTGAAAATCCCATTTGATGAATTTCGCCACTTTGATCTTCGCCAAGCACTTCGCCTGCACCTCGAATCTCTAGATCATTGCTAGCTAACAAAAATCCCATTCCCAACTCGTTTAAAGACTCTATTGCCTCAACTCGTTTTAGAGACTCTGCCGATAATAGCTCGCGATTAGGAATAAACATATAAGCATGTGCTGAGCGATTGGAACGTCCCACTCGACCTCTTAGTTGGTAAAGCTGGGCAAGGCCCAGCTTGTCTGCCCTATTTATAATAATTGTATTAGTCCGAGGGTTATCAATTCCAGATTCAACAATCGTAGTCGCAAGAAGAACGTCTACGTCACCGCGGAAGAATTCCGTCATTACATTGCTGAGACTAATTTTATCAAGTTGACCATGGACGATTTTAATAGATACGTCAGGCAAGATTCTTTTTATTTTATCCTCTATTTGATGTATTGTTTTTACTTCATTATGAATAAAGTATACTTGGCCACCACGAGTAATCTCCCTAGTTATAGCCTCCTTAATTATCTCATCAGACCATTCTAGTACGCTGGTATTAATGGGATTCCTATTTTCAGGCGGTGTCGCCATTATAGATAGTTCCTTCATTCCTGACAGAGACATATGGAGCGTACGGGGAATAGGAGTTGCGGTCATTGATAAAATATTAACATCACCACGTAATTTTTTTATCTTTTCTTTTTGCATTACACCAAATCTATGCTCTTCATCAACAATTAGAAGACCTAAATTTTTAAACCTAACTGAGTCAGAAAGTAATTTATGTGTCCCAATCACAATGTCTGCCATTCCACTTTGGATATCAGAAATTGTATCGGAAATTTTTTTCTTCTCAATGGAGCGAGAAAGTGCTGCTATTTGAATGGCAGTGCCAGAGAAGCGGTCAACTAATGTTTCAAAATGCTGTTGGACAAGAATCGTAGTGGGGGCTAGGAATGCCACCTGATCTCCAGAGTTTGCCACTGCAAATGCCGCTCGCATAGCCACTTCGGTTTTTCCAAAACCAACATCTCCACAAAGAAGTCTATCCATGGGCTGTGTAGAGTTTAAATCTTTAAGAACTTGATCAATCGCTTGCTTTTGATCTGGTGTCTCATCAAAATAAAAACGTTGGCAGAATGTCGTATACGCATCGTCCCTAGCAAAATACCTTTTACATTTGTTTTCTGACCTTCTCGCAAGAATTTCCAATATCTCCGTAGCAGTATCAGTTGCTTTTTGTTTTGCTCTTTTTTTAACTTTATCCCATTGACCAGAACCTAATTTATGAAGTGGCGCACTATCCGGGCTGGCTCCGGTATACCTTTCAACAAGGCTCATATTTCTCACAGGAATATAAAGTTTATCCTCATCCGCGTATCCAATTTCTAAGTACTCATTGTCAACTCCGTCAGTGGCCAAAATTGTTAGTCCTTTGAACCGACCAACACCATATTGTCGATGAACAACCGGTGAGTCTATATCCCAAGACGTTAATTTATTGACAACTTCCTCAAACGTTTTTGTTAAAGGGGACTTAGACTTTTTTCTAGTTTTCAGACTTTCACTTTTAGTCCTTCCTTTAAAAACATGAACAACAAAACTTCCATCTTTTGCATAAAACCCGCTGCTGAGAGAACCAAACATGAAGCATATCTGCTCAGTTGCATCAACGAAATCAGCCCAGTTAGATACCTGAATACATCTTTGACCTAGTCTTTTAAAACTAGCTAATCCTATGTCTAGTTTATCCTCTGGTATAACAATAAGTATTTTTTTAAATTTTTTTACTGACGAGTTGATTGCAAATAATAAAGTTTTATCAAAATCAATACTTATTGGTAGTGTCAAATTTTTTTTATAAACGTTAGCTGTTAGATTATTTGAAGCATGATGTTTAGAGGAAAACAAAAATTCACAGTTATTTTGTTTGCTAAGTCTTTTTATTTCATCCACGCCAGCATAAAGACAGTTAGGGTCTAAAATAGGCCTTTCCCCTAACTGGCTCAAAAGATGATAACGTTCTTTAACCATCAAGAAAAAGGAATTTTCAATATCATCTAAATTATTATCAAATATATAAACAGTATTATTGGGCAGATAATCACATATTAAATCAGTTCGTTCAAAGAAAAGCGGCATATAACATTCCAGTCCAGACGGTCGAACTAAGTTCTGCACTTGTTCTAGAACACCACCATCATTCGCATTTTCTTGGAACGAAAGTCTAAAATTTTTTTGAAACCTTCTTAACGAGTCTTGATTAAATCTTATTTCGTTGATTGGATCGATTAAAATACTATCCAGCGTCCCAGTTGATCTCTGATTGGAAGGATCAAACGTCCGTATGCTCTCAACAGTATCTCCAAAATAATCCAGTCTAACGGGTTCAGTTGAACTAAACGGAAAAACATCTACAATACTTCCTCTTATTACAAAGTCACCTATTTCCTTAACTTGTCTTTTTCTATAATATCCAAGATTACTCAAATCTCTTGAAAGCTCATTCAGTGAAACAGTTTGGCCTCGAAATATTTCGAAAGAATGTCCCACAACTTCTTCTTTAGGCGGTAATCTGCTAAAAAAAGTATCTTCATCTAAAACAATTATTTGTTTTTTTTGTACGGAGATTTTATTAAAGACATGAATTCTATGCGCAATTATTTGGAGAGATGGGCTTTGCCTATCATACGGAAGTATGCCAAGCGAGGGAATCTCCAAAATTTCTATATCGTTACCAAAAAACTTTAAATTTCTAACAAATCTTTCAATATTTTTTTTTGGAACAACAACCGCCAAGGAGTCATCCCAATGGCACAATGATGAAGCAATCACGCATTCCCAAGCACCAGGAATTTTATGGCAATTAGTATCAAGTTTAAATGTTTCAAAAGAAAGAGCTTTTATCAATTTTTTCTGTTTAATGGGTATACTTAGTTTTTAGTTATAAATTAAGGTTTATTTGTTTTAGCTTTTTAAGGGGATCATCATCATTCGTTATTGATCTACCGATTACAATATAGTCAGAGCCCAACAAGATTGCTTTTTCGGGCGTTACCACCCTGCTTTGATCATGCGTAGCGTCGCCCATAAACCTTATTCCAGGGGTAACATAGATAAATTTACTACCTACGGATTCTCTGATGTTTTTAATCTCTAAAGCAGAGCAAACCACACCGTCAAGACCCGAATCATAAGAGAGCTTCGCTAGTAAACCTGCTTGTTTGTCAATAGTGCTATATAAACCGATTCTTTTCATTTCTTGGTCATCAAAACTTGTTAGAACAGTTACAGAAATTAGCAATGGGGGATTTTTTAACTTCGCAAATGAATCAGCGACAGTTTCCATCATCTTTCTGCCACCGCAAGCATGAATATTAATCATCCAACAACCCATGTCCGCAGCAGCCTTACATGCTTTTACAACAGTATTCGGTATATCATGAAATTTTAGGTCCAGAAACACATCGAAGCCTCTATTAATCAGGCTGGTTACAATTCCGGGGCCTTCTCGAACAAACAGTTGTTTACCAATCTTCAACCTACACAACTTAGGCTCCAGTTTCTCAACAAAATCTAAAGTCTCTGACTCCGAGTCAAAATCAAGAGCCAATATTATTTTTTGTGTTTTGGAGGTTTTTATTATCATGTGATTCTGCAAATACTTTTCTAAAATCTTCTATCTTCTCTATCTCTTGGGCTTGATTCTTTTTATTTCTGCAAAATAAACTATTAAACGAACTCAGCAGTCTATTAAGGTTTGCGAGAAAATAACCCATAATTAGACTTATTAAAATAATAGAGGTTACATTAGTTTCAATTTGACCTAAAAAGAAATCTACCTTGAGAGTTTCGGAATTCGATAAGTGAAAGTACAAAATAAATACTAACAAAAAAGCGAAAATGGCGAAGCCAATTATTTTTAACAAGGCTTGAAGCATATCAATTACTCAATTCCAAGTGCGCAAAAATAGATTCTCCCAAAATATTTGGCAGACTGGACAAGTTAGTTGTTGACAATATCCATCTTGTTTATATGATTATTTACCCTCTCTCTCAATTCCTTACCTGGTTTAAAATGAGGAACATGTTTTTCAGAAAGGGTAACTGGTTCGCCTGATTTAGGGTTTCGGCCAATTCTGGGAGGGCGATAATGTAAGCAAAAACTACCGAATCCCCTAATTTCTATTCGCTCACCATCGGCAAGTGATTGGCCCATAAGGTCTAAAATAGTTTTCACAGCTAGTTCAACATCTTCATGTTTAAGATGAGATTGCTCTTTTAGTAAGATTTCTATAAGTTCTGATTTAGTCATGAGCCATAACTAATTTTGGTTTCATTCTTTTAATCACTATCTTCTTTTGTATCTAATTGTTCCTTCATTAAATCACCAAGAGTTGCTCGGTTAGATTGTGTTTCTGAACCATATTCCTCCAAAGCTGCAGCTTGCTCTTCTGATTCTTTTGCTTTAACAGACAGTAACACTACTCTCTTTTTTCTATCAAACCCAATTACAAGAGCTTCTAATGTATCGTCCACCTTTACTAGATTTTTGGCATCCTCTCCATTCGTATCATTAGACAATTCAGTGTGTTTAATCACACCCTCAACACCATCAACGACTTCAACTAAAACTTGTTTAGCATCTACTGCGGTTACTTTGACGGAAACTAAAGAGCCACGATTATTATTTTCTTGGAAAATCGTAAAAGGATCTTGGTCAAGCTGCTTAATGCCAAGAGAAATTCTTTCTCTAGCAGCATCCACCGCTAAGACAACGGCTTCAATCGAATCGCCTTTTTTATAGTTTCTTACTGCATCTTCACCTGTATCATCCCAAGATAAATCCGAGAGATGAATGAGACCATCAATACCGCCATCTAATCCCACGAAAATTCCAAAATCAGTGATCGATTTAATGATACCTGAGGCCTTATCATTTTTTTGATGATTAGCGGAGAAATCTTCCCAAGGATTAGCTTTACATTGCTTCATCCCAAGTGATATTCGCCGTCTCTCTTGATCAATTTCTAGTACCTTCACATCAACCTCATCACCCAAATGAACAACCTTAGAAGGATGAACATTCTTATTCGTCCAATCCATTTCTGAGACGTGGACTAAACCTTCAACTCCTTCTTCGATTTCAACAAAACAACCATAATCTGTAATATTTGAGACCTTGCCGTGCAAAGTAGAACCTTCTGGGAATCTAAGTGATACATCAACCCAAGGGTCCTCCCCCATTTGCTTTAATCCCAGAGAGACCCGATTAGTATCTGCGTCAAATTTTAAAACCTTTACTTTGATTTCATCGCCAACTGAGACCAATTCTGATGGATGTTTTACCCTTTTCCATGCCATATCAGTAATATGGAGCAGTCCATCAACTCCGCCTAAATCCACAAAAGCACCGTAATCGGTCAGGTTTTTGACTAGGCCTGTCATAACAGCACCTTCCGCCATTTGGTTCAACACTGATTCTCTTTCTACTGAGTTATCGCTCTCCACGACAGCTCGTCGGGATACCACAGCATTATTGCGTTTTTTATCAACTTTTATGACCTTGAAGTCTAGAGGTTTTCCTTCTAGATAACCCATATCTTTAACTGGGCGAACATCTACTAAAGATCCGGGCAAGAAAGCCCTTACACTACTAACGTTAACGGTAAAACCACCTTTCACTTTGTCAGTGATAATCCCAGTAACCGTTTCCTGAGTTTCACACGCTTTTTCTAGCTCAATCCAAGCTTTAGCTCTTTTTGCTTTTTCTCGTGACAGTCTTGTTTCACCATAGCCATCTTCAACTGCGTCAAGAGCCACCTCAACTTCATCCCCTATATTTACATCTAAATCCCCTTTTTCGTCTTTAAATTGTTCAATAGGGATTATTCCTTCCGATTTCAGGCCCGCGTTAACGACTACAAAGTCTGAACGAACGTCAACTACTAATCCGTTCATTATCGTTCCCGGTCTCATTTTGCTGACTATGTCACTATTTTCAAATAATTCTGCAAAGCTTTCTGTCATTAAAATTCCATTTTTAATTATCTATTTTTTCAAAACGTTTTCTTGCAAGGTTCTTTACAAGTCCAATTACCTCTCCCACTGATAAACATGTTGAGTCAATCAGTACTGAATCGAAGTGCGGTACAAGAGGGGATTCTAGTCGATTCCTGTCTCGCTCATCCCTAGCTAGAATCTCATCAATAAGATGCGAAATTTTAACAGTGATCCCCATTTCTTTCAACTGATTACAACGCCTGTTTGCCCTTTCTTCAACTCCTGCCGTGATAAATACCTTCAACTGGGCATTCGGGAAGATTACTGTACCCATATCCCTTCCCTCCGCAATTAGCCCAGGAGGTTTTATAAAACTTCGTTGTTTTTCAACTAATTCACTCCTTAACTTTTTATTAATTGCGATCTTAGACGCCAAACTTCCATAATATTCGTCAGAAATTTTGTCGGTTATGTCTTCTTCTTCACAGATAACTTTTGTGCCATTAGAAGATATTCTAAATTCAAAATTTGCCTCTCTTACGATCTCAAGAACCTTCGATTCTTCACTTATTGGTACACTATTTTTTTTGGCCAAGAAAGCCGTGGATCTATAAATATATCCGGAATTTAGAAGGTTCCATCCAAACAGAGATGACAGATTTGAGGCAATTGTACCTTTTCCAGCACCACTTGGTCCGTCAATAGTAATAACTGGAATATCGAAATTATTTGAATTTAGCATGTTTAATATATCTTCATCTAACGGTTAAACCGAGGGAATTCACCAATTTTAAAAAACTGGGAAAAGAAGTCGAAATCTGCTTTGTATTCATAATCTTGATCGACTTGCTTGCTCTCAGACTTGCAATTATAAAGGACATCGCACAACGATGATCCCCTTTCGCATCTACCGAACCTCCAGTAAAGGCACCACCTTCTATCTCCATCCCGTCATCGTGCTGTTTAAGTTTTATCCCTAATTCACGAAGACCATTTGCCATAACTTCCAGACGATCGCTTTCTTTATATCTTAGTTCCTGCGCACCTCTTAGTATTGTTACACCAGTAGCACAAGCTGCCGCGATAAAAAAGATAGGGAATTCATCAATTGCTGAAGGAATTAGACTAGGATCGACAGTAATGCCGGTCAAACCACCTTGGTAAACCCTAATGTCGCCGACTGGTTCAAAATCATCAGAGGTAATATTAATTTCAATTCTTGCCCCCATTTCTCTTAATAATCTTAGTAACCCGGTTCTAGTCGGGTTGAGCCCAACATTCTTCACCAAAAGATCACCCTGATTAGCAATTATCGCGCCTACCATTAAGAACGCCGCCGACGAAAAATCTCCTGGAACGGAAAAATCTACAGCTTTTAAACCGGTATTTCCTGTTAAACAAACGATTCCCTCTTCTGTTTGAATGTCTCCACCAAACAGGGATAACATCCTTTCGGTATGGTCCCGCGTTTGAATTTTTTCTCGAACAACAGTCTTGCCTGTACAATTAAGACCAGCCAGTAATACAGCCGATTTTACTTGAGCACTTGCCATTGGAGGTTTAAAGTCAATCGGCTTTAGAGTATAAGTGCCGGATATCACAACAGGTGGATATTCATTATTTGTCAACTCAATTCGAGCCCCCATTTTTTTGAGAGGATCAGTCACCCGTCTCATAGGTCGCTTCTGGAGCGACTCGTCTCCAGTAAGTCGAGCGGCTATTCCCATACCCGCAAGTAATCCAATTATTAACCTTATGGAGGTGCCTGAGTTTCCTAGGTCTAAACTATACTCATTCTGAGCCACAGACATATCACAACCATTAATCATCAAAGTGTTTTCCGAAGATATTTTTATATCAATCCCAAGATTCTTAAATACCCTGATTGTAGCAAGGACATCATCTCCCATTAAACAATTATCAATCTTCGATTTACCACGAGCTAAGCTACCCAAAATTACCGCTCTATGTGAAATTGATTTATCCCCTGGTATGACTACCTCACCAATAATATTACCGTTATTTGTAGCAATTAGTTCATTGTTCAAGTGATATACCTAATTTTTTAGTTTAAATTTGGCTTTTTGCGCAATCTCAAGATAAGAGGCTAGGGCTATTGTGTCCTCATTTTCTAGCATTGTTTGAAATGAACTTAAGTTATCAATAAAGACTTGGCAAATATCTATGATGTTTTTTTTATTGTTTAAGAAAATGTTGCCCCATAAGGCCGGTGAACTTTCGGCTACTCGTGTCAAATCCCTAAAACTACCGCCAATAAAGTATTCCAAGTCCTCGACCTCTAGGGTTTGAACAGTATGCATTGCCATATATGCTAAAACGTGAGGGATATGGGATGTAGCTGCTAGGAACTTATCGTGCAATGACGCATCAATAATTAAAGCTTTAGCGCCCATGTCCTCCCAAATTTTTTTTACTGCTTCTATCGCTTGTTTACTTGTTTCATCTAAAGGCGTAAGTAAAACAGGTGAATCCGAAAATAAATTATCTTCGGAGTTTTCAGGCCCTGATAACTCCAAGCCAGAAATCGGATGGCCAGGAACAAAGCTGGAAAGTTTGTTTCCTAACAATTGCTTTGCAATTTCAATCACTGGCTCCTTCACACTGCACACGTCGGTTATTATCAATGGTTTTTTTATTTTACTCAGTTGGGCAAAAATGTTCTTTAATTCTGATATTGGAACAGCAATAATAACCACATCGTGGTCCATATTTTCTTCAGTTATTTCATGTATAAGATAGTTTATTAATTTATTCTCGAGGGCGAAATTAGCATTTTGCCGATTTGTATCAAATCCAGCTATAACCACTTCCTTTGAAAAATTTTTCAAAGATTTAGCAATCGATCCTCCAATTAAACCAAGCCCCAGAATTCCAACTTTCAGCATACCATTTCTCCTGCCCTGCCTAAAAAGCCTGAGGGTAGCTTCCAAGTATTTTAAGCATAGACACTTTTTTACTAACTTCTTTGAGTGCTATACTTAATGGTTCATCATCACAATGTCCAACAAGATCTACATAAAAAATATATTCCCAAAGATCCTGTCCCGAAGGCCTCGATTCTATTTTCGATAAACTAATGCCAGCGTTGTAAAAGCAGGTTAAAACATCATAAAGCGCTCCAAATTGATTTTTTACTCCAAATGCAATTGAGGTGCGGTCTTGTCCAGAGGTTTCACCAATTTTTTTCCCTAATATGATAAACCTAGTCGTATTATTACTAGAATCAGCAATGTTGGGCTCCAAGCTTGGAATCTTATAAATTTCAGAAGCCTGCAGACTTGCTATAGACGCTGAATTTTTCTCAAGAAGGCTCTTTTGAACAGCCGCTGAATTACTACTAACACTTATTAAATTCGCATCTGGAAGGTTGCTTTTGAGCCATACTCGACACTGTGATAAAGATTGTTGATGCGCAAAAACCGTCTCAATATCTTTTAGGTTTGCTTCGGTTGAAAGCAGATTATGTTTTATAACCAAATAAACCTCTCCTATAATGTAAACAGTATTACTTATTAGACTATCAAGTGATTCAGTTACGGAACCCCCATATGAGTTCTCAATTGGCACAATCCCGTAATCTGAATTACATATTTCAATCTCTTTAAAAACTGAGGAAATATCATTACAAGAATCCTTCTCAATAAATTTACCGAAATGTTTAACCATAGCGGCTTCAGTGTAAGATCCCTCAGGCCCCAAATAGGCAATACGAAGTTTAGCTTCGAGTGACCTACATGATGAAATTATATCTTTGAATATTACTTCTACCGACGGCTCACTAAGTGGACCTTTATTATTTTTCAAGAGTTGCCGAATGACTCTTGCTTCTCTGTCAGGCCTGTACACGACGGCAGGTTCTTTTTGATTTTTTTTAAGAAGGCCGATTTGTTTTGCAACGTCTGCGCGCTTGTTCATTAGATTTAGTAAACTTACGTCTACCTCATCGATGATTTTTCGTAATTTTTCGATTTCAGATAGATCTTCCATTTTTTATGCCCAACAATCGAATTAATTTCAGCCTTCTATTTAACAGCGTCGGATTCCTCTAGTTCAACTATAATCTCTAAACCAACTAGTTTTTCTGATTCACTGTCAAATTTTTGCAGTCTAATACCCTGCGTATTGCGTCCGATAATACTAATCCCCTCAACGGCTTGCCTTACTAACATGCCTTGGTTTGTTATTAACATAACTTCATCGTCCTTCCCAACTGGAGCAGCACCCACGACATTACCGTTTCTATTTGTTGTTTGAATTGCTATTACCCCCTTACCGCCTCTACTCCTGATTGGGAAGTCATTATAGTAAGTTCTTTTTCCATAGCCATTTTCCGTCACTAGTAACACTTGCTGTTCATCGCCGACGGTCAACAACGCTATATTTTTAGCAGAGCCCTCTAATAAAATTCCCCTCACTCCTCGTGCTGATCTACCCATAGACCTAACGTTTCGTTCACTAAATTTTACCGCCTTGCCTTGAGAACTTACTAACATAATTTCATTTTCGCCACTTGTGAGTATCGCTCCAATGAGATAGTCATCGTCTCCGAGACCAACTGCAATAATTCCTGAGGGCCTCGGTCTAGAAAAGTTTGACAGTTCGGTTTTTTTAATCAGTCCTTTTGCAGTGGCCATTACAACAAAGTTATTTTTATTAAATTCTTTAATTGGTAATACTGTTGTTATCTTTTCCCCATCGGTAAGCGGCAATAGATTAACCAAAGGTTTTCCTCGAGCGGTCCTACTTCCCTGAGGAAGCTGGTATACTTTAAGCCAAAAAACTTTACCTAAATTCGAAAAACATAAAAGGGTCTCATGAGAGTTAGCGACAAATAATTTTTCTACAAAATCTTCTTGTTTTGTTGTCGCTGCTGTCTTTCCTCTACCACCTCTACGTTGTGATTTATACGTATCCATTGACTGTGCTTTGGCGTAGCCTTCGTGCGAAAAAGTTACAACAAGGTCTTCTTCAGGTATCAAGTCCTCTGTCAAAAGATCCTCTCGGATAGAGCTAATTCGAGTTCTTCTCTCATCACCAAATTGACTTTTTATATCTATCAACTCCTCTCTTATAACTCGCATTAACTCCGCCGGTTCATCTAGTATTTTTAAAAGCTCGATTATCCTTAAATTAACACTACGGTACTCGTTGGTAATTTTATCTTGCTCCAACCCAGTTAACCTCTGAAGCCTCATTTCTAAAATGTCTTTTGCCTGACTTTCAGAAAGACTGTAAAGCCCGGATTTCGAAATCGGTGATTCTAATTCAGTATGTTGTTGAATAATCTTCTCCCTATCAAACTGATTTATCATCTTGATTACTGAACTTCCTGGAGGCCAGTTGCTCTGAATCAATTTGATTCTGGCCTCTTCTGGATTTTTTGATTTTTTTATTAAATCGACAATCTCGTCGACATTCGCAAGAGCTACGGCCAACCCCTCTAAGGTGACCATGCGGTCAATTGTTTTCTTGAGCTCAAACATGGTCCGACGAGTTACCACCTCACGTCTGTGGCTAATAAAGCAGTCTAGGGCCTGCTTTAGATTTAAGATTTGAGGTTGACCTTCTACCAGAGCGACAATATTTATCCCAAAAACCGTCTGTAATTGAGTCTGGGAATATAAGTTATTGAGAAAGACTTCTGAGTTCTCTCCTCGTTTTAACTCGATTACTATTCTCATCCCATCCTTGTCTGACTCGTCTCTCAGGCCGTCTTGACTAATCCCATCAAGTTTTTTTTCTCGGACCAGTTCAGCGATTTTTTCAATTAATCGAGCTTTGTTAACTTGATAGGGTAATTCAGTAATAACGATCGTCTGATGACCATTAGGTCTTTCCTCCACGCTCGCTTTGCCTCGTACGTAAACCCTCCCCCGACCCGTTTTGTACGCCTCTTTAATTCCCTCGGCACCGTTAATTTCACCAGCAGTTGGAAAATCTGGGCCAGGAAGGAACGAAGCTAATTCTTCAATGGGCAACTCCGGGTCATCAATTAAAATAATACAGGTATCAATGACTTCAGTTAAATTATGGGGAGGAATATTAGTCGCCATACCAACAGCGATGCCACTTGCCCCATTGACTAACAAATTTGGTATCCTGGAAGGAAGTATACAAGGCTCTGATTCTTTACCGTCATAGTTTTGCACAAAATCGACGGTGTCCATTTCGATATCTGAAAGCACTTCTGTTGATATTTTTGAGAGTCGGCATTCCGTATACCGCATCGCAGCTGGCGCATCGCCGTCGATTGAACCAAAATTACCCTGGCCGTCTATAAGAGTATTTCTTAAAGAAAATTTTTGGGCCATTCTCACCAAAGCATCATAGATAGCATTATCGCCATGAGGATGGTACTTACCCATCACGTCGCCTACAATCCTGGCACACTTCACATATGGCCGATTCCACACGACATTATTTTCACTCATTGCATAAAGAACTCTACGATGAACTGGTTTTAAGCCATCTCGCGCATCGGGCAGAGCTCTACCAACGATAACGCTCATAGCGTAATCCATATAAGAATCGCGCATCTCATCTTCAATGTTTATTTTTACTGTCTGAGGAAAATTTTCTTGCATTTCTGGTGTAGTTTGCTGATATTTGATGACGCAATATAAAGGGAAATTTTAACATAAAATGGATGTTATAGCATCAAGAATCAAATATTTGAGCCGAGCATCAAATGTCTTATTTTTTGGTCGTTTGGACGCAATATGGCACCTTTTTCTGTAACCAATACATCAATTAGACTGTTCGGGGTCACGTCGAACACCGGATTAAACGCACTTGCGTTCTTTGGAGCGATCAATTGATTGTTAAAATATTTAATTTCCTCCTCATCTCTATGCTCAATACTAACATCAGATCCTGACTCCATAGCTAGATCAATAGTTGAAGTAGGGGCAACAACCATAAACTTTACAGAATGTTTCTTTGCAATTATCGCTAGATTATAAGTGCCTATTTTATTTATAACATCCCCATTCATCGTAACTCTATCAGCTCCTACGATTACCCAGTCAATGTGCTCACTACTCATTAAGTAACCTGCAGCACTATCAACAACTATAGTCACGCTGAGCTTATCGTAAATCAATTCGCTCGCGGTTAATCTTGAACCTTGAAGCCATGGTCTCGTTTCAGTAACGTATATTTTTTCAATGTTGCCATCCTGTGATGCTTTTCTTAACACACCTAGTGCGGTCCCATACCCGCTCGTTGCAAGGGCGCCAGCATTACAGTGTGTAATGACTGAAGAATTCGGCGAAATCATCTTCGCACCTATTCCACCCATTTTGTAGTTACCTTCTAAATCAGAGTTATGAATGCTTATCGCCTCGTTCAATAACAAATCAATTAAATTATCTGATGCACAGTTTTCTGCTTTAAATATCATTTTTGATAACGCCCACTTGAGGTTTATTGCTGTCGGGCGCGAGCTGGCCAGCATCTTTGCAGCTTTTTTTAGGTGCTCTAATTCACTTTCTTTTTTATCTTGTTTATAATCTTTAATGGCAAGTACTAGTCCATAAGCAGCAGTCACGCCTATAGCCGGAGCACCTCTAACTATCATCTTTTTAATGGCGTTATAAACATCGCTAACATTGTTACATGTAACATAGCAAATCTTATTAGGTAGTTCTCTTTGATCTAATAAAATGAGTTCATTTTCATTCCACCGAATCGGTTCCATGATAATCCCGTGTAGCTGTTTATATGATTTTTCTGTAAACTAAAATTAATTAATTTTATCTCCGACCTATTTAGATCTATTTTAAGTGTCATGGCGCATAAAAATATAGTATTACACGCTGACTGGATTGTACCAATCGTTCCAGCTAATGTCTGCCTACAAGATCACACTCTAGTGATCAGAGAAAATATTATTGATGATATACTGCCGACCTCGCAGTGGAACCCGAAAAATTATGAGGATCAGATTGAGGAAATTCAACTTAAAGATAAAATATTAATTCCCGGCCTAATAAATAGCCATACTCATGCAGCAATGTCCCTTTTTGCAAATTATGCTGACGATGTTTCATTAAAAGATTGGCTCTTCGATTATATTTGGCCAATAGAAAACCGGCTCTTAAGTAGTAACTTTGTCCGGGATGGAACTGAATTAGCTGTTGCTGAAATGCTACTAACCGGCACAACATGTTTTAATGATATGTATTTCTTTGGAGAAGAAACAGCCCGAGCATGTATTGACGCAGGTATTAGAAGCACTATAGGAATGACAATAATAGATTTCTCATCTAATTATGGCTCCTCAGCAGAGGAGTATTTGAGGAAAGGACAGATAATTCATGACAAATTTAAAAACCATCCACTGATAACTACGGCCTTTGCACCACATGCAATCTATTCCGTGTCTGAGTCGATGCTATCAAAGATAGCTATTTTAGCGGAAGAACTTGATGTGCAGATTCATATGCATATCAATGAATCTAACCCTGAAATTTCTAAGTCTCTTGAGGAAACCGGCAATACACCTTTACAAAGATTAGATAGACTGAACATCTTAACTGAAAGGTTGATGGCTGTTCATATGGTCGAAACCAGAGAAGAGGATTTAGAGGTTTTAGACAGCAAGGGCGTCAACGTGGTCCATTGCCCAACAAGCAACTTGAAATTAGGTTGCGGGATCATGCCTTTGCACAAATTTAAAGAAAGAGGAATTAATATTTGTATTGGAACCGACGGTTCAGCAAGTAACAATTCACTTAATATTTTGTCAGAAGTTAAACTTGCATCATTATTAGCAAAAGGAATAACAAAAAATGGAAGTATCTTAAACGCTTTCGAGGCGCTAGAAATGGCGACAATAAATGCAGCCAAGGCTTTGGGGCTGTCGAACCAAATCGGTAGCCTCGAGAAAAAAAAATATGCAGATATAGTAGCTATAAGTGTTAACGGAATAGGCTCTAGCCCACTTTTCAGCCCAGAAAATCAATTGGTCAGTAAAGGTGGACAAAATAAAGTGACAGACGTTTGGGTGAATGGAAAAAGATTAGTCAAAAACTGTGAATTGGTAACGCTTGATATCCAGAGCATATTAAATAAAGCAAAACTATGGGAAAGTATTGTCAAAGAAACACAATAACTAAAGTTTCGAAGAACATGAATCCCATAGGTTAAGAATTTTACAGAATAAATCTGCTGTTCCTTCCGCATCATAAACCGCTGAATGGGCTTGGGAGGGATTCCATTTTAATTTAGCAGAAGACATTGCCCTTGCTAATACAGTCTGACCAAAAAATACTCCAGATAGAGTGGCGGTATCAAACGAACTAAAGCTATGCAAAGGAAATTTTAAAATTTTATTTCTTTTTAACGCCGCATTTATAAAAGACAAATCGAAGGAGGCATTATGTCCAACTAAAATAGCACGCTTACAATCAACTTGCGACAAATGTGCTAATAACTTCTTTTTAATATCTTCGAAAAAAGTACCTTCATCGACAGCAAACCTGAAAGGATGATTTGGGTCGATTTTATTAAAACTTAGCGCGTTAGGATCTATGTTCGAGTTCTCAAACGGTTCTATATGGTAGTTTTCGGTAGCAACCCTTTGCCAACCTCGTAATTCATCATAATCAATAAAAACAAATGCCACTTCTAGCAAAGCATCTCTAATTGGATCGAAACCACCGGTTTCCACATCTACCACCACCGGCAAAAAACCACGAAACCTCTGTGATATTTTCATCCAGAAACCTTTATCAATTTTTGCAACACATAGAATAATTTGGGTATATAATCTTAATCTTTAGTATAAAACTTTGCAATTACATGAGAAAACGAAGATTAGGAAAAAGCAGTTTATTTGTAAGTGAGCTCGCGCTAGGTTCCATTAACTTCGGGGGGAAAATAACCACTAGTTCAGCGACAAAAATCCTTGATATTGTCTACGAAAAAGGGGTAAATTTGATAGATACTTCAGAGGTATATCCTATGCCTTTTTCAGAGTCGGGCTATGGGAAAACCGAAAAAATCATCGGTAAATGGCTGCAGGGTAACAACAGAGACTCCATTATTATTTCAACTAAAGCAGCAGGTCCTGGGGAATTTATAAAATGGATCCGCAATGGTAAATCAATACACAATCGTGAAAATCTTCAATCGGCTGTAGAAGGGAGTCTAACAAGGTTAGGCACTGATTATATCGACATTTTTTGGTTAAATTGGCCAGACAGACCAATTAATAGCTCTGACATATTTTTTGAAGAGAGCAAACAGCAAAAGAGTTATTCGATTGAAGAAACTAGTGATGCCCTCTTGAGCCTTGTAAAAGCTGGTAAAATTCGCCATTTTGGAATTAGTAACGAGACACCTTGGGGAATCGCACAATATCTTAAATTTGGGGGCGAGCATTTTATCGGGATACAAAATCCTTTTAACTTAATAAATCGAGGGTTTGAAATTAGTCATGCAGAAATGGTAGCCATGGAAAATTTAAGCCTTATTGCTTATTCACCTTTGGCTGGAGGATTACTTGGGGGAAAACGTGAAAAATCGCCGCTAAAAAGGTCAAAAAGAGATTCGTTTTGGTTGAATCAATATAATAGCATACAAAATTTAGTTCACATCTCAAAACTTAAACACATTGCCGAAGAAAGCAATATCAAGATGCACGCTTTAGCTTTGCAATTTGTGTTATCTTTTGAATGGGTGGCGAGTACTATTGTCGGATGCTCGACGACAGAACAATGCAGGCAGAACTTTATAAATACTAGTATACTCGATAAAAAAACTCTAAAAAAAATCAATAAATTACACAAACAAAGGATGCCACCTTGCAACTAAATGACAAAAGTTCCGAAAATCTTGAAATTTCAAGCCTTCTATCCATATCTCCAATAGATGGTCGGTATTATAAAAAAAATCAAGATTTAAGACCTCTATTAAGTGAATACGGACTAATTAAACACAGATTAATTATTGAAATAAAATGGCTTCAACATCTTTCTACAGACAGGAGCATTATTGACAACATAAACCACGTAGAAGTAAAAGAAGAATTAAATTTAATTTTAGACAAATTCGACATTGAAGAGGCGAAAAAAATCAAAACTATTGAGGGCACAACAAATCATGACGTTAAAGCAGTCGAGTATTATCTGAGAAATGTTTTACAAGCCAGGTCAAAATTAAAGAAATTATCAAATTATGTTCACTTTGGCTGTACTTCTGAGGATATCAATAACCTTGCTTATGGGTTAATGATTAGTAAAGCTAGAAACACAATTATCATTCCCAGCATCGATAAACTGTTAGGGGAGATGAAGCAGATTGCCCATGATTCAGCGGACATAGCAATGCTTTCAAGAACTCACGGTCAAGCGGCAACTCCAACTACTTTAGGTAAAGAAATAGCAAATTTCTGTTATAGACTAGAAGCACAAAAACAGCATTGGGAAGATGTCAAAGTTTTAGGCAAGCTAAACGGAGCTGTAGGTAATTTTAATGCCCTCGTTTGCACCTTTCCGGGAGTTGATTGGGAAGAAAAATGCAAACTATTTATAGAGCAACTCGGTTTATCCTTTAATCAATATACTACACAAATCGAGCCACACGATTGTGTTGCCCGTTACTCTAATGAACTTAGTTTAATTAACTCAATTTTGATTGATTTTTGTCAAGACATTTGGACTTATATTTCTCTTAACTACTTTAAACAAAAAGTAAAAAAAGATGAAGTCGGATCCTCCACAATGCCTCACAAAGTTAATCCAATAGATTTCGAAAATGCCGAAGGAAATAGCGGTGTCTCCATCTGTCTACTTAAGCATTTCGGTCAAAAACTCGTCATCTCTAGGCTACAGCGAGATCTAAGCGACTCCACTGTGATGCGTAATCTCGGCGTGGCCATTGCTCACACCTACTTGGCTATTATTTCAATTCAAACGGGACTAAAAAAATTACAAATTAATAAAAAAGCTATAAGTGAAGATTTAATAGAAGAATGGCAACTTCTTTCTGAGCCGATACAAACGATACTCAGAACTCATGGAGTTGATGATGCTTATGAAAAACTCAAACATCTTAGTAGAGGGAAAAATATAACCAAAGAAAATCTTTTCCATTTCCTTGATGGTCTAGATCTACCTGCTGAAACGATACGTCAACTTAAAGCACTCACACCGAGTTCCTATATTGGCTTAGCCGCAAAACTAGCCAAACAAATTTAATTTAAGAATGCTCGCTCTATTAAATAAAAAATTTATTCACTCTGAGCCTGCTTCAAAATCGACAGAATTCCATGAGTTATTTTTAATATGGTTAAAGTCTTCGACAACCAGAGCCCCAAGAGAGTTGCTTAAAATAACCCGAGCAGAAAAAATCGTTTCTCCAAAAGAGCTTGAATCCTATAACAGCTTTGTTGGCCCAAGAGCAGGGACGATCAGCCCTTGGTCTTCAAAGGCTACTGAAATATGCAAAAACAGCAATTTTTTTGATTGTAAAAAACTAGAGAGAGTTATTGCTTCAAAATGCAGTCCAGACAAAATTAAAGAATTAAATTATTTTGACAAAATGCTAAATGATTGCTTTACGAACGTTCGTGCTTTAGAGGAATCAGTAAGACCTAAAGAAATTAATGCAAAAGCCCAGAAAAAGCTCAGGTTTTTTACCCCGGAAGATATCCCTGATTTGAACAAGGAACTAGGGCTTGCGCTTTCGACTACTGAACTAGATTTTATAATAAATTATCTTAAGAAAAAAAATCGCAATATCACTGACGCTGAACTGATGATGTTTTCACAAATAAATTCTGAACATTGTAGGCATAAAATATTTAACGCTTGTTGGAACATCGATGGAATAATTAAAACTAAATCACTTTTCCAAATGATTCAAAACACCATGGAAAAGAATCCTAATCGGGTTCTATCTGCTTATAAAGATAATGCCGCTGTCATAGAAAACAACAAATCACGCCAACTAGGTGTTAATCCTAAGACAAAAATATATTATTTTGAAGAACAAGAGCATAACAATGTTCTTAAAGTGGAGACTCATAACCATCCTACAGCTATATCCCCTTTCCCCGGAGCAGCAACTGGTTCTGGAGGTGAAATCAGAGATGAAAGCGCAACCGGTTTAGGGGCTCGAAGTAAAGCTGGAGTTGTCGGCTTTTCCGTTTCGAACTTACGCATACCCGAACTTCCAAGAATCTGGGAATCTAATAGGACTGCTAATCCAAGGTTTAGTAGTGCGCTCAAAATAATGCTTGAAGCCCCAATTGGTTCAGCCGCTTATAATAACGAGTTCGGGCGACCATCCCTAAATGGATTTTTCCGGAGTTACGAGGCATTTTCCTCGAATAAAAAAAATTACTACAGCTATGACAAACCAATAATGCTTGCAGGTGGTATTGGGACCATCACAAAGGCTAATTCACTTAAACATGTAGTTGAGGCCGAGATGCTAATAGTTGTGCTCGGTGGCCCTGCTATGCTGATAGGCCTTGGAGGTGGCGCTGCATCCTCAATAACATCAGGAACACAAGAGGATGAAATAGATTTTTCTTCAGTTCAGCGGGGAAATGCCGAAATGCAACGCCGTGTTCAGGAAGTCTTAAATACAATATCTGGATTCAAAGAAAATCTAATTGAAAGCATACACGATGTGGGTGCTGGAGGGTTATCAAACGCGGTGCCGGAAATTATAAATGACTCGGGTCTTGGAGGTATAATTGACCTTAACGATATACCATCCGCTGATCCTGCTCTTTCCCCAATGGAGCTTTGGTGTAATGAATCCCAAGAAAGATACGTACTAATCGTAAAAAAAGAAAACTTAAAAAACTTCCAAGATGTTTGTAAACGAGAACGGGCCCCTTTTGCAGTAATCGGTAAAACTGATAAAGAAAAAAGATTAAAAGTTTTTAATACCCGAAACAATCAGACAATAATTGATCTACCTTTAGACGTTCTTTTTAAAAGAGAAAAAATAAAAATCTCTTGTTCTAAATACAATTTGAAGAAATTCCCAGCTTATATCAAATCAGATGCAGACATTAATGAGAATCTTCTTGCAGTACTAGGACACCCTACCGTAGCCGATAAAAGATTTCTAATAACTATTGGTGATAGAAGCGTTGGAGGATTAACCACTACAGACCAGATGACTGGTCCCTGGCAGGTACCAATTTCAAATTGCGCGATTGTAACCGATAGTTTTTACGAAGATCACGGGACAGCAGTAGCTTTAGGCGAGCGCGGGCCTGTGGCATGTCTTGACGGCCCGGCGTCGGCTCGGCTTGTAATCGCTGAGACGATTACAAATTTGCTAGCAGCAGATATTGAAAAATTGAAAGATATCACAATTTCAGCCAATTGGATGTGTGCTTCTGATGAAAAAACGGAACTAAGTAAACTTTATTACATGGTCGAGACAATAGGCTTGAATATGTGTCCGAAACTAGGAATAAACATACCAGTGGGTAAGGATAGTATGTCTATGAAAACAGTATGGAGAAATGAAAAAGACACTGGTTTTTATGAAACAATTGCTCCTACCACACTTATAAGCACTGGCACATCAAAAGTTAAAGATACCAAAAAGACGCTAACGCCATATCTTAAAAAACAAAAAGACACGATACTTTTACTTATTGACCTGGGATTATCAAAAAACCGCTTGGGCGGCTCGATTCTAGATCAAATAACCTCAACCCCACTCGGGGACGCGCCCGACATTGATAAAATAGAAAGTCTGATCGAGTTGTTTAATGTAATTAAAGCGCTTCGTAGTCAAAACCTAATATTAGCTTATCATGACAGATCTGATGGTGGATTATTCACCACTATCGCAGAAATGGCATTTAGCGGAAGGGTCGGGGTCTCTTTAGAAATTCCTGAATCATTTTCTATAACCTCTTTTTTATTGAATGAAGAAATAGGAGTAGTTATACAAATAGAAAAAAATAAACTAAAAGCCATCACCGAAATATTAAAGTCTCAAAATATCCTTCGGGATCATTTTTATCTTATTGGCGAAGTGAGCGATAGTAAACAAATTATTATTAAAACCGCACAGGAGAATCTAGTATTTCACCTACAAGATCTTCTAAAAGTATATTCTGAAACAACGATAGCAATTCAAAAAATAAGAGACAATTCGGTTACTGCAGAAGAAGAATTAGAAAATATTTTAGACATGAATAATCCTGGATTATTTTTTGACCAAACTCCCGTTTTTCCAACTTTAAACATATCAACAAATAAAAGGCCCAAAGTGGGAATCCTGAGAGAGCAAGGGGTAAACGGACAGAACGAAATGGCAGTTGCTTTCACGATGGCTGGTTTTGATTGCGTAGATATTCATATGCAGGATCTAACAAATGAAATAAATTTATTAGACAAATTGAATGGTTTGGCCCTGGTCGGAGGATTCTCTTACGGTGACGTCCTAGGAGCTGGAAGTGGTTGGGCTAATACGGTTTTATTCAACAACCAATTAAAAGATGGTTTTTCAGCTTACTTTGAGAATACCAATAACTTTACATTTGGCGTTTGCAATGGATGCCAAATGCTTTCTCAATTAAAATCCCTTATACCGGGGGCAAATGGGTGGCCAACTTTTGAAAAAAACAAGTCTAATCAATTTGAAAGCAGATTAACAATGGTTGAAATTCTTGATAGTCCGTCAATATTTCTTAAAAGTTTGAATGGAATTCGACTACCGATTGTGACAGCACATGGTGAAGGTAGAGTTATAAAGCTAACAGACAAGACTCATGCTTGCATGAGATATATAGACAATTATGGCAATCCGGCAAAAAAATATCCTGCTAATCCCAATGGTTCAGTCGATGGACTTACAGCATTTACTACAGAGGATGGCAGAGCAACAATAATGATGCCGCATCCTGAACGAGTTTTTCTAAACAAACAATTTTCATGGCATCCCGATAAACATTCAAATATATACAGTACTTGGATGCAGATTTTCTATAATGCTAGAAGATGGCTAGGCTAGTTTTTGAGGGTGCCTTTAATGAAAAATAAAGAGGGAACGTTTGAGGAAGAGCTGGTCAAATTCGAAAAAAAAACCTATATCAATGAGCCTCAAACTTTTACAGCAGCTAGCCTTAAGAATGAAACCAATGAATTTAAAATAAGCATTGGCAACATTGACTCGACACAAATTACAGAATCAGAGTTTAATCACGGACTTCAGTATTCAGTTATTAGAAAACTTAAACGGGGAGCCATACCGATTTTTAAAGAAATCGATATGCATGGACTTAAATATCAGGAAGCGATTAACGTCCTTAATGAATCAATTAATCAGATCACGGAAAGAAGAACCGTATGCGTTTTGTTTATACATGGAAAGGGCTTAAGCTCACCAAATAAAACGCCAATTATCAAACCCTTAGTTAAACGATTTCTATCATGCCATCCGCGAGTTTTAGCATATACGCCAGCCTCAAATAAGCTTGGGGGAGAAGGAGCTACATTGGCATTGATACAAAAGATCAAACAAAAGTAATTTCAATTAATTTTTTTTAAAGAGCAAATTGCAAGGGCTGCAATACCCTCAGATCGACCGATGAACCCCATATTCTCATTTGTAGTGCTTTTTATATTTACAAGTGAGGATTCAATGTCTAAATTAGTAGCAATGGTGCTCCTTATGTCATTATAAAATATACTTATTTTAGGTTGCTCAGCAATAATGGTTGCATCAATGTTATTGACAAGAAATTTACTACCGGCAATTAATTTATTTGTTTTTTTTAAAAGATGGCGACTGTCAGCATTTTTGAACAAGTCATCATTATCAGGAAAATGAATGCCTATATCACCTAATCCAGAAGCTCCCAATATTGCATCAATGATAGCGTGTAACAAGACATCACCGTCACTATGCGCTTCAATACCTTTAGAATGGGGAATTCTTACACCACCAATCATAACGTGATCACCTTCGGTAAACCTATGGGTATCATAACCAATACCAAATCTCATGGGGCGTCCTTATTTTCAAAACCTGAAAAAAACAGTTCAGCTTTATTTACATCCTCGGGATAAGTAACTTTGATATTTTCCGAAGATCCACGAACAATATGTACACATTTACCCATCCTCTCGATAGCTTGGGATTCATCCGACACAGCAACACCATTTTTTAAAGCCAAACTCAGAGACTCAAACAATACACCATATCGAAACATTTGTGGAGTAAAGGCTTTCCACAAATTTGCTCTATCTATTGTTTCTTTAATTTGATTATCACTATCGACTTTTTTTAGCGTATCAATAACAGGTGCGCCAAGGATCCCTCCCGTGTTCGAGTCTTTAACCTCATCTATTAGTCCTAAAATATCTTTTTTTTGAACACATGGTCTGGCAGCATCATGAACCATACACCAATCATTAGCTTTTGACATTGAATTTAAAAATCTTAAGCCCTCGAATACGGATTCACATCTTGTATTGCCCCCTGGTACAAGCTCTATTTGCTTAAACTTTTCTTTCAAATAGCAACATTTCTTCATATCTGATTTTGGAATCACAACTATTAGTTTTGTAAAATTAACACTATTAATCAAAACACTTATAGAAATTTCTAATAATGATTGACCATTAATTTCTAAGTATTGCTTTGCAATTCCTGAACTCACTCGTGCTCCTGAACCTCCAGCAGCAACAATACCGAAATAGTTAGTCTCCGATTTCTGATTTTCTGATTTCAAGGACTTCTTCCTTAAAAAAAACTTCGTTTTCCTGTATGAAACCTAGTTTCTGTCTAGCTTCGTGCTCGACAGCTTCAAAGTCTTCAATCAAACTAGTTATCTTATTTTGTATCTTTCGATTTGCGTTCTCAAGAGAACTAATAATTATCTGCAATTCAGCTTCTTCTTTCTTAAGCTTAGTCAGTTGAATGTATCCAGTTTCACTGAAAAAATATGAATATACTAGGATGAAAAGGAACAGAGAAAGAAGAAAAATAATTGAATTAAGTTTCATTTTTTAAATATTTTTGACCCGCTAAATGAGCAGTCTGCCCCTAGCATATGCTCAATTACTAAAAGCCTATTGTACTTTGATAATCGATCTGACCTTGACATCGAGCCGGCTTTGATTTGAGTGGCTCCTGAAGAACACGCTAGGTCTGATATTGAGTTGTCTTCCGTTTCACCAGATCTGTGCGAAACAACTACCTCAAAGTTATTTGCATTCGCTAACTCAATTGTTGATAGAGTCTCTGAAAGGGTTCCTATTTGATTTACCTTGATGAGAATTGAATTTGCTGATTTTTCATTAATTCCTTTTTGCAAAAATTCTACATTGGTTACAAATAAGTCATCTCCTACTAGTTGAGTGTCATTCCCTAACGAGGAAGTTAATTTCTGCCACCCGGTCCAATCATTTTGATCCATACCATCTTCTATAGAAACAATTGGATAATTTTTTACTAGTTTTGTTAAAAAACTGCACATTTCTTCAGAATTTAATTTTAAACCTTCCGAATCAATGTGATAAAGATTATCTTTATAAAATTCCGAACTAGCCACATCCAAAGCAATAGAAATATCTTCTCCAGGCGCATAACCAGCGCTCTCAATCGAATCTAAAATCAAACTTAAAGCATGTTCATTGCTGTCTAAGTTTGGAGCAAACCCTCCTTCATCTCCTACTGCTGAGCTCATTCCCATTTTTTCAATCATTGACTTTAATTTCTGGAAAACTTCAGCGCCATAACGTATTGACTCTGAAAAACAATTAGCCCCATGCGGCACAATCATAAATTCTTGAAAATCTATATTATTGTTTGCATGTTGACCTCCATTTATTACGTTCATTAGAGGAACAGGTAGAAAAAAATTTTGAAGATCTTTATTTAAATTCTTAAATAAGGGAGTTTTGTTTGCATTAGCAGACGCATGAGCAACAGCAAGAGAGACCGAAAGAATAGCATTTGCGCCTAGATTCTTTTTTTGGGGAGTGCCATCAAGTTCTATCATCAATTGATCAATATAATTCTGTTTATGCACTTCTAGTCCTTTCAAAGCAGGCGCGATTTTTTGTTTTACATTTTTTACGGCTTTCAACACTCCTTTGCCTAGATATCTAGCTGCATCGTTATCCCTTAATTCAAATGCTTCTCTTTCTCCAGTGCTGGCACCTGAGGGCACCATAGCAACTCCAGCAGTCCCATTATCTAATAAAACGGTCGTTCTGACAGTAGGGAATCCTCTCGAATCTAAAATCTCGAGCGCATCAATATCAATTATTCTATTCATATGCTAACTATTTTACCTCGATAAAAACTAATAATATTCATTTGCTTGATTGATTTTTTTTAACGTAATTAGCAACGACTCCATCTGATCTAGAAACCAAGAGTTTGGTCCGTCACTTAAAGCCTTATCTGGATCGGGGTGTGTCTCTATAAAGAGACCATCAACTCCTACCGCAACTGCAGCTTTTGCTAAATATGGAACATAATTCCTTTGACCATCTGACGAACTACCCTTCCCGCCAGGTAACTGGACTGAATGTGTTGCATCGAAGACGACTGGGCAATTGGTATCACGCATAATAACTAAACTTCTCATGTCCGAGACGAGATAATTATAACCAAAACAGGCACCTCGTTCGCACACCATAATATGTTTATTGCCAGTTGATAAGGCTTTATCGACAACATTCGTCATATCCCAAGGAGCAAGAAATTGACCTTTTTTTAAATTTACTGGCTTACCAGCGGAAGCTACCCTTAAAATAAAATCAGTCTGTCTACATAAAAAAGCAGGCGTTTGCAAGACATCAACTACTGAAGCTACTTCATCAATTGGCGTATCTTCATGAACGTCGGTTATTACAGGTACATTATAATTTTCTCTAACGCTTTCCAAAATTCGCAGTCCTTTTTCAATCCCGACTCCCCTAAAACTTTTTGATGAGCTTCGATTCGCTTTATCGAATGAAGCTTTAAAAATAAAGTCTATTTCTAGAGCAGAGGTAATTTCGGCTAGCTTTTCGGCTATCTTAAACACTAGTTCCTTATCCTCGATTGCACATGGACCTGAAATTAAGAAAAACCCCTTCTCAACACGCCTCTTCTGATTAAAAAACTTGGCTATCATGTCATCCATTTTGGTCCTCTTTTCTATTTTTAGCCGCACCGACAAACGAAGAGAACAATGGATGTCCATCTCTTGGGGTTGATGTAAATTCTGGATGAAATTGGCATCCAACGAACCACGGATGATCCAGTAACTCAACTACTTCAACTAAGCTATCATCAACTGACTTGCCTACAACTTTTAAACCAGCTTTGTTTAATAAATTTATATAATAATTATTGAATTCATATCTATGGCGATGACGCTCCTCAATAATATTTTTAGAGTATGCTTCCGACGTTAGGCTATCAGCAACTAGCTTACAGGTCTGAGAACCCAGTCGCATAGTCCCTCCGAGATCGTCTGAACCCGTTCTTATTTGTTTCTCACCAGCTGGATCCTGCCATTCGGTAATCATTGCGATAACTGGATGCGGAGTTAAAGGATCAAATTCCGTGCTATTGGCACCTTCAAGCATCGCAATATTTCGCGCTATTTCTATTACGGCTATCTGCATTCCTAAGCAAATTCCAAGAAAAGGAACTTTTCGCTCTCTGGCATGCCTAACCGCATGAATCTTACCTGGAATCCCTCTTTCACCAAATCCACCAGGTACTAGAACAGCATCTACACCATCAAATTCCTTCTCACAATTTGACCCTATAAGCTCAGCGTCCAAATAAACTATTTCTATTTTCGTTCTTGTTTGAAGCCCTGCATGGATAAGCGCCTCCGTCAGAGATTTATATGCTTCTGTCAGATTCACGTATTTTCCTACCATCGCAACTTTTATAGTAGATTCATGATTTTTCAGCCCATCGACCACTTTCTTCCAACTACTCAAATTTGCTGGCTGGGCACGCAAGCCTAATTTCTCTATCACAATATCATCTAAGCCCTCTGTATTTAAATTGAGGGGAATTTCATAAATACTTTGTACATCTTGAGCTGATATTACAGCCCTCTCTTCAACATTAGTAAATAAAGCAATTTTTCGTCTTTCGGCTGGGGCAATAGGAGCAGTTGCGCGACAGAGAAGAATATCCGGTTGAATTCCGATTGACCTCAGCTCTTTTACTGAATGCTGTGTAGGTTTAGTCTTGATTTCACTAACTGTTGCAAGATGGGGAACTAAAGTAACATGAATAAATACTGTTTTTGCTGGGCCTAGTTCGATACGCATTTGACGAATCGCCTCGAGAAAAGGAAGCGACTCAATATCTCCGACAGTCCCACCTATTTCCACAATTGCAATTGGCGCTTTCCCAGCACCCAATCTAATGCAAGATTTAATTTCATCAGTTATATGTGGAATAACCTGAACCGTAGCACCTATATAATCTCCCTTCCTCTCTTTTCGAATAACATTTTCGTAAATTTTACCCGCTGTATAGTTACTTGAGGCTGAAATATTAGAACGAACAAATCTCTCATAATGGCCAAGATCTAAATCAGTCTCTGCGCCATCGCTTGTTACATAAACCTCACCGTGCTGGAAAGGGCTCATGGTTCCTGGATCAACATTTATGTATGGATCCATTTTTACCATAGAGATTTCAAAGTTTCGATTTTCCAAAACTGTGCCTAGGGAGGCCGCTGCGATACCTTTGCCCAAAGACGACACAACTCCTCCCGTCACAAAAATATAGCGACATCTATCACCCACTTAATCACCGGCTTCTTATTAATTTTGTCATTTTATAATAATTTTATTTTAAGATAAAACTTTTAAAATATTCGAAGCAGCCGTCAGATTTACATGAGAGGGCACCTCCTCAACGAACATTTCAGTTATTTTCACCCCTTCTAACACTAAAGCAAACCGCACACACCGAAGGCCTAGGCCAAATTCTGAAGCGTCCCACTCAAGGCCCATTTTTTTTACATAATCTGCATTACCATCTGCGAGCATCTTTATATTATTTTCGGGATCAATATTTTTAGACCAATTATCCATTACAAAAATGTCATTGACTGCGATACATCCGATTAAGTCTATTCCCAAGTTAGTAAACTTATCGTATTCCGACGCAAACCCTGGAAGATGCTTAGCTGAACAGGAAGGGGTAAAAGCGCCCGGCACGCCAAATATGATCGACTTTTTGTCTCCTAGTAATTCAGAAACAGATATCTTTTTTGGGGCGGCGTCCTCCATAATCATAACAGCACCATCCGGCAAGTTGTCTCCAGCTTTAATCATTTTAATTATCCTTTTAATAAAAAATTAATATCAATCATTACTCATTCATTTGCGAAAAAAGATCAGTAACCGTTTCGTTAAAGTCATCATGATTTTGGTCCCTGTCGACAGTACGTGTTTTACTTAACTTGAACAAGTACTCATCGGTCACATCCCCTGTTACATATTCACCAGTAAAACAGGACTGCTCAAAAGCAAGAATTTCAGGATTCCCCCTTTGTGCAGCCGCCACTAGAGAGTTCAGGTCCTGATATATCAAACCATCAGCGCCTAATGTCCTACAAATTTGTAAATCATCTCTATTATAAGCTATTAGTTCCTCACTAGTCGGCATATCAATCCCATAAACATTAGGAAACCTCACTGGGGGTGCGGCCGAAGCAAAATAGACTTTATTTGCACCAGCCTCTCTTGCCATCTCTATAATTTGTTTAGAAGTAGTCCCTCTCACTATGGAGTCATCCACTAACAGTACATTTTTCCCTCTAAACTCAAGACCTATCGCGTTTAATTTCTGTCTAACTGATTTTTGCCTCTGGGCTTGACCAGGCATTATAAACGTCCTCGCAATATATCGATTCTTTATAAAACCTTCCCGATATTTAATCCCAGTGATATTCGACAACTCTAAAGCGGCAGTTCTAGCAGTATCGGGTATTGGGATCACAACATCGATATCATGAGAAAACCAATTTTCCACGATTTTATTTGCAAGCGATTCTCCCATTCTCATTCGTGCTTTATGAACCGAGATACCGTCAATTATAGAGTCGGGTCGTGCAAAATATACATGTTCAAAGATACACGGATAATGGCCCGACTTTACAACGCATTGCCTGGAAAATAACTCTCCATTTATATTGATAAAAATGGCCTCTCCAGGTCTAATGTCCCTAACAAAATTAAAGCCTAGTGTATCGATGGCAACGCTTTCAGAGGCGATCGCAAATTCAGTCCCATTTTCTGTTTCTCTGGAACCATAAGAAACTGGCCGAATACCATGCTTATCCCTAAATGCTACAATGCCAACCCCGGTAATCATCAAAACAACGGCAAATGCTCCTGCGCACCTTTTATAAACTCCAGTGCATGCTGTAAATATGTCTTCTGGCTGAATATTGACATTATTAATTCTATAAAGCTCGTGCGCAAATACATTCAAAAGGACCTCAGAATCACTATCGGTGTTAACATGCCGTAATTGGTCAAAAAATAAATCTCTCTTAAGCTCGTAGGTATTCGTTAAGTTACCGTTATGAGCTAGTGCTATTCCGCACGGGGAGTTGACATAAAAGGGCTGTGCCTCTGAAATTGACGACACGCCCGCTGTTGGGTACCTAACATGGCCAAGACCCATATTACCTTTTAGATTCATCATATCATCGCTAGTAAAAACATCCCTCACGAGACCCTGGTTCTTTTTTAAAAAAACCCTTTTTTCATCACTCGTTGCAATTCCAGCGGCATCTTGTCCTCTATGCTGAAGCACTGTGAGTCCCTCAAACAGCAATTGGTTAACATCATCCTTTCCAGCGACCGCTAAGATTCCACACACTGTTTTTGTTCTCTAAATTAATTGTTCGTAAATAATGTTTTTATAGTTCTCAAGCAAATGATAGCCTGTTTTTGTCTTAGAATTACTCCACCAATCTGCCTGAAAACCTGTAAATTCGAGAATAAAAGCGACGAAAATTACCATTATTATTCCCTTAGTCAAACCGAATAAACAGCCTAACAGCCTATCTAGACTATCTAAAGGTGATTCTTTAACGATTTTACTCACCCGTTTAGTTATTATACTCATTATTAATAAGCCTGTTGCAAAAATAATCACAAAAGCAATGATAAAGGGCAAGAAATCACCCGGAAGAAATACTTTCACATATTCTGCAAGGTTAGCATAATATATATATGCCACTAATATACATAGAATCCAAGAAAATATTGATAAGAGTTCTTTAACGAAGCCTCTTATTACTCCAAGCAAGGCAAATAGAAACAATACTAATAAAATAACTGTATCAAAGGATATAATCATTTAAAACTCTATTCAGTTGCACCTATTACTTTTACAAGAACACCCTTAATTTGGTACACAACTTCAATCTCCTCTAATATTTCGGTTGCTTTTTGTTTGCTATCGAAAGGCCCAAGCCTTACCAATAATAGATCAGACTCAATATTGGTTTGAGGTATCTTTCTAGGAAAATAACCATCTAAAATCAAATTATCATAAAATTTATCTGAACGCTTCGATTCAGCAAATTGAATAATCCATAATTTTGATTTGACACTATGCGGGCCGTTTTGTGCATCCTTGGATTTCGATCGTGCTAATTTTTCATTAAGCTCTTGTAGCAAATATTCTGAATTATTAAGCTTTTCTTGTGGTTCCGCAGGTATTACAAATATTGATTTATTTTGACTTTTCTTATTAGCAGGGTCGACTTCATCGCTTATAGTACTTTTTTTAGAAAGGTCTTTTTTGGATAGATCACTTTCTTTATATTCTAAGATGATTGGAATTAAAATAACAAAAAAAGACACTAACGCAATAGACCCTACTATTCTTTGTTTTAAGATATCTTTATTCATCTATCTTGCTTCAATTTCTTCCAAGACCCTTTTTACTACAATAAAGGATCCAGCAACCAATACCCTTTCTTCATTATTTCTTAAATTTATTGCATCTAAGGCATCGGATATAGAATTAAAAACAAATATACTTGTATGACTGACCCCTAGTCTTTTCAGCGAATCTTTTATCTCGCTTACGGGCCAAAAAGACTCGTCGTCAAGTTTCGGTAAAAACCATAGGTCCACCAAACTTACCAAGGGTGAAAAAAAATTTTGTAAGTGCTTGGTTTTTTGAAGGCCAAAAATTCCTAGATTATTTACAGTTGCGGGAAGTTTTTTGACGGATTCAACTAAATTTACACATGCTTGGTTGTTGTGGGCCACATCGATCACCCATTCTCTATTTTCATGCTTCAAAATTTGGAATCTTCCTTTTAAGCTTATTGCATCTAATGCTTTCTGGATTATTTCTAGTTTCAACTCAAATCCTGCTAACTCAAGCACCTTTAGCACACCACTCAAATTACGTAATTGAAAGTCAGTTTTAATTAAAGAATTATAATTTCCCTCAATCATTATATTATCCGTCCACCATTGCCAACTTGTTGCACCCCCTCTTGTATAAAAATCAACACCAAGAACATGTAGGTTAACTCCATTATCTTTAGCAAATTCTAAAATAGAATTAGGTACATTATAGTCGGAACAAACTGCATGCTTTCTTTCCCTCATGATTCCAGCTTTTTCAAAACCAATCTGCTCTCGACTCTCCCCTAGAAACTCAGTATGATCTATGTCAATTGCTGATAAAAGTGCAATATCTGCATCTATACAATTAACAGCATCTAATCTACCGCCTAGACCAACTTCTAGGATAATAACATCTAACTTGTGTCTGGAAAAAAAATAGACGGCTGCGACCGTTAAATATTCAAAAAAAGTTAACTCAGCAGAGTTCTTGCTTTCCGCGATCTTATCAAGACTTGATATTAACTGGTTATCCGTAATTTCTATGCCATTAATCTTTATCCGTTCATTAATTTTATGGATATGAGGCGAAGTATATGTTCCCACTTTGTAACCATATTCAAGCATGATCGCCTCAAGCATAGCTACGCTAGAGCCTTTTCCATTGGTACCTCCGACTGTAATAACCTGTTTAATATTTTTCAAACAGTCCAATGATGCGAGCAATTCTTTACACCTATCTAAACCAAGTTGTATGCCTGGCATGCTTTCCTTAGTGATTTTCTTTAACCAATCATCTAGGCTCTTTGTCATAAAGCGCTCTCTTACACATTTAACTAATAGGAGAAATAAATTATTTGTAAAGCAAGTCGATTAGTTTAGCTATTGAACTTCTCAAATCTTTTCGATGCACTATCATATCTATAGCACCATGGGTAAGTAAAAATTCACTTTTTTGAAATCCATCTGGAAGCACTGCTCCGACGGTTTGCTCGATAACGCGGGGACCGGCAAAACCTATAAGTGCACCAGGCTCCGCTATAATTATATCACCTAACATTGCGAGGCTTGCTGATACACCTCCTGTCGTTGGATCAGTTAATACACTGACAAAAGGTATTCCTTCTTCTTTTAATTGGTCAACAGCTGAACTCGTTTTAGCCATCTGCATTAATGAAATAAGCCCCTCCTGCATCCGTGCTCCTCCACTTGAAGAAAAACAAATAAATGACCTTTTCTCTTTGATAGCAAATTGGATGGCTTGAAAGAATTTCTCTCCAACTACCGAACCCATTGACCCGCCCAAAAAGTTGAATTCGAAAGCAGCGGCGACCACCTCTTTACCTTGCAGCGATCCTTCCATCACAACCAAAGCATCGCTCTCACCGGTAACTTTTTTTGCCTGAGACAGTCTATCCTTATATTTCTTCACATCTCTAAATTTAAGGAAATCTAAGGGCTCCACCTCCGCTGCGAGTTCAGATGTTGAATCAGGATCTAAAAAATAGCTTAATCTATGTCTGGCGCCGATTCGCATATGATGATCACATTTATTACAAACGAACTGACAGCGCTCTAACTCAGGCTTGTAAAGCATTGCTCCACAATTTTTACAATTAACCCATATACCCTCAGGTATATTTCTTTTGGAGACTCCTTCTACTCTTATTCGAGCTGGGATTAATTTTTTAAACCAATTCATGATTTCATTTCACAACACTATCTATAGACTTACGTAAACCTAACACAAAGGCAGCCAATGAGGACAGGCAAGAACTTTTGTCATTAGATTTTTCTATAATTTCTATTAATGCACTCCCGACTATAACTGCATCTGAACTCATTGCAGCCGCTTTTGCATCTTCGTTTTTTTTAATTCCAAATCCAATTCCTATAGGAATATTCACTGCACCTTTTGCCGCTTCAATATTTTCTGAAATTTCTTTCATTTGAATCCCTTTATCACCTGTTACACCCTTGACTGATACAAAATAAACAAAACCGCTTGCCAGTTTTTTAATTAAATCGACTCTGGATAGACTAGAATTCGGGGCAATAAGAAAGATTTGACTTAAATTAGCCCTGCTCAGATATCCATTAATTTGGGTAGCTTCTTCCGGGGGTAAATCAACCACTAAAAATCCATCTACGCCGGCTTTTTGCGCCTCAATAGAGGCCTTTTCAAAACCTTTCTGCTCAAACGGATTTAAATAACCCATTAAAACGATAGGTGTCTCGGAATTTCTACGTCTAAACCTACCTACCAACTCAAATATCGAGTTTAAATCGACCCCATTATTAAGTGCCCTTTCACTTGCTCTCTGAATAGTAGGTCCATCTGCTATTGGATCTGAAAAAGGTACTCCGATTTCAATAATATCCGCCCCGTTTTCAACAAGAACGTTCATATATTCGAGGGTTGAGTCGATATCAGGATCCCCTGCAGTGATATACGTAATCAAACCTTTACGACCCGACTCTTTCAACCTATCAAAACAATTATCTATTCTCCCCATAAAACTCAAACCTCTAAAGAGAGATGCCTTTTATATCAGCAACAGTAAAAAGATCTTTGTCACCTCTTCCGGATAGATTAACTACAATAATACTGTTTTTGCTTCGATGTTGAGCCAAGTGTTCCGCTTCCGCTAAAGCATGACTTGTCTCTAGTGCCGGAATAATTCCCTCGTACAGACACATATTATCGAAAGCTTCCAGAGCGCTTTTATCGTCAACGGTAGTATATTTTACTCTACCTTGATCTTTCAACCAAGCGTGTTCAGGGCCTACCCCTGGATAATCAAGCCCTGCGGACACGGAGTGCGTGGCATTAATTTGTCCAAGCTCGTCCTGCATTAGATATGTTCTATTTCCATGTAAAACACCGGGAGAGCCAGCTGATAACGGAGCTGAGTGCTTTCCCGTTGATATCCCGAAACCGCCTGCTTCAACGCCAATTAAATCAACCGTTTTCTCGGCAATGAAAGGATGAAAAATCCCGATTGCATTAGAACCACCTCCAACACAAGCAACTACAGCATCAGGCATTCTTCCAAGTTGTTCCAAACATTGTTGTTTGGTCTCTTGCCCTATTACAGCTTGAAAATCACGAACTATTTTTGGGTAAGGATGTGGACCAGCCACGGTTCCAATTATGTAATATGTGTCATCGACATTTGTTACCCAATCCCTTAGCGCCTCATTTAGCGCATCTTTGAGTGTTTTAGAGCCAGAATCCACTGCTTTTACCTCTGCTCCAAGCAATTTCATTCTGAACACATTGGGTGATTGCCTTTTAATATCATCACTGCCCATATAAATACAACATTTCATTCCCATTCGAGCGGCAATAGTTGCCGTTGCTACGCCATGCTGACCAGCCCCGGTCTCCGCGATAATTCGTGTTTTACCCATTTTTTTTGCAAGTAGTGCCTGACCCACCGTGTTATTCACTTTATGAGCACCGGTATGGTTAAGATCTTCCCTTTTTAAGAAAATTCTTCCGCCACCGCATTTTTCTGTCAATCTTTCAGCAAAATATAAAGGTGTAGGTCTGCCCACGAAATACGTCAAATCATCACGCAAACGGTCAATAAATTTTTGATCCTCTATAAGACTATTATAGGCTTTTTCAAGTTCAGATAACGGTCCCATCAACGTTTCAGATACGAACCGCCCCCCATAATTTCCAAAATGACCCTTTTCATCAGGAAGACTGTATTCTGTTGTTTGCCATCCATCACTTGGATTTTTCAGCATCTAATTTATCCTCCTAACTTTTTCGATAAAATTACGCATAAGCATATTACACTTCTTTCCTTTTTCTTCCTCTACTCCCGAGCATACATCAACCGCGTATAATTCGGGGATTTTTAATGCATCCTCAACGTTTTCAATCCTAAGCCCACCAGCAAGTATTAAGGGCTTAGCTAAGTTTTTTGGAATAAGATTCCAATCGAAGACTTCACCCGTTCCTCCAAAACTATCTGATTTTTTAGTATCAAATAAATAAGCTGTCGCATTCTTATACTGGACAATCTTTTTTTTAATATCGGTATCCTTATCAACGCTAATAGTTTTTATCCAAGGCAAACCAAAAATACTACAAAAATCNGAGCTCTCATCTCCGTGAAACTGAAGTGTATCAATTCCTACATTTTTTATACAATCTTCTACGGTGTCCTTTAAAGGATTTACAAAGAGGCCGATTTTCCCAATAAAAGGTGGAATTGAAGAAACAATCTCCCTAGCATCCGTAAATTTGATATATCTAGAGCTGCCCGGGAAAAATATAAATCCCAAAGCATCTGCACCAAATTTTACCGCAGCACAAGCATCCTCCAAACGTGTTACACCACATATTTTTATTCTAATTTTTTTCACTTTAAATACACAAAGTCTAATAATAAAATTGAAAAGTTAATACTATTCAAAGGCCCTCAATAAAATAATTTACAAAACTATGCTCGTCAAAAGGTAAACCGAATTTATCTGGATATTTCACCTGAGATAAATATAGGCCATCGGAAGGTGCTGTGGCCCCAGCAAAACTCCTATCCCTGGACTTGAGGACAAATTCAGCCCAATCAATCTTTTTTCTCTTTGCCCCAATCTCAATCAAGGTGCCAACTAAGTTACGGACCATCTTCTGTAAAAAACTATTCGCCTCGACTGTTATGGTAATTATATCACGCTTTCTCTCAACCTTGATTTCAAAGATTGTTCTTTTAGATGTTTTTGATTGGCAACCCTTGGCTTGAAAAGCTGCAAAATCGTTGTTACCCAACCAACAGGTTGAAGCATCCCGCATAAGGTTTTGATCTAACGTAAAAGGAATCCAAGTTAATCTTCCATCAAAAATAGCTGAACGAACATGATTATTGTAAATAAAATAAGTATATTTACGCGCAACAGCTGAGTAACGAGCATGAAAATCATTTGCAGTCTCAGCACACCAACGAAACCTGATATCTCTAGGCAAGTAAGAATTTACACCTCTGACCCAGGCAAAGCTCTCTCTGCTTACAACTGTGTCAAAATGGATGACTTGACCGAAGCTATGGACTCCACTATCCGTTCTTCCAGCACAATGTACGGTTATATTTTCGTTAGCAACCTTTGCTAAAGCCAGTTCGACCTGTGATTGAACCGTTCTCGCATTCTTCTGAGACTGCCAGCCTTGATAACCTTGACCCATATATTCAATCGCACAAACGAAACGTTTCATATCAAACCCATCAAGAATTAATTTTTGCCTAAATCTTTATCGTCGTTTTTACCCACATCTTTGTCAATATCGATATCTAAATCCAACTCCAAATCTGAATCTGAATCAATAGCTGGGAGTTCCCTAGTCAATTTTTCCCTTAGCTCTGCTTTTAATGACCTGTATTTTTCAGTGATACGTAACCACTCGTCAGTTTCAGGTTCAAATAAATCCTCAAGCTTTAAGTATTGATCATCAAAGTTCTGAGTCTCATCACTTTCTTTAAATATTTTTAACATTAGAATATTCAATTCTACTGATTTAGGGAACTTTTCCAACGCACTCCTACATTCACGAATCGCATCTTCATATCGCTCATAAGCAAGATACGAATTAATGGAAAGAACAATTTGTGAATCAGGTTCACATTCAGAGGTTGGGCTATCTCTACCAGACTCAGCTTGTTTCTTATTTTCAGTAACAGGTAAATCTGAGTTTTTTACACTTTCTGAAACCGTGGCTCTCTCCTCGTGATTATTCTTACTATCCTCATTTGCAAAGTTAATATACATTTGTCTTATTCTAGCTTTGCTTTTTTTGAAAAGTACGAACCCAATGCCAATTGCTAATATAAAAAAGCTGCTCAGAAACGTATAAAACCATAGGTTAACCCCTTTTTTTGAATCTGAGGAATTCAGAACTGGTGAAATTGTGTTCTTATTAGGACCCAATTTTAAAGACTTTATTTCAGCCCTGAGTTTTGCGAGCTCTTCAGACTGTTCATCAAACTTCTTCTCCAGCAAGCCCATTGCGCTCTGGGCACGGTTAAGTTGCATTTGCAATTCATTATCCGATTTCGCAAAAACCGATGGCTCTACAATTAAAGATTTTTTATTTTTACTACTTTCTAAAGCTGTCGTTTCACCAGAATTGAGAACCGTAAGTACTTGCTGAGCGTCAAGCTCATTACTACTAATTTTATTTTGTTCTTGAAGATAATTTTGATTTTTCCATTCATCGTATTGGTTTTGGAATAATTTTTTTGCCTCTTTTTTATCTAGAGATATTATGTTCTCAATATTTGGAATAACAAGTTCCGCCTCATTTTTTAACCTATTAATATTTTGCCCTAAAAACGCATCAGGATTTAAGCGATATATCGCCATCATCATTTGTTCGATCGAGTACGAATCCTCTTGTAAAAAACGTTCTGCGATTGACCAAACCGTATCAGCTGGATTAACTTTGACCANATAACTTTCACCGGAATCAGGATTCAATAAAGTTGGCGGCTCTAGCAAGATATTGAAGGTTCGAGAAACATTCATTCCCTGTCTTTTTAAATCCAAAGAGAGCTGAATAAAAGGCTCTCTTATATTTTGGCGCGTAGTAACTAAAACAAATTTTTTATCTTTTGTTTCGGATATTATTATACTATTAACTTCGATTGTATTTTGACTATAAAACTCTGATCCAACAAATGAACTGAATATAGTATATTTTTCTACAGATAGACTTAGTGGCTTATCTGTGATGTCAACCCGAAACTGAAGTGGCTGATTTAAAAAAGAAGAGATCCTTGGATTCTTAAAACCCAAAGCGGACGCTTGGCCAGTGAAAACCAGAGAAAAAAGCAAGGGCACCACAAAATGAAAAAGCTGGCGCATATTAACAATTACTCAAATATTTGGCAATCAAAATTTCTGCTATTTGGATGCTATTTAAAGCCGCTCCTTTTCTGACGTTATCGGCAACAACCCACAAGTTAAGGCCACTATCCGTTGAAATATCTCGTCGAATTCTTCCGACATAAACTGCATCGCTTGCGGCTGCGGTAACAGCAGCTGTTGGATATTGGCCCTCTTTGTTTTCTGGCGACACGATTAAACCTGGGCTTTTTTCCAAAAGAGAGATAACATCCCCTAGTTGAAATTTAGTTTTTAACTCTATACTGATAGCCTCCGAATGACCAAAGAAAACNGGAACTCGTACAGTAGTCGCGTTCACCTGAATAGATTCATCGCCTAAGATTTTTTTCGTCTCCCAAACCATTTTCATTTCTTCCTTGGTGTAACCATTATCCATAAAATGGTCAATCTGGGGTATGCAATTAAACGCAATCTGCTCAGGATAAATATTTTTTTCAATTCCTTTTGCATTAAGTAAACTACTAGTCTGCGCAGCTAACTCCTCTATCCCGGAACGACCACTACCTGATACGGACTGGTAAGTAGAGACATTTACTCGTTTTATTCCATATGTTTCGTGGATAGGTTTTAATGCAACGACCATTTGTATTGTAGAGCAATTAGGATTCGCAATGATATTAGTCTTTTTAAAATGTTTTATTTCAGAACTGTTTACTTCAGGTACTATAAGAGGAATATTAGATTCATAACGAAAAGTAGAAGTGTTATCAATAACGACGCAATTGGCAGCAGTAGCTTTAGGAACGTATTTACTCGATACCTCACCACCTGCTGAAAAGAAGGCTATGTCGACTTGTGCGAAATCAAATTTTGATAATTCTGATATTTGAATAGTTCTTTCACCACAAGTTATGATCTTACCTAACGATTTCGAGCTAGCAAGTGCAAAAATGTTTTTTATCGGAAATTGTCTTTCATGCAAGATTTCAAATAGTGCCTCCCCAACCTGACCAGTAGCACCTACAACCGCAATATTATATTTAACCAAATTATCGCTCATCATACAGGCCCTGAAGTTTTTCAATAATTTTATTTGTTAATTCTTTAGTGCCTATAATTTTCCCATCTTTAATGGGAATGTCTTTAGTACAAAATCCATCTTTTATTACTGATCTTATTGACCCGCCAATCATCTGGGCCGCTTTTGCCTCACTAAAACTATATTGAAACATCATGGCTAAAGACATAATCATCGCAATAGGATTACAACAATTCTGTCCGGCAATATCTGGTGCAGAGCCATGGACAGGTTCGAAAAGCCCTTGTTTTGAGTCATTTAGCGAGGCAGATGGTAACATACCAATTGAGCCTGTGAGCATTGCTGCGAGATCAGACAATATATCACCGAACATGTTTTCTGTAACAATAACATCGAATTGCTTAGGCTCGCGAACTAATTGCATCGCGGCATTATCAACATACATATTAGTCAATTCGACCGTAGGATATTCGCTTGAAATTTTTTTGAAAATATCTCTCCATAGCTGTGATACTTCTAAAACATTCGCCTTATCTACTGAACAGAGCTTGGAAGAACGCTTTAAAGCAACCTCAAATGAGGCTTTAGCAATTCTTTCTATTTCGCGTGCATTATATCTTAATGTATTTATACCATATTGCTGATCATCTTTCTCGAAAATCCCTCTGGGAAAACCAAAGTACAATCCCCCAGTTAACTCTCTTATAATCATTAGATCCAAATTATCTACAAGTTTGGTTTTTAAAGTCGAAGTATCGGCCATTCCATCTAGAACGGTCGCCGGCCTCAAATTACAAAATAAGTCCAATTCAGAGCGTAATTTTAAAAGACCAGCCTCCGGTCGATCCTTGTTTTCAAGGCTATCCCATTTCGGGCCGCCAACAGCTCCAAATAGGATGGCGTCAGATTGTTTCGCTAAGCGAAGAGTTTCTTCTGGAAGTGGTGTGCCAGTTTGATCTATCGCGCTTCCGCCAACTAGTCCTTCTTCAATTTCAATATTCAATATGTTGTTAGACTGAAAAAACTTCGCCACTCGTAGCGCAGAATTTGCAATCTCAACTCCAACCCCATCTCCTGCTAATAACAAAATTTTATATGCCATAATTTACGTATTTAATTATTTAAAGTGTAGAATATATCAAAGTTTTAACTCGAATAGTTGATTAAAAATTATTATGTTCACGATCCGAGACCGTAGGAAGTTTGCGAAATGAATACTCGTATTAAAAAATTATATGAATACCCGTTTGCTCGACTGAAGAGACTAGTCTGTGGAACAGAAACGGGGTCATTGATGCCAGAAATTGATTTTTCAATTGGCGAGCCCAAAACTAAGAGACCAAAATTCGTCGAAAAAATTTTAAAAGATAATTTGGCAGATATCTCAAAGTATCCATCAGCCAGAGGAATACATGAATTACGCCTGTCAATCTCAGACTGGGCTACCCGGCGTTATAGCCTAGATAAATGCCACTTAGATCCTGAAAAACATATTCTTCCAGCCAGTGGAACGAGAGAGTCATTGTTTGGGATCAGTCAAGCATTATACACAAACAATCCATCTAAGCCGTATATCGGCATGCCGAATCCGTTCTATCAAATCTATGAGGGCGCAGCAATACTCGCTGGAGCAACACCCATATATATCGCTCAACTAAACTCAAAGGATGGAAATGTAAAGTTAAATCAGATCGACCCGGCTGAATGGGCCAAAATTCAATTAATCTATATTTGCACTCCAGCTAACCCAAGTGGAGAAACTTACTGCCTTAAAGATTTTGACTTAATCATGCAAATAGCAAAGGATCATGATATCACCGTTATTTCTGATGAATGTTACAGTGAAATCTATCGCCCTTCTTCCAAACCTCCTATCGGGTTGTTTGAATGGTGCGAAAAAAATGGAGAAAAAAATTTCTCAAACTGCATAGTCATGAACAGCCTGTCGAAACGCTCTGGTCTTCCAGGGTTAAGATCTGGATTTATAGCTGGTGATGAAATTCTTATTTCTTCTTTTTCTCGATATAGGTCTTATCAGGGAGTAGCAATGCCACTTCATGTACAAAAAGCAAGTGCAGCGGCATGGGGGGATGAAAAGCACGTTAGCCAAAACAGAAATTACTACTCAAAAAACTTCCAAGCCGCAAGCGAGATTCTAGGTGATTTTCCTTTCTACAAAGAGTCGGAAGCAGGTTTTTTTATCTGGTTAAAAATACCGATATGCGACCAAAAATTTACAAAAGAATTATATAATGCACACAAGATATTGGTAATGCCTGGGACTTTTCTAGCAAGAGAATATTCCGATGTGAATCCAGGGTTAAATTATATTAGAATCGCATTAGTTCACAATCTCGCGAAATGTATCGAGGGACTAGAAAAAATTAAACAGTACTTGGTCAAAAAATAGGGACGAATAATGTTAAACATTGAATTAATTGAAGAAGCGTTTGAAAACCGGAATAAAAATGAATACAACTTGAAAGATGAATCCATCCGCGAGACTGTTGATGAGTGCTTATCCTTGGTAGACCAAGGAATAATTCGAGTTGCAGAACCTCAGGCAAGCGGATGGAAGGTCAATGAATATATCAAAAAAGCTGTTCTTCTATCTTTTCTATTATATCCAAATAAAAAAATAGATGGAGGAATGACGAACTATTTTGATAAAGTCGATTTAAAATATAGAGATGCCAGCCAGAGAGATTTTGAAGAGTCTGGAGCTCGAATTGTACCGCCTGCAATTGTAAGGAGAGGTGCGTATATAGCAAAAAACGTTGTAGTTATGCCTAGTTATGTAAATATTGGCGCATATGTAGATGAAGGTACAATGATTGATACGTGGGCAACTGTAGGTTCATGCGCTCAAGTTGGAAAAAATGTGCACATATCGGGAGGAGCCGGATTAGGAGGGGTTCTAGAACCGATTCAGTCAAATCCTACAATAATTGAAGACAATTGCTTTATTGGAGCTAGATCTGAAATTGTTGAGGGAGTTATTGTAGAGAAAGGTTCTGTCATTTCAATGGGAGTTTTTATCGGACAAAGCACTAAAATATATGATCGGACTAATGACGAAATTCACTATGGTCGAGTGCCTGCCGGTTCGGTAGTAGTTCCCGGATCTATTCCATCAAATGACAAAAAATATAATCTGAACGGAGCGATAATTGTTAAAAAGGTAGATGCACAAACTCGTGCAAAGGTTTCTATAAATGAGATATTAAGAGACATCTAACCAATTTTTTCTAAAGCTCGCACCTGTTCGGCCACAGTTTTCAAAACGAGGCCACGAATATTTGCGTCGTCGCTTTCCACCAAAACCCTTAATTTTGGCTCAGTCCCAGAAGGCCTTACTAAAATTCTACTCTTACTGTCTAATTCATCCTCGATTTGCGAAATAGTGTCTTTTAGTCTTTGATTATTAAATATTGCATATTTATTTGAAGTTTCTATATTTAGATTTTCTTGGTATCTTTTTGTCAATCCTTTGACAAGTTGATCAATCGGTAGCTCATGGTTTTCCACAATTTCAAGCAAAATATTGGCGCAAATTAGACCATCCCCAAAAACTTCCCAATCGGGTATGATTATATGCCCAGAGGGTTCTCCACCAAGCGACCATTTCAACTCACGTAACTTTTTTATTATATTTTGATCGCCAACTGAGGTTCTTACAAAAGAAATTCCTAATTCATTTAATGCCAACTCGAGACCTATGTTACTCATTTCGGTACCAATGACTCCTCCTTTTAGTGTGCCTTGGTTCTGCATATATGTAGCGATAATATATAAAATGTCGTCCCCATCTAGAACAGCACCCGTATTATCAACCACAATTATACGATCTCCATCTCCGTCAAAAGCAAACCCGATATCTGCTTGATTTTTTAGCACCTCTTCCTGCAGGAAGCTAATATTCGTAGAACCACATAAATGATTAATATTAAAGCCATCTGGTCTAGTTCCATATAGTACCAAATTGCGTATTCGAGGTTCAAAAAACTTATTAGCTATATGAGATAATGAGCCATTTGCACAGTCTAAAATTATTTTGTTCGAAGTGTACTTTTTCTTTTGATTAATTGAATTTAAATAACTAGAGGCTCCATTTATAAACTTAACTCTATCTTGCAACTTTTTTGTCATCGTAAACGGACTTTCAATACTATTAATTTTTTCCTCAATTTGATTTATTTTTCGTTCTGAGATTTTTTGACCCGAAGAACCAAAAAATTTAAACCCATTATCAAAATACGGATTATGAGAGGCGCTGATCATAGCGCCACCAGCATAGCGATGATTCGATAGGATTTTAGCCAAACCAGGGGTTGAAATGACTCCGCATAATACTGGCGTGTATCCGGCAGCAATGACGCCTGCAGTAAAACTGGATTCCAAAACCGGACCTGAAACTCTAGTATCCCTACCTACAAGAATGTCACGGGATTCGGAAGAAAGGCCCGCGAAGGTTGCAAATAGATAGCCAAGTTTCGAACTGGTAGTCTCATCGATCGGATACTTTCCATATCTGCCTCTGACTCCATCTGTACCAAATAGTCTTGATTCACTCATGTTAAGAACTTTTTAACATAATTTGCAAAATGAACTATTAATGAAGCTTTGGTATAAATAATTCAGATTCTAATAATTGTTGAGGTCCGATATCAGGCTAATGCGAACTGGCGGGACCACCAATAGGTTTTTCAGGGTCACTACTTGGATTATCGCTGACTGTTTCGTCCGACTTAATTCCACCTCCGTCTCCAGGAGGAGTATTGTTGTCTGACCAATCACTAGGAGGACTAGGGATCTTCCCTTTCATGATTTCATCGATTTGACCAGTATCCAAACTCTCATATCTAATTAAAGCATCAGCCATCATATGGAGCTTTTCTTTATTGTCCTCTAAAATGTCACGGGCCCTTTGATAATTTCTATCTACGATATTCCTTACCTCTTCATCTATTAGGTGGGCCGTTTCATCCGATACAATTTTTTGTTGTGTAACTGATTTTCCCAGAAATACCTCGCCGTCGTCGTCGCTATAGGTTAATGGGCCAAGTTTTTGAGATAGTCCCCATTTAGTCACCATGTTTCTGGCAATATCAGTTACTCTTTCAATATCGTTTGAAGCTCCTGTAGTCACAGCATTAGAACCAAAAATGATTTCTTCTGCAATTCTTCCTCCGAATAAGCTGCTAATTTGGCACTCAAGCCTTTCTCTGCTGTAACTTAATCTGTCCTCTTCCGGAAGAAACATCGTAACTCCCAGCGCTCTTCCTCGGGGTATTATGGTCACTTTATATACGGGATCGTGAACAGGTAACATTCGACCAACAATCGCGTGTCCTGCTTCATGGTAGGCAGTAAGCTTTTTTTCATCCTCACTCATCACCATAGAACGTCGTTCTGCGCCCATCATGATTTTATCTTTAGCTTTTTCAAACTGCTCCATTTCAACCAAACGTTTACTTGCTCGGGCAGCAAATAAGGCCGCTTCGTTCACCAAGTTTGCAAGATCTGCTCCTGAGAAACCTGGAGTTCCTCTGGCCAAAATACTTGCTTTAACGTCGTCTGCGCTTGGGACTTTCCTCATGTGGACTTTTAAAATTTGTTCCCGTCCTCTGATGTCAGGCAATGGGACTACAACTTGTCTGTCGAATCTCCCCGGTCTTAATAATGCTGGGTCCAACACATCGGGTCGGTTGGTTGCAGCGATTACAATCACACCCTCATTACCTTCGAAGCCATCCATTTCAACCAATAGTTGGTTAAGCGTCTGCTCTCTTTCATCATGACCTCCCCCTAAACCGGCACCACGATGCCTTCCCACAGCATCGATTTCGTCAATAAAAGTAATGCAAGGGGCATGTTTTTTCGCTTGCTCGAACATATCCCTGACTCTCGAAGCACCAACTCCCACAAACATTTCGACAAAATCTGAGCCAGATATGGTAAAAAAAGGCACCTTGGCTTCTCCTGCTATGGCCTTCGCTAATAGGGTTTTCCCGGTTCCTGGGGAACCGACCATGAGAACCCCTCTTGGTATTTTCCCACCAAGTTTTTGAAATTTTCCTGGGTCCTTTAAAAAATCTACTAACTCTTTGACTTCTTCCTTTGCCTCCTCGACGCCTGCCACATCATTAAATGTGACCCTCACCTGGTCGTCCGCCAGCAGTTTTGCCCGACTCTTGCCAAACGAAAGGGCTCCTCTGCCACCACCGCCACCCTGCATTTGCCTCATCACATAAATCCAGACCCCAATTAAAAGAAGGAAAGGAAACCACGAAATAAAAATTTGAGTTAGCAAGCTCTGGCGCTCGGGCGGTGTAGCCTCGATACGGACTTGATTATCAAGTAGAGAACCTATAAGTGGACCATTATCGGTTTCAGGGCTGAAAGTAAACATTCTTGAGCCATCGTGCATTTGAAGCTCAATTTGGCTTCCGTCGATTTTGACTGAGGCCACTCGGCCGCTCTTTACCGCAGACACGAAATCTGAATAGCTTAATGAGCTATTTGAAGTCCTCTGGGGAGAGAAACTTTGAAAAATTATCATCATAACAAGGGCTATGATTACCCACAGTACAATATTTCGTGCCATATAATTTCCATTTTTATTAGTTTTTGTTGTTTAACATTACCAGATTTTTCAATTCAAGACCTCTTGATCCGAATTTTTTTTTCCCTTAGCTAAAACGTAAAATTCGGAAGATTCCGCTCGCGACGACTGTGGTTTGAGTCGTTTTACCATTCGGAAACTATTTTGTATACGATTATAAGCGCTAGCAGTATCTCTAAATTGAAAAAACTTTACCAAAAATGTACCATTTTTTTGCAAAAATAAATCGGCGATTGACAAAGAAACGTCAACTAAATCTAGCCAATTAGCCTCATCTCTGGCTTTAATTCCGGACAAATTTGGCGCCATATCTGACATCACTACGTCAACTGATCCTGGAACGAACACTCCAGTAATTTTCCCTTTCAATCTTGGATCGAGGCAATTAATTTTTAACGAGGTTCCATTCCTGACACTCTTAAAATCACTGCTATCTACTGACAGAATATGACCGTGAGAGCCAATCACTTCACTCGCAGCCTCAGACCATCCGCCCGGCGCAGCTCCCATATCAATCACTTTATATCCCTTTTTAATGAAACGTTGTTTATCATTTATTTCTACTAATTTAAAAAATGCACGGGACCGGGCAGACAGTTGGTTTCTTCGCTTAACAAAAGGATCTTTTGTTTGCCTATTTATCCATTTGCTGCTAGTTTTTTTTGACATTCTATATTTTTAAACGTATTTGACATCAATAATCTCATATTCCGTTTCCCCTTTTGGAGCTTGAACAATAACTGTATCGTCAACTATTTTGCCAATAATTGCTCTTGCTACCGGTGAAGAATATGAGACCAGCCCACTTTTTATGTCAGCCTCATCTTCTCCTACGATTTTGTAAGTAACAGATTCACCTGTGTTAATGTTTTCTAATTGAACCGTACTCCCAAAGACAACCCTACCACTTACATTTAGCTTGGAAATATCAATTATCTCGCAGTTAGAAAGCTTCGACTCTATATCAGCTATCCGCCCTTCGTTAAAACTTTGTTGCTCTCTTGCCGCGTGATACTCAGCATTTTCTTTTAAGTCTCCATGAGCTCGTGCCTCGGCAATGTCACTTGAGATTTTTTGTCTTAGGACATTTTTCCTTTGATAAAGCTCTTCTTTTAATTTTTCAGCTCCGGTAACGGTCATTGGATTTTTATTCATCATATTGCATTGCCTCATGTAATTCTTGAAGACTCAAAATAGTTTCGACAACCGGTTTCTTGAGCGCCATAATTGCCGCAGTAGCTCCTGCCACGGTTGTAGTGTAGGGCACCTTCTTAGACAAAGCATTAGCTCTGATGGAATAGGAATCCGCAATAGAGCTTTTACCTTCTGTTGTATTGATGATTAAGTCAATTTCTCCATTTTTTATTGCATCAACAATATGAGGTTGACCCTGCATCACTTTATTTATCTCGACACAAGAAATACCATTATTAACAAGCGCGCTAGCTGTCCCTTTCGTGGCAATAATTTCGAATTTCGCCAAATCAACAAAACTCAGAAGTTTTACTAAAGCACTTTTATCTGAATCTTTCACACTAACAAAAATTTTTCCAGAAACTGGTAACGTCATTCCAGCACCTTTCTGCGCCTTGTCAAAAGCTTCGCCAAAAGTCCTACCGATACCCATGACTTCACCAGTCGATTTCATCTCGGGACCCAACAAGGGATCCACCCCAGGAAATTTTTCGAAGGGAAAAACTGCCTCTTTTACACAAGAAAAAACGTGGCTCTTGACGGCTTTTATGTTTTGTTTATTGAGTGGGACACCCATCATACACTTTGCAGCCACGTAGGGTAATGAAAAACCAATTGCTTTTGATACAAAAGGTGCAGTGCGCGATGCTCTAGGATTCACTTCTAAAACATAAATTTTTTCATCTTTGACAGCAAATTGAACGTTGATTAAACCTATAACTTTTAGTTTAAGAGCCATTAACTTTACCTGTCTTTCCAGCTCATTTTGGATAGATTTGCTTAATGTATGGGGAGGCAATGCACATGCAGAGTCACCTGAATGAATCCCTGCCTGTTCAATATGTTCCATTACGCCTCCAATATAAACATCTTCTCCATCACAAATTGCATCCACATCGATTTCTGTTGCATCCTCCAAAAAACTATCCAGCAAAATTGGGTGGGCATTTGATAAGAACGATACCTCTGAAAAATATTGCTCAAGCTCTGATTCGTTATAAACGATTTTCATGGCACTACCCCCAAGAACATACGAAGGCCTTACCATTAGCGGGAACCCAATTTCTTGGGCTGCTTCTATTGCACTTTCCTTCTTTAAAATAGTTTTATTCTTAGGCTGAACGAGCCCTAATTGAGTGAGAAACTGTAAGAATTTTTCGCGATCTTCGGCCAAATCTATAGATTGCGAGGAAGTGCCGAGGATAGGAACACCTAAGCTGTCCAATTGAGAAGCTAGCTTCAGCGGCGTTTGACCCCCAAACTGTAAAATTACCCCTTTTGGTTTTTCAACCCTGACCACTTCCAAAACATCCTCTAGTGTAAGTGATTCAAAATAAAGTCGATCTGATATATCAAAATCAGTAGAAACAGTTTCCGGATTACAATTAACCATCAAAGACTCAAATCCTAAATCTCTAGCCGCTAGGGAAGCTTGCACACAGCAATAATCGAATTCGATTCCTTGACCTATCCTATTAGGACCCCCTCCTAAAACGATAATTTTTTCGTTATTTGTAGGCTTAGACTCACACTCTTCATCATATGTTGAATACATATAAGCCGTCCTAGTAGAAAACTCAGCCGCACACGAGTCAACTCGTTTATAAACAGGTCTTATATTTAAGCCTTCCCTCATGGCTCTCACTTCCTCTTCACTAAGATCCAGAATATTGCCAATCATCGCGTCAGAAAAACCATTTCTTTTAAACTGATAAAATAATTCTTTAGTTAGTTCTCCATTCCCATATGCCGCTTTAATTTCTTTTTCATTCCTCACTAATTCATAAATTTGTGAAATGAACCAAGGATCAATTTTAGATGCTTCGTGCACATCTGCTTTAGTAAGGCCGTTACGAAATGCTTCTCCGATATACCAAAGTCTATTAGCCCCAGGTATCGAAAGTTCTCTTTTGATTTTGTTTTGTTTTTCTGCATAGTCACCTGGAAAATTTATTGGGTCCAAACCTACTCTTCCTATTTCTAATCCTCGTAAGGCTTTTTGAAACGATTCCTTAAAGTTTCTTCCAAAAGCCATAACTTCGCCCACTGACTTCATTTGCGTTGTCAACCTATCTTCCGCTTGCGGAAATTTCTCAAACGTAAACCTTGGAATTTTTGTTACAATATAATCGATTGAAGGCTCAAAGGAAGCTGGGGTCTGATTGTTAGTTATTTCGTTACCCAACTCATCAAGAGTAAAACCCACCGCCAATTTCGCCGCAACTTTAGCGATTGGGAATCCTGTTGCTTTTGAGGCCAATGCTGACGAACGAGAAACTCTCGGGTTCATTTCTATCACCACCATCCTGCCATCGGACGGATTGATAGCGAATTGGACATTAGAGCCTCCTGTTTCAACTCCAATTTTTCGTAAAACGGCAAGAGAGGCATCTCTCATGCATTGATATTCTTTGTCCGTAAGCGTTTGAGCGGGAGCAATTGTTACAGAATCACCCGTGTGAACTCCCATTGGATCAAGGTTCTCTATCGAGCAGATTATGATACAGTTATCTTTTTTATCCCGAACGACTTCCATTTCAAATTCTTTCCAACCCAAGAGAGATTCCTCAAGGAGTATCTCGCCAGTCGGCGATGTATCTAAACCGCGGCTACAAATTTCCAAGAACTCCTCTTTGTTAAATGCTATCCCTCCCCCGCTTCCCCCAAGAGTGAAAGAAGGCCTAATGATGATAGGAAACCCAATTTTTTTCGCTATATCTGTCGCTTTTTCCATAGACTTGACTACTTTCGAACGAGCACAGTTAAGACCAATTTCTTCCATTGACTCTCGGAAAGCTTGCCTATCTTCCGCTTTATTGATGGCTGTTACAGATGCGCCGATAAGCTCGACGTTAAACTTTTTTAAAACTCCCCCTTTATGTAACTCAAGCGCACAGTTTAACGCTGTCTGTCCACCCATCGTCGAAAGGAGCGCTTCTGGTTTTTCTTTTTCAATGATTGATGCAACTGTTGCAGGGGTTATGGGCTCTATATAGGTAGCGTCACTCATATCTGGATCAGTCATAATTGTCGCTGGATTAGAATTAACCAAAATTACGCGATAACCCTCTTCTCGCAAAGCTTTGCATGCCTGCGAACCCGCGTAGTCAAACTCACAAGCTTGGCCAATTATAATTGGCCCTGCTCCGATTATTAGTATAGATTCTATGTCCGTTCTTTTTGGCATTTAATCAATCACTTTTTACGATCTTCCATCGACTTTAAAAATTTTCCAAATAACCTATTAAGATCATTAGGTCCCGGCGACGCTTCTGGATGACCTTGAAAACCGAAAATCGGCTTACTAACGTGTTCTATTCCCTGCAAGCTACCGTCAAAAATTGAAAAATGAGTGGCAATTAAACTTTTAGACAAAGAATTTTCGTCAACAGTAAATCCATGGTTTTGACTTGATATAAAAACCTTGCCGGTAGAAACTTCTTTTACAGGATGGTTAGCTCCATGATGGCCAACCATCATTTTTTTCGTATTCGCCCCAAATGCAAGAGCTATCAATTGAAATCCAAGACAAATACCGAAAATTGGGAAGTTTTTGTTCGCAAGAATCTTAATATTTTTAATAGCGTAATCACATGGTTCCGGGTCCCCAGGTCCGTTCGAGAAAAAAACACCATCTGGACTAAGTTCGATTACCTTTTCCGTAGGAAAATCGCAAGGAACTACGGTAACAGCACACCCTATATCCACTAAAATTCGAAGAATGTTTTGTTTTACGCCAAAATCATAAACTATAATTTCAAAATTTTTCTTAGGCTCAGTTGCTAATCTACCAAAACCCTTATATTCATTGCCTTTCTCCCAAGAATACACTTGGCGTGTTGTCACTTTTTTAGCAAGATCTAAACCATCTAATTTTTGAGCATCTCTCGCTAGCTTAAGAGCGAGATTAAAATCTGAATTATCAGTCATAATGCAGCCCCTTAAGGCTCCTTTTTCTCGAATAATCCGTGTAATTTTACGTGTATCGATTTCTGATATAGCAACTATTTTATTATCTATTAAAAATTTGGCTAAAGAACCACTGGCTCTCCAATTGCTATAGTGATCGGTGAAGTCTCTTACGATTAGACCCGACACCATGCAACCTCGCGATTCTAAGTCCAGTTCATTAATCCCTGTATTTCCAATATGAGGATGGGTAAGCAGAACAATCTGATTAGCATAAGAAGGATCTGTGAGTATTTCTTGATAGCCAGTTATACTAGTATTAAAAACAACTTCCCCAACTGTATAGCCGGATCCTCCGCAAGAGAAACCTTCAAAACTTGAACCATCTTCAAGTACCAAAATCGCCTTCTGTTTCAAATTATTTAACCCACGTTATCTTAGTTAAATTAGTCGCGCAAATCTTACTTCAATCATCCAAACATTAGAACCCTAAATTTTCTAAAAAAATAATCATCATAGCTCCTTGCCCTGCTAGCGACCTAAAACAATTAAAATATTCAACCAACCGAGTGAATTTTATCCATAATTTCGAGACAAACTTCTAAAGCCTTTTTGCCATCTTCTCCAGAAACCAAAGGTAATTTTCCAAATTTGATTGCATCAGTAAAATTAATAATTTCATCTTTAAGAATATCAATTTTTTCCGGCAGTTGATTAAAAGAAAACGGGGTTTCTACGTTTTTTTCTATCATCACACCCGTTTCTCTTATTCTATCAGATTTTTGCTCTATTGAAGCCTTATGAGTTAAGAAATCAATCGAATACCGATACCCAGTTGTCTCGATACTTATTTGTCGCTTAGCACTGTCAGCTACCCGGTCTGCTTCCAAACAGGCCTGTAAACCACTTTCAAAAGATAATGTCGCTTGCGCTGTGTCAATAGCATCACTTTTAAGAGAAACTCCGCATGCCTCAACATTGACAAGTTTTGAGTGTTCGAAATCAAGAATAAAGTCCACATCGTGAATCATTGAATCTAATACAACGTCTACTTCCGTTCCTCTTTCCTTAAAAATTGAATGTCTTATAGTATTTATTTTGACAGCATCAGTGACTCTCTGCTTCAAGGTGGCAGCCATAGGATTAAATCTTTCCAAATGGCCTACCTGTAAAATCAGATTATTTTTTTTTGCAATTTCAATCAGATGCTGCGCATGTAAAACACGCTCGGCCAACGGCTTTTCTATCAAACAGTGGACATTATTATGTAAGAAAAAAACTCCTATCTCGTAGTGTTTTGACGGAGGAACCACAATTGACACTAAATCGACTTTATCTAATAATTCCGAATATTCTAAGACGCCTGGTACTTCTAACCTCTGGCAAACTTCGGATAATCTATCACCGTTATCATCAGCTATTGCAACTAACTCAACCCCGTCGATTTGTTGATATTTTTGTGCGTGAAAACTTCCTAAATAACCAACTCCAATAACCCCCGCCTTGAGCGTTCCCATTCAAAAACAACCGATGCTAGAAAAATTTGAGCAAAAAAACTGGGGTTTGCTAGAGGATGTCATCAAATGAGTATAACCCATTATCGCGACCGATTAACCATTTAGCCGCTTTCACCGCCCCCGTGACAAAGGAGGTGCGGCTAGTAGCTCGATGAGTAATTTCGATCCTTTCGCCTTCGCCTGCAAAAAAAACTGTATGATCTCCAATCGTGTCTCCAGCTCTTATAGTTTGAAAACCGACACTATTATCTTCTCTTGCGCTATCGGGTCCTTTTCTCCCGTAAACAGCATTTTCAAGTAATTTCTTGTCAAGGTTCTCAGAAATTACACTACCGAACTTTAAAGCAGTTCCTGAAGGAGCATCTCTTTTCCCTCGATGATGAGCTTCAATAATATCTATATCGTAAGCATCGCCTAATGCTTTTGCAGCAAGACCGGCCAACTTGAAACAAAGATTTATTCCTAAACTCATATTCGGCGAAATTAGTAAAGCTGTCTTTTGAGATGCTTTTTCGATTTTATCCGTCAAAAACTCAATTCCCGTTGTACCAACCACCAAAGGGATCCGATTTGCTGCAGCATAATTTATACTCATCTCGGTAGAATCAGGTAAAGAAAAATCGATCAGCACATCTAACTTTTCTTTGCAATTGTTGATATTGTTAGCTAGTTCTAAAGTAACAATCGAGTTTTTAGAATGGTCATATATCTCTAGCTTTTCCTCAGGGTACTCAGGATTCTCAAAAAGTTGGATATCAACAAAGTCTGGATCTTTAAGTGCGAATTCAGTTATGCCGCGACCCATTTTACCCCCGGCACCCACAATTCCTAGTTTAATTTGATCTTTACCCATTAGCTTTTTATTTTTCGAGTGTCTTAAAAAAATTTCTTACCCCGTCTAACCAAGAAGTGGTTTTAGGTATATGTCTTCTACCTCCCGATTCTAAAGATTTCCTGAAAGTCTCGAGTATCTCCTTTTGCTCTTTTGTTAATTTGACAGGTGTCTCTACAACCACTTTACAAATTAAATCTCCAATGCCCGAANCTCTCACTGATCTTACCCCTTTACCGCGAAGCCTAAACATTTTCCCAGATTGAGTCTCGTTTGGAATTTTTAATGTAACTTTACCATCAATAGTAGGCACTTCTAATTGACCGCCCAAAACCGCGGTTGGGAAGTCAATTGGCACTTCACACATTAAATTTGAGCCTTCCCTTTCAAAAATTGAATGTTCCTTTAACATTATGTTAACGAATAGATCCCCGCTAGGACCATTTAAACCAGTTTCGCCTTTACCTGATAGACGCACCCTGTCTCCATTATCAACTCCAGCTGGTATTTTCACTGAAATTGTTTCGGAACCTCTTACTTTTCCGACTCCGCCGCAAGTATAGCAAGGGTCCTCAATTATCTTTCCTGAACCTTTACATTTTGGGCAAGTTTGTTGAACAGAAAAGAAACCCTGTTGCATCCGAACTTGCCCTACCCCGNCACACTGAGGGCAAGTCACTGGTGCTTTCTTCGTACGAGAACCTGTTCCATCACAACTGGTGCAATCAATCAAATTTGGAACTTTAATCTTTACTTCGGTACCGAAGACTGCCTCTTCAAGACTAAGGTTTAAATCATAGCTTAAATCACTACCCCTGTGAGCCCTGGTACCACCAGAGCGACCGGCTCCAAAAATGTCACCAAAGACACTATCGAAAATGTCTCCGAATCCAGCTTNTTCCGAAAAACCTGCGCCCTGTCCAGACCCTCCGACTCCGGCGTGACCAAATTGATCATAGGCTGCTCTTTTACCTTGGTCACTTAAAACATCATAGGCTTCTTTGGCTTCTTTAAACTTAACTTCAGCTGAGGGATCATCCGCGTTTCGGTCTGGATGATACTTCATCGCAAGCCTTCTATATGCTTTCTTTATTTCTGATTCGCTAGCCGATCTTTGCACACCAAGGGTGTCGTAATAGTCTGATTTTTGCATAAAAAGTAAGGACCTATTTCATTAGATTTAAATAACCGAACTCATTTTTTNGTATCTCCATCCTTAACTTCTTCAAAATCAGCATCAACTACGTCGCCCTCATTTTCAGAATTTTCCGAACCGTCAGACTGCTCAGATTGAACATCTTCCGCACCGGCTTTTTCCTTATAGGCTTTCTCAGCAAACTTGCCTGATATCTGTGCAAGTTCTTCAGATTTTTCCTTTATTTTATCAAGATTTTCTTCGGAGAGGGCGCTTTGCAGATCAGTTATAATACCTTTAATACTTGAAACCTCGTCTTCCGAAGCTAGATCTTTAAACTCGTCTAACGACTTCTCTGTAGCGTGAATTAAGTTTTCGGCTTGATTCTTTGCACCCACCAGCTCCTGAAATCTTTTGTCTTCATCAGCGTGAGCTTCCGCATCCCTTACCATTTTATCAATTTCTTCGTCAGAAAGGCCACTCGATGCTTTAATAACAATAGATTGCTCTTTACCGGTTGCCTTGTCTTTCGCAGATACATTTAGTATCCCGTTTGCGTCAATGTCAAACGTAACCTCAACCTGAGGTACACCTCTTGGCGCTGAGGGAATTTCGGCCAAATCAAACCTTCCCAGTGACTTATTGCCCGATGCTTTCTCTCGTTCACCCTGAAGAACGTGAACCGTTACTGCAGTTTGATTATCTTCGGCCGTTGAGAAAACTTGCTGAGCTTTAGTGGGAATCGTCGTATTTTTCTCAATAAGTTTCGTCATTACTCCGCCCAATGTTTCAATCCCCAATGATAATGGGGTAACGTCCAAGAGAAGCACATCTTTGACATCGCCCCCAAGCACGCCCGCTTGAACTGCTGCACCCATAGCCACTGCCTCATCAGGGTTGACGTCTTTACGAGGCTCTTTACCGAAAAATTCAGTTACAGCATCTTGAACTTTGGGCATCCTAGTTTGCCCACCAACCAATATTACCTCGTCAATGTCACTAGCCCCAAGCTCTGCGTCTTTTAGAGCAGTCTGAATAGGTTTGATAGTTCTATCAACTAAATCTTCGACCAAAGCCTCTAACTTGGCCCTAGTTATTTTCAAATTTATATGCTTCGGGCCACTCGCGTCAGCAGTAATGTATGGCAAATTAATATCAGTTTGCTGGCTAGAGGATAGTTCTATCTTAGCTTTTTCTGCCGCCTCTTTTAATCTTTGCAAAGCCAGAGGGTCATTATTCAAATCAACACCCTGATCTTTTTTCGTTTCTTCTACTAAGAAATTTATCAACCTTAGGTCAAAATCTTCTCCACCTAAAAACGTATCTCCGTTCGTGGAAAGCACTTCAAACTGCTGCTCACCATCAACCTCAGCTAGTTCGATAATAGAGACATCAAAAGTCCCACCCCCTAAGTCGTAAACGACAATCTTTGCCTCTCCTTTATGATGCTCCATACCGTAAGCCAGAGCAGCAGCCGTTGGCTCATTAATGATTCTTTTCACATCAAGACCAGCAATCTTCCCAGCATCTTTAGTCGCTTGTCTCTGTGAGTCGTTAAAGTACGCTGGAACCGTGATAACCGCCTCCGACACCGACTCGCCGAGGTAATCCTCGGCAGTCTTTTTCATTTTCATTAACACGCGAGCTGAAATTTCTGGGGGCGCCATTTTTTTGTCATTAGCTTCCACCCAAGCGTCCCCATTGTCTGCTTTTACGATTTCATAAGGAACCATCTCCTTATCTCTTCCAACTACTTCATCCGAAAATTTCCTACCTATCAATCTTTTAACTGCAAATAGCGTATTTTTTGGGTTTGTCACCGCCTGTCTTTTTGCGGCCTGGCCGACAAGAATTTCACCGTCGTTTGAGAATGCTACCGTTGACGGAGTAGTCCTTGCCCCCTCGCTATTTTCAATCACTTTTGATTTACCGGCCTCCAGAACCGATACGCATGAATTCGTTGTTCCCAAATCTATTCCGATAATTTTTGCCATTTTTCTTCCTCTAAACGTTCTTTTTTTTGAATTGATTTAATTTTTATCTTTTGCTGAAACGACCACCATAGCAGGCCTGATTAGCCGATTTCTCAATTTGTACCCTGTTTGAAAAACCTTCAAAACGGTATTTGGAGGTTTTTGATCGGTGGCTTCCACACTCATCGCCTGATGCTCCTCTGGGTTGAAGAGTTCATCTTTTGGATCTATTTTTAAAATTTCAAGCTTATCTAAGAAATCATCAACCATTTTTAAAGTCAGCTCTATTCCAGTTTTTAAGGGCTCTATTTCAGTCGTGGTGTCAAGATTAGCAAGACCCATATCAAGACTATCTTTTATTGGAAGAAACTCCCTAACTAGTTTTTCAACCCCAGAATCTCGCGCCGATTCAATTTCTTTTTGTAATCTCTTTCTTGTGTTTTGATTTTCGGCTTTTTCGCGTAATATATCATCTTCCAAATCAGCGATTTTTTGCCTCAGAGACTCAGTCTCGTCATCAGGTTCGCAATCTTCAGCTTTGTCTGGCCCGGGATGTTCATTGTTAGGTTCGTCCACTAATTTACTGTTGACATCAATCTCTCTACCGGATTCGCTCTGAAGACCTGACGGAGCAGTCTGGTTCTCCTCGTTTACTAACTCAGGATTTTCTGAATTAGAGTCGGAATCTACGCTAGATTGTTTGCCGTCTTTTGAATATATATCTACCACCAAATTTATCCTTTGTTTGTTGAAGAATCTCTATACTACCAACTAGGTAGTGGATACTAATCGCTATAATGAGCAGTTTTTACTTTATGTAGTATAGATATATGGTCTAATTTTTTGATTTCAAGGCCGCGGTTAACATTTTTGCTGTTAGATCGACAATTGGGATGACTCTCTCGTACTCCATGCGTGTAGGACCTATAACTCCTAACACGCCTAAGACCTTGTGCTTACTTGAATATGTCGAGGTTACAACGGTGCAGTCATCCAAAGGTTGATAACCAGATTCCTCTCCAATAAACACCTGAACTCCAGCTGCATTTGTAGCCTGATCCAGTAGATGGAGAATATCTTGCTTCTGATTAAAAGCCTCAAACAAATTCCGCAGCTTGCTCATCTCAGATGGGTCATAAATATTCATCAAATTGGTTTGACCTGCTAAAACGTAGTCCTTTTCACCCTCTTCGGACACAAAAGCTTTTTGAGACATTTCAATTACGAGATCCATCAGCCGATACATTTCCCTTCTTGCTTCTGACATTTCCTGAATCAAACCCTGCTTTACTGCACTAATATCTCTACCCGCAAAAGCGCTAGTTAGATAATTAGCAGCTTGGGTCAGTGCTGACTGTGAGTAAGTTTTTTTTGTTTTTATGATTCGATTTTCAACTTCACTATCGTTTGTAACTAAAATAACCAAGACCCTATTATCATTTAACGACAAAAATTCAACTTGTCGCAACGCTTTACCTTTCGAAAAAGGCACCATAACGAGCCCAGCCATATGAGTAATTTCAGATAGCAAAAGAGAAGTTTTAGACAACAAGGAATCAACAGAATCATTATTTTCTAATTGTTCTTGAATCTTTTGCATCTCATTTTCTGGGATATTCTTGAAACGCACCATTTGATCTACGAATAAACGATAGCCTTTCACAGTCGGAATTCGACCTGCAGATGTGTGGGGAGAAGCGATTAAGCCCATTTCTTCTAAGTCTGCCATCACATTTCTAATGGTGGCTGGGCTCAAATCCAAATTAACGTCTCTTGCCAAGGTTCGGGAACCGACCGGCTGGCCATCTATAATATATCGCTCGACCAGTTTTTTGAACAAATGTTGAGGTCTATCCTTTAAACCTAAATCTTGTTTTTTTCTCATTAAATCAATCTATCTATCAGTCTAAATATATAAAAAATCTACCATTGTATTGCCCTACTTGCAAAATTGAAGTAAAAAATACATCTTATTAACGATTAATTTTAGCAATTAGGTAGCAAATGTTTAAAACAGTTGGAATTCACGCACAAGAAATCAATGACTCTACGACGACGGTTATCAAAAAGATCGTAAAAACAGCGGGCCAATTCGATTGTAAGTTTTTGTTCGCTCTGAAAAGCATTTCTTTTCTTGAAAGTAATTCCCGTGTCTTTCCAAGCACCCCAGAAGAAATGGCTCAAAAGAGTGATTTAGTGATTTCTGTNGGCGGTGATGGAACTTTACTTAAATGTGCCAGATTAATATATCCTCGTAATGTAGCTCTAATGGGAATCAACCTGGGAAGACTAGGCTTCCTGACGGATATTGCGCCAGAAAGAATATCGGATGAACTAGTTCAAATCTTAGAAGGAAATTTTTTGGAAGAGGAAAGAACCGTATTAGAATGTGAAGTATTCAGAGCTGGCAAGAGTATCATGAAAGGGGACGCGTTAAACGACGTGGTCATCCAGAAATGGAACAGCCCCAGATTAATTACTCTAAGCACTTACGTCAATGAAAAATTTCTTCATTCCCAGCGTTCGGATGGACTTATCATTACAACTCCAACCGGATCAACTGCCTACGCCCTATCAGGAGGAGGCCCAATACTCCAGCCAAGCCTCAAAGCACTTGCCTTGGTTCCAATTTGTCCTCACACACTAACTAACCGCCCTATTGTTATCAATGATTCCTCATCAATAGAAGTTCATTTGACTAGCGACAGAGACGACACATCCCGAGTTACTTGCGACGCAAATACAGTAGCTGACCTCTTACCAAAAGACATTGTAAAAATAAAAACCTGTGATCGTCGGATACGACTGGTTCACCCCGCCTACCATGATCACTTCAAGACATTAAGAGCGAAACTTAATTGGGGGCAAAGTCCTTGCTGAAAAAATTAGAAATAAAAAATTTTATTATTGTGGACGAACTTGAGGTCAATTTCGATGCAGGATTAACGGTTTTAACAGGAGAAACGGGGGCAGGGAAATCAATATTACTGGAAGCTTTAAGTCTGGCAACAGGAAAACGTGCTGAAACCAACCATATCAAGGATGGCTCGAAANCAGCCACAATCACTGCTATTTTCGAAATTAACGAAAACGAGCAAGCNAAACAAGTCCTTAGAGAAAATGCACTGGATGAAGAAATATGCATATTAAGACGAATACTGGATAAAGATGGCAAATCTAAGGCATTTTGCAACGATGAGCCTGTCACTCTATCGTTTCTAAAAAAAATCGCTCTCTGCTTGCTTGATATTCACTCACAACACCAAAGTCAGTCCCTACTTAAACCTGACTCACAACGCAAGTATATTGATGACTCAGCCGGCAACTCAGCTTTAGTTGATAAACTAACGTCCATCTACAATAGCTACCGATTAAACAAATTCAAATTAAATGAACTATCTAAAACTAATTTTGATGAACAAAGAATCGAGCTGTTGAACCACTTAATTTCAGAATTTGAAGATAATGACATTCAACTAACAGAAATTCACACAATTGAAGATGAACACAAACATCTCACCAATAATAAAGAATCTTCCGAGTTATTTTTAGAAATCTCTAATCTGCTTGATGGGCCTGAAAACAACGCCTGTGAAATTATAGGAAGATCGCTACATCTACTTTCCAAATCAAATTCTGATGTGTCCAAATCGATAGAAAACAACTTAAGGATCGCACACGAGCATTTATTAGATGCGTCAAGAGTGCTTAGTGAGCAAACAAGTGTAGAGCTTAGTTCCGAATCAAAACTGTTCAAAATAGAAAACAGTTTGTCACGTCTGCATAATCTAGCACGCAAACATAAGTGCCAAATTGTAGAACTCGATCAAGCGTACACAAGATTAAAAGAAGAGGTAATTCAGGTAAACGAACGAGAGGAAATGATTAATCAACTAAAGGGAGAACTATTACAGCAAAAAGAGGAATACTTCCAATTAGCAAAGACAATCCGAAACATCCGAAAAATGAAATCTACTGAACTCGGCCAGGAAATTAGTAAACGTCTTAAAAAATTAGGACTACCCCATGCTGAACTAATCATTAACATCGAGGAGATAGAGCAAGAGGAGCCATTGCCGAATGGTATGGAAACGATTGAATTCCGAATAAAGACTAATCCCTCGCAAGAACCGCTTTCCTTGTCTAAAATCGCCTCAGGAGGAGAACTCTCTAGGGTAAGCCTTGCATTACAATCTACTATTGCAGTTCAATCGAATATACCGGCATCCGTTTACGATGAAGTTGACTCCGGAATTGGCGGAAACACTGCCAAAATTGTAGGGAAAAATCTAAAGCAGATTTCAGAAAGGAACCAAGTCATATGTATAACCCATTCTGCTCAGGTTGCTTGTGCAGGTAATCATCATTTTTCAATAACTAAAAAGCAAAATGATAAAGACACTATAGTAAAAGTTGAATATCTCAACGATGCTGAACGAGAAAAAGAAGTTGCGAGAATGTTGGGAAATACTGACCAAGGAAAAGTTGCAATAGAGCATGCCAGACAATTACTGCAAGATGCAACTCATTAGAAAATTATTGGCTTATGACTATTTTGGTTTCTTTTTTTTTGATCTGACGTACAAAACTAAACTATGGTCAGCTACCTCGTAACCATGTTCGGCTGCAATTTTTTTCTGTAATTCTTCAATCTTTTCGCTATAAAACTCTACAACAGCTCCGCTATCTATATCAATCATGTGGTCGTGATGAGAATCATCGTTGAGCTCGAAGACAGCATGGGATCCGTCAAAGTTATGTCTCATAACTAAGCCCGCTGATTCAAACTGAGTAAGCACTCTATATATAGTAGCTAAGCCTATTTCTTCGTTTTTTTTAAAAAGCATTTTATAGACATCTTCCGCGCTGAAATGCTTTTGTTTAGAGGATTGCAACGCTTCTAGAATTTTCATTCTTGGCAAAGTCGCTTTCAGACCCGCTTTTCTTAATCCTTGCATACCCACTATAAAACCTAAAATAAAAGTTGGATGTTATTTTAATGTTTTTATTATAAACTTATTAGAGTCGAAAATATACAAAATTATAAAACCTATCTTTTACCATGACTGTCGCCCGAACCTTAAAATTAATAATCCATATTTTCGTTTATTCTGCCTTGTTTTTACTTTTAAGTTGCGCAAGTCCTAGGCTACCAGGTACAAAATTTCTGGACATAAATCAACTTCCTTTTGTACATAAAATCGATATTCAACAGGGAAATGTGATTACTCAGGATATGTTGGGGCAATTGGAAATTGGAATGGAAAAAAAACGTATCGAATATATTATGGGTACACCATCCATTAAGCACACTTTTAAATCGTCAACATGGGATTATTTTTTTAGTTATAGATATAAAGACGAATACACTGAGGATAGAAGAATAACTTTACATTTTGATGATTCCGGAACATTAGCCTTTCTATCGGGAAATGTGCAAGCATCAGAAACGGCTATTCCCGTTAAAAAATTTAAAGATGTTAAAGTCGCAGTTCCTCGTTACAAAGAATTATCCAACCTACAAAAGTTTAAGAACAAAATTCCTTTCAAGAAAAAGATTAGGCCTCAAGTTGAAGAGGATGGTCAAATAGTTACTAAGGAATATGCAAAATTCGAAAAGATGATCTCAGAGAGAAAAAAAATTAATTCAGACGTTTATGTTGGAATTAAACCCAGCCCTGGCAAAAAGGCTTTAAACTCTAAAGATGAATATAAAGAACAAAAGTCAGAATTAGACGAAACCGACAGCGAAGATTGACAGCTTATAAATGACTTGTTCGTTTTCTTCTCCATTCTTTTGGTGCTAATTTCAAAGGTTTAAGAAATTCAACTCTGTCAAAAGGTTTTAAGTAGTGTTTTTGAGAAACTTTTTGACCAAAAATACTTATTGAATAGTTAACTCCATTTCTCTCGACAAAGTTAATAATTTCACGTTGCTTCATTAGATTTTCAATTTTTGAGGACGGGGAAATATCATATTCAAGAATCTCTTGTCTATGATTGTCAGCTAATACAACTTGTATCCGCATGAGAGTTTCCATATAAATTGTAGGCTCGTTTCTCAAAGGCATACATCAGAGCAGACACTACGTGCTGATTTACAGCAGCGAAGGCCATGCCAAGCAATTTGTTACGAAGCTCGAAGTCGAGCAGAAAGATGACCTTGCAACCATTGTTTACGGGTAAAAACTCCCACGAGCCTCGTAAGTATTTAAACGGTCCGTCCATTAGATTGAGTATAATTCTTTCGTTTCGAATTAGGGAGTTAGCGGTTATGAGAGAATGAGTGAGTTTACCTTTTGAAATTGTAATTTTTGCTTGCATAGCACCATCCGACTCNCTTAAGACCTTAGTGTCGGCACACCAAGGTAAAAATTTTGGGTAAGAGGGAATGTCATTTACCAGTTCAAACATTTGCTCTGGTAGAAATGGTACTTCAAGTGTGCGTTCCATATTTGCCATATTGTCTTTATTATAATTTAAAATACTAGCTTTCGAATACCCGAATTCTCTATTAGTACGATTAAAACGCCAAGTGGCGCTAAAAATTTCATCAAAATGAAGAAAATTGATGTAAAGGTAGAATCTGTTTTTAGATTGAGCTCGGAAACAACAATGTTCCTTTTCATAAACCACCCAACAAACAAAACAAGCATCATGCCACCAAAAGGAAGAATTAAAGAAGTGCTCACAAATTCGATTATTTCGAAAATATTCATTCCAATGAACTTGAATTCTGACCACAGATTAAAAGAAAATACGGAACCTAACCCAACCAGCCATATTGTTAATCCTAAGAATACGGATGCTCTTTTTCGAGACATTTCTGACACTTCACTTAACCATGCAATTCCAGGCTCAATTAAAGAAATTGAGGATGTCCATGCTGCAATGGTTAAAAGTAGAAAAAAAACCAGTCCGAAAAAGCGACCATTTGCCATTTCGGAAAAACCAACATTTAGTGTGACAAATACCAAACCCGGCCCTTGCGCCGGCTCCAATCCGTAGGCAAATACAATTGGGAAGATAGCAAGCCCAGCTAACAACGCAACCGATGTATCGGCTATAGCGATAGAAAGCGCACATTTACCTACCGAAATTCCAGTTGGAAGATAAGATCCGTAAGCCATTATTGCACCCATACCGATACTAAGACTAAAAAAGGCTTGTCCCATGGCAAGCAAAATTGTCTTTGAAGTCAAACGAGAAAAGTCCGGTTCAAACAAGTAACTAATTGAACTGGAAAAATCGCCCACAATTACTGCGTGGCCTACTAGAAGTAATAAAGTTGCAAACAATACGGGCATTAAATACTTAGTCGCTAGTTCAAAACCTCGTTTCAAGCCTCTTGCTACAATGACTACAGTCACAAGCATAAAAAGTGTGTGCCAAGTGATTAACTTAATCGGCGAATTAGTTAAATAGTCTAATTTTTCGTCAGCTTCTTCAAAAGACGTTACCAGATTCGCTACGGTAACGTAATCATAAACATAAGCTAAACACCAACCTGCAATTACAGAGTAAAATGAAAGTATTAAACAGCCNGCTAAGACTCCTATTGCTCCAATAAACTTCCAATATTGTCCTGCACCTGACTCCAGTGCCGCGGATTTCATTGCATTGATCGGGTTCTTTTGAGCCCTCTTTCCGATTAATATTTCCGAAAACAATATAGGCAAGCCCATAAAAAATACAAAAAATAAATAAAGTAAAACAAAAGCTCCGCCACCATTTTCACCGGTAACATACGGAAACCTCCAAATATTACCCAACCCGACTGCGGATCCTGTAGCCGCTAAAATAAAAAGCCATGGCGAAGACCAAGATGCCCTCATATTGTTTTCCTAACCTTGAAATAATTTATTATTTTAATTGTCGGACAAATATCCAAATGAGGCAACTATTTGATATGCTAATAGCTATGCTAGACCGGAAGATGCATATATACCTTACAAAAACAGTTTTAAATTTTTAGAACCATGTCTAAATTAGGCTCCCAATCACCAAATCAGCTCATAATAGTTAATAAAAAGGCAAAATTTAACTACTTTATAGAAAAGACGGTAGAGGCTGGGATTGTCCTTGAAGGGTGGGAATTAAAAAGCATACGAGCTGGCAAAATTCAAATACAGGATTCATTTGTGACAATTAAAGCTAGGGTTGCTAGCACACAGGGTATCTTGATAAACCCTCTGAACTCTGCGTCATCTCACATTCAACCGACTCCCTCACGGTCCCGAAAATTACTATTACACCGAAAAGAAATCGATCAACTAAGGGGGGCAATCGAAAAGAAAGGCAAGACTATAGTAATAATTTCTCTTTATTGGAAAAAAAATCTTGTAAAAATCGAAATTGGAATCGGCACAGNTAAAAAACTTTTTGATAAAAGACAGGACGAAAAAGCAAAGGATTGGAAAATACAGCAAGGCCGGATTCTAAAACATAATATGAAATAAATTGTGATATTATAGAAATGAGTTTGGGGGCGTTATGGCTTCGACGTGGGTGTTGAACCTGTAAGCGCATGCCGAGGGTGCAGTAAGCCTTGTAAAACTGCTGCAAATTATATAGTTGCCAACGACGACAACTACGCACTAGCCGCTTAAGAACCGGTGTAGAGCCGTCTGATGTTATGCTTCTTGTGGTGTTTCATTAAGGCGTCATAATTCACAAGACTTGACAAGTTCTTTTGATTGGTAGGACTTGTTTAGAAATAATCCAATCTATTCGTTGATAGTCTTGCTCGTCAGAATGCCAACGAAGAAAAAAAAGAACGAGCTAAGCATGTAGACCTAACAGCTGATAGCTTGCGGACGCGGGTTCGACTCCCGCCGCCTCCACCAAATAACAATACGATAACGTGCAAATAAATATAGTATTATGATGAAGAGAAAAATTTTCTATTAAAAAGAAACCCTTACTTTGCTGATTTTAAATTTCATAGGAAAAAATTATGAGTCGACATAAAGCTTTAGACACCTTCGGACGTTCAGGTAATCCAGTAATGAGCAACTCTACTTTTTCAGAGTTGAGAACAACCACTGGCAGCACCATGACTTTAGAAGGCACCGTCAACAAAACAGGAATACTATTATTTTTGTTAATTTTNGCGGCCATCTATCCATGGAATCTATTTTTTCAAAGTGGTAATCCTGCTTCCGTCATGCCTCTCACATTAATCGGCGGTCTCGGTGGCTTTATTATGGCAATCATCACTACTTTCAAAAAATCTTGGGCACCTATAACTGCACCGATATATGCTATTCTTGAAGGTCTGTTTTTAGGTGGCATATCTGCAATTTTTGAGGCCCAGTATCCAGGTATTGTCATTCAAGCAACTGGCTTAACCTTCGGTACATTGGCATCTCTCTTGATGTTATACAAACTGGGAATAATCAAGCCCACAGAAAATTTTAGATTGATGATCGTTTCTGCGACTATGGGAATTGGCATACTCTATTTTATAAGTTTTTTAATGAATATGTTCGGCTCAAATGGAATCGGTTTCATTCATTCTAACGGCATTTTTGGAATTGGTTTCAGTCTATTTGTTGTCGCTATAGCAGCATTAAACTTGGTGCTCGACTTCGATTTCATCGAACAAGGTTCAGAACAAAATGCCCCGAAATATATGGAATGGTTTGGCGCATTTTCATTAATGGTGACCCTGATTTGGCTCTACCTTGAAATTTTAAGGCTCTTAGCAAAACTAAGAAGTCGATAGTGGATATCAACACCATCTTTTTTGGTAGTTTGACTTTAGCTTCTCTCGCGGTATTTTTCTTTTTTGGTCGCTTCAGGGCATCTTCCAGACAAAGAAACAGAGAAGATAGAATCAATTGGACAAGCAATAGGTTCGGTTTTTTAAAATACCTCTTGATAGGAATGGCCGTGATCTTGGGGATTGCAATGTTGATTAAATTATTTTTCTGAGCGACCTTACAAAGATAATAGACCTAGCTAAAAAGACAAACTCAAAGGCCGAAAAAATTATTTCTTATCCTTTCCTTACGCATTATATTAATTAAATTCTTCAGCCGGCCGTTTATCTTACTCAATTTACTGCTGTTTAACCCGCTTTCTAAGATTTTCGAGAATTTCACCAAGTTTTCCCAATCTTAAAACAAGAAGAACTAACATAAATGCCTCGTGAATATCTAGCAGTTTATACAAAGAAAACAACTCATTTCGTAGAACGCATTCTTTTTCGATCAACCTCTTTTAGTATTTTTTTTCTAACTCTTATCGCGTTTGGCGTAACATCTACCAACTCATCATCCTCGATGAATTCTAATGCTTGTTCTAAAGTGAAGATAATTGGTGGGGTTAACTGGATATTTTCGTCACTACCAGCCGCTCTGATATTGGTTAGCTGTTTCCCTTTTAGAGGATTAACAACCAAATCATTATCTCGAGAATGGATGCCAATTATCATACCCTCAAAAATTTGTTCCCCAGGTTGGATCAACATTTTCCCTCGATTTTGTAAATTAAAAATTGAGAACGCAAGTGCTTTTCCAGTTTCTTTAGAAATCAAAACTCCATTAGGCCTTTTAACTAATTTAGTATCCTGTATTGGCTGATAAGATTCAAATCTAGTGTTGATACGACCACCGCCAGCAGTTGCTGTAAGAAACTCGGTTCGATAACCCATTAATCCCCTTGATGAAATAAAATACTCTAATCGGTTCTCACCCGACTTATCGACATTCATATCCCTTAACTGACCGCCACGTAAACCTAATTGCTCCATTACTTTGCCTTTATATTCTTCCGCAACGTCGATAACAGCTGTTTCATATGGCTCATGAGCAATGCCCTCGATGTCTTTTATTATTGCTTGAGGCTTGCCAACGCAAAACGCGAATCCCTCCCTGCGCATTGTTTCAAAGAGAACGGATAAATGGAGCTCACCCCTGCCCGACACCAACACCTCCGTAGAATCTGTAGATAATTGAATCCGTAAGGCAACATTATGAATAATCTCTTTTTCAAGACGTTCTATAATTTGCCGACTTGTTATTGATGTCCCCTCGACACCTGCAAACGGGCTATCTGATATGTCTACTGTAACTGTTATTGTTGGCTCTTCCACTTTAAGTGCCTTTAGAGGTTCCGGATGATCCAACGCACAAATCGTGTCTGATATCTTTAATTCTGAAATCCCTGTTATTGCTATAATATCACCGGACTGAGCTTCGGAAATTGGAACTCGATCGAGCCCAGAATAACCTAAGACATCGTTTATTTTAGCTCGCCTGGGTTTTATCGTCCCGTTTAAGACCTCAACCGTAGTGTTCCGTGAGACGTTTCCTCTTAAAACCTTACCGATACCTATAGTTCCAACATAATCAGAATAATCCAAAGCACTGATTTGCATTTGCAATGGCCCGTCCTTAAAGACCGGAGGCGGCACCTTGTCTTTGATTATATCTAACAAAACGTCCATATTTCTATCATCGTCTTGTGGGTCGAGTCGTGCATAACCTTCAATTGCGGAGCAAAAGATCGTTGGAAAATCAAGCTGAGTATCACTTGCCCCTAATTGAACAAACAGATCAAAAGTTTGATCTAAAACCCAAAAAGGACGCGCAGCAGGCCTATCACATTTGTTCACCACCACTATTGGATAAAGATTGTTAGCAAGAGCCATTTCCGTAACGTATCGAGTTTGCGGCATCGGTCCTTCGACTGAGTCAACTACCACTAGTACTGCATCTACCATCGATAAAATACGCTCTACCTCTCCACTAAAGTCAGCATGTCCTGGAGTATCAACCAAATTTATTTTTACCCCCTCCCAAATGATAGCTGTATTTTTAGCAAGAATAGTTATCCCTCTTTCCTTCTCTATAGCGTTACTATCGAGCGCGGAAACATCTGTTTGTTTACCAGTTTCGGTTTGCTCCATTAACTGGCTAACCAACGTTGTCTTACCATGATCTACATGGGCGACGATGGCGATATTTCGCAAAGATTTCATAATAGTTAATACCTTTTACTATTGATTAGTACTCACAAGCCCTTTATCAAACCATCAGGTCGAAGTTAGATCAGTTTTGTTAGGGCTTTTTTCAGAAAGATTATATTTTACCTGAATATCATGTTATAAATCGAATGTATTTAGTGCACCAAAAAAAGAATTCTTATTAAAATTAATTTTTTTTGCCAAATTTTTTTTCGAAACCGAATAGAACTGATTAAAGTAGATGATGATAAATAGAAAATTAAATCCAACCTCCGAAATAGGCAAGTATTGGGATGGTATAGGTGGTGACCGGTGGGTTTCTAATATTACTATGCTTGACAAAATGCTTGCGCCTACCACTAAAATTCTTCTCGATGAGATTTCTAAACACCCCTCAAGCACTTTATTAGAAATCGGCTGCGGCGCAGGGGATGTAGCAGAAAATGTTTCGGTAAATAATAGACAATCTACCATCGATGCCTTAGATATTTCACTCAATATTTTGATTTTAGCCGAAAAAAGAGTCGGTAAAATTAACCAAATAAACTTTATTCATGGTGACGCTGAGACCTATAAATTTAAAAATTATTTCTATAATCTGGTTTATTCTAGATTTGGCGTCATGTTTTTTAATAATCCAAAAATCGCTTTTACAAATATAAAAAAGTCGATGGGAGTTCAAGGTAAGTTGATTTTCTTAAGTTGGAACAACATTGAAAATAATCCATGGATGTATTACCCGTCTCAAGCCGCCTTTAGTGTTCTCCCTCAACCCGAAAAACAAAAAGGAAACTCGCCCGGTGCTTTTTCATTAGCCGAAAAAGCAGTGATAGTGGAAGTTTTGACTAATTCTGGGTTTAATAATGTCCATTCACGTAAATATGATATCAATATAAATTTGGGGAAACTTGACCAGGCGGTTCACTTCGCTACTCAATTAGGTCCCGCAGCTACTCCCTATGCCGAAGCAACGGACTTCAAAAAGAATAGCGCCAAGGAGGCAATCAAAAACGAACTTTCAAAATTCGAAAACAACGAAAATATCACATTACCAGGATCGTGTTGGTTAACAATCGCGATTTGATCAAAAATCATGAAACTCACGACCTCAAAAAAAATAATAATTAAAATTCCCCTGATTTTTTTGATTGCCGGATTTTTTATCCAGCCTATTCTTGCCGACGGAAAAGTAATTTGGATTGATGTGAGGACTAGTGAGGAATTCATTGCAGGACACGTTGCTGGCTCGACCAATATTCCATATGACGAACTTAAAGATAGCTCTCACTTACTCCCAAGCGATAAAACTACTGAGATTAATGTTTATTGCAGAAGTGGAAGAAGGTCTAATATTGCGAAGACATTCTTAATCGACCTGGGTTATTTAAATATTATTGATCGTGGCGGACTAGATAACGTAGCATCCGAATTTTAACGTATTTGTTAACCTCAGAATTCTTTCTCTAGAAACGGATAAAACGTATTCAAAGCGTTTTCATACACTGTCTTTTTGAACTGAGCCACAAGTTTGAGCGGCTCCCAGAAGCTAATCCATCTCCACTTGTCGAATTCAGGCTCGCTAAAGAAATTGATATCAATGAAAGCCTCACTTTTAACTAACTTGAGTAGGTACCAAATTTGCTTCTGACCAATAAACTTTTTACCGTTGGCTGTTCTGACACGGGAATCTGGCAAACGATAATGTAGCCAATCACTGGTTCTGTGGATAACCTGAATATGTTTCGGTTGCAATCCAACTTCCTCGTTAAGCTCTCTCAGCATTGCGTCTTTTGGAGTTTCACCTTTTTCGATTCCCCCTTGGGGCATTTGCCAAAAACTAGTTCCTGCCCTCCTTCCCCAGAATACATCTTTTTTTGAATTTACTAAAACAATACCAACATTCTCTCGGAAGCCATTCTGGTCTATCATTTTTTTTTCTCCAATCATTGAGATTTACTTAAATATTTTCAACCGCTTCCCTTTCCTCTATTAGCTCAATTTCGGTCTCTTTTAATTTTTTGCGGCTAAAGTCATTTAAATCAAGGCCTTCAATGATTTTGTATTCACCATTATGACAAAGAACAGGATAAGAAAAGATTATCCCCTCCTTCACGCCGTACTGACCTTCACTATAGACTGCCATGCTTACCCAATCACCTTCCTCCGTTCCGTTTACCCAGTCACGCACATGCTCAATAGCCGCATTAGCAGCCGATGCGGCACTAGATGAGCCCCTTGCCTCGATTATTTCTGCGCCTCTTTTTGCTACTTTAGGTATAAAAAATGTCTCGTACCACTCTTGTGTAAAATGCTCCATACCATTACTACCGTTTATCAAAGAATTATAAAGATCTGGGTATTGAGTCGTCGAGTGGTTGCCCCAAATTGTCATTTGCTTAATCTTCGATAAACTAATCCCCAGTTTCTCAGCTACTTGCGCTTTCGCGCGGTTATGATCAAGCCGCGTCATAGCCGTTATCTGATTCTTTGGTATATCGGGGGCATTTTTTAAACATACTAGAGCATTAGTGTTCGCTGGATTACCAACCACCACTACCTTAATTTTATCATCAGCCACTTCGTTTATAGCTTTGCCTTGCTGCTGAAAAATCCCAGCATTTGCTCCTAAAAGTTCACTTCGCTCCATCCCTGGACCCCGAGGTCTAGCACCAACAAGCATCCCATAGGAGGAGCCTTCAAAAGCGGCACGCGGGTTATCGTGACACTCAATTTTTTGAACTAAAGGGAAAGCGCAATCATTGAGCTCCATGGCAACACCTTCTAGAGCTTTCATCGCTTGCGGAATCTCGAGAAGGCTAAGCTCAACAGGCTGTTGGGAACCGAGCATCTGACCAGAAGCGATTCTAAATAGAAGCGAATACGAAATTTGACCGGCAGCACCGGTAATAGTGACTTTAGCGGGAGATGTCATATGAATCCTTTATTAAATTTGAACTATCTGATTAATTATGAACGGATTGTAACAAATAAAAGCCAAAGCTTTAAGGTTACAACTCAATGCGCATTTATACCTTCTGGACTTAAAGAAGCCGATTATCATTTTAAACATCACATTTTTGATGACTTTTATCTGTCTTTAAGCCAAAATTAACAATTAAAATGTTAAAACAAGAATTATTCGAAAATAAATTAGATTAGGTAAAAATTATGGATTCCGCATTCGCTCCCAACGGTAGCAATTTGTCTTATATTGAAAGTTTGTATCAGTCTTTTGTAGATGATCCAGATAGTGTGCCGGAAGAATGGAAAGTGATTTTTCAAACTGAATCTAGCAAACAACTAAATCAAGCAACTTTGAGGCAACATCAAAGCGCTAAAGAAAGAGCAATGATAAAGCCCAAATTGCAAACCGGTCAAAATGAAAACAATGGCCAAATTGAAAAACAAGTTGCAGTATTACAATTCATAAATGCATTCCGTTTTAGAGGACATCGTGAAGCCAACCTAGACCCGCTTGGACAATACGAAAGACCCCAGGTGCCGGAACTTCATCCAGAATTCCATGGGCTAACAGAGGGGGACCTAGAGACTGTATTCAACTCTGGATCTCTTCAAGGGGTGGGAGAGATAAAATTAACTGAAATTATTAATATTTTAAGGAATACTTATTGCAAAAATATCGGCGCTGAATATATGCACATCGTGGAAACAAATGAAAAAAGATGGATTCAACAAAAATTAGAGCCATTTGCCGGCAATTTTCCTTTAGAAAAGAAAGAAAGAATCCAATTACTGCATTGCGTGATAGCTGCCAATTCTCTGGAGCAGCATTTGCATAAAAAATATGTCGGCCAGAAAAGATTTTCTCTGGAGGGAGGAGAAAGCAGTATTGCTTTGTTGGACACACTCTTGGTTGAAGCAGGGAAAAACCAAGTCAAAGAATGTGTAATTGGAATGGCTCACAGAGGACGACTAAACGTGTTGGTAAATATTGTCGGAAAAAATCCCTCAGACCTGTTTGATGAATTTGAAGGAAAAAGCGTCCAAGACCACCGGTCAGGCGATGTGAAGTATCATTTAGGGTATTCATCTGACATTCAAACACCAAATGGACCAGTGCATGTCACGCTAGCCTTTAACCCCTCACATTTAGAAATAATCGATCCTGTGGTAGAGGGTTCCGTAAGAGCTCGGCAAGATCGCAGAAAAGACTCTAGTAGAAATAAAGTTCTGCCTGTGATTATACACGGTGACGCGGCTTTTGCTGGTCAAGGGGTTGTCATGGAAACACTAAACCTTTCTCAAACCAGAGGTTATTCAACCGGTGGAACAATACATGTCATTATCAATAATCAGATTGGTTTTACAACTAGTGATCCCCTAGATTCAAGATCAACACTTTACTGTACAGACGTGGCAAAGATGATACAAGCTCCCATTTTTCATGTAAATGGCGATGATCCAGAGGCCGTTGCTATGGTAGGTAAGATTGCACTTGAGTATAGAATGGAATTCAATAAAGACGTAATCATTGATCTGGTTTGCTACAGGAAACACGGCCATAGCGAAACCGATGAACCCGCGACTACCCAACCTATTATGTACAAAAAAATAAGAAAGCACCCGAGCGTAGTTGACATTTATTCAGGCAAACTCATTGAAAAAGGACTTCTAGACATATCTCAATTTGAAGCAATGAAGAGCAAATATTTAGATGATTTAAAAAATAATTCAGTCTTATCACGGCCTCACGTGAAAATTCGCGACAGCTCTGCAGTGAATTACTTTGCTCCTTTCATTGAAACAGACTGGGAAGCCAAACATTCAAGTGCGATTTCAGGAAACTTAATATCAAAGCTTGCTACAGCGTTTACTAAAATTCCTAAAGGTTTCAAGAATCATCGTCAAGTGGCTCGAATTTTGAAAGAAAGACAAATGATGGCGAGTGGCGAGATGAAATGTGACTGGGGGTTTGCAGAGACTCTAGGTTATGCTTCGCTTTTAACCGAAAACTTTCCGGTCAGAATCTCAGGCCAAGACAGCGGAAGAGGTACATTCTCTCATCGTCACGCAGTAATCAATGATCAAGAAACCGGTGCACCATATCTTCCCTTACAAAATTTATCAAAATCACAATCAGATTTCCTCGTAATTAATTCAACCCTATCAGAAGAGGCCGTCTTGGCATACGAGTTCGGTTACGCAGCAGCTGAACCCAACGCTTTAATTATCTGGGAAGCACAGTTTGGCGATTTTGCCAACGGTGCACAAGTGGTTATCGACCAGTTCATAGCGTCTAGCGAAGCTAAGTGGGAAAGATATTGTGGCCTAGTAATGCTTCTTCCTCACGGTTACGACGGTCAGGGTCCGGAACATTCGTCAGCAAGACTTGAAAGGTTTCTTCAGCTCTGCGCAGAGGACAATATGCAAGTTTGTTATCCCACAACACCTGCGCAAATGTTCCACTTATTAAGACGTCAGGTGATTAGGCCCTACAGAAAGCCTCTAGTTGTAATGAGCCCAAAAAGTTTGCTCAGGAATACAGATTCATTTTCAAAATTATCAGAGTTTACCGAAGGAAAGTTTCTTAATATCATCCCAGAGCAATCTAATATCAGCCCTAGAAAGGTTAAAAAAGTCATACTATGCTCAGGTAAGATTTATTTTGAGTTGGTTGCGGCACGCGAAGCCAACCAGATTGATGATTGTGCCATAATCAGACTAGAGCAGTTTCATCCATTTCCAATGAAAGAATTGAAAGAAATATTGGGCCAGTATAAAAATTGTGGGGAATTATTATGGGTTCAGGAAGAGCCAAGGAATCAAGGAGCATGGTCGTATTTACTTTCTCGCCGTCACTTGGGTGGAGCGTTCGATGAGTCAAAACCTTTGCGTTGTGTTGCAAGACCCTATTCAGCATCACCAGCGGTTGGCTATTTATCATTGCATCTAGAACAACAAAAAGAGATCATTAATGAAGCCCTCAATTTGAAGCCCGCGTCCAAAAATGAAAAAAAAGTCCGAAAAACCGGTTAAGTAAGGAGATTAAATAATGATAATAGAAGTAAAAGTCCCCGCACTTGCAGAGTCCGTTCCAGATGCTACTTGCCTTGAGTGGTATAAAGCCGAAGGAGATACTATCGGTGAGGGTGAATCACTCATAGATCTTGAAACTGATAAAGTGACTTTAGAAATAACTGCTCCCGCGGGTGGCATGATTAAATCAATCCTTAAAAATGCAGGAGATATTGTATTAACGGATGATGTCTTGGTCACTATTGATACATCGGTGGTTGTCGATATTGAGAATCGTTCGATAGCTGAAACAGAAAAAAAATCAGCTCCGCCCAGCAAAAGCACATCAATTAAAAGTGGTCCGGCAGTTTCAAGATTAATTGAAGAAAAAAATTTAAAAATTGATCAAATTACTGGGACCGGCAGAGGAAGTCGGGTAACCAAAGGCGATGTAATATCCTATCTAAAAAACGAAAAAGGTTCATCTCAAGATAAAAGTTCCACCTCATCAGACCGTAAAACCGAGCGAGTACCAATGACTAGACTGCGCGAAAGGGTAGCAGAAAAACTAGTATCATCCCAACAAGAAGGCGCTTTACTCACCACATTTAATGAAATAGACATGAGCGAAATCATTAAGATGCGTAAAGACTATCAAGATGACTTCATAAAAAAACACGGAATTAAACTTGGATTCATGTCAATCTTCGTCAAGGCTACGGTACAAGCTTTGAAAGAGTATCCTGTTATCAATGCTTCTGTCGAAGGTAAGGACATACTCTATCATAACTTTTATGATATAGGCGTGGCTGTAGGTGGTGGCAAAGGCTTAGTCGTACCAATAATAAGGAACGCTGATGAATTGTCATTCGCTCAGGTCGAGAGTAAAATAAAAATGTATGGCGAAAAAGCCCTAGAAAATAAGTTATCAGTTGACGAGCTAACCGGCGGAACGTTCACAATATCCAATGGAGGGATTTACGGCTCCCTTCTATCAACTCCTATTGTTAATTCACCACAAAGTGCAATTCTTGGAATGCACAAGATTAGTGAAAAGCCGGTTGTAAAAAACGGAGAAATCGATATTGCCCCTATGATGTATGTCGCACTTTCCTATGATCATAGGATCATTGATGGGAGGGAAGCAGTTCAATTTTTGGATAAAATAAGACGAATCATAGAAAAACCACTATTAGGTCTATTGGATATTTGATTATGAAAAAAGAGAAATTTGACTTAGTTGTTATTGGAGGAGGTCCTGCTGGTTATGTTTCAGCAATAAAGGCATCTCAGCTCGGGTTAAAAACTGCCTGCATAGATAGTCAACTGAGCATTGACAATAAACCAGCTCTTGGGGGGACCTGTCTTAACGTCGGTTGCATTCCATCTAAAAGTTTATTAGATAGTTCTCACCACTATGAATTTATATCTAAACATGCCGGTTCTCATGGTATAGATGGCAAATGCACTATAGATATATCTAGAATGCAAAAGCGAAAAAATAATGTTGTAAGTCAGCTCACTAACGGAATAGAGGGATTGTTCAAAAAAAACAAGGTCTCTTGGTTTAAAGGGAAAGGAAAGCTTATTTCCAATACTAGCGTCACTGTAATTGGGCACGAAGGAAAAGAACAAACAATCAGTGGGGCCTACATATTAATTTCTGTCGGTTCCCTTCCAATAAGTCTGCCCACAGTACCGGTAGATAATAAATATATTTTTGACTCAAGTGGAGCTATTCATTTTACCCAAGTACCCAATAAGCTCTGTGTGATCGGTTCAGGTGTTATCGGCCTCGAACTAGGTAGCGTTTGGAGAAGACTGGGCTCCGAGGTAACCATGCTAGAAGCTCTTCCAAACTTTCTATCCTTGGCAGATGACGATATTGCTAGCGAGACCAAAAAAATTATGTCTAAACAGGGTTTAAAAATCCAACTGAATTCAATTGTTAAGTCGTGTGAAGTAGCGAATAATCAGGTTTCAGTAACGAGCATTCAAAACGGTAAGGAAGTAGTATCTAAATTCGACAAAGTTATAGTTGCGGTAGGCAGACGACCTAACACTGACAATATTTGTCTAAATAATATCAAGCTTAATTTAGATGAAAAAGGTTTTATAAAGGTTGATAGCCATTTTAGAGCGCTAGGAGATAATGTATATGCAGCGGGTGATTGTATTGGCGGAGCTATGTTAGCGCATAAAGCAAGCGAAGAGGGCATCAAAATAGTCGAGCAAATCGTATCAGGCGTCGACTCTAATATTAACCATGCAAACATCCCTTGGATTATTTATACTTGGCCCGAAATTGCTTGGGTTGGTAAAACTGAAAAAGAGTGTTTAGCTAACGGCGAGAAAATAAAATCAGGGAAATTTCCATTCTTGGCGAGCGGTAGAAGTCACGCAATGGGGGAAACCGAAGGATTCGTTAAAGTTATCACAGACTCAGAAACCGACATGATAAGAGGAGTTCACATAATTGGCGCCAATGCTTCTGAACTAATATCAGAGGCCGTTGTAGCGATGGAATTTGGCTCAAGTGCAGAAGATCTTGGGCGAATCATTCACGGACATCCAACTCTATCAGAATCAGTACATGAAGCTGCACTAGCAGCTTATCAAAAACCGATACACTTTTGATCAAAGAATTTGGTGAGCGAGGACCCAAAAAATGAAAGAATCAGATATCAGAGTAATCAAAAAATACCCCAATAGACGTCTTTATGATACTAAAGAAAGTAAATACGTTACTCTAGCTGACTTGCGAGAACTGGTAATGAATCAAGAAGAATTTATAGTTATCGATAAAAAAAGTGAAGAAGATATAACTCGTTCGGTGCTGTTACAGATAATACTTGAACAAGAAGAAAAAGAGGGGCAACCTCTATTCTCAGCAGAGTTATTACACAAACTCATCGGGATATATGGAGACCCGAACCAACAACTCGCTGGCAATTTCCTCAACCGGACCATCGAGATGTTTTGTGAGCAGCAAAAACTTCTCAATACTCAAATGGAGGAGGCAATGGCAGTAAACCCAATGTCAGCATTACTAACCAAGATGACAAAGACAAACATTGAAATATGGAAAGAAATGCAAGACAACATACTAAAAAGTATGGAAAACCCTCCTGCAGACCAAAAAAGTGGAAAATAATTAAAAAAAAGCTTGATTTTGTTCGAATTTACCTTTATGTTGCATAGCAACAAAATGTTGCAACGCAAAAAGGTGATTTATGGACACAAACTTTATGAAAAATTTTAAAAACATGGCCGACTCCGCCATCGAGGCCTCAAAAAACTTAGAAACGATTAACACTTCAGTAATCGAAAAATTTGCTGAGACAAACATGCAGCTGGCAACCTCGATTATTGAGGCTGGAACCGCGGCTGCAGATGGGCTATCAGACACTAAAGAAATCCCTGATGTAATATCTATTCAAACTGGATTTTTATCTAAGTACAACGAGTCTGTATTTGATGCAGCGAAATCAACGGCTTCCATTATGAACAGCGCTCGAACCGAGTACCAAGGGTGGTTCGAAAGAGGTATTGTGGATATGAAAAGCTCAACTGAAATCGATAGTCTGTTCCCTTTTCCAGCTGACAAAGTTAAAAAAACAGCTAAAAAAACGGCTAAAGCTAGTTAAGTTAACCTCTCGATTCCTGGCAAAGCCACATTCCAATGGCTTTGCCGGGTGTCAGCTCTTTCTCCCTAAATGTAAACATTCCAATATGGCCGCAGTTGAAAGGAACCTCACTGTATAACAATTGGTTGCTGACCAGTCCAACTAACGCTTTTGAGGCCTCAGGTGGAACTAGTCGGTCTCTTAAACCATAGAGATTCAAAACCGGAAAATCGATCTCAACTTCCAAAGCCAAGCCACTGCTTTTTACTTCTACGTTTCCATTCAAAAAAGAGTTCCTTAAGTAGAAAGTCTTAATGAATTCGGCTAAAACTGCACCAGATACCTTGGGACTGTCCATCCTCCAATTTTCCATCAAAAAAAAATTCTCTACAAACCCTGGGTCATCTTGCTTCTCTATAAGTGTAAGATATTTTTTTTGTAAAACTGAATAAGGGGCTAACATATTAAAAAAAGAATTCAACATTGAACCACTAACGTAGGGAATAGAATAAAGATGATCGAGATTGATGTGCTCTAGAATTTTAGACATCGTATCTTTTTTGGTTTTAAAGTCAATTGGAGTTGACATCAAAGCTAAGCTGCGAACCTTGTTTTTATTCTTTAACGTATAAAGCAACGAAAATACGCCGCCTTGACACAAACCTACTAAATTAATATCTGAGTCACACGTAGTATTTTTTATAAAATCCACGCATTCTTCGATAAACCGAAAAGAATAATCCGATAAGGATAAATCTAAAGTTCCATCTCCAAATTCTTTCCAGTCGAGAAGAAATACATCACAGTCTGAATCCAGCAGGTCTCCTACTAAAGACTCATTCCTTTGCAGATCAACTATCGTTGCTCTATTTATCAAGGAATAAATGATTAACACCGTTTTAATTTTCTTTTTAAGAGTTTTTTTCCTGCCATTATCAACCGATTGATATCGATACAAACGGTAATCGAGCTCTTCCTTAACCATATTTCGGATGAAAGAAGAGTCTTCGTATGTTTTTGGCCACTTAGACCCTAATCTATCAAGACCGCTGGCTATATCCTTGCATTCACTTATAAAACTTTGGAGTAAAAAGTCGCTCATTTTCTAACTATTCATGAAGATTAACATTCAAACTATTGCCCTTGGTAAAATGACGACGAATATTCTAGCCATTTGTTAATAATTGCACACAGATTCTTTGAGGAATCACCCGAATGAATATCTTGAATATAGTTGGTCTCTAAATAACCAAGCATCGTTGTGACAAGAGGAAAACTGCTTTTATTTTTGCGTGAATCAGCCTGAGCCTTGCTTAGTAAACAAACTAAGTTATCAATAAAAACTTTTTTAAAATTGTTGCGCTCAATTTCATTGTCACAAAAAGAGTCTAAAATTTGGTTGAACGATCTCTCATCGCGAATCTCACCGGCCATTATTTTGTCAGTTAGAATGCTAAATGTGATATACATATCGAGGTTTTGTTCGTTATTAGATTTAGAATCTTTCAAGACATAAAATACTTTTTTTAATTAATCTAATTTCTTTCTTTCAGTTATCAATTTTTCAACAACTGATGGATCAGCTAAAGTACTCGTGTCCCCTAACTGCTCAATTTCCAAGGAAGCAACTTTACGTAATATTCGACGCATAATTTTTCCTGAACGAGTCTTAGGGAGGTCTGGAGTCCATTGGATAATATCTGGTATTGCTATTGGTCCAATTTCTCTCCTAACAAGTTCTCTAAGAGATTTTTCTAAATCCTTACTAGGGGAAGCCGAACGCATTAAAGTTACATAAGCGTAAATCCCTTGCCCTTTTATGTTATGTGGGTAACCTACAACAGCCGCCTCTGAAACATTTTCGTGCAAAACTAGGGCACTTTCGACTTCGGCTGTTCCCATTCTATGCCCTGAGACGTTTATGACATCATCAACTCTTCCTGTAATCCAATAATAACCGTCCTTATCCCTTCTAGCACCATCTCCTGTAAAATAATAGCCTTTGAAAGTACTAAAATAAGTGTCTACAAATCTTTGATGATCTTCATAAACAGTCCGCATCTGCCCCGGCCAAGATTTTTTTATAGCGAGAGCACCCGTGGCTTCTCCCTCGATTTCACGGCCTTCTTCATCCAAAATAACGGGTTGGACACCAAAAAAAGGTCGAGTGGCTGAACCCGGTTTCAATTGTGTTGCCCCCGGCAAAGGACTTATCAAAATTCCGCCTGTCTCCGTCTGCCACCAAGTATCGACTATCGGACATTTGCCGCGACCAACCACTTTAAAATACCACTCCCAGGCCTCTGGATTAATGGGTTCCCCAACAGTGCCCAAAATCCTCAAACTTTCTCTATTTGTAGAATTAACAAATTCATCTCCCTGTCCCATTAAAGCTCTTAATGCGGTTGGAGCCGTATAGAATATATTTACTGAATACTTATCAATTATTTGCCAACATCTACTGGCATCTGGATAATTTGGAACCCCCTCAAACATAAGCGTAGTTGCGCAATTTGCTAATGGTCCATATACTATATAGCTATGGCCGGTTACCCAACCCACATCAGCGGTACACCAATATATATCGTCATTTCTATAATCGAAAACATAATGATGAGTCATTGCAGCATAGAGAATATAACCTCCGGTCGAATGAAGAACTCCTTTTGGCTTACCCGTTGAACCGGAGGTATAGAGTATAAACAAAGGGTCTTCTGAAGACATTGACTCCGGTTCACATTCCGAGATTTCTGCGTCAACACTATCTTGATACCAAAAATCTCGACCCTCAAACCAAGTAATGCTGCCACCAGTTCTTTTAACAACAAATACTATTTCTACATCAGGACATGACTCTAATGCTTTATCAACATTCGACTTCAACGGAATAACCTTTCCGCCTCTTAGGCCCTCGTCTGCTGTAATCACCACGCTACAACCCGAGTCTAGTATACGATCTTTTAACGCTTCAGGAGAAAAACCACCGAAAACAACCGAGTGAATTGCACCAATTCGTGTGCAAGCTAGCATCGCAATTGCTGCCTCCGGAACCATGGGCATGTAAATTGAAACCCTATCGCCTTTTTTTACACCTCGTTTCTTCAACGCATTAGCAAATTTACAGACCTCTTCATAGAGCTCGAGGTAGCTAATCTTTCTAGTTTCACCTGGATTATCGCCTTCCCATATGATTGCTATCTTTTCACCGTTCTTTTTAAGGTGACGATCAAGGCAATTTTTTGAAACATTTAACTTTGCATCTACGAACCACTTGATCTCCGCTGTTCCGAAATTAACGTCAGATACAGTAGTCCAAGGCTTATCCCAAGTTATAAACTTATTTGCTATATCGGACCAATACCGATTAGGGTCGTTAATTGACTTATCATATTCCGCGAGATATTGTGTTTCGCTAATATGAGCCCTCTCGGAAATTTCCGGAAAGATAGGATACAGCTTTTCCTCAGTCATATATTATAATCCTCCCTCTTTGCGACTTGACGTCAAAATTCTAAAATTTAAACCATAATGGTGTAAGATTTGTCTGTCTAAGTCCAGATCATTTTATTTAATGTAGGATAAATTTTTAAAATATTTAAAAAGATAGGAAGTTAAAGTGGAAAATAACAAATTTGGGTATCATAGCGAAAAACTTAAGATAGGCCTTGAAGCTGTTTCTCTTGCTAGCAGCATTACCAGAAAAATACAGAATGCACTTTGTGCGGATGATATATTAACCAAAACAGACAGTAGTCCCGTTACTATTGCCGACTTCGCAGCCCAAACCGTAGTTAACAGCACCTTATCAAAATATTTGCCGCAGGCGGTATCAATGGTTTCAGAAGAAGAGGGAGCTAATCTTACTGATACAAAAACACTGGAAAGTATAATGAGATTTATCGAAAACACCCTTAATATATCAAATTATGCGGAACTGAAGGCCATAGTAGATTTTGGCAAAAGTACAAAAAAAACAGACAAATTTTGGACGTTGGATCCAATCGATGGCACTAAGGGATTTATCCGTGGACAACAATATGCTATCTCACTTGCTTATGTTGAAGAAGAAGAAATTCAACTAGGCATACTAGGCTGCCCTAATCTCAATCCAGACTTATCTCAAAATCCTGAAAACATAAATAAAAAAGGGTCGCTTCTTTTCGCTACCAAAAATCATGGCACATGGAGCACTGATATTGACGATCCTTGTTCTAACTTCAAACCAATTCTTTCTAGTCCGGAGCTGTCTGTAGAGGAGCTTAAGCTTTGTGAGTCAGTTGAAGCCGCTCATTCGAAGCATAGCGTAACAAAAAAGATTTTAGATTTTCTTAATATGAAGAAAGATTCGATTAAACTCGACTCGCAGGTTAAATATGCAGTTGTAGCTAGAGGCCAAGGCCACATTTATTTAAGAATTCCTACTTCTAATCACTATAAGGAGAAGATATGGGATCATGCAGCTGGTTGTATAATCGCCGAAGAAGCAGGCTTAGTGATTTCAGACATTTATGGGAAGAAACTCGATTTCAATTGTGGTGATGAGCTAAAGAGAAACTCAGGTATCGTATGCGCGCCCAAAAAACATCATGACACAATTATAAGATCTATAGAAAAAAATATATAATAAGTAAAAACCTAGGAAGAGGTAAAAATATGAACTTTAATGTTGATATCAATAAATTTAATTTTAATCGAACAACGTTCTCAGGAAAACGTGTTCTCATTACTGGTTCGGGAAAAAATAGCGGACTGGGACAAGCTCTTGCACTAGCAGCACTTTTAAATGGAGCAAGAACTGTTGGTATTCATTTTAATAGTAGCTACCGCGATGGATTTGAAATGGTAGATACCATGCGAGAAAAGGGCTTTGACGTCTTTGCAATGCAAGCTGATGTCACCAATACCAGAGACTTATGGGCCTCAAGAGGATTCGTTAAAGAACAAATGGGCGGCCAAGGACCAGATATCCTAATATGTAATTCTGGCCTAACTGAAGCGGGCTATAGATTTGGAAGAGCCCTCCCAGAGAAAGAAAATGAAAGTAGGAGAGAACGCAGAGCTCGAGTTCGACGGGACTTTATCGAGAGGCTAGAAGAATCAAAACAAGTTATGGAAACCAAAATTGACGGCTTTATGTATATGAGTCACCTCTGGGCAGGAGAAGCTGTTTATCACAAGCAACCTTTGACTTTAATTTATATTAGTTCAATGCAAGCCTTAGATCCTGGTCCTGCTGTTCCGGGTTATGTGCTCGCTAACTGGGCAGTTTTAAAACTTCCAAAGATATTGGATATCAATCTAGGGAGAGAAAATTCCTTTGTCACTTCTTTTAGTTTGATGCTTCCTTTTATTAAAACCAATATGACGGAAGAATATGCTGATAATCCAAAGGTCTTTGGACGTTGGCAACCACGCATGCTCGAGACAAACGAAGTAGCTAGTTCAATAACAGACCTGCTCGACAAAAAACGAGAGGAACTCCATCTTGGCATTTTCAAATTAAGTGTGGAAGAAAAAAAAGGTGATATCGATTTAAATTGGCTAAAAGTCGACTTACAAGCGACAGAGAAAAAGATAAGTTAGAGGTGGCAATGAAAACATGGAGTCAAACAAAACAACGCAAAGTTATGTTTTAAAAAAAACCCAAGAGCAAAATAATTACAAAGCTTGGCTTCTGCTTGAAGGAAGGGCTGGTGATGATAAGCAACTTCGAGACATAGTAGATCTTCTAAAATGGCAAGCCATTCCTATAAAATTAAATACGTCCATTTTTGAAATAGTAATCCAAAGATTTTTCGGATCTAGACTATTTTTAAAAAAAATAATCAAAAGACAGCTACCCAATCCTGATGCAATTTTTATCATCGGAGGTCGAAACGCAACTGTAGCCCATGCAATTAAAAAAAACAGCGGGAATAAAATTAAACTTTACGCAATGGGGAGGCCGTTTGCACCTTTTGCTTGGTTTGACTTGATAATAACAACCCCTCAATATTGTTTACCTAAGAGCCCTAAAACAATAGAGCTTCCTTTACCAATTTCAATCCCTGATGTCGATTCAAATAAACTTGAAAAATGGGAAAGGTTAATCGATAAAGTAAATAAACCAAAAATATGCGTTTTATTAGGTGGAAATAATAGTAATTACTACTTCAGCTCGACTTTCACTGCAAACTTATGCAAGTCTCTAACGTCTTATGCGAAACAAAAAAACGCAATTTTATTGATTACAAATAGCCCAAGAACTCCCCAACAAGTAACGAACAAGTTAAAAGAAGAATTAGGGCAAAGTCATATATTTTATGATATCAACCACAAAAATATTTCCAACCCATACTGGATGTTTATTAAAGTCAGTCAAGAAGTATTGGTTACCTCCGATAGTGTTTCTATGATTTCTGATGCATGCAGAAATGGTAAACTGGTCCGAATTATTGCTCTACCAAACACCATCTGGGATAAACTGATTCAAAAATTGCAAATGATAAATTCAGCAAAATCAAAAAAAATGTTAAAATCTTGTTTATCTTACCTTATAACAAAAGGAATCTGGACCCCTCCGCGCAACATCAAAAGTTTACATAACAGACTTGTTGAAGAAAAGAAAGTGGTTTGGTTTGATGACAAATTACCAGAAAATTCAATAAAATCTGTTGAAAATACATATAATTACAATAATTTAATAAATATATTAAACCGCAATATCAAAAATAAAATTAATGACTATTAGACAAGACAAAATTTTGAATTATTCAATTTTAAAGCAGACTAACATTGAACAATTTCGAAATAAAAAACCTTTTCCCTTTAATCAATACTCAGGTTTGCTGAAAAAAGGAAAATACGAGCAGTTGAGAAATGAGTTGCCTTGCACTGAATTATTTGAAGAACAAAAGGGCAATTATCGACGCTATGGACAAGCAAGCCACGATAGGCTAAGCCTCGATTTCAGTTCAAACCTAGCCATCAGTGATAATTGGAAAATTTTTATAGAGGAACTAGAATCGGGCCAATATCGTGAATTTATCTGTAATTTGTTAAAGACAAATAAATTTCATTTTAAATACCATTGGCACTACACTCCCTCAGCAGCGTCTGTTTCACCTCATTGTGATGCAGAGTGGAAATTAGGCTCTCATATATTTTATTTTAACTCCAAGGATGATTGGGATCAAAATTGGGGAGGGCAAACCGTGATACTAGACGATGAAGGAAAGAAAAGTTTTAAGACAGCGCCAAAATTTAATGAATTCAAACGACAAATTGAAATCCCATGTATTGACAGCCATAGCTTACTATTTAAACGAACCGATCATTCATGGCACGGCGTGCGAAGAATTCAATGTCCACCCAACAAATTAAGAAAGGTCTTTATAGTTGAGTTTAGACAGAACAAAATCTCCAACACAATTCGTAGCTGGTTTCAAAAATAACCACTGTAGTAGAAGGACAGAAATATGAGTGAAAATCAAAAGGTAGTTATAGTCGTGGGGGCAGGGCGAAGTGGAACTAGTACTATAACTCGAGGTTTAAGTGCGTTGGGAATAGAACTGGGGAATAATTTAAAACCTGGATCCGCAAAGAATCCGAAGGGGTTTTTCGAAGATTTAGATATTTTAAAGATTAACCGAGATATAAGCACTTTCTTTGGGCTCACAACGACCGGAAGCGATGTAAGACCAGTCGACCAGTCCCAATTTCATCACAAAAAGGCCAAAGAAATCCAAAAAAGTGCGACCGAAATTTTAAAGGCAAAATTTAGTGGGCAGGCGATCTGGGGATTTAAATCCGGCGGAGTGCTAAGGTTACTCCCTTTTTGGGAAAACGTTCTCACAAATATACCTGCCGAACCGATATATGTAGTCGCCTTGCGCAACCCTTCTAGTGTTGCGATGTCACGCAAAAACCTCAACCCTTTAAGAGGTGTACAGGAGAAAAGTGACCTTGAATGGCTTGCTAGGATGGTACCTTTCTTTTTCATGTTAAAAAACAGAAAGAAAGTTGTAGTTGATTACGATACACTTTTATCTAACCCGGCAAGACAACTAGAACGGATGGCTACTGTAATCGGAATTGAAATTACCGACCAAATAAGGTCAGGGATACAAGATTATTCGGAAAATTTCGTTGAGCCCTCTTTGCGTCATCACACCTCAAGTAACTTTAATGAAGAACTAATAAACCCAATAACTTTGAGAGCTTATAAAACTCTCAGCCAAATTGCCTTGGACAAAATATCTTTTGAAGATAATGAATTTTGGGATGACTCCTGGAAAAAAATAGAAAACGATTTTCAAAACTTAAGCCCAGTCCTGAAGCACATAGACCTACTAGAACATAAATTAAGAGCAAAAAATTTTGGTTTTGATAATGCTGTTAGTATTATTCTGTCGAGAATTAAGTCAAAATTAAAAATTATATAGGTAGCTACTAAATGAAAGAATTTTATAATCTCTTGATTCTAGGGAGGCAGTACCTATTCAGATTCACAAGATATTACCTCTCACATCTTATTTGCCTATTTAAAATAAGCATTAACAATCTAGCCAATAATTCCAGGAGAAATCATCCAATCTTCATTAAGATGGTAAAAGAAAATCAATTATCAAGAGAAAATATAAACACTTATAGTCAGATAAAGAGAGATAAATTTCACTCTGAACTTATCAAAATAAATATTAATAAAGAATTTTTTTCCAAGCTGGAAGCTATTATTTTATTTATTGGCTACAGTAGGAGTGGTCATTCATTAGTCGGCTCGCTGTTAGATGCGCACCCTGAAATCTTAGTTTCTCATGAACTACACCTTATGAAACATTTGCTTTCCGGCACTTCAACAGACAAGCTTGCGGAATCGATGGTAATTAATTCAGCTATTTTTAACCAAAACGGTAGGGAATATACTGGCTATGACTACTCGATAAATGGCCAGTACCAAGGTAAAGTCAAGACACTTAAAATTCTTGGCGACAAAAAAGGCAACGGCACAATTAGATTAATACGAAAGTATCCAGAAACATTTTCGTTATTAAACAAATTCAATTTACCAATTAAATTCATTCATGTAATAAGAAATCCCTATGACAATATCTCTACTAGAGCAAAACGTAATAACACCTCACTGCATTTTGCAGCAAAAGGTTATTTCGCAAATATGGAAGTAATATCTAGAATCGCTCAAAATACAACTTTTGAAATCCAACATGTTTTTCTCGAAGACCTGATTTATAAGCCAGAGGCCACACTAAATTATCTAATAATGAGTTTAAATTTAGAAAAACCGACAGAGAATTACATAAAAGCATGTAAAGAAAGACTTTTCTCTGAGCCTAAAGAAACAAGATTTGATTATTTTTGGCACCCTAGTCTTGTAAATTTTGTTGCAGAAAAAATAAAAAGATATGAATTTTTAGAAAGATTTCATAATCGTTCCTTCCAAGAAAGGCCCCAGTAATTTGATTCAAAGGCAGAAAAAAATTGCAATTTTTATGAGCAGCCTACAAGTAGGTGCGAGAGAACGTCTAATGGTTAAGGTCGGGAAAGAACTTAATAATCAGGGAAGTCTAGTACGTTTCGTTTTTATTGGAGGCAACCAAGAAATCAAGGGGCTGGTGGGACCCTGTTTATCTAAAACCAATCTTATAGCATGGGCCAATCAGGTTCCTATTTTAAAGAAAATCAATAAGCTAAAATTATTTATAGGAGTATGGCCACTGAAAAACTTTTTAAAGAAAGAAAAGCCTGACGTCCTTCTGGCGGTTTCGATCCCTCCAAGTATCGCTATATTGACGGCTAAAATTCTAGCCAATTCAAAAACCAAGATAATAGTTAGGCAAAGTAATGTTATAAAGCTAGCCAATGTTCCTGAATTCTCAAACGTAAGAAGAAGGCCACGAGATTTTATTATTCCTTTATTGTATAAAAAAGCGGAGGGTTTTATAGCCGTCTCAGAAGGAGTAAAAAGCAATCTTAAGCTCCTGCTTGGACGTGATAAACATATAGAAGTTATTTATAACAAAGTGTTAAATAAAGAATGGTTTTTAACACCCTCTCACAAACCCTCACATCAGTGGTTTAATGATGAGAATATAATTGTATTTTTAGCTGTAGGAAGGCTAGTGGAAAAGAAAGACTACGCTACAATGATCAAGGCTTTTCAAATAGCGTCACGTCAATACGCTAAAATTAGGCTTTTAATTTTAGGTGAAGGACCCCAAAGGAATAAACTACAAAAACTCATTGATAAGGCGCAAATCAAAGATAAAGTAGAACTGCTAGGTCATATTCAAAATCCACATCCCTACTATTATTATTCGTTTGGCTATCTACTTTCATCGGTATCCGAAGGCATGCCTAGTTCAGTTATCGAAGCATTGGGCTCAGCATGCCAAATCATCAGTACAGACTGTCCTAGCGGACCAAGTGAAATTTTGTCTGGAGGAGAATATGGTAAAATTGTTGCGATTAAAGATTATGAGACAATGGCAAAATCAATCTCCGAATCTCTAAATAATACAATTCCTAAATCAAAACTCTTAGAAAGGGCGTTTGATTTTACAAGCGAAAATGGAGTCAAGGAATATGTCTCTATGATTTCTAAATTTTGTCAAACGCAAAAATAAGCACAATTATTTTAGAAGGGCAAGGTGCAAACACCAAAAAAGTGCTTGAAGCTACCCCGTAAACTTATCTTTTTTTCGGAAGATCTTCTGATTTTAATACAAACCTACGAGGCCTAAAACCAAACGCAGCTGCGGCCTCGGAATGATCAAAAATTAGGTCCTGATCCATGCGTTGTACCATCGCTGATGACCAGTGTTTATAACGGGGGATTACTTTAAGGACACTTATTGCAAATTTAAACCCCCACAATGGGATACGAAAAAGCCTCGGCCTTTTGCGCATCGCCGTGAAAATACGCTCTACCATTTCTCTGTAAGATAATGTTTCTCCACCTGAAATATTATAAGCCTGACCGGTAACATTATTTTGAAATAAAGCGGAAACACATGCTTTTGCTACATCATCAGCATGCATGGGCTGACGCAAACCCCGAGCCTGTCCAAAAAAAGGAAAAAAACCAAAACGATCGATAAATCGTGAGATTTCTGAAACATTTTTATCCTTTCCAAAACCATATATCACCGTCGGGCGCAAGATGACCCACTCAATGCTTTTATTATTTGCCCAACGTTGCAAATCATCTTCTGCACCGGCCAATCTTAACGCAAGCTCTCGCTCCGAAATATCTGGCGAGTCCAGCTTCCCGAACCGACTGGTAGAAGAAATTACAATAATGCGGCGAACACCTAGCGACTCGAGTAGCTCGAAATGATCTGGCAATATCCAAATCGGCGCGATGCAAATCCAGTTACTAACTGAATTTGCCAAATCGAGATTTCTGGCGCCCGACAAGGGCAGCTGCCTCCACTCGACAGTGCTACCATGAACTGACATTCTTTTTTCGCGACTGAAGGCGATGGATTTGTACGCGAGCCCTGCCAATTGGGTCAGAAGACAGCCACCAACCAGACTACTCGCACCAAGGACGCCAATCTTTTCTTCACGCACGCGCACTTCTCCTAAGCAAACCGTTTATCTGCGACAACGTGAGCCGTACAACTAAGTATATGGATACTAAGCCAAAGCGTAACCAAACACCCAACACAACCAACCACCAGAGAGAACAATGGTACTGTTTTCTATAAAACTTATTATAAAAAGTTAGCATGCCATGGTGCTTATGCCACTCCACGAAAAACGGTCGACTGTAGCTACAAGCCCCTTTAACATGGACGACTCTGGCATCCGGAACAAAAACTATATCCCAATTACGGAGCCGAAACCGCATACACCAATCTAGGTCTTCGCAATGTAGGAAATATCTCTCGTCCCATAAACCAACATCCTCTAAAGCTTCGCGCTTGACCAGCATGCAAGCACCAGAAATTGCCTCCACAGAGGTTGGTTCAGGCGGGAGGGATTCACTATGTAGTAGAAAATCAGAAAACAGAGAAGGGAGCCATTTGCTAAAGTATGATAAACCAAAGGCACGCATAAATGCACGCCTTGGCGTAGGGAGGATTCTGCGTCCACCTGGCTGCTCGGAGCCATCCGTATTACACAAAAACCCTCCCACCATACCTATAGAAGGGTTGCTTCCAAGCACGTCCATCATCCGATACAAACTATCTTCATGTAACAAACTGTCTGGGTTGATGAACAATAGGGCGCCAGCGTTAGAAGCCCGAGCACCAATATTGCTAGCGGCGGCAAACCCTAGATTTTTACCATTTTGGATGAGAGTCACGCGAATATCGCTGATCGAGTCCATCATATTAGCAAGACTTGCGTCGTGCGAATCGTTATCGACCACAAAGACATGCCGCGCTTGTTCTGCTAAAGCAGAATTAACACATTCCGTGAGGACGCCGCCTGCGTTGTAATTAACTATAATGACGTCACAATCAAGGGAGGAGTTTTGCTCCATCGAAACGAACCCTCCAAGTATTCTGCTCTGCAAATGTTTGGTCCTCTTCAGCATCCCCTTGAAATTGTAACGCATCCTCCGCCATGGCAGCCACATCACTTTCAGACTGTGTGATAAACACCCCGAGGTCCCTTTTCCGAAAGCCCATCTCACCAAAGTTTGTTGACATTACTGGCAGGCCAAGAGCCCGATATTCATAATATTTGATTGGATCAACCGACGCAGTTAACGTGTTAGTCTTAAATGGAATCAAACCAACATGAAAATCCTTTATAGCCGATAAAGCAGCTTGATGATGGCAAGCTTCCAGTAATTTGACGTTATCTGGTAACTTTCTAGTTGGCTTGTCAAAAACCGGTCCTATCAATCGTATCTCATCTTTGCGTCTAGCCTTTGCAAGCGTGATCAACCAATCCCAGTCAAACCATTTGGCAATGGTCCCCAAATAGCCAAAGACCTTCTTTTTATTTGAAACAACTTCGTATTCCATAGATTTAATAAGTGTCAGATCGAGTCCGTTATGAATTAACCGTACATCCTTATGAACCCGTTCCCATTTTTGTTTAAGTTTCGAACTTGACGCAAATATAATGTCAGCACGCTCGGCAATTAAGTTCTCTCTTCTCTTTAACGCTAATCGAGAAAACCCAGAATAAAAAGCTGAAAAGTCATCCATCGCATCATAAACAGCAAGGCATGTACGACGAAGTCTTAATAGTTCTAATGCAAGAACAGATGGTTTACCTATAACTAGCCAGGTGTCTGAATGATACGAGAAATCTTTAATTTGATGCAGTTGAGGTCGCCACAACTGTCTATTGATCGAGCCCGAACCGGGCAGTGGCTCAATAGGCAAGCTAACAGGTCTCAGCACATTCAGCCATGCTGGCACATCGCTTGGCTGACCGCTTGGATCAGTTGAATTCGACCGATACAGATCCTTCCAGTTTGGAAAGCGAGTAGGATATGGGTCAATCCAAATAACAGGACCACCTGCCCGGTCGTGAAACCACTCCACGAACTTATGCGGTCTTTGGGCGAAGCTTTCCCAGGTTACTGGAGATAAATAAACGAGCCGCATTAGGTGAAATGCTCACGTAGCGTCTTCACAATTCGTTCTGCAGCACGACCATCACCGTAAGGAGAAATACCTCGAGCCATCGCTTTGTAAGAAGACTCGTCATCCAGCAATCGCTGTGTCTCGGTAACGATTCGTTTATAATTGGGTCCAACCAACTTCACTACACCTTGCTCGACAGCTTCCGGCCTCTCGGTTTCATCTCGTAAGACGAGCGTGGGTTTGCCAATAGCAGGTGCTTCTTCTTGCACACCGCCCGAGTCGGTTAAAATGATATAAGAGCGCTTCATAGCAGCAACAAACGGCGCGTAGTCCATCGGTTCACAAAGCGTGAAATTCGGTAGACCGGCTAAGAACTCATGCGCTACATCCTTCACATTTGGATTAGGATGCACTGGATAAAGGAAGTGTGCTGCGTGGTTATTCTCTGCGAGAGTGCGTAGCGCTCGACATATATTTCGGAGCGGCTCTCCGAAATTTTCTCTTCGGTGGGACGTTACTAGAATCAATCTTTTGGCAGGAGATACTGGTACAGAAAGTTCCAAATCCTTGGCAACTGACATCAGTAATGCGTCAATAACAGTATTGCCAGTTACGATAATTTCCGAATCTAAAACACCTTCCTTAAGCAAATTACGTCTTGCACCTTCGGTGGGCGCAAAGTGCCAGTGTGCAAGCTTTCCCGCAATTGCCCGATTTGCCTCTTCCGGAAATGGATTTTGTATGTCCCAAGTACGAAGTCCTGCCTCAATGTGTCCGATCAGAATATGTTGGTAAAAGCATATCAATGCCACCGTCATAACTGTAGTTGTGTCGCCTTGAACCAAAACCGCGTCTGGCTTCTCTGTTTGTAGAACATCATCGAGTTTCAGCAGTAGTCGAGCTGTCAACGTTGTGAGAGTCTGATTTGGGCTCATGGCGTTTAGGTCAATATCGGGATCAATATCAAAAAAATCAGTGACTTGATCAAGCATTTGTCTGTGCTGGGCGGTCGCAAGAATCCTTACGTTTACCCAAGGCTCTTGTTTCAGCGCTAAAATGACCGGCGCCATTTTGATGGCCTCAGGGCGGGTGCCAATTACACATAGAATTTTTCTTTTCATGCGGTGCTCCCAGAACACAAATTAGCTGCGATCAATCCCCCTATTCTATCCGCATTTGCCATAATTGTTAACGTGTGAGATTTAGCCAGAAGGTTTGGCAAACAGGAACCATCAACTACAAACACTCCCTCCATACCTTTCACCTCACCCATTGAACTGGTCTCACCAATACCAGGGACCTCTCGCATGGGTAGTGTTCCAGAATAATGTATATCCCCTCCTGGTTTCCCCACGGTAAAACTACCTGGCAGAAGAAGTGCGCCCATAGACCTATATGCTTTTGATAGTTTATTTCTAGCCTCTTCCATAAAAGGTTCAACATTATCACTATAGGAACCAGAGATGATAAGAGTGCCTGAATCACTTAGCTTAGTTTCTGCTTTTGTAAGCTGCCCGGGCAAGAAGAGATTACCAACCACACAGGAACTCATTATCCCTTTTAATAAATCAACGCCAAACCTCCTTGCCATCGGAACATGACGGACAAACTCAGACATCGGGATACCTGTGGTGGAAAAGGTGGAGCCGAAGGCACTGAGACCATTGTTCAAAGCTAACGAAAAGGATAATTGCCCCAGCCCAAAACCGTTTATTCTCTTTGTACCTAATAACCTAGGGACCCATATTAAACATGCAGCTGTTGGGTTTGATAATAAAGTTAAGGACCGTTTAATATCCAGCACTCTTGAGACAATTCTAGTGGTTGCCAACGTTCCCAATGCCAAAATGATTTTATTTGCCGTGTAAGATCGTTGCGTATTATCGACAGATGTTTGGCCTGTCACCGTCCATCCACCGTGGCCGAAGTGTAAATTATCAACCACAAAACCTGACAGCTCATTAAAATTAGAGTGCTTACGCAAAGCAGGGAGATCATGATTTGCAGAATAAAGAGAACCCCGAGAACACCCCCAGAGGCATTTGCTACAAAGATTGCATGCTTTTCGGTCAGAAAAATCTGTATTTAACGTAGCTAATCTGGATCTCCCAAGTTTGAATCCCTGAGCGTTTAGGTAAGTTCTTTTCTTTTCATAGCGATTAGCCAACCATTTGTGTAAACCATCCATCGGGATGGGTGGTTGCGCGTATTCATCAAGTCCAAAGTAAGCAGACATGTCATCGTTTGATCGTCCACTGATACCAATACGACGACTAACTTTTTCATATGACGCATCCATTTCAGAGGTAGTAAATGGAAATTCTGCGAGCTCGGCCTGGGACAATCGAGCAACGCCGCATCCCCATGCATTTGAAAGGCCTCCTTTGGCAAGTGATCCGACTACTGTAAAGTCACTAGACTTAATTTGATTCCCGGATTGAAAATCAGCAAATGCATAAGTTTGAGAAGGTGCGCGTAATTTAGGTGATACTGCATCTCGCATTTTTAAAGCGTGAAAATCTTCACCGACCATCCAAATCCACTGATTATTATCATGCGTACGCGCTGAAAGAAAATTATCATCCGACAGCGGGACGTCTTCTTTTTTACCGCCGTCCACCATGAGCACTTGAACTCCGGACTCAATCAATGGAAAAGTTGCTGACACACCGGCCGGACCGCTGCCTACAACTATCACATCAAAATCAACACTCATGGAAGCCCCTTGCCTGCACTCACCAAAGCCAACCGCAAAACCGGAGAAACAAAGAATTTCATCAATCTCCAGAACACTTCACCAACCACCGAAGTCGCAAGTAAGCAAATGCTTCTGACCATTCCCTCAGGTTGACTAATACCAAGAAAACGCGATGCACCCAAAGGACTAGCTTCAGCAATTAGGGTGGCTGCATCCATTCTCCAAGCAAACTCTATTGCCAATTTGTCCGTACGCCAGCATGTACTGTCAATAAGCGATAATAAGATAGGAAAACTTAGAAAGATCTCAGGTAGTTCCACAACTCGACCTCCACGCAGAGCTTCGATGCAGCGCACGTAACGGCGCAACAAAACAGAGTCCGGCCTCTCTTTTAAGACATAAGTGAGCAATGTTTTCGCCTCTCTTAGCAGGCGCCTTCTAATGTTATTACCTGATGGATGTAGACCAGCAGGTAAAGAGCGTAGCGAAAGGCCAATCATTTTTAGATCTGACGCAGTTGTCATCTTAGGTAGATCAAATAGTGAATTTAGCCGAGTTAAACCCAGCCTTTTTTGCAAGTCTGTTCCTGCTACTTTCATAAAAAATCTAACTGCTGGAGTTGGAATTGGTAAGAAGAATATCTTACAGCGCAACCGAGAAACTGCGATTTCAGCAAGAAATGAAGAAAAGGGAATTGGCAGTGGTTCTGCCAAGCAATAAACCTTGGACTGTAAATCATCGCGCTCGGCTAACTGTAGCAAGCCCTCTGTTAAGTCGAGCACATGGATTGGCTGTATCTTAGGAGTTGGTATAAAAGCCGGTAGAAACAACAACTTTGAAACTGAATTAACCAGAGCACCGTAGAGCCCACGTAATTCACCACCATATACCTGCCCTGGACGAACAACCCAACCACCTGCCGCTAAAACTGCTTGCTCAATATGCCATTTACTTCGCCCATAATCAGTTGGAGCATGCTCGCGAGCAGTTTGACTGGACACAAAGATGAATTTTGCTTTTGCTTTTTTAGTCAATTTAATTAATTCCTGTGCTGCCGCCACTTCAGTATCAATATCCAAGAATTCTGTAGCTGATATATTAGCTGCGAGATGCACTAGAATATCTGTATCCAACGGTAAGTCAAAAGCTTTATAAGAAACTAAATCAAAATAAAGCCAAGGCACGTTACCGGACGAGGGCTGTTGGCGAGATGCAATGGTAACGTGATGACCTCGCTCTGTCGCCACATCCGTAAAACTAGAGCCGATATATCCGTTCCCGCCCGTAACTACAATATTGTTCATAATGCGACCATCGACGAAACGCCATTGACAATAAGCCAAACGTCTAAACTAACATTAGCTATAAACTCTTCACTAAATAAAAACGAAGCTACCATAATCCCAAAAACAAATCCCAGTGCGATACCTTGAGGGCCTTTAGAAATCGCAAATGACCGCCCCCATATCCATAACTCTGAAGAAATATATGTAGAATTCACATGAGACAAAAGGTCAATAGCACCAATATCAAAATAATTCCCTACTTTGCTAAAATTGATGTTCATTCTTTACGAATCACTAGAGCGTGATGAATCGCAATCCATTTATTGATCGGGAGGACTAGTTTTTCCAACAGCCCTACCAATCCTACAAATGAATCTGGTAGTAATTGACGGAAATTAAGGCCACCAGAAAACAGATATTTAAGATGGTTACCGACAAACTCTTGGTGAACAACTTTCAACTGTGGATACCTATCGTTAAACTGCTCCCTATCACGTATAAATATTATGTAACTGAGGGCCTGATTAGCGCCATTCATAGGGCCAGTAGAGGGTGTCTCCCAAGAGGGATAGGTTTTATCAAAGCCTTCCGTGCGAAAAAGGCGCTTGTATAAAAATGAAGCGAAAGGGCCATAGTATGGCTCAAGCAATATGGCGCCACCGCCAGGATTCAATACACGATCCAGCTCATGGAAGAAACGATCAGGATGAGG